>NZ_DASWPE010000097.1:0-53136 GCF_036404135.1 Rhodopseudomonas sp. | reverse complement strand
CGCATATTTGCCGAGGTCGTGCAGCCGGCCCGCCAGCGCCGCCGCCGCGGCGGCCCCGAACTTGTCAGCACGCGTCGCCGCCAGCTCTGCCGCTTCAATCAGATGCTCGAAAAGCGGCTGCCAATCGGATTGATCGGAATTTTCGGTCGAATGCGCGAAATGCATTCTATTCCCTTAGACGCACAAGCGGATGAGCAAGTGCTACCATGATTATATTGAACGCGCTTGGGCAGCCAGTGAATTTCAGCTGCTGATTGTGTTGTGCAACGATTCAATGTCGTTTGGCCGCTCACGAAATAGGTTCGCGCAAATCGAGACGCATCAATCTGCCGCGCAAAGGCGGGACGCAAGTACCTCGCCGGCGTGACGCGGAGATGGCAATAACAAGCGGCAGGTATCGGTGTCTTGTTGGTAATTCCCTCCGGTCAGGTCGGAAAAACGACGTTAGTGTCAAAATCCTCCTTGGCTCCGGCTTGGTTCACCCCAGCATGGTCGCTCTTCGCAGCATCTCACGCTTCATCCGGACAGGTCCGCCGCCCGCTCGGGTGATGCGGAATGCGTTGCGGCGCGCAGGGAGGCACGTTAAAATTGCCGCTATGCCGGCTAGCGCGGCAGTTTGGTTTTTCAATTTCCGATAGGTCGATTGATGACACGATGGCTTTTTGTGGTTCCCGCTCTGCTGCTGGCCACCGGAGCGCAGGCCCAGCAGGGGCAACGTCAGGATCCCGGCTGCGCGCGCGACGTCCAGCGGTTCTGCCGCGCCCAGATTAACGACGGCGATATGGTAATCCTGTCCTGTCTGCAGGAGCATCGCGCAAGGCTGAGCAGGGCCTGCGCCAAAGCGCTGGCCGACAACGGCCGCTGAGATCGTCCGCTCGCGCACCGCCGGCGGCCGGTCTCGCACCGCTCGGCGCCGTCGGGCATGTCCAGCGCGGCGACCCGCACCCGGCGCGGCAGCCGGCCTCACCGATCAGTGAGCGGCGGCGTCTGCGACGCTGCGTTGCGGTTGCGGCCCCGCGTTCCTAGCTATGAGGTGCGTCCGGATCGGTTCCTGCCCAGCGAGGCCCTTGTGAGCACAGCCGCAGCCCATCAGATGCCGCCGTCGCATCGACCGCTGTGGCCGCCGGCCCCGCCGCGCGCCTCCGACACCATGACCGCGTTCGGGCGGCTGGCGGCGCTCCGCAACAACGCGATCGCGAGCTGGGGCGCGCGCGCCTATCAGGACGATGTGGTGCGCGGCCGGTTCTTCGGTCACTCCAGCTTCATCCTGAATACGCCCGACGCGATCCGCCACGTGCTGGTCGACAATTACGAGAACTACGTCCGCACCGCGGCGGGCATCCGGGTGCTGCAGCCGATGCTCGGCAAAGGCCTGTTGCTCGCCGAGGGCCGCGCCTGGAAGCATCAGCGCCGCACCCTGGCGCCGGCCTTCACGCCGCGCGCGGTGGCGACGCTGGTGCCGCATATGCGCTCGGCGATCGACGAGACGCTCGCCGAGTTCGAAGCGGCCGGCGACGCCGCTATCGATCTGCGCGAGGCGATGCAGCGGATGGCGCTGGAGATCGCCGGCCGCACCATGTTCTCCTTCGCGATGGGCCGACACGGCCGCAGCTTGCGCGACTTCGTGATCGATTACGGCACTCGGCTGGCGCGGCCGCATTTTCTCGATCTGCTGCTGCCCTTGGCCTGGCCGACGCCGCTGGATGTCGTCCGCGCCGGGTTTCGCCGGCGCTGGACCGGGTTCATCGCGCAACTGATGGCGGAGCGCCGCGCCGCCGGCAAGCTCGACGGCGCGCCGCCGCGCGACCTGTTCGACCTGATGATGGCGGCGCGCGATCCCGAAACCGGCGAGGCGTTCTCCGAACCGCAGCTCGGCGATCAGGTCGCCACCATGATCCTCGCCGGCCACGAGACCACCGCGACCGCGCTGTTCTGGGCGCTGTATCTGTTGGCGCTCGACCAGGACAGCCAGGATCAGGTGGCCGCCGAACTGCACGGCCTACCCGCCGGCGTCGCGCCCGAGGTCGAGCGTCTCAGCTTCACCCGCGCGGTGATCGACGAGACGCTGCGGCTCTATCCGCCTGCATTCCTGATCGCGCGCGCCGCCGCGGGCCGCGACGTGGTGGCTGGCAATCCGGTGCGCAAAGGCGACGTCATCGTGATCGCGCCATGGCTGCTGCATCGCCACGAAAAGCTGTGGCAGGATCCCGGCGCCTTTCTGCCGGCGCGCTTTTTGCCGGGCCGTCCGCCGCCCGATCGTTTCGCCTATCTGCCGTTCGGGGTCGGCGCCCGGGTCTGCATCGGCGCGCATTTCGCGCTGGTCGAAGCCACGCTGGCGCTGTCCGGGATCGTCGGCCGGTTCCGCGTCGAGCTACGCGACACCACGCCGGTGCTGCCGATCGGCGTCGTCACCACGCAGCCCGATCATTCCCCGTTGTTTCGTCTGACACCGCGCTGAGGTTGGCTTGGATATTGACACCCCCTCGATCGAATCGACCGACAGCTCCGCGCAATTCGCGGCGTTGCAGCAGGCCGCCGAGCCCGCGGTCGCCAGAGCCATCGAACGCCTGGTGGCCGAGGGCTCCGACCGCGAGCTCAACCGCATCAACCTGCTGGACTTCTCCGCGCGGCGCGAACTCGACGAGGAGCGGGTGATCTCCGGCTTCCTGCACGCCTCGCGGCTCGGGCTGTTCGATCTGAGCTGGAACGTGCTGTGTCCCGGCTGCGGTGGCGTGCTCGACGCCCACAACACGCTGAAATCGCTGCGCCCGGACGAGTATCACTGCGGGCTATGCGCTTCGGACTACGAAGCCTCGGTCGACAAGCAGGTCGAGGTGGCGTTCACCGTGGCGCCGCGGGTGAGGCGGATCGCCGCGCACGATCCGAATACGCTGCCGATCTGGGAATATTTCCGGCAGATGTTCTGGAGTTCCGGCGTCGATTTCAACGAGCAGGGATTTGCCCAGCTTACCGGCGAGGTGACGCTGGATGCGATCGAACTGCCGACCGGCCGCAGCGTGACGCGGGCGCTGCAATTGCCGCCCGAATTCATCATCGTGTTCGAGCCGGTCACCCACGCGGCGCAATTCATCGACGTGCAGGGTGAGCCGACCGACGAGGTGCAGCAGCTTTCGCTGGTCTATCACAAGCTGGCGACGCCGACCGAAACCATCACGCTGCGGCCGGGCCCGCTGCAATTGTCGCTCGACAACCGCGCCGATACCCGGGTGCTGCCGTCGGTGTTCATCGCCGCCGACGCGTTGCATCATCTGCTCGGCCAGCGCAAACCGTTTCTTACCGCCAAGCGGATGCTCAGCAACCAGACCTTCCGCGACGTGTTCAAGGCCGACAATCTCACCATCGACCAGCGGCTGAAGATCACCTCGCTGACCTTCCTGTTCACCGACCTGAAGGGCTCGACCGCGCTGTACGAACGGGTCGGCGACCTCGCCGCGTTCGATCTGGTGCGGGCGCATTTCCGCGCGCTGCTGGAGATCATTTCGTCGCATAAGGGCGCGGTGGTGAAGACCATCGGCGACGCGGTGATGGCGACCTTCGTCGCCCCGGAGCAGGCGCTGGCCGCGGGCCTGCGGATGCGCGCGGCGATGGACGCGCTCAACGCCGAGCGCGGCACCGCCGATCTGGTGGTCAAGATCGGCATCCATGAAGGGCCGTGTCTCGCGGTGATGCTGAACGAACGGCAGGATTATTTCGGCCAGACCGTCAACATCGCCTCGCGGGTGCAGGGCTTGGCGACCTCGCAGGCGATCCACATCACCGGCACGGTGATCGCGGCGCCGGCGGTGGCGACACTGCTGCGGCAGGCCGGCATCACCCCGATCCAGAAGCAGGCGGCGTTGCGCGGCATCGCCGACAAGGTGGTGGTCTACGAGATCCCTTGAAGGTGAGGCATCACCCAAGCCCTGGGTCCATTTACCATCAGCGTCAGAACAAGCGTGCCTCGGCGATCCGGTTCAGCGTGACGATTTGGTCTGCGACCGGCGCCTGCAGCGAATTCTCTGCCGCCGAGACGACGCCGAGCAGACGATCAAACGCGGCTTCCGCCACGTCAACCGGCAGCGGCTGATCGTCATAAGCGTCGATGTAGTCGGTGACGATCAGCGCGAGCATCCGATACAGCGCCCGGTGGCGGCTGTCGCGCTGCGCCAACTGATCGGCCTTCTGGTGAAAGGCGCGGTAGGTCCGCAGACCGTGATGCTGATCGATCAGCCAATCGTGAAGTTCACCCAAGATGCCCCCCTCATGGTTCGAGAAGAAGCAATTACTTATATCACGATTCCTGCCGGCGAAAATGGCTTTTGCAATGACCGCTATCGGCCCTGCTAATCGAGCGCTTTTCGTGGAGTGATAGCAGGGAAGCTTGTAGGATTTTTGACGGGCGGACCGATCGCGCTGGGCGCGCGCGAACAGCCGTCGCGCCGGCCGCCATCGCGCCCAAATCGCGACGGCATTGGCCGGGCTGCGATCCAGCCAAAGATTTCTTAACCGTAACCCAGGCGTCGGGAACGCCGGCGGATTGCCAGCGTTGCAATTTCAGTCATAGAATTTCTTTCACAGGATGATGGCCGCCTTGGCATCCGTTGTCCCAAACCCGGTCAAATCGATGCTGAGCCGACTGCGCCAATTCATTGCCGATGTCGTGGCCCCGGCCACCGACGACGAATTGTCATTCGACGACAACGGCTATCGCCTGGCGGCGACCGCGCTGTTGATCCACGTGATCTCGCTCGACGGCGAGCCGTCCGACGTGGAAAGAAGCAAGCTTCACGCCCTGCTGGAAACCCGGTTCGGGCTCGACGCCGGCGCCGCGGCCCGGCTGATCAAGTCGGCCACCCTGGCCGAAGGCGACGCCGTCGATCTGTACCATTTCACCAGTGTGATCATGCGCACGGTCAATGAAGAGGGCCGGCTTCGGATCATCGAGATGATGTGGGAGCTGGTCTATGCCGACGGCAACGTCACCGAGTTCGAGGAGAACGTGGTGTGGCGCGCCGCCGACCTGCTCGCGGTCTCGGCCCGGGACCGCATCAACCTGAAGCGTCAGGTCGCCGAAAGCCAGATCGGCGAAAACCAGATCGGCAAAGCTTCAATCGGCTTTGCCGCCGGCCGCCCGATCGCCGAGCCGCAGGCCGACGACGTCGCACCATAAGATCTCGCCCCGTAAGATCTGGCGCGGGAACGATCGCGCACCGCACGCCGCGCGAGAAAGACGACTGGCGTTTAGCGCGGTGGTTGCCCGGCTAAGCGCCGGTCGTTGCCGCTGCCGACATTAACAAATCTTAATACGCCAAGAAAACTCGATAGCGCGCGCGCTCGTCCGTTTGGACGGCGCGATAACCTTGCACGGCTCTTGCTTCGCGCCTAATGGCTATGGTCATCTCCACAAAGCATCGCCGATACGTTCATCAATCGAAGAGTTCTGAAACGTGACTGAGCGCGTGACGTTGATCACTGGTGCCTCCGCGGGCATCGGCACCGAACTGGCGCGCGTTTTTGCGTCTCATCATCACCGGGTGGCGCTGGTGGCGCGCCGGGCGGAGCGGTTGGATGCGCTGGCGCAGGAAATCGTCGCCGCCGGCGGCGCCAAACCGCTGGTGATTGCCTGCGATTTGCGGCAGCCCGACGCCGGCGACAAGATTGCCGCGGCGCTCACCGAGGCCAATGTCGAAGTCGAATATCTGGTCAACAACGCCGGCTACGGCCTGTTCGGCCAGGCCGATCAGCTCGATCGCAGCGCCCAGCTCGGCATGATCGACCTCAACATCCGGACGCTCACCGACCTGTCGCTGCGGTTTTCCGCCAGCGTCATCAGGCTGCGCGGCGGCATTCTCAACGTCGCCTCGATCGCCGGCTTCCTGCCGGGTCCCGGCATGGCGGTGTACTACGCCTCCAAGGCCTTCGTGCTGTCGTTTACCGAGGCGTTGCACGCCGAACTCGGCCGGCACGGCGTGCGGGTGACCGCGTTATGCCCGGGGCCGGTGCTGACCGAGTTCCAGCAGCATGCCGGGTTCGAGCCGGGGGTCGACAGCGCGATCCTCAACGTGCCGGCGGCCGACGTTGCCCGTCAGGGCTTCGAGGGGCTGATGGCCAACAAGCGCGCGGTGCTGCCGGGGCTGGGCATCAAGATCGTGCCGCTCTTGCTGCGGTTTTTTCCGCGCGGTTTCGTGCTGGCGGGGGTCGGGAAAATTCAGCTGCGGCGGCGTTGAACCGGCGGCTAAACAAGGCGGTTGCCGCTGCCTGAGATTTGATCGGCGGCCTGCTTACAAATTTCTCTGCGGATTACAGCAAACCGCGGTATGCTGACCGATCACCGGCCAAATAGAAAAACGGATGTCGGTTCAATCGGCTAATATGGGTTCTGCAGAGCTGTTGCGGCTTTCGACCGCGGTCGCCCCGGTGTCGATCGCGCCGCGTGCTCCCGATCTGCGGCCGGTTCTGATCGTGCTGCATCAGGAAATGTCGACCCCGGGTCGGGTCGGCAACGCGCTGCGGCTGCTCGGCCACCCGCTCGACATCCGCCGGCCGCGATTCGGCGATCCGCTGCCGGCGACGCTGCAGCAGCACGCCGGCGCGGTGATTTTCGGCGGCCCGATGAGCGCCAACGACCCCGACGACTACGTGCGCCGCGAGATCGATTGGATCGCAGTGCCGCTGAAGGAAAACCGGCCGTTTCTCGGGATCTGCCTCGGCGCGCAGATGCTGGCGGCGCAGCTCGGGGCGCGGGTGGCGCCGCACGCCGAAGGCCGCGCCCAGATCGGCTATTACCCGATCCGTCCCACCGCGGCCGGCCGCGCGATCTGCGCCAATTGGCCGGAGCAGGTCTATCATTGGCATCGCGAGGGCTTCGATCTGCCGGCGGACGGCGAATTGCTGGCTGAAGGCAGCGATTTTCCGGTCGAGGCGTTCCGCGCCGGCCACGCCTTCGGCTTCCAGTTTCATCCCGACGTCACCTACGCGATGATGCATCGCTGGACCACCCGCGGCCATGCCCGGCTGGAGCTGCCCGGCGCCCGGCCGCGCCACGATCATTTCAGCGACCGCGCCGTGCACGACTTCGCCGAGCGGCTCTGGTTGCGCGATTTCCTCGGCGTCTGGCTGGCGCCGACACCGCTGATCCTGCCCGACGCCGGACTGGCGCAGGCGGCGGAATAGCGTGGGCGCATCAGGTGATCGGCGCTGGCTTGGGGGATATGAAAGCTGCTGGCTGGCTGCCCGTCGTCGCCCTGCGGGCTATGCCGGGCACGCTTCGCTTTCGGCTAGCGTGGCTGCGCCACGCGTAGCCTAAGGCGAAGCGTGGTGGAGCCAGGCGGGATCGAACCGCCGACCTCGTCATTGCGAACGACGCGCTCTCCCAGCTGAGCTATGGCCCCGTCGCGACTGGTTCGACCAAGCGAAGCAGCCAGCAGACGGCGTCATTTACAGTCCCCTCCCGGGCCAAGTCAAGAACGACTGAACCCGATGTTTTGCGCGGCATTTTAACTCGGAACTTCCCTTGTTTGGCGCAGGCCGAACCGATATTTACGGGATCAGTCGAATCCGCGACCAACCCCCGCGAGCCACCCCGCCATGCGCGCCATTCTCGACATCGTCCTGATCGTCCTCGACCTCTACATCTGGCTGCTGATCGCCTCGGCGATCCTGTCATGGCTGATCGCGTTCAACGTGGTGAACACCCGCAACCAGTTCGTGTCTTCGGTGTCCGAATTTCTCTACCGAATCACCGAGCCGGTGCTGGCGCCGATCCGCGGCATCATGCCGAATCTCGGCGGCCTCGATATTTCACCGATCATCGTCATCCTGCTGATCATGTTCCTGCAGCGGGTGATCACTTATTACATCTACCCCAGCGTGTTCTGAGCGGGTGACGCTCCGGCCGCATCAAGGGGCTTGGCTGCGGCCGTGACCGAGGCCTGGCGCTATTCCGCCCAGGGCATCAGCGTCGCGCTGCGGGTGACGCCGCGCGGCGGCCGCGACGACATCGACGGGCTGGAAACGCTCGCCAATGGCCGCAGCGTGGTGAAGGTCCGGGTGCGCGCCATCGCCGAGGGCGGCGAGGCCAACCGCGCGGTCACCGAGCTGTTGGCCAAGGCGCTCGGCGTGCCGAAACGCGCGGTGCGGGTGCTGTCCGGGACCACCTCGCGGCTGAAACAGCTCGCGGTCGACGGCGATCCGAAGCAACTCGGCGAAACCCTGCGCCGGCTGACCGCGCCAAAGCCGGATTGATTCGGCGTCCGAGTTGGGCAATAGCACCTCCGCAACTCTTCGCCTCTCCGCATCGGAGTCGGGTCGCGCAAGCGATCCGGGTGAGGGGGTACGGCCTCACGAGAGGTCGTAACCCCTCACCCCAGCCCTCTCCCCATGGGAGAGGGAGCCTGCTTCCGATGCCGCAAGGCACCACCGACATGGGGAACGACATGACCGCGCAGATCATCGACGGAAAAATCATCTCGGCGGAGTTGCGCGGCAAAGTCGCCGAGGAAGTGGCGCGGGTGGTGCGCGACCATGGCGTCACCCCGGGGCTCGCGGTGGTGCTGGTCGGCAGCGATCCGGCCTCCGAGGTCTATGTCCGCTCTAAGCACAAGCAGACCAAGGAGGCCGGCATGGCCTCGTTCGAGCACCGGCTGCCCGCCGAGGTGCCGCAGGCCGAGCTGCTGGCGCTGATCGCCAAGCTCAACGCCGATCCCGCGGTGCACGGCATCCTGGTGCAATTGCCGCTGCCGAAGGGGCTGGACAGCAACGCGGTGATCGATGCGATCGATCCGGCCAAGGACGTCGACGGGCTCAACCCGGTCAACGCCGGCCGGCTCGCCTCCGGGCTGTTCGCGTTGACGCCGTGCACGCCGCTCGGCTGCATCATCATGGCCAAGCAGGTGCACGCGTCGCTTCAGGGCATGAATGCCATCGTGATCGGCCGCTCCAATCTGGTCGGCAAGCCGCTGGTGCAATTGCTGCTCAACGAGAACGCCACGGTCACCATCGCGCATTCGCGCTCGCGCGATCTGCCGGCGCTGTGCCGGCAGGCCGATCTGGTGTTCGCCGCGGTCGGCAAGCCGGAGATGGTGAAGGGCTCCTGGATCAAGCCGGGCGCCACGGTGATCGACGTCGGCATCAACCGCACGCCGTCGCCGGACGGCGGCAAGGACAAACTGGTCGGCGACGTTGCGTTTGCCGAGGCCAAGGAAGTCGCTGGCGCCATCACCCCGGTGCCGGGCGGGGTCGGACTGATGACGGTGGCCTGCCTCTTGGTCAACACGCTGCGCGCCGCCTGCGCGATCCACGGCCTGCCGAAGCCGGGGGTGTAATTCCCACGGCGCTTGGCCTCATCTGCCGTGCCGTCATCCTGAGGCGCCCGAGCAACGCGAGGGCCTCGAAGGATGCGGCTTCGAGTGTGGGACTCTGCAATGTGCTTGCAGCCATCCTTCGAGACGCCCGGCTTCGCGCTGCGCGCTTCGCCGGGCTGTCTCAGGATGACGGCGGAATATGTCGTAACGCGGCGCTGCGCGAGGGCACCCTTCCCCGCAAGCGGGAGAGAGAAGAGGCCGGCGTCGCGGCAAGCCGGACTATCCCGCCGCGTTCTCGATCAGGCGCCGATAGAACCGGATCATGTCGGCGTAGTTTTTGATGCTGAGCCGCTCGTTGGTGCCGTGGAAGCGCTTGAGATCTTCCGACGTCGCCCGCACCGGCGAGAACCGCAGGATGTTGTCGGCGAGCTCGGCATAGTGCCGTGAATCGGTCGCCGCCACCATCAGCCCGGGCGCCACCACCACGTCGGGAAAGATCTCGCGAATGGTCTGGTTGAGCTGGCGGTAGGCCGCGCTGTTGGTGCCGGTCACCGGCGGCGGATCGAAATTGCCGTCGAAGCCGCTGATTGCGATGCTGGCATTGCCGACGGTGTTGCGGACGTGGTCGGTGACGCTCTGCTGGGTGTCGCCCGGCACCAGCCGGAAATTCACGCTGGCCTCGGCGATTCCGGGCAGCACGTTGTCCTTGTCGCCGGCGTTGAAGATGGTCAGCGCCGTGGTGGTGCGCAGCATCGCCTCGGTCGGGCCGGTCTTTTCGAATTCGCGCAGCAACAGCGGCTTGAACAGCCACAGGTTCGACAGCACGACGCGGTAAACGCCGTGCATCTCCGGCGCCAGGGTGTCGAACATCTCCGCCACCGTGCCGCGGATCTGCATCGGCAGGCGGTGGTCCTCGAGATGGCTGAGCGCCGCGCTCATCATGCCGATCGCGGTCTGCCGCGGCGGCATCGAGGAATGCCCCGGGGTGGCGCGGGCGGTGAGTACCAAGGTGGCGTAGCCCTTTTCGGCAACCCCGATCAGCGCCGCCGGCCGCGACAGCCTGGTCATGATGCCGTCGGTGATCAACAGGCCTTCGTCGAGCACGAAATCCAGCTTGACCGCGCGCGACGCCAGCAGCCTGGCGATGGCGCCGGCGCCGCGCAGGCCGGACACCTCTTCGTCATGGCCGAACGCGAAATACACCGTGCGCTTCGGACGGAAACCCTGCCTGGCCATCGCCTCGGCGGCCTCCAGCATCGCGTAGAGATTGCCCTTGTCGTCCCAGGAGCCGCGTCCCCAGACGAAACCGTCGGCGACCACGCCGTCGAACGGCGGCTGAAGCCAATCCGGCTCGGTCTTCGGCGCAATCGGCACCACGTCCTGATGCGCCAGCAGCGCGATCGGCTTGGCCGCGGGATCGCTGCCCTCCCAGGTGTAGAGCAGACTGTGGGCGCCCACCACCTCGCGCTTGGCCGCGGCATGAAACGCCGGGAAGCTTGCCACGATATGCGCCTGCAGCGCTGCGAGCGCTGCGGCGTCCTGTTCGGGATTGAGAAAATTCGAGATGGTTCGAAAGCGGATCGCTTCCGACAGCCGCGTCGCGGCGCCGGTGGCGTCGACGTCGACCGGCGGCACGGCTGCGACCTGCAATTGCCGCGAGCCATGCCGGTAGGCGTTGAGCGTCAGTCCGCCGGCGAGCAGGACGATGGCGGCAACGAGTGCCGCCACCAGATTGCGGATCACCCGAAGCAGCCGTCGCATCGCGATCTCCTTCGACAGCAACCGGCGTCGCCGGGCAGGGCCCCGGCGGGTGTTAGGCTTTCGCCGTCTTCGCCGACTTTTCCCGTTCGATCCCGTCAAGGATCAGCTGGCGCGCCTCGTCGGCATCGCCCCAGCGCGTCACCTTGACCCATTTGCCGGGCTCCAGATCCTTGTAGTGCTCGAAGAAATGCTGGATCTGGTGCAGCGTGATGTCAGGCATGTCGCTGTAGTTCTGGATGCGGTCGTAGCGCTGGGTCAGCTTCGACGACGGCACCGCGAGGATCTTCTCGTCGCCGCCGGCTTCGTCTTCCATCAGCAACACGCCGACCGGCCGCACGCTGATGATCGCGCCCGGCACAATGCCACGGGTGTTGGCGACCAGCACGTCGCAGGGGTCGCCGTCGTTGGACAGCGTGTGCGGGATGAAGCCGTAATTGCCCGGATAGCGCATCGCGGTATAGAGAAACCGATCGACCACCAGCGTGCCGGCGGCCTTGTCCATCTCGTACTTGATCGGCTCGCCGCCGACCGGCACCTCGACAATCACATTGACGTCATACGGTGGGTTGGCGCCGAGCGAAACTGCGTCGATGCGCATCGATGAAACTCCAGATTGGTCGTGTTGAAATCAAAGACGCCGCCGGGCGGTGCCGCAGCGGGTCAGGGGATGGGCGGCGGTCAGTGTGACCAGGCGAATGCCACCTTGTCGAGAGACTTCGCACCGAATCGCTCCGAGGAGCGCGCGACCATTCGTCCACCCAGCGCGCGATAGAACTCGGTCGCCGGTTCGTTATCCAACAGCGCCCAGATCACCATGCTCTTCAACCCGCTCTGCACCAGGTCGCGCTTCGCCGCGGTGAAAAGCCTGCGGCCGAAGCCGAGGCCCTGGAATTCCGGACGCAGATACAGTTCGTAGATCTCGCCTTCGAACTGCAGGCTGCGGGCGCGGTTGCGACCGTAATTAGCGTAGCCCGCAACCTTGTCGCCGAAGCACAGCACGCTGACGCGGCTGCCCTTGCGGATCGCCGAGTCCCACCAGTTCGGACCGCGCCGGTTGATCAGCTTTTCGAGTTCGGCACCGGGGATAATACCCTGATAGGCCGAGCGCCAGGCTTCATCATGGGTGGCGGCCACCGCGGACGCATCCGCAGCTTTGGCCGGTCGAACCTCGATCAGGGTTGTGCTCATGGAGCGATCAAAGCAAGGTCCGGCCCCGGCATCAAGGTCCATCGTTAATTATCGGTTAACGTGTGGATTTTTTGCATCACTCCGCCGCCTTGTGTGCCAAAACCGAACAGATTCCGCGGAAATTGCGAGCTGGATTGACCGTCGCTATCGCTACGCCGGCAGCGAGCCAGCTAGCCGAGCGCCTGCCGCGCCGCGCGGGTGCCTGAGTCGCGGGCGCCGTGCGCGGTGGAGAAGAAGTTCGGCGAGGTGGCTTCGCCGGCGAACAGCAGCCGCCCATCGACCGGCGCGGCCAGCACCGCGCGGGCGCCGGCGTGGCCCGGCAGCGCATGCGAATAGGAGCCGCGCGCGAAGGGATCCTGCACCCAGCGCGACTGCGCCAACGGCCGCAGCCGTTTGCGATAATCCGAGCCGAGCAGCCCGACCAGTTCGTCGATCGCGGCCTGCGCCAGCGCGTCGCCGCCTTGCGCGATCAGCTCCTGCGCAAAGCGGCCGCCGAAAAATCCCGAGATCACCGGCAGGCCGCGCGGCCGCAGATCGTAGCTGCCGGTGCCGACCCGGTTGGTTGCGCCGCGCAGATGGCCGTCGATCGGCAGCGCGTGATGCGCCTGCGGCGGTTCATCGAGCGCCAGCATCACCTTTTCGGCGACGCCGAGCGGCAGGCCGCGCGCGGCCTCGACCTTGTCGGGCAGCGGCGGGTCGAAGCGGATTGCCTCCTCGGCGATCAGACTGGTCGGCACGGTGACGATCACCTTGGCGGCCGCCAGCGTGCCTTGCGATGTCACCAGCTTGATGCGCGGGCCGGAATGATCGATCAGCGTCACCGCGGTGTTCAGCGCCACCGGGCAGGGCGCGCCGTAGGCCGCGATCAGCGCGCCATAGCCCGATTGCAGCCGCCAATTGATGTCGCTGTCCTCATAGGCCGCGGTGTCATGGCTCGACACGAGGTCGAGCTCGCAACCGTTGATGTAGGTCGAGATGGCGTCGATCAGCGGATTCCACGGGTTGCCTGGCTCCAGCCAATCGCTCGCCGCGGTGTCTTGCGGCAAACCCGCGGCAGCCTCGACGCGGGCGTAGAACGCATCCTGCGCCTCATAGAACGCGGCGTGGGCCTGCGCTGAGAAGCCGACGTCATAGGCGTGATCGCGCCACGAGCCGCGCGAACGGTCGATCGCGGCGCCGAGCGAGGTGGCGATGCCGACGAAGCTGTTGCGGTCGGCCGAATGCAGCCATTCGCAGCCGACGTCGAACGGGATGTCGGGCGCTGCGAGAATGGTATGGCCGCGGCCGCCGATGCGGTCGCGGGCTTCCAGGATGATCACCGAGCGTCCGGCTCCTTGCAGCGCGAACGCGGCGCCGAGCCCGGCGGCGCCGGCGCCGATGATCGCGATATCGATTTCCGACGGCAATGCCATCGCTCAAGCTCCGAACCGGCACGGTGTCGAACTATAGCAGGCGCGGTGGCGCGCTGATGACAACGCGCCACCGCGGCCGCTGACTTGCCTAGGGATGCAGGATCACCTTGCCCATCGCCTGGCGGCCGGCCAGAACCTTCAGCGCGTCGGCGGTCTGCGCCAGCGGGAAGGTGCGGTCGACATGCGAGGAGATCTTGCCCTCGGCGGTCCACTGCACCAGCTTTTCCAGATTGGCCCGGTTCTTCGCCGGATTGAGCTTGGCCCAGGCGCCCCAGAACACGCCGCGGATGTCGCAGCCCTTCAGCAGCGCCAGATTGAGCGGCATCTTCGGAATCTCGCCGGCGGCAAAGCCGATCACCAGGAAGCGGCCTTCCCAGGCGATCGCCCGCAGTGCGGCTTCGGCGTAAGCGCCACCGACCGGATCGAAGATGATATCAACGCCGCGGCCTTCGGTCAGCCGCTTCAGGCCGTCCTTGAGATCCTCGGTCGCGTAGTTCAGCGCGAGGTCAGCGCCGTGCTGTCTGGCGAAGTCGAGCTTTGCGTCGGAGGAGGCGCAGGCGATCACCTTCAGCCCCAGCAGCTTGCCGAGTTCACAGGCGGCCAAACCAGTGCCGCCGGCGGCGCCCAGCACCGCCAATGTTTCGCCGGGCTGCGGGCGGGCACGATCTTCCAGCGCATGCAGCGCGGTGCCGTAAGTGATGATGACGCCGGCGGCGCGGTCGAAATCGAGATGGTCGGGGATCTTGACGATGGATGCGGCCGGCAGCGCGATCTTGTCGCGCGCGCCGTTGTAGCCGCAGGACGCCACCACGCGGTCGCCGACTTTCAGATCGGCGACGTCGTCGCCGAGGCTCTCGATGACGCCGGCGACTTCGGCGGCCGGCGAGAACGGCAGTGGCGGCTTGATCTGGTACTTGCCCTGGATCATCAGGGTGTCGAAGAAATTCAGCGCCGCGGCTTTGATCGCGATCACCGCCTCGCCGGGTCCGGCGATCGGATCGGCGATGTCGGCGAGCACCAGATCATCGGGGCCGCAATAGTCGGAGCACAGAATTGCCTTCATGAATCCACCCAGGTTCGTTTTTTGACGGTCATTCAACCTCGGGGCTTCTTGCCGGATTTGCCGGTCCCGGACAATTGGATTCGGTCGCCTGCATCGACGACGTCATTCCGCCGCGTGGCATCACCGCACCGACTGAAAATCGCCGGACACGCCCGAGCTCGGACAAACCGTCGCGCCGGCTTTCCAGAATCGTCCAATCCGGTTAAGGCAGGACAACACGTTCGCTGTGGGTGCCGGGCCATTATGCAGTCACAATGATGAGGGACGAGGCTGCTATGCGCGTGCGGCGATTGTTGATAGGTCTGGCGGCGGCGGGGCTGGTGTGCGGGGTTTCGACCCTGGCGCTGGCGCAGACGCCGGCTCCAAAGGGTGCGAAATCGGCGCCGGCGAAGCCCGCTGTGGCAAAGCCCGACTCCAAACCGGCGCCCGCTGCGGCGTCCTCAGGCGGCGCGGAGCCGCAACTGATCGGCCAGTTCGGCACCTGGGGCGCCTATGTGGCCAATCCGGGCGGCCGCAAGGTGTGTTTCGCGCTGGCCAAGCCGTCGTCGTCGAAGACCAATCCGCCGAACCGGCCGCGCGACCCGGCCTATGCCTTCATCTCGACCCGGCCGGCCGAAAAGGTCGTCAACGAGGTTTCGGTGATGATCGGCTACACGCTGAAGCCCGGCTCGGAATCCACCCTTGAGGTCGGCGGCGCCAATTATGCGATGTACAGCCAGGGCGACGGGCTGTGGATCAAGAATGCCGCCGAGGAGGAGCGCATGGTCGAGGCGATGCGCCGGGCGCCGGACGTCACCGTCAAGGGCGTCTCGGCCAAGGGCACCGCCAGCATCGACACCTTCTCGCTGAAGGGCCTGGCGCAGGCGCTGGACCGGCTGGCGCAGGACTGCCGGCGGTAAAGGGTCGCAATCCGCCGTCCCGACTGCTATATTGGGCTTGAAATTCCATCGCCATGGCCGGCCCCGTGCCGGCCATCCGCATTTTGCGGCAGCGATGGCCCCTCGGATGGGCCAGGGCGCGGCTGCGCCGGGCGCCGTCTTATGCGGTCGGTGGGCACGCTGCGCTTTGCCCGCCCTACAGATGTGATGCGATGACCCTGTCAGCTTCCCCGGCCCTGCTCGAAAAGACCGCGCTGGAAACCTATGTGCCGCCGGCGAAGCCCTCGCTGATCGGGCTGTCCCGCGCCGACCTCGCCGCGGCGCTGGGCGGCATCGGCGTCGCGGCCTCGCAGCGCAAGATGCGGGCGCAGCAGCTGTGGCACTGGATGTATTTCCGCGGGGTCCAGGAATTCTCGGAAATGACCAGCATATCCAAGGAGATGCGCAGCCAGCTCGCGGAACATTTCACGGTGGCGCGGCCGGAAGTCGTGGCCGAGCAGATCTCCAATGACGGCACCCGGAAATGGCTGCTGCGGCTGCCGAGCGGCGTCAGCGGCGAAAAGGCCCATGAGGTCGAGTGCGTCTACATTCCGGAGACCGACCGCGGCACGCTGTGCGTGTCCAGTCAGGTCGGCTGCACGCTGAACTGCTCGTTCTGCCACACCGGGACGCAGAAGCTGGTGCGGAACCTCACCGCCGGCGAGATCGTCGGCCAGGTCATGGTGGCGCGCGACCGGCTCAACGACTGGGCCGATCGCGAGACGCCGAACGGCAACCGTCTCGTCACCAATGTGGTGATGATGGGGATGGGCGAGCCGTTGTACAATTTCGACGCGGTGCGCGACGCGCTGTTGATCGTCTCCGACAACGAAGGCATCGGCATATCGCGGCGCCGGGTGACGCTGTCGACCTCCGGCGTGGTGCCGAATATCGTGCGCGCCGGCGAGGAGATCGGCGTGATGCTGGCAATCTCGCTGCATGCGGTGCGCGACGAACTGCGCGACGAGCTGGTGCCGTTGAACCGCAAATATCCGCTGGCGGAACTGCTGCAGGCCTGCCGCGACTATCCCGGCGCCTCCAACGCGCGGCGCATCACCTTCGAATATGTGATGCTGAAGGGCGTCAACGACTCGCTCGACGACGCCAAGCTGCTGGTCAAGCTGCTGAAGGGCATTCCGGCGAAGATCAACCTGATTCCGTTCAATCCGTGGCCGGGCAGTGCCTACCAATGCTCGGACTGGGACCAGATCGAGAAATTCTCCGAATACATCTTCAACGCCGGCTATTCCTCGCCGGTGCGCACCCCGCGCGGCCGCGACATTCTCGCCGCTTGCGGCCAGTTGAAGTCCGAAACCGAGAAGCTGTCGGCGCGCGAGCGCGAGGCGCTGCGGGCGATGGCGATGACGGATTGATGGGCGGGTTCGGCCAAGCCCTCATGGTGAGGAGCGCGCCCGCTTCGGCGCGCGTCTCGAACCATGAGGCGACATTCCTCATCCTTCGAGACGCCCGTCGCCGCCCTGCGGGCTTCGCCGGGCTCCTCAGGATGAGGGGCCTCGAACGTTGCACGGCGTCCGGCTCGCGATGGAATGGACCGTCATGGCGCTGATCGGCCGGCTGTTCGTGATCCTGTTCGGCTTCCTCGGCGCGTCGCTGGTGGCCGGGATGATCGTGGTCGGCGCGATGCTGTATCCCGAATTCAGCGACATCGGCGTCGAGCCGATCGACCCCAATGCGCTCAACATCATCTTCGGCTTCGGCTTCATCTTCGTGTCGGGCTTTGCGCTGTTGCCGGCGCTGATCGTGGTGCTGATCACCGAGGCGTTCTCGATCCGCAGCATCCTGGCCTATGCGCTGGGCGGCGCGGCGGTCGGGCTCGCCTGCTATCTCGGGCTGGTGCCGTTCGACCCCGCCGCGATGCGGTTCGACGGCATCGTCCGCCGCCACCTCGAAATCATGACCGGCGCCGGCATCGTCGCCGGGCTAGTCTATTGGGTGATCGCCGGCCGCAACGCCGGCGCCTGGCGCGGGCCGCCGCGTGCGCTGCCGCCGGCGGCAAGGCCGACGCTCTGAGCCGAGCCATCGGCTCCGCTTGACCCAGATGCCGCCGTCATCCTGAGGAACCCGGCGAAGCCCGAAGGGCGAAGCCTGGTGTCTCGAAGGATGCGCCACGGCTGTCTTGCTCACCCTCCCCTGGAGGGGGAGGGTCGGTGAGCATCGCGCAAAGCGCGGTGCGAACCGGGGTGGGGTGGGCTTGTTTGGCCGTTGGCGATTTGTCTCCCACCGCAATCACCCCACCCCGACGCTCGCTTCGCTCGCATCGACCCTCCCCCTCCAAGGGAGGGTGAAGCGGCCGCGAGCCTCGTGTTAGGGAGGGTGAGCCCCCGGCTTTTCATGTTCGGCCCGCTCGGCTAAACCGCCCCCATGAACCGCACCGGACTTTTCATCGCGCTCGGGCTGTTTGCCGGGGTTGGCCTCCTGTTCGGGATCTTTCCCGGCCTCGACCTGTGGCTCGCCGGGCTGTTTTATGACGCCGAGACCAAGAGCTTCCCGCTGAAGGCGGTGGCGGCGGCGAGTTTAGCGCGCGACGCCGCAATGTGGATCGCCTGGGCGTTCGCCGCGCCCTCGATCGTCGCGCTGGCGGTCAAGCTGGCGCGGCCGGACAAGCCGCTGCTGGTGCGCGGCCGCACCGTGATGTTCCTCTTGGTGTCGATTACGCTGTCCGCCGGTATCCTCACCAACCTCACCTTCAAGAGCCATTGGGGTCGGCCGCGGCCGATCTTCGTCACCGAATTCGGCGGCCAGAACCATTTCGTGCCGTGGTGGGACCCGCGCGGCGATTGCCCCAAGAACTGCTCGTTCTTCTCCGGCGAGGGCGCCACCGCGTTCTGGACCTATGCCCCGGCGGCGCTGGCGCCGGCGCCGTGGCGGCCCGCGGCCTATGCCGCCGCGACCGTGTTCGGCGTCGTCACCTCGGGCCTGCGGATGGCGTTCGGCGGGCATTTCTTCACTGATGTGGCGATCGCCGGTCTGGTCAGCTTCCTGGTGATCTGGCTGCTGCACGGCCTGATCTATCGCTGGGGCTCGACCCGGTTCTCCGATGCAAGGATCGACGCCGCGCTGACGCGGTTGGCTTGGCCGGGCTACCGCTGGCGGCAAAAACGCCGCGGCTGCGATGTCGGCCCGGTGCCGGCGGCATGAGCGACATTCATGGCGCCCGTCAGGATTAAACGCGTGCCCATGGCTGCGAATTTTGATATTCGCGCAGTCAAATTTGCAAACGAACTCAGCCGATTGGAAGTTTCATGACGACGATCTTGAAGAGCCTGCCCAAAGGAGAAAACGTCGGCATTGCTTTCTCGGGCGGGCTCGATACCTCAGCGGCGCTGTTGTGGATGAAGCAGAAAGGCGCCCGGGTGTTCGCCTATACGGCGAATCTCGGCCAGCCCGACGAGGCCGATTACGACGAGATTCCTCGCAAGGCGATGGCGTTCGGCGCCGAAAAGGCCCGCCTTGTCGATTGCCGCGCGCAATTGGTGCATGAAGGCATCGCCGCGATTCAGTCCGGCGCCTTCCACGTCTCGACCGGCGGCATCGCCTATTTCAACACCACGCCGCTCGGCCGCGCCGTCACCGGCACCATGCTGGTCTCGGCGATGAAGGAGGACGGCGTCAACATTTGGGGCGACGGCTCGACCTACAAGGGCAACGACATCGAGCGGTTCTATCGCTACGGACTGCTGACCAATCCGGAGCTTCGCATCTACAAGCCCTGGCTCGATCAGCAGTTCATCGACGAGCTCGGCGGCCGCGCCGAAATGTCGGCGTTCATGACCGCCGCCGGCTTCGCCTACAAGATGAGTTCGGAAAAGGCCTACTCGACCGACAGCAATCTCTTGGGCGCCACCCACGAGGCCAAGGATCTCGAGCACCTCGATTCCGGCATCAAGATCGTCAACCCGATCATGGGCGTGCCGTTCTGGCGCGACGACTGCGCGGTCAAGGCCGAGCAGGTGTCGGTGCGATTCGAGGACGGTCAGCCGGTCGCGCTGAACGGCAAGAGCTTCGCCGATCCGGTCGCGCTGTTCCTCGAGGCCAACGCGATCGGCGGCCGCCATGGCCTCGGCATGAGCGACCAGATCGAGAACCGCGTCATCGAGGCGAAAAGCCGCGGCATCTATGAAGCGCCGGCGATGGCGCTGCTGCACATCGCTTACGAGCGTCTGGTCACCGGCATCCACAACGAAGACACTATCGAGCAATATCGGATCAGCGGCATGCGGCTCGGCCGCCTGCTGTATCAGGGCCGCTGGTTCGATTCGCAGGCTTTGATGCTGCGCGAAACCGCGCAGCGCTGGGTGGCGCGCGCCATCACCGGCGAGGTGACGCTGGAGCTGCGCCGCGGCAACGACTACTCGATCCTGAACACGCAGAGCCCGAATCTGACCTATGCGCCGGAGCGGCTGAGCATGGAGAAGGTTGAGGACGCGCCGTTTACCCCGGCGGACCGCATCGGCCAATTGACCATGCGCAACCTCGACATCGCCGACACCCGCGCCAAGCTGGACATCTTCGCGAAGGCCGGCCTGCTGGCGGCCGGCGAAGGCTCGCATATCCCCAAGCTCGGCAGCGACAAGGGCTGAGCCGCACGGCCGCTCACCTCACCGCGCACCAGCCCTCGCGGTGGCCGCCGTCATAGCTTCGCGCGTAACCGCCGGCGAGCAGCGCCGCGGAGACGTTCGGCGTGCGTTTTGTGGCGGCGTCGGCCACCACGCGGCCCTGATATTTGTCCGGGCCGATATTGTAGATCGTCACTTCGCCCTCGCCGAGCAGCTGGTGCAGCGCTTGGCCGGCGGCCTCCGCCTGTTTCAGCTCCTGCGCGCATTGCGCCTTCAGCTCCGGCGCGTCGATGCCGCGCAGCCGCACCCGCGTCGTCATGTCGAGCCCGGGCCACAGATGCACCCGCGCCTCGAAAGTGTCGCCGTCGATGGTGCGGAGCACCTCGACCGGATGCCGCACGCTCGGATTGCCGGCGCGCTGCCAGATCGCCTCGTCGTCGCGATCGCGCTGCGAGGGCGACGAACTCGTGCTCGGAAACGGCCAGTGAATCCAGTGCCGCGCCGGCAGCATCGTCCCCGCCGCCACGCCGAGCACGAACACCCAGGGCAGCGCCGCAGAGAATCGTCCGCGCCATGGCGAGCGCGGCGTAATGCGTACCGGGTTCGTTCTGGAAATTGGGTACATATTCCTAAGGTAGATCGATTCGGGCGCTCAAGCAACCGCAATCGATGTTGCGTGATGGGTCAGCCGAAGCTTGACAAAAATCACTTTTGTACAAATATCTGTACGACTATGGAGCGCTCCGATGACGCATATTTCCTACAGCGAGTTACGGAAAAACCTGGCCAGTTACATGGACGAGGTTTGCGACAGTCGGGCACCACTCCACGTCACCCGCCAGAACGCCAGAACTGTGGTGATGATGGCAGAGGATGATTACGATGGCCTGATGGAGACGGTGCATCTGTTGAAAAGCCCGGCCAACGCGGTTCGACTGTTGCGATCGATCGAAGAGGCCGATGCCGGTCGTTTAACCGCTCGCGAGTTGATCGAGCCGACCGAGTAGTGCGCGACCCATGAAGCTGGTCTGGACTGAGGATGCCTGGCGGGATTACCTGCATTGGCAAGCCACAGATCAAAAGCTGATGGCTGCAATCAACGATCTTATCAGGGATATCAAGCGCGACCCGTTCAAAGGCATAGGGAAGCCTGAACCATTCAAACACACCCTCAAAGGTTGGTGGTCCCGGCGAATCTCAGGGGAGCATCGTCTGGTCTATCGGGTGGGGGGCAAGGCGGAAGATCGGCAAATCGAAATCGCCCAATGCCGCTACCACTATTGAGCGCCTCACCGCCGCTGTGATCCGCCGCGCTCAAAAATCCGAGGCGATGCCCTTGGTTTCCCAATCGCCATAGCGGGTCGGTTCCGGTCCTTTCGGGCCGTTGACCTCGTGGGCGCGCGCCGCGGCCTCGGCCGCGGCTTGTGCGTCGGCCACCGCGCGTCGTGCCGCGGCTTCGGCGAGCGCGCGTTGTGCCGCCGGCGGCAGCTCCTTGCGCGGCGGCGGCGTCGCGGCGGCGGCGGCGGCGGCGGGGGCGCTCTCGGACTCGTCGGTCATCGGCAGATCATCCAGCTTCCCAAACCAGCTTGGCAACATCGTTCCGCAGCGAGCGGCCGCGCGAGAATTTGGCCATCGCCGGCAGCCGGCGCAGATATCGCCGAGCGATGCATAGGCTCGGCGCGGCGCGATCGCAAACGCGTTCAATCAGCCACAGCTTTGCCGCACAAGTCGACCATCGGACCAAAGCGGAATTCTTACATTTGGCATATTCGCGTGGCATCAAGCCAAGCCGCCGATGGCGCATGCCGTCGTCCCGCATCCCACTCTCACGTGATATTCTCAACCCATGTCGTCAACCCGATTCGCACCCCCCGCCGAGGTGCCCGGTCTCGCAGCGCGTCGTATCGCCGCCGACATTCTGGACGGCGTGCTGCATAAGCACCGCACGCTCGACGATCAGCTCGAAGGCGCCGCCGCCCATCCCGGGCTGAAGACGCTGTCGGATCGCGACCGCGCGCTGATGCGCCGGCTGGTCGCCACCATCCTGCGCCGGCTCGGAACGCTGGGCCACGTGCTGTCGCGGCTGCTCGATCGCGGATTGCCGACCGATGCGCCGCGGGCGCAGAGCGCGCTGTTGATCGGCGCCGCGCAGATTCTGTGGATGGAGGTGCCGGATCACGCCGCGGTCGATCTCTCGGTCCGGCTGGTGCAATCGGACCGCCGTGCCGCGAAATATGCCGGCCTGGTCAATGCCGTGCTGCGGCGCTGCGCCCGCGAGGGCCATCCCTTGATCGATGAGGTGCAGGGCCAGTCGCTCGACGTGCCGCCCTGGCTGTTGGCGCGCTGGAGCGCGCATTACGGCGCCGACAATGCGCGCGCGATTGCGCGCGCGATCGGCGAGGAACCTTCGCTCGACCTCACCGTGAAGGCCGATGCCGAGAGCTGGGCCAGCCGGCTGCACGGCGAAGTGCTGCCGACCGGCACGGTGCGGACGCTGCTGCAAGGCTCGGTGAAAATGCTGCCGGGTTTCGACGATGGCCAATGGTGGGTGCAGGATGCCGCCGCCGCCTTGCCGGCGCGGCTGTTCGGCGATCTCACCGGCAAATCCGTGGTCGATCTGTGCGCCGCGCCGGGCGGCAAGACCGCGCAACTTTGCAACGCCGGCGCCTGGGTCACCGCGCTCGACCGCTCGCAGAGCCGGGTGGCGCGGTTGCGGGAAAACCTCGGCCGCCTGGGGCTGCCGGCCGAGACCGCGGTGGCGGATGCCGCCGAATGGCCGGGCCATGGCGGCGCGGGCTTCGACGCCGTGCTGCTGGACGCGCCGTGCTCGTCGACCGGCACCATCCGCCGCCATCCCGACGTCGCTTGGCTGAAACAAGAGACCGACATCGCCGCGCTGGCGGCGCAGCAGCAGCGGCTGCTGCAAAAGGCGGTGACGCTGCTGAAGCCCGGCGGAACCCTGGTCTATTGCACCTGTTCGCTGGAGCCGGAGGAGGGCGAGAACGCCATCGCCGCACTGCTGGCGGGCAATTCCGGGATGCGGCGGTCGCCGGTGGACGCCAGCGAAGTGGCCGGGCTGGCCGAGCTCGTCACCTCCGATGGTGCGCTGCGCACCCTGCCGTGCCAGTTGCCGCACCCCGATGCCAGGCTCGGCGGGCTCGACGGGTTCTATGCCGCACGCCTGGTCAAGCCTTTATAGAACCTCGATTTTCCAGGGCTCCGGGAGTGTCGCCCCGTGCCGCAGCGCCAGGATGGTGTGTCCGCCGGTTTCCGGATTAAAAGATTTGCAGAGAATTTTCGTTAACTCTGGTTCGTTCTGGTTCACAACGTCCTTTGGTCTTTGCGCACGTCCCGCCGCTTGAGCTTGCCAGGCCGATCAGGTCCGGCACCAGGCGACCATTCAATCCAATGTCGTGAGAGAGGGTGCCGAAACGTGAAGCGAACTTCGGATTCGGGGCACTAGCGCCGGTGTCGGTGGCCTATCGCAGACGATTATCGACGCTGATTCTGGGCCGCTTCGCGCGCAATATGATGGCGCGCGTCTCCGCGGGGTCGGTAGCGTTGTCGCGGCTGTGGCCGGGCCGCACTGACCAGCTGATCATCGCGCCGCACGATCTGCGCACCGCGGACGCCACCCGCGCCGCCGAGATCTACGCCGGCCGTTTCGTGTTCGCCGGCAAGATCGTCACCTGCCAGGGTCGCTCGATCTTCGAATACGCGCCGCCCTCGGAAGACTGGGAGGTGGCGCTGCTCGGTTTCGGCTGGCTGCGCCATCTGCGCGCCGCCGACACCGCGATCACCCGGGCCAATGCCCGCTCGCTGGTCGACGACTGGATGTCTAACATGTCGCACAACCGGCCGGTCGGCCGGCGTCCCGACGTGCTGGCGCGCCGGGTGATCTCGCTGTTGTCGCAGGCGCCCTTGGTGCTCGGCGACACCGACGGCCGGTTCTATCGCCGCTATCTGCGCGGGCTGACCCGCGAAATCCGCAGCCTGCGTTACATCACCCCCGACATCGCCGACGGCGTGCCGCGGCTGCAGGTGTTGATCGCGTTGTGCTACGCCTCGCTGTGCCTCGCCAACCAGGCGCGCCATATCCGCACCACCTCGCGCAAATTGTCCGACGAATTGCAGCGCCAGATTCTGGCCGACGGCGGCCACATCTCGCGCAATCCCGGCGCGCTGATCGAATTGATGATCGACCTGTTGCCGCTGCGCCAGACCTTTGCCGCGCGCAACATCGCGCCGCCGCCGGCGCTGCTCAACGCGATCGACCGGATGATGCCGATGCTGCGGTTCTTTCGCCATGGCGACGGCAGTTTCGCGCTGTTCAACGGCATGTCGAGCGCGCCGTCGGATCTGCTGGCGACGCTGCTGGCCTATGACGACACCCACGGCAGTCCGATGGCGAGCATGCCGCATACGGGTTACCAGCGGCTCGACGCCGGCTCCATGACGGTGATCATCGACACCGGGCCGCCGCCGCCGCCGAGCGTCAGCGACGAGGCCCACGCCGGCTGCCTGTCGTTCGAGATGTCGGTCGCCGGCTGCCGCGTCGTGGTCAATTGCGGCATCCCCGCCACCGGCCGGGAAAACTGGCGCAGCTTCGCCCGCGGCACCGCGGCGCATTCGACAGTGACCTACCGCGAAACCTCGTCGTGCCAGTTCGTCGAGCGCTCGTCGATGAAACGCTTTCTCAACGGCGCGCCGATCGTCTCCGGCCCGGTCCGGGTCGAGCATTATCGCGAGGTCGGCGCCGAGGGCGTGATGCTGAACATGTCGCATGACGGCTATCAGTCGCGGTTCGGGGTGACGCATCGCCGGGTGCTGATGGCGGCGGCGGATGGCGCGCGGCTCGACGGCGAGGATACCGTGGCGCCGGCACCGGGCGCGCGGATCAAGGGCACCGACACCAGTTATGCGCTGCGGTTTCATCTGCACCCCGCGGTCAAGGCCAGCCGGCTCACCGACGCCCGCGGCGTCATGCTGGTGCTGCCGAACCGCGAGGTCTGGACCTTCGAGGCGCAGGACGACAAGGTCGAACTCGAGGACAGCGTGTTTCTTGCCGGCAATGACGGGCCGCGCCGTACCGTGCAGATCGTGATCCGGCAGGATGCCCGGCACACCGCCTCGATCCGCTGGAGCTTCGTCCGCTCGCCGAGTTCGCCGGCGGCCACCGCGGCGCGGCGCAGCGCCCGCAGCCAGCCGGAATTGCCGCTGTAGATTCATCCCGATAGGCCACGAGCCCCTACCCCAACCCTCCCCCGCAAGTGGGAGAGGGGGCGCGCAGTGCAGTTTGCGAAGGCGGTCATAAACCCAGCGGGCGAGTTGGCTCGACGGCATTCCTTGTCGGGCAACGCGTCGCCGCAACGGCAGCAACACTCCCTCTCCCGCTTGCGGGGGAGGGTTGGGGTGGGGGTATTCGGCCGCAGCGCCGATGCTGGCGGGCTCGTCTGTCGTCGAACCCGCTCGGCGCTCCGGCGGCGATCCGAGGTTTCGCCGCCCGGTAAACCGTGCTACGGCGCGCGCTTGAATTTGGCGCCCGCCGCGACCGGCCGGCAGCCTCTGACCACTCCATTATCGGGATACCCCTCATGACCGACCATCCGCGCCGCGTGACCCGCGCTCTTTTGTCCGTTTCCGATAAAGTGGGCCTGATCGACTTCGCCCGCGCGCTGGCCGGCCACGGCGTCGAACTGATCTCCACCGGCGGCACCGCCAAGGCGATCGCCGCCGCCGGCCTGGCGGTCAAGGACGTCTCCGACCTCACCGGCTTTCCGGAAATGATGGACGGCCGGGTCAAGACGCTGCACCCGAAAGTGCACGGCGGGTTGCTGGCGATCCGCCGCAATGCCGAGCACGTCAAGGCGATGGCCGACCACGACATCGCGCCGATCGACCTGTTGGTGGTCAACCTCTATCCGTTCGAGGCCACCGTCGACAAAGGCGCCGGCTATGAGGACTGCATCGAGAACATCGACATCGGCGGCCCGGCGATGATCCGCGCTGCGGCGAAGAACCACGACGACGTCGCGGTGGTGGTGGAAGCCGCCGACTATTCTGCGGTGCTCGACGAACTCGCCGCCAACAACGGCGCCACCACGCTGACGCTCCGCAAGAAGCTGGCCGCCAAGGCCTATGCGCGCACCGCGGCCTATGACGCGGCGATCTCCAACTGGTTCGCCTTGCAGCTGAAAACCGACGCGCCGGATTTCCGCGCCGTCGGCGGCAAACTGATCCAGTCGCTGCGTTACGGCGAGAACCCGCACCAGAAGGCGGCGTTCTATGCCACGCCGGAAAAGCGCCCCGGCGTCGCCACCGCGCGGCAGGTGCAGGGCAAGGAACTGTCCTACAACAACATCAACGACACCGACGCCGCCTATGAGTGCATCGGCGAATTCGATGCCGGCCGCACCGCGGCCTGCGTCATCGTCAAGCACGCCAATCCCTGCGGCGTCGCGGAGGGGTCGAGCCTGCTGGCCGCCTATCGCTCGGCGCTGGCCTGCGATTCCACTTCGGCGTTCGGCGGCATCGTGGCGCTGAACCGCACGCTCGACGCCGAAGCGGCGCGCGCCATCACCGAGATCTTCACCGAAGTGATCATCGCGCCGGACGCCACCGATGAGGCGATCGCGATCGTCGCGGCAAAGAAGAATCTGCGGCTGTTGCTGGCAGGCAGCTTGCCTGATCCCCGCGCGTCGGGGCTCACCTACAAGACGGTGGCCGGCGGTCTGTTGGTGCAGAGCCGCGACAACGCGGTGGTCGAGGACATGGCGCTGAAGGCGGTGACCAAGCGGCAACCGACCGAGGCCGAGCTGCGCGATCTGAAATTCGCCTTCCGCGTCGCCAAACACGTCAAGTCCAACACCATCGTTTACGCAAAAGACCTCGCCACCGTCGGCATCGGCGCCGGCCAGATGAGCCGCGTCGACTCGGCGCGGATCGCGGCGCGCAAGGCGCAGGACGCCGCGGCCGAGTTGAAGCTCGCTGAGCCTAAGACCAAGGGCTCGGTGGTGGCCTCCGATGCGTTCTTCCCGTTCGCCGACGGCATGCTGGCCTGCATCGAAGCCGGCGCCACCGCGGTGATCCAGCCCGGCGGTTCGGTGCGCGATGACGAGGTGATCAAGGCCGCCGATGACGCCGGCATCGCCATGGTGTTCACCGGCGTGCGGCATTTTAGGCATTGATACTTGACCCGTTGCGGCCAGGGATAGGCGTCGCAACGCGCACTGAATAACCTCTCCCCGCTTGCGGGGAGAGGTCGGCGTGCCGAGCAGTGCGCACTGCGCTCGCCTCACCAACAGCCGTCATCACCCGCGAAAGCGGGTGACCCAGTATCGCAGAGAGTCAGAGTTCAACAATAGGCGCTCTGGAATACTGGGTCGCCCGGTCGAGCCGGGCGATGACCGCGGAGTGGGAAGCGGCGCTGTGCGCCGAACTAACCCCGCACCTTCGCCAACAACGCCAGCCCGCCGACAAAAAACAGCACCAGCACCGCCATTCCGGCTTTCTGGCTCGCCGTGATCGCCGTGACCGCGCCGATCAGCATCGGGCCGATGAACGAGGTGACTTTTCCAGTCAGCGCGAACAGCCCGAAGAACTGCGCGATGCGGTCTTTCGGCGCCATGTGGATCAACAGCGAGCGCGACGCAGCCTGCAAGGGTCCGCCGGCGATGCCGATCAGGCAGCCGAGCAAGAGATAAGCGCGCTCGGCGGGAGCGGCGAACAACGCGCCGCCGGGCTGCGGCGGCGTCACTGGCATGAACAGGATGGAATCCCGCTCGACCAAGAGGATGCCGAGCACTGCGGTGAGCAGCAACAGCATGCTGCCGGCGATCACCCGCTTCGGCCCCAGCGCGTCGTCGAGCTTGCCGCCGAGATAGGCGCCGAAGGTGGCGGCGATCGCCAATAGAATGCCGAAGCTGCCGATCTGCAGCGTGTGCCAACCGAAGGTGCCGGCGGCGTAGATGCCGCCGAACGCGAACAGCGAGACGAGGCCGTCGGTGTAGATCATGTTGGCGAGCAGGAACATCGCCATCGAGCGGTGCTTCGGCAATTCGCGTAGCGTCTGCCGAAGCTCGCGCAGGCCCTCGCGCACCGCGGCGCCCGGCTTGCGCTTAGCCGGAAAATCCGGCGTCAGCAAAAACATCGGCAGCACGAAGATCACGAACCAGATCCCGGTGAGCGGCCCGGTGATGCGGTCGCCCTGATGCGTCACAGGATCGAGCCCGAACCACGGCGAAAGGCCGAACAGCGTGCGCCCGGTGTCCGGACTGCCGGCGAGAAATCCCAGCACCAGAACGAGCGACAGAATGCCGCCGACATAGCCGGTGGCCCAGCCGGTGCCGGAGAGCCGGCCGATCTGCTCCGGCGGCACCAGATGCGGCATCATCGCGTTGTTGAACACGGTGGCGAATTCGACGCCGATCGTCGCCACGCCATAGGCGATCAAGAGCGGCAGGATCACGCTGTCGTCGCCGGGGCGGCCGAACCACATCGCGCAGGAGCCGATGACGAGCAGCGCGCCGAAGCCGAAGATCCACGGCTTGCGCCGGCCCGAGGCGTCCGCAATCGCGCCCAGCACCGGCGAGGCCAGCGCGATGATCAGCCCAGCGGAGCCGGTGGCGAAGCCCCACAGCGATTGGCCCTGCGCCGGATCGGCAGCGACGAAGGTGGTGAAATACGGCGCGAAGATGAAGGTGGTGATCAGCGTGAAATAAGGCTGTGCCGCCCAGTCGAACAGGATCCAGCCGATCACCGCGGAGCGCCGCGGATAGCGCGACGCGATGGCGGCGCGGGGCGCGCCGGCGACGAGGCTGTCCGCCATGCCCAAGTTCCTCCCGAATGATGGTCGAGCTTTTGCCTATCGCATCGAAATCAATATAGCATGCTGCGCAATGAGACGGTGTTCGTGGTGAGATTAAGTCGGCGGCGATCGGCAGGCATTGTGGCGCTGCTGCGTGGCGTGGTGGTGACGGCGCTGCTGGCGCTGGGCTGTGGCAACGCGCCGGCGCAGGACGGCCGCGGCGCGATGCGGGTGACCGCCGCGCAGGCCGTGGCCGGCGCGCGTGGCATGGTGGTGGCGCAGGAACGACGCGCCGCCGCGATCGGCCGTGACTTGCTGGCGAAGGGCGGCAACGCGGTCGACGCCGCGGTCGCCACCGGCTTTGCGATGGCCGTCACCTATCCCCGCGCCGGAAATCTCGGCGGCGGCGGCTTCATGGTGATCCACCGCGCCGGCGGTGAGGACGTCGCGCTGGATTATCGCGAGACCGCCCCGGCGGCGGCCAGCCGCGACATGTTTCTTGGGCCTGACGGCAAGCCGGATCCCGCGAAGTCGCGGGATTCCGCGCTCGGCATCGGCGTGCCCGGCACCGTCGCCGGGCTGTCGCTGGCGCTTGCGAAATACGGCTCCGGCAAATTCACCTTGGCGGAGATTTTGCAGCCCGCGATCGCGCTGGCGCGCGATGGATTCCTGATTGCCGACGACACCGCCGATACGCTGCCGGAGTGGCACGCGCGGCTGTCGCGCTGGCCGGCGACGCAAAAAATCTTTGCGCGGGCGGACGGCGCGTCGCTGCAAGGCGGTGACCTGTTGGTGCAGCGCGATCTCGCCGCGACGCTCGGTGCGATCGCCGACCAAGGCGCGCGCGGCTTCTATCAGGGCGCGGTCGCGGAGAAGCTGGCGCGCGGCATTCATGACGCCGGCGGGCTGATCACCGCCGACGATCTGAAGGCCTATCAGCCGGTGATCCGCGCGCCGTTGCGCGGGACCTATCGCGGCTACGACATCGTGGCAATGCCGCTGCCGTCGTCCGGCGGCACCGTGCTGATCGAGACGCTGAACATTCTCGAGGGCTTCACGCTGCGCGAGATCCCGCAGGGCTCCGCCGCCTCGCTGCATCTGCTTATCGAGGCGATGAAGCGCGGCTATGCCGACCGCGCGCGCTATCTCGGCGATCCGGCCTTCGTCGACGCGCCGCTTAAGGCGCTATTGTCGAAGGACTATGCGGCCAAGCAGCGCGCCGGCATCGATCCGCAGCGCGCCACGCCGTGGACCGAAGCCCTGCCGGCGCTGCCGCCGCATGAAGGCGACAACACCACGCATTTCTCGGTGGTCGACGCCGACGGCAACGCGGTCAGCAACACTTACACGCTGAATTTCAGCTACGGGCTCGGCCTCATCGCCGATGGCACCGGCGTTCTCTTGAACAACGAACTCGACGATTTCACCGCGGCGCCCGGCGCCGCCAATGCGTTCGGGCTGGTCGGCTTCGAGGCCAATCTGCCGGGGCCGGGCAAGCGGCCGCTGTCGTCGATGTCGCCGACGCTGGTGTTGAAGGACGGCCGCGTCGTGCTGGTCACCGGCTCGCCCGGCGGCAGCCGGATCATTTCCACGGTGCTGCAGGTGATCGTCGACGTGCTGGATTACGATATGGATATCGCCGCGGCGGTGGCGGCGCCGCGGCTGCACCAGCAATGGCTGCCCGACGAGGTGCGGATCGAGCAGGGTTTTGCCGAGCCGGTGATCGCCGCGCTGCGCGCCAGGGGCCACGTCGTGGTGGCGCCGCTCGGGCAGACCTCGGCGAATTCGATTTTCGTGGCCAAGGACGGCGTCCGCGGCGCCGCCGACCCGCGGACGCGCGGGGCGGCGGCCGTGGCGGAGTAGCGCCGGGCCTTCATCAAGATCATCCGCTCAGCCGCCGCGCCGGCAGCGCGCCCCTCTCCCGCTTGCGGGCAGGGCAATCGCATATGAAAGTTGGCGGTTGCTGCGAGGATCACCCTCCCCTGGAGGGGGAGGGTCGCTCGCACAGCGAGCGGGGTGGGGTGGCGAAGAATTCATCCGTCGTGCACGCTGCTCACCCCACCCCGGCGCGCACCGCGCTTCGCGCGGTCACCGCCGACCCTCCCCCTCCAGGGGAGGGTGAAGAGAGCTGCGAGGCAATGGCCTGCGAAAATCCATGTCCGATCGCCTGCGCTTGCGGGGGGAGGGATTAGGCGGCGCTTGGCGCTGGACTGATTTCGAATTACAGCGAAGCTGTCAAACACGCGCCCAAGGCGCCGACAGCAGGGACGAAACATGGCATCACTGAAGGGCAAGACGCTGTTCATTTCCGGCGGCAGCCGCGGCATCGGGCTTGCGATCGCGCTGCGCGCGGCGCGCGACGGCGCCAATGTGGCGATCGCCGCCAAGACCGCCGAGCCGCATCCCAAGCTTGCCGGAACGATTTATACCGCCGCCGAAGAGGTGCGCGCCGCCGGTGGCCAGGCGCTGCCGATCCTGTGCGACATCCGCGACGAGGCCCAGGTGATTGCCGCGATCGACAAAACCGTGGCCGAATTCGGCGGGCTCGACATCTGCGTCAACAATGCCTCTGCGATCAGTCTGACCAATTCGCAGATGACCGACATGAAGCGGTTCGACCTGATGATGGGGATCAACACCCGCGGCACCTTCATGGTGTCGAAATATTGCATCCCGCATCTGAAGAAGGCCGACAATCCGCACATCCTGATGCTGTCGCCGCCGCTCGAAATGAAGCAGAAGTGGTTCGAGCATTCCACCGCCTACACGCTGGCCAAGTTCGGCATGAGCCTGTGCGTGCTGGGGCTGTCCGGCGAGCAGCGCCGCGCCGGCATCGCCGTCAACGCGCTGTGGCCGCGCACCACCATCGCCACCGCCGCGGTCGACAATCTGTTGGGCGGCGACGCCATGATGCGCGCCAGCCGCACGCCCGAGATCATGGGCGACGCCGCCTACCAGATCTTTCTCAAGCCGTCGCGCGACTTCACCGGGCAGTTCTGCATCGACGACAAGGTGCTGTATGAAGCGGGCGTCAGCGATTTCGAGCGCTACCGGGTCGATCCGAGCGTGCCGTTGATGTCGGATTTCTTCGTGCCGGACGACGACGTGCCGCCGCCCGGCGTCAACGTGAGGCCGCTGCCTTCTGTCGATGCGGCGGCGAAGGGATAGCGCTCGCCTCGTCTAACGCTTCCTGCCTTCGCCGTCATCCTGAGGGCCGCGCGTCTTCGCGCGGCGTCTCGAAGGATGGCGGCGGGGGAGCGTCGCCGTAACTAACGCGCCGGCGCCCTTCGAGACGCCCGGCCTCGCTCTGCGAGCGACGCCGGGCTCCTCAGGGTGACGGCTTTGGTTCTTGACCGGCTCGGATCACGCCTTGCCGATGCTATACGGCCCACCCTTTTCCAGCGCGCGGGCATAGGCCGGGCGGGCGTGGATGCGCTCGAGCAGCGCCAGCGTCTTCGGATACTTGCCGTCGAGCCCGCCGCGCGACGAGGCCGCCTCCAGCGGAAAGCTCATCTGCACGTCGGCGGCGGTGAAGTCATTGCCGGCGAACCATTCGCTTTTGCCGAGTTCGCTTTCCCAGAACGCCATGTGCTGCTTCAGCTGCGGCTCGATGAAGCTGGTCAGCACCGGCGTGGTGATCATCCGCACCAGGGGCCGCAGCAGCGCCGGCGCGCGCGCCGGGATCATCGTGAACAACAGCTTCAGCAGCAAGGGCGGCATCGCCGAGCCCTCGGCGTAATGCAGCCAGTAGGTGTAGCGCAGCCGCTCCGGCGTGTTCGGCGGCGGGATCAGCCGGCCGTCGCCATAGGTGCCGACGATGTATTCGATGATCGCGCCGGATTCGGCGATGGTGTTGCCGTTGTCGGTGATCACCGGCGACTTGCCGAGCGGATGCACGGCGCGCAATTCCGGCGGCGCCAGCATGTCCGGCTGCCGCTGATAGCGCACGATCTCGTATGGCACGCCGAGTTCTTCCAACAGCCACAGCACCCGCTGCGAGCGTGAATTGTTGAGGTGGTGAACCGTGAGCATGGCGATCCCCTTTGCATGACCTTGTCCTCCCTGCCAGCCGGCTCGCGCAAAGTCGAGCGCGGTCCATGTGATATATTACCCGGGTGATATTGACAGGACTAATTTACCCGGGTAAATATCTCGGCAACATAGGAGATCGTCATGTTCACATCCGCCACCCCTTGCGTCGCCTTCCACGACGACCGCCAAATCGCCGAGGGCGCGCTCAGCGCCGTTGCGCGATTGACCAAACCTCTGCTCGATCAAGGCGATAGCTCGCTGCTGATCTTCGACGCCACATCCAGCGAGCTGATCCAGTTCGATATCCGCGGCTCGATCGATGACGTGCTAGCCCGCCTGCCGGCGCCGGCCGCGGTCGCGCCCGATCCGCAGCCAGAGGCCGCCGCCGCGCGCGGCCCGGGCCGGCCCAAGCTCGGCGTGGTGGCGCGCGAGGTCACGCTGCTGCCGCGGCATTGGGAATGGCTCGCCGGGCAGCGCGGCGGCGCCTCGGTGGCGCTGCGGCGGTTGATCGACGAGGCCCGCCACGCCAACAAGGACAAGGACCGGATTCGCCACGCCCAGGAATCCGCCTACCGCTTTATCGCCGCGCTCGGCGAGAACAAGCCGCATTACGAGGAAGTGGCCCGCGCGCTGTTCGCCGGCGACGCCGACCGCTTCGCGCGCTGGACCGCGGAATGGCCTGCGGACGTGCGCGACCACGCCCGCAGGCTCGCCGCCGCCGCGTTCGATCGTCCGCCGACCGCGCCCGTATCGGTTGATCCCGCGGCGGCAAACCGCTAGCTTGCTTGAAATGATAATAATCATATAAAAGGCGCGGCCGGACCACGGCCGTGCCGGCCAACGAGGAACGCGCCATGAGCCAGCCTGCGCCGCAATTCCTGTTCGATGTCGGCAGCCCCAACGCGTTCCTGGCGCATCAGGCGATCCCGGAGATAGAAGCCCGGATCGGCGTCAAATTCGACTACGTGCCGGTGCTGCTCGGCGGCATCTTCAAGGCCACCAACAACCGCTCGCCGGTCGAAACGCTGGCCGGCATCAAGAACAAGCCCAAATTCTACCAGCTGGAGACCCGGCGCTTCGTGCGGCGCTACCACGTCAAGCCCTATGTCTGGAATCCGCATTTTCCGATCAACACGCTGAACTTGATGCGCGCCGCGGTGGCGGCCGAGCTGCTGGGGGTGTTCGAGACCTATGTCGACGCCGCGTTCTTCCACGTCTGGGCCGAGCCGAAGAAGATGGACGACCCCGAAGTGGCGTTGCAGGCGCTGACCGCGTCGGGGCTCGATGCCGCGACGCTGTTCGCCCGTGCCCAGCAGCCGGAGGTCAAGGCCAGGCTGATCGATAATACCCAGCGCGCGGTGGAGCGCGGCGCGTTCGGCGCGCCGACCTTCTTCGTCGGCGACGAGATGTTCTTCGGCAAGGAGCAATTGCGCGAGGTCGAGGAGATGTATGGGTAGTTGCCGAGGACACGACGTGCGCGTGGTGGCGCTCTTGTCCAGCCGATTTCGCCGCAATCCCTTCATCGATGAGTGAGGAGACGCCCATGCAGCCACGCAACGCCACCGTCGCGGTGATCGGCGCCGGCGACTACATCGGCGCCGAGATCGCCAGGAAATTCGCCGCGGAGGGGTTTACCGTGTTCGCCGGGCGGCGTGACGGCGCCAAGCTCGCGCCCCTGGTCGAGGAGATCGAAGCCGCCGGCGGCGCCATCGTGGCGCACTCGCTGGATGCGCGCGAGGCGGATCAGGTGGCGGCCTTCCTCGACGCAGCCGACGCCCACGCGCCGCTTGAGGTCTGCATTTTCAACGTCGGCGCCAACGTCAATTTTCCGATTCTCGACACCACCGACCGGGTGTTCCGCAAGGTCTGGGAAATGGCCTGCTGGGCCGGGTTTCTGGCCGGCCGCGAAGCCGCGCGGCTGATGCTGCCGCGCGGGCAGGGCAACATCTTCTTCACCGGCGCCACCGCTTCCTTGCGCGGCGGCTCGGGCTTTGCCGCCTTTGCCTCCGCCAAATTCGGGTTGCGCGCGGTGGCGCAGGCGATGGCGCGCGAATTGGGACCGAAGAACATCCATGTCGCGCATCTGGTGATCGATTCCGGCGTCGACACCGCCTGGGTGCGCGAGCGCCGCGAACAATTGTGGGGCAAGGCGGCACTGGACAATCCCGACCTGTTGATGCCGCCGGCGTCGGTCGCTTCGTCGTATTGGCAGCTCTATCAGCAGCCGAGAAGCGCTTGGAGCTTCGAGATGGTGATCCGGCCGTTCGGCGAGAAGTGGTAGGGCGGTCGCCTTGGTTCGCCGAACCCGCGGCTGAACAAACGCCGCGCGAAGACAACAAAGGATTCTGACAATGCGCATTCTCGTGGTCGGCGCCGGGGCGATCGGCGGCTATTTCGGTGGACGGCTGTTGCAGGCCGGGCGCGACGTCACCTTCCTGGTGCGGCCCAAGCGCGCCGCCGAACTGAAAGCCGATGGCCTGGTGATCAAAAGCCCGCTCGGCGACGTCACGCTGCCCGATCCGCCGACCGTGCTGGCGACCGATCTGAAACAGCCGTTCGATCTGATCCTGCTGAGCTGCAAGGCGTTCGATCTCGACGACGCCATCGCCTCGTTCGCGCCGGCGGTCGGGCCCGACACCGCGATCCTGCCGCTGCTCAACGGCATGGCGCATCTCGACGTGCTGGAGCACAAATTCGGCGCCGAGCGGGTGCTCGGCGGGCAATGCGTGGTGGCGGCGACGCTGAATGTCCAGCGCCAGGTGGTGCAGCTCGCACCGATGCATTCCATCACCTTCGGCGAGCGCGACGGCGCGATGTCGGCGCGAGCCGCGGCGATCGGCGCGGTGCTGTCGGGGGCGATGTTCGAGGTCCACGCCTCGCCCGCCATCCTGCAGGAGATGTGGGAAAAGTGGGTGTTTCTGGCGACGCTCGCCGGGGTCACCAGCGCGATGCGGGCGCCGGTCGGGATCGTGCTGGCGGCGGCCGGCGGCGCCGATTTCATCCTCGGCGTGCTCGACGAATGCACCGCGGTGGCCGAAGCCGCAGGCTATCCGCCGCGCGGGCCGTTCCTGGAGCGCACCCGCGGCATGGTGACGGCGGCCGGATCGCCGCTGACCGCGTCGATGTTCCGCGACATCCAGGCCGGGGCGGCGATCGAATCGGAGCACGTGATCGGCGATCTGATCGCCCGCGGCGACGCCGCCAAGACGCCGTTACCGCGACTGCGTGTCATCTTCACGCATCTCCAAGCCTATCAGTTGCAGCGGCGCTGAGTGACACGCCGAAAAGTTGCGCTGCAGCATAAGACTTTGGTCGAAAGATTTGATATAGATCATATCAAATGCCGTCAGTTCGCGTGGCGAACTTAGAAACTCTCTGCAATTGCAGGAGAATTTGGCAAGTTCCAGCATTTCTCGGATGAGTTGTGCGTCGTTGCCCAACATTCGAGCAATTTGATTTCGATCAAACCGAGTGCCATGAAACTCGGGTTGGTGACCCCAGATCCCCGCCTTGAAAAAGAACCAAACGATGAACCAGGCCCTGACTTCCAAACGGATAACCATCGGCGAAGGGGGCATGCTGGCCCTGTTCACCGTGATGGCGGCCTTTTGTGTCCTCGCCGTGATCAAAGCGCAGGACGCCGCCTTCGCCTTCCACGCCGCCATCGGCGCCGCGATCAGCGCCTGGGCGGTGTTCGCCATCGCCACCCGCTATTCCGGCCGGCCGGCGGCCCCGCCGCCGCAGGAAATCAACGGCGTGCCGAATTACAATTTCGGCCCGGTGAAATTCTGTTCTTTCATGGCGATGTTCTGGGGCATCGCCGGCTTCGCGGTCGGCCTCTACATCGCCCTCGAACTGGCGTTCCCCGGGCTCAATGTCGCCCAATGGGTCAATTTCGGCCGGCTGCGGCCGCTGCACACCTCAGCGGTGGTGTTCGCATTCGGCGGCAACGTGCTGTTGGCGACCTCGTTCTACGTGGTGCAGAAGACCTCGCGGGTGCGGCTCGCCGGCGATCTGGCGCCGTGGTTCGTGGTGATCGGCTACAACGTCTTCATCCTGATCGCCGGCACCGGCTATCTGTTGGGCGTCACCCAGTCCAAGGAATACGCCGAGCCGGAATGGTATTCCGACGCGCTGCTCACCGTGGTCTGGGTCACCTATCTCCTGGTGTTCCTGATGACGCTGGTGAAGCGCAAGGAACCGCACATCTTCGTGGCGAACTGGTTCTACCTCGCCTTCATCATCACCATCGCTGTGCTGCATCTGGGCAACAACCCCGCTGTGCCGGTGTCGTTCTTCGGCTCGAAATCCTACATCGCCTGGGGCGGCGTGCAGGACGCCATGTTCCAGTGGTGGTACGGCCATAACGCGGTCGGCTTCTTCCTCACCGCCGGCTTCCTCGCCATCATGTACTACTTCATCCCGAAGCGCGCCGAGCGGCCGATCTATTCCTACCGGCTGTCGATCATCCACTTCTGGGCGCTGATCTTCCTCTACATCTGGGCCGGCCCGCATCACCTGCACTACACCGCGCTGCCGGACTGGACCCAGACGCTCGGCATGACGTTCTCGATCATGCTGTGGATGCCGTCCTGGGGCGGCATGATCAACGGCCTGATGACGCTGTCGGGCGCCTGGGACAAGCTGCGCACCGATCCGGTGCTGCGCATGCTGGTGGTTTCGGTGGCGTTCTACGGCATGTCGACCTTCGAAGGCCCGATGATGGCGATCAAGGTCGTCAATTCGCTCAGCCACTACACCGACTGGACCGTCGGTCACGTCCACTCGGGCGCGCTCGGCTGGGTCGGCTTCGTCTCGTTCGGCGCCCTGTACTGCCTGGTGCCGTGGGTCTGGAACCGGAAGCAGCTGTACTCGCTGAAGCTGGTCAACTGGCACTTCTGGATAGCGACGCTCGGCATCGTGCTCTACATCTCGGCGATGTGGGTGTCGGGAATTCTGCAGGGCCTGATGTGGCGCGCCTACACTTCGCTCGGCTTCCTGGAATATTCCTTCATCGAAAGCGTGGAAGCGATGCATCCGTTCTACATGATCCGCGCCGCCGGCGGCGGCTTGTTCCTCTGCGGCGCGCTGATTATGGCCTATAACCTCTGGATGACGGTCCGTACCGGCGAGTCATCGGAAACGCAGCCGAGCGTTGCGCTTCAGGCAGCCGAATAAGGAACCTTGCGATGACAACATTCTGGGATCGTCACAAGATCTTCGAGAAAAACTCCATCGTGCTGATCGTCGGGATTCTGGCGGTGGTGGCGATCGGCGGCCTCGTCGAAATCACCCCGCTGTTCTACCTCAAGAGCACCATCGAAAAGGTCGACGGCATCAGGCCTTATACCCCGCTCGAACTCGCCGGACGCAACATCTACGTCCGCGAGGGCTGCTATCTGTGCCACTCGCAGATGATCCGTCCGCTGCGCGACGAGGTGGAGCGGTTCGGGCACTTCTCGCTCGCCGCCGAGAGCATGTACGACCACCCGTTCCAGTGGGGATCGAAGCGCACCGGGCCGGATCTGGCGCGGGTCGGCGGCAAATATTCCGACGATTGGCACGTCGCCCATCTGAAGGATCCGCGCTCGATCGTGCCGCAGTCGGTGATGCCGAGCTACGCCTTCCTGGCGCGCACCGAAGTCGACACCGATCACATCGCCGATCATCTGCGCACCAACCGCATCGTCGGCGTGCCCTATACCGACGAAGAGATCGCCAGCGCCAGCGCCGACATGAAGGCGCAGGTCAATCCGGACAGCCCGGAGGCCGCCGAGCTGTTGAAACGCTATCCCAAGGCCGTGGTGCGCAATTTCGACGGCAAGGACGGCAATCCGACCGAACTCGACGCGCTGATTTCCTATCTGCAGATGCTGGGAACGCTGGTCGACTTCAAGCTGTACAATGAAAAAGCCAACCTTCGCTGAGGCACGGACATGAACGCGATCGTCTCCACCGACAACTGGGTTTCGGATTTCGTGCTGACGCTTTGGACCCCGCTGTTCATCGCCATCTTCATCGCCATCGTGACTTACGCGCTTTGGCCTCGGAACAAGTCGAAATTCGACGCGGCTGCCAGCATGCCGCTGCGAGAGGAATGATGGATCATGGCTGAGCACGACAAGCACGGAAATTTCGACGAGGTCACCGGCAAGACCACCACCGGCCACGAATGGGATGGCATCGAGGAACTCAACACGCCGCTGCCGCGCTGGTGGGTGCTGACCTTCTATGCCACCATCATCTGGTCGTTCGCCTATTGGGCGGTGTATCCGGCCTGGCCGCTGGTGCAGAGCTACACCACGGGTTGGTTCAACTACTCGTCGCGCGCCGAAGTGGCTGTTGAACTCGCCAAGCTCGAACAGATCCGCGGCGACAAGATGGCGGCGCTGGCCACCGCGCCGCTGGCCGATATCGAAAAGGACCCCGGCATGTTCGCCCTGGCTCGCGCCAAGGGCAAGGCGGTGTTCGGCGATAATTGCGCCGCCTGCCATGGCAGCGGCGCCGCCGGGTCGAAGGGGTTCCCCAACCTCAACGATGACGACTGGCTGTGGGGCGGCACCCTGGAGCAGATCGAGCAGACGCTGAAATACGGCGCCCGCAACGGCCATCCCGAGGCGCATGAGGGCCAGATGCTGGCGTTCGGCAAGGAGGGCGTGCTGAAGCCGGACGAAATCGTCACCGTCGCCAACTACGTGCGGTCGCTGTCCGGCCTGCCGACCCGGCCCGGCGTCGATGTCGCCGCCGGCGGCAAGATCTTCGCCGAAAACTGCGTAGTCTGTCACGGCGAAGACGCCAAGGGCAATCAGGAGATCGGCGCGCCGAACTTGACCGACCGGATCTGGCTGTACGGTTCCGAAGAGGCCACCATCATCGAGACCATCACCAACGGTCGCGCCGGCGTGATGCCGGCCTGGATCGACCGGCTGGATGCGGGAACGATCAAGGCGATGGCGGTCTACGTACATTCCCTGGGTGGCGGCAAGTAAAAGCGCTGGGTTTCGACCCGCGCCATAATGCGAGCCAACACTTGAGGTTAATCAATTTCGCCCATGAGAGTGAGCTTAAGGCTCACGCTCAATCGACGCGAGATATACCTCATCATGAATAAGCCCGTGCTGCCGAAAGACCTGCAAACGGACCCCGACGGGCCGCTTTATGTGGCTCAGAAGAAGATCTACCCGCAGCGTGTTTCGGGAACCTTCCGGCGTATCAAATGGTACCTGATGGCGATCTGCCTCGGGATCTATTACTTCCTGCCGTTCGTGCGCTGGAACCGGGGCATCGGCGCGCCCGACCAGGCGGTGCTGATCGATCTGCCCAACAGCCGGTTCTACTTCTTCTTCATCGAACTGTGGCCGCAGGAAATCTATTACTTCACCGGGCTGTTGATCGTCGCCGCGATCACCCTGTTCCTGATGAATTCGCTCGGCGGCCGGGTGTGGTGCGGCTATCTGTGCCCGCAGACGGTGTGGACCGACGTGTTCTACGCGGTGGAGCGGCTGATCGAGGGCGATCGCCGCGAACGGATGAAGAAGGCCGCCGAAGGCCTGACGCTGCAGCGCGGCGCCGAGCTGGTGCTGAAACACTCGATCTGGATTCTGATCGCGTGGTGGACCGGCGGCGCCTGGGTGCTGTATTTCGCCGACGCGCCGACGTTGGTGAAGGAGCTCGTCACCTTCCAGGCGCCGATGATCGCCTACATCTGGATCGCGATCCTGACCTCGACCACCTATCTGCTCGCCGGCTTTATGCGCGAACAGGTCTGCGTCTACATGTGCCCGTGGCCGCGGATCCAGGCGGCGTTGACCGACGAATGGGCGCTCAACGTCACCTACAAGTATGACCGCGGCGAAAAGCGCACTTCGCTGAAAAAGGCCGAGCAGGCCCGTGCGCTCGGTGAAAAGGTCGGCGACTGCGTCGATTGCAATCAATGCGTCGCGGTGTGCCCGACCGGCATCGACATCCGCAACGGCTCGCAGCTCGATTGCATCCAGTGCGGGCTGTGCATCGACGCCTGCGACGCGGTGATGAAGAAGGTCGGCCGGGAAACCAGGCTGATCGGCTACGACAACGACATCAACATCCACCGCCGGATGGAGGGCAAGCCGGAAGTGTTCCGGATGGTCCGGCCGCGCACCGTGGTGTATTCGGCGCTGATCGTCGGCGTCGGCGCGATCATGCTCTATGCGCTGATGACGCGGACCCTGCTCGACGTCAACGTGCTGCACGACCGCAATCCGCTGGCGGTGCGGCTCAGCGACGGTTCGGTGCGCAACGCCTACACCATGCGGCTGCTCAACAAGCGCGGCTTCGATCGGGTGATCGCGATCGACGTCGAGGGACCGCCCGACGCCACGGTGCATGTCGTCGGCATGGATTCGCTCACCCCGGAGCGGCCGGCGATCGTGCTGGGCCGCGACCAGACCACCGAATTGCGGGTGCTGGTGACGTCCAGCCCCGACGCTAAGCTGGCGCCGTCGACGCCGGTGAAATTCCACATTACCGACATCGGCCTCGGCGAAGTGGCCTCGGCCAGCGACAATTTCGTCCTCCCCTGAAGCGCAACCGCGGAGCCTTCCATGAGCAAGCCAATGTCGTCGGCGCGGCCGTTGAGCGGAGGCGTCGTGCTCGCTGCGCTGTTGGCTTTCTTCGCGGTGGTCGTCGGTGTCAACGTGACGATGATGACGCTGGCGATCAAGACGCTGCCCGGCACCGAGGTCGATAGCTCCTATACTGCCAGCATCGGCTACAGCCACGAGATCGCCGCGGCGCGCGATCAGGCGCAGCGCGACTGGCGGGTCGACGCCCGCGTCGAACGCCAGCCGGACGGCACGGCGTCGCTGCGGGTCGAGGCCCGCGACCGCAACGGCGCCCCGCTCGCGGGCCTGACGTTTTCCGGACGGCTGGAGCGGCCCGCCGACAAGCGCGCTGACAAGGACGTGATGCTCGCCGAGATCGGCGACGGGGTTTATCGTGGTAACGCTGCGGGGGTCTCGCCGGGACAATGGGACCTGGTGATCGAGGGCGATTCCACAGGCAACCGGGTGTTTCTGTCGAAAAATCGCCTGGTTCTGAACTAGGAGACCACCATGACCAGCACGCTGATGACGCGGGATTTTTCGCATTACGTCAAAGACGTCGATGCCCAGATCGCGCATCTCGACCTCGCGGTCGAAGGCGTCAGCTGCGCCGGCTGCATGGCCAAGATCGAACGCGGGCTGTCGGCGATGCCCGACGTCACCCGCGCCCGCGTCAATCTCACCGACCGCCGCCTCGCCATCGAATGGAAGAAGGGCGCGCTCGACCCCGCGCAATTCATCGATCGGCTGGCCGAGCTCGGCTACAAGGCCTATCCGTTCGAGCCGGTGCGCGCCGAGCTCGACGAGGCCGACCGCTCGAAATTCCTGCTGACCTGCCTCGGCGTCGCGGCGTTCGCTGCGATGAACGTGATGATGCTGTCGGTGCCGGTGTGGGCCGGCTCCGACATGACGCAGGACACCCGCGATTTCTTCCACTGGCTGTCGGCGCTGGTGGTGCTGCCCTGCGCCGCCTATGCCGGCCAGCCATTCTTCATCTCCGCGTTCCGCGCGCTGCGCGCGCGCAGCGTCAACATGGACGTGCCGATCTGCATCGGCGTCACGCTGGCGCTGGCGATGTCGCTGGTCGAGACCATCAACCACGCCGAACACGCTTATTTCGACGCCGCGATCATGCTGCTGACCTTCCTCCTGGCCGGGCGCTTTCTCGACCAGAAGATGCGCCAGCGCACCCGCGCGGTGGCCGGCAATCTCGCCGCGCTGAAGGCCGAGACCGCCACCAAATTCTTCGGCGCCGACGAGATCCGCGAAGTGCCGATCGCCGCGATCGAGCCCGGCGACATCGTGCTGCTGCGGCCCGGCCAGCGCTGCGCGGTCGACGGCAGCGTCATCGAGGGCCGCTCCGAAATCGACCAGAGCCTGATCACCGGCGAGACCCTGCACGTGCAGGCCGAGCGCGGCACCCAGGTCTACGCCGGCACGCTGAACGTCTCCGGCAGCTTGCGGGTCCGGGTGGCGGCCGCCGCCGAGGGCACGCTGCTGTCGGAAATCTCCCGGCTGCTGGAGAACGCGCTGCAGGCGCGCTCGCACTACGTCCGGCTCGCCGATCGCGCGTCAAGGCTCTATGCGCCGGTGGTGCACGCCGCGGCGCTGTTGACCATGCTGGGCTGGGTGGCGTGGGGCGCCTCCTGGCACGACGCCATTGTCACCGCGATCGCGGTCCTGATCATCACCTGTCCCTGCGCGCTCGGGCTCGCGATCCCGGCGGTGCAGACGGTCGCCGCAGGCGCCATGTTCCGCGCCGGCGTGCTTCTGAATTCCGGCGACTCAATCGAGCGCGTCGCCGGTGTCGACACCATCGTGTTCGACAAGACCGGCACGTTGACCTTGCCGGAGCTCGACGTGGTCAATGCGCAAAGCGTGCCGGCCGAAGTGTTCAGCCTGGCCGGCCGGCTGGCGCTGGCCAGCCATCATCCGGTCGCCGCCGCAGTGGCGCGCGCCGCCGGCGCCAAATCGCCGCTCGCCGACGTGATCGAGGAGCCCGGCCAGGGCGTGCGCGGCTTCGTCGGCGGCGCCGAGGTCAAGCTCGGCAGCCCGGCCTATTGCCACGCCGAAGCGCTGGCCAACGAGATCCTCAGCCAGGATCCGGAAGTCTCGGTGGTGGCGTTCAGCCGCGGCGCGACCGAGCGCACCGTATTCGCGGTGCGGCAGCGGTTGCGGCCGGATGCCGCTGCGGTGATCGCCGCGCTGCAGCAGCACGGCATTGCGGTCGAGATGCTGTCGGGCGACCGCGAGCCCGCGGTGCGCCACGCCGCCGACGCGCTCGGCATCAGCGTCTGGCAGGCCGGGGTCAAGCCCGGCGACAAGATCGCGCATATCGAGGCGCTGAAGCGGCAGGGCCGCAAGGTGATGATGGTCGGCGACGGCATGAACGACGCGCCCTCGCTCGCCGCCGCCTCGGTGTCGATGTCGCCGATCAGCGCCACCCATCTCAGCCAGGCTACCGCTGACCTGGTGTTCCTCGGCAAGGAGCTGGCGCCGGTGCTGGCCGCGGTGGACTATTCGCGCAAGGCGATGCGGCTGATGCGGCAGAATCTGGCGCTGGCGGTCGGCTACAACGTGCTCGCGGTGCCGATCGCGATCGCCGGACTGACCACGCCGCTGATCGCCGCGGTGGCGATGTCGGGATCCTCGCTATTGGTGATGCTGAACGCAATTCGCGCGCGCCATGCCGGCCAGGGAGATTAGCTCATGGAAGTCATGGTGTTCCTGGTGCCGCTGGCGCTCGGGCTCGGGCTGGTCGGGCTGATCGGGTTTCTGTGGTCGCTGCGCAGCGGTCAATATGAGGATCTCGACGGCGCGGCGTGGCGGGCGATTTTCGACGACGAGCCGCCGCAGGCTCCCGCGCCGGTCGCGCCGCATAAGGAGTAGTTCGGGCGGGCTCCGCGTCGGCCCGCGACCGGGTGATTTGCGAGTGCGTGTTTCGGGCTGAAACTTCGATCGGGATGCGCAGCAGGTGATTTCGTATTTCGGCACTCGCCACCACTGATTATTTCGCGCCGCGCGCCGCCTGCGGAAGGATCGGCTTATTTTTCGGGCCTTGTTGACTTCACGGCCGAGATCGGACGAAATCCATTCATCCGGTCGATCGAGGAGCCGCTCAGGCGGGTGTGCGGTCGGACAAAACGATCCTGCCCTGTGATCGAATGATCGGGGCGCTGGTCGGATGGGGATTTGCGATGTCGTTCCGACGTAGGATTTCAGCCTTGCTGTCACGTGTTGTCACCGCGATCGGTGAGGCGCGCTGGCCGAGCTGTTGTTGTTGAAGCTGCCGCTTCGACCGCTTCACCCCTTTTCCTTGCTACGAACCAGAAAGGCGCCGGCCGTTGAGCCCGGCGACGGGTTTGTCATGTCCAATGCATCCAGCGCATTCATCATCGAAGTCCGTTCTCGCGCCGCCGGCATCGTCGTCCGTGACGGTCGCTATTTCCGCTTCCATGCCGCCACCCACGACTTCAACGATCTCGACGGCCGCGGCTTCCGCTCGCCGAGCGACGCCCACAAGGCGGCGCTGCGTCATGCCTCGGCGCTGGATAACCGCCGCAGCCGCCCGGCGTTCGGCGACCACCGCATCGCCAGCTGACGCTGTCGATGCCGCGATCGGATCACCGCCGCTGCCGCTCGGGCGCGATCGCCCGGGCCGGCCGCGGCCGGCGCGCGTTGGGCCGGTCCCTGCCGGCGCTCACCAGCGCCGCGCGATCCTCCCCGGCGATGACCAAAAATAACGCTTGCGAGAAATAATCTCCCAAGTATGATACATAACGACCGTTGTTTTAGAAGAAAGTTCTAGTTATGACCGATCTCGCACTCCCTCCGGTTGAATCGCATCGCCGGATCGATGCCATTGACCGCAAGATTCTGACGGTGCTGCAACAGGATGCATCGCTCTCGGTGGCCGAGATCGGCGACCGCGTCGGGCTGTCGTCGACGCCGTGCTGGAAGCGGATCCAGCGGCTGGAAAGCGACGGCATCATCATGCGCCGGGTGGCGCTGGTCGATCAGAACAAGATCGGGCTCGGGCTGTCGGTGTTCGTGTCGATCGAAAGCGGCGATCACTCCGATGCCTGGCTGAAGAAATTCGCCGAGGCCGTCAGCGCGATGCCGGAAGTGATCGAATTCTACCGCATGGCCGGCGACGTCGATTACATGCTGCGCGTCGTGGTCGCCGACATGCGCAGCTACGACGTGTTCTACAAGAAGCTGATTAGCGCGGTGGCGCTGAAGAACGTCACCTCGCGCTTTGCGATGGAGAAGATCAAGTCGGTCACCGCGCTGCCGGTGCCGGCGCTGGAAGCGGCGTAAGCGGCTGCGCGCATCATTTCCCGCCGGCGTGCCGTCACGCCGCGGCGGTTGTCGGCGCAGCTTGTGATCGACTCGATGCGCTGAACCGAAAGGAAGCCGTCATTCCGGGGCGCCTGGTGCTAGCCGCGACGTGATCCGGACGTCACCGCTCCGATCACCCAGCCGAGGCCATAGAGGATCACAAGACTGAGGACGATCAATGTCGTGTAATTGTTGAGCCACGGCTGCCCGGCCACAAATTGATCGAGGCCGAATGCCGTGATCAAGAGAAAAACCGGCAGGCAGGCGATTTGGCCCAATACGTAGGCTCCCTTCGGGTCAGCAGTTGATCCCGCAATCAGCATAGCTGCCGCAAAGATCAAGTAGATGGCGCACAGGCTCAGCCCGGTCTTGCTGATCCAAGTCCGCTCCATCCAGCTCCCGCTCATCAAAGGCCCTACACGTCGACGTTGGCGCTCAGCGAATTGTCCTGGATGAATTCGCGGCGCGGTTCCACCACGTCGCCCATCAGCTTGGTGAAGATGTCGTCGGCCTCGTCGACCTCGCGCACCTTCACCTGCAGCAGCGAGCGCGCATTGGTGTCGAGCGTGGTGTGCCAGAGCTGCTCCGGATTCATCTCGCCGAGGCCTTTGTAGCGCTGCAGCGCCACGCCCTTGCGCCCGGCGTCGGTGACCGCCTCGAACAGGCTGACCGGGCCGTGGATCGGCGTCTCGGTGTCCTTGCGGCGCAGCAGCCCGGGCCGCGGATAGGCCTCCTGCAGAGCGGCGGCGTATTCGTCGAGTTTGCGCGCGTCGGCCGACGACAGCAATGCGGCGTCGATCGTCGCTGCGTCCTTGACGCCGCGCACCGTGCGCTCGAAGCTGAAGCCTTCGCCCTCGGTGAAGCGGCCGATCCAGCCGCGCTCGACCTCGTCGGCGAGCGCGTCGAGCCGGCGCGCGATATAGGCCGCGGCCTCGTTGGCGGTGGCAAGATCGCCGGTGACGCGCGGGTTGAGCACGCCGGCGATCGCCGCCTGCTCGACCACGCTGCGATTGTAGCGGCTGTGCAGATTGTGCAGCGTGCCGCGAATCTGCCTGGCGTCTTCCACCAGCGCCAGCAGGTCGCGGCTGCTGCGGTCCTCGCCCGAGGCGAGCTTGAACACGCAGTCGTCGAGCCCGGTCTCGATCAAGTAATCTTCCAGCGCGCGCTCGTCCTTGAGGTACTGCTCGGACTTGCCGCGCGTCACCTTGTAGAGCGGCGGCTGCGCGATATAGAGAAAGCCGCCCTCGATCAGCGCCGGCATCTGCCGGAAGAAGAACGTCAACAGCAGCGTGCGGATATGCGCGCCGTCGACGTCGGCGTCGGTCATCAGAATGATCTTGTGGTAGCGCAGCTTGCTGATATCGAAATCGTCGCGGCCAATGCCGGTGCCGAGCGCGGTGATCAGCGTGCCGATCTGCTCGGAGCCCAGCATCTTGTCGAACCGGGCGCGCTCGACGTTGAGGATCTTGCCGCGCAACGGCAGCACCGCCTGGAATTCGCGGTTGCGGCCCTGTTTGGCGCTGCCGCCTGCGGAATCGCCCTCGACGATGAACAGTTCGGATTTCGCCGGGTCGCGTTCCTGGCAATCAGCAAGTTTGCCCGGCAACGAGGCGATATCGAGCGCGCCCTTGCGCCTGGTCAATTCGCGGGCCTTGCGCGCGGCTTCGCGGGCGGCGCCGGCTTCGATCACCTTGCCGACGATCACCTTGGCCTCGGCGGGATGTTCCTCGAACCACGCGGCGAGCGCCTCGTTCAAGACGTTCTCGACCACCGGGCGGACCTCCGAGGACACCAGCTTGTCCTTGGTCTGCGAGGAAAATTTCGGGTCCGGCACCTTCACCGACAACACCGCGGTCAAGCCCTCGCGGCAATCGTCGCCGGTCAGCGCGATCTTTTCCTTCTTGGCGATGACGTCGGCATAGCCGTTGACCTGCCGGGTCAGCGCGCCGCGGAAGCCGGCGAGATGGGTGCCGCCGTCGCGCTGCGGGATGTTGTTGGTGAAGCACAGCACGTTCTCGTGGTAGCTGTCGTTCCACCACAGCGCCGCCTCGACGCCGATGCCGTTCAGTTCCGCCGCGATCATGATCGGCGCGGGCACCATCGCCTTCTTGTTGCGGTCGAGATATTTGACGAATTCCTCGACGCCGCCGCGATACATCATCTCTTCGCGCTTTTCGACCGCGTGGCGCAGGTCGGACAGCACGATGGTAACGCCGGAATTCAGGAAGGCGAGCTCGCGCAGCCGGTGCTCCAGCGTGGCGAAATCATATTCGATGTGGGTGAAGGTTTCCGGTGAGGCCAGGAACGTCACCTCGGTGCCGCGCTTGCCGTTGGAGTCGCCGACCACCACCAGCGGCGCCACCGCGTCGCCATGGGCGAATTCGATGAAATGCTCCTTGCCGTCGCGCCAGACCCGCAGCTGCAGCTTGCTGGACAGCGCGTTGACCACCGAGACGCCGACGCCGTGCAGACCGCCCGACACCTTGTAGGAGTTCTGGTCGAATTTGCCGCCGGCGTGCAGCTGGGTCATGATGACCTCGGCCGCGGAAACGCCCTCGCCCTTGTGGATGCCGACCGGGATGCCGCGGCCGTCGTCGCGCACCGTCACCGAGCCGTCGGCGTTCAGCACCACCTCGACCGCAGTGGCGTGGCCGGCCAGCGCTTCGTCGATGGCGTTGTCGACCACCTCATAGACCATGTGGTGCAGGCCGCTTCCGTCATCGGTGTCGCCGATATACATGCCGGGGCGCTTGCGCACCGCGTCGAGGCCCTTCAGCACCCGGATCGATTCCGCGCCATATTCGCTGGGGGCGGACGGTTCGGGTTCGGCAATCGGCTGCCGGGCGGGTTCTGTCATGAGGGGCCTTTGGGATGCGTCGAATCAACGCGAAAAATTCGTCTCAACCGCGCCTTTGTGCCACGAAAGGAGCCACGCGCCTAGCGCAAAGTCGCGTCCAACAAGTTGTTGAATAAATGGGATTTTTTGCCGGTTTTTCAAGGCCCGAAGGGGCCATTTTAGGAGCCCCGGCAAGCCCGGTTTTGTCGCGCCAAAATGGCCCCCGGCGGGCCCGAGGAGGCCGCCACAGCGGCCTGTTACACGCTGAGGTTCAGCGTCGAATGGTCGGCAAAGCTCAGCGTCGCTGTGGCGTTGCCGTCGAGATTCAGGACGATCGAATCGTCGGAGCCCTTGAAGCTGACCACCGCGGTACCGCCATTACGCGTCACGCTGACGTCGGATTGCGAATAGCCGCTGATTGCCAGCGTCAGGTCGCCGCTGGAGCGGATCACGTCATGGCCGTCGCCGCGGTCGAACGCCACGCTGGCGTTGGATCCGCTGATCCGGATCGAATCGTCGCCGCGACCGCCGCTGACGCTGGAATAGCCGCCGACCGCGATGGCGTCGTTGCCGTCGCCGCCGCTGACGGTGGAGTAATCGCCGCTGTCGATCCTGTCGTTGCCGGCACCGGCGTTGATGGTGGCGTAGCCATAGCTGCTGATGACGTCGTTGCCGGCGCCGGTGGAGACGGTGGCGTGGTCGTAGGCGTCGACTTTGTTGTTGCCGTTGCCGGCATTCACGATCGACCAGCCATAGGTGCTGATGACGTCGTTGCCGGCGCCAGTGGAGACGGCGGCGTGGTCGTAGGTGGAAACCCTGTTGTTGCCGTCGCCGGCATTCACGGTCGACCAGCCATAGGTGTCGATGTCGTCGTTGCCGGCTCCGGTGGAGACGGTGGCGTGGTCGTAGGTGGAGACCTTGTTGTTGCCGTCGCCGGCATTGATGGTGGCATAGCGATAGGCGTCGATGACGTCGTCGCTGGCGCCGGTTGTGATATTGGCGTTGTCATAGGCAGCGGCGCCCGTCGACGACGCGGCGTGTCGCAGCGCGTTGATCTGCGCCAACAACCGCAGCACCACGGTCTGCTCGGCGTTGGCGCGGGCCAATAATTGTTTCGCGCGGGCTGAGATCTCGATCCTGGTCGCTGGAGTCGCGGTGGCTTTCGCCGCAGCGGCGTCCAGAGCCTGGCTGTCCGACGCGTCGCTGTTGGCGTTCTGCCGCGCCGCCGCTTCGGTGGCCGGGTTCAGGAGCGCGCTGAGGCTATGACCGGAGGTCTGGTGCGAGGCGGCGACGTACATCGGAGGCGTCCTTCATGACGCCGCCGCGGAGACGGAATCTAGCTCCACCGACGGCTGTCGAACGATCCCCCGTGATGATGAAGGCCAGGTAAACGCCGCCGCCCGCCGAACTGCGACAGTTTGTCATCGACCAGCGCCGGCTACTACTCAAGCCGGGTGGAGTAATCGCCTGCTACACGCCGCGCCGCGCGATGCGGCCGCTGTCGACCTCGAAAACTTCGCCGCCGGCGCCAAGATCGGCGAAGGCGGCGGGATCGGCGCCGGTCAGCCAGATCTGTGCGCCGAGGCTCGCCAATTCGTCGAACAATGCGCGTCGGCGCGCCGGATCGAGATGCGCCACCACCTCGTCGAGCAGCAACAAGGGCGTGATGCCGGTCATCTCAGCCACCAGATAGGCGTGGGCCAGCACCAGTCCGATCAGGAGCGCCTTCTGTTCGCCGGTGGAGGCGTCGCGCGCTGGCATGTTCTTTGGCGTGTAGAGCACCCGCAGGTCGGTGAGGTGCGGGCCGTCGAGCGTGCGGCCGGCGGCGGCGTCGCGGGCGCGGTTGTCGCGCAGCGCCATGCGGTAGCGGTCTTCGACCGCGGTGGCAGGCTCATTGCGCAGCGCGTTTTCCATCCAGCCGTCGAGCGCGATGCTGGCGGAGGGAAATGCCGAGTTGCCGCCGCGTTGTGCCAAGGCCGCGGCGAGCCGCGTCACGGTCTCGCCGCGCATCGCAGCCACCGCCACCGCGAGCTCGGCGGTCTCGCGCTCGATCGCGTCGAGCCAATGCGCGTCGCCACTGCGCTGCTCGAGCAGCCGGTTGCGCGAACGCAGGCTGCGGTCGAGCGCCGACACCCGCGAGGAATGCTCGCTGTCGATCGCCAGCACCAGCCGGTCGAAGAACCGCCGCCGCTCCGAGGCTGCGCCGAGAAACAGCCCGTCCATCGCCGGCGTCAGCCACACCATGCGCAGATGATCGCCGAACGCCGCCGCCGAGCCGACATTCTCGCGGTCGATCCGGCAGCGCCGGCTGGTCGCGACATTGTCGCTGCGCGGATCGATCCCGGTGCCGAGCGTGGCGAGGCCGAGCGCGCCTTCGACTTCGGCCGACACCGCCCAGGAGCCATCGCCCTGATTGTCGGCGATGTCGTCGAGCGTGGCGCGGCGCAAGCCCCGGCCCGGCGACAACAACGAAATCGCCTCCAGGCAATTGGTCTTGCCGGCGCCGTTCGGCCCGACCAGCACCACGACGTCGCTGCGCGTCGTCACGCTCGCCGCGCGGTAGTTGCGGAAATGCGTCAGCGTCAGGCGATGGATCTTGGAGACGGTCATGGTTGATTTAGGTGAGTGATGCCGCGGGAATTCTTCCCTCTCCCCTTGTGGGAGAGGGTGGCGCCTTGCGGAGCAAGGTGCCGGGTGAGGGGTGCCGTCGCGACCTTATCTGAGCCTTGCCAGAATATCTTCCAGCACCGCCGATGGTCGCAGCAGCACGTCGTCGTTCCAGTAGCGCAACACGCGAAAGCCGTGCGCACTCAGCATCGCATCCCTCGCCGTATCCTGCCGCGACGACGCGTGTTGACCGCCGTCGATCTCGATCACTACAGAATGCTCGAAACAGACGAAGTCCAGGATGAAGTTCTGAAACGGCACCTGCCGACGAAACTTGAAGTTCGTCAGACGCCGGCTCCGAAGTAGCCGCCACATGCGCGCTTCGGCGTCGGTCGGCTGCCGACGCATATTCCGGGCGAAGCCGCGCAGGCGTTTTGTTGTGGTCAAGTGATGCGGCTTCTGCGCCATCAACCCCTCACCCGCCCTCGCTGCGCTCGGGCACCCTCTCCCACAAGGGGAGAGGGAAAAAATCAACCTCGTGCCATCACACCCGCATCGGCATCAGCACGTAGAGCGCGCCCTTGGCGTCCTTGTCCTGCACCAGCGTCGGCGAGCCGGGATCGGCGAGCTTCAGCACCGCGACCTCGCCTTCGATCTGCGCGGCAATGTCGAGCAGGTAGCGCGAGTTGAAGCCGATATCGAGCGCGTCGGAGGCGTAGTCGACCTCGAGCTCCTCGGTGGCGCTGCCGGAATCCGGATTGGTCACCGATAGCACCAGCTTGCCGGCGGAGAGCGCCAGCTTCACCGCGCGGCCACGCTCCGAGGAAATCGTCGAGACGCGGTCCACCGCGGCCTCAAAGTCCTTCTTGTCGACGATCAGTTCCTTGTCGTTGTTCTGTGGGATCACCCGGCCGTAATCCGGGAAGGTGCCGTCGATCAATTTCGAGGTCAGCACCACGTCGCCGAGCGTGAAGCGGATCTTGCCGACCGACAGTTCAATGCCGATTGCGGCCTCGGTGTCTTCGATCAGGCGCTGCACTTCGCCGACGGTCTTGCGCGGCACGATCACGCCGGGCATGCCCGCAGCGCCGGACGGCAGCGGCAGATCGACCTGCGCCAGCCGATGGCCGTCGGTGGCCACCGCGCGCAGCGTCGAAGCCGCGGCGGTGCCGGCGCTGTGCAGATAGATGCCGTTGAGGTAGTAGCGGGTTTCTTCGGTCGAGATCGCGAACTGGGTGCGATCGATCAGCCGTTTGACGTCGGCGGCGCTGAGCGTGAAGGAATGCGTCATCTCGCCGGCGGCGAGATCGGGGAAGTCGTTTTCCGGCAGCGTCTGCAGCGTGAAGCGGGAGCGGCCGGCGCGGATCGCCAGCACCGAGCGGTCGCCGTCGCCTTCCAGCACGATCTGCGAGCCGTCCGGCAATTTGCGCACGATGTCGTAGAACATGTGCGCCGGCACCGTGGTCGAGCCGCCGGTGGCGGTCTCCGCCGGCAGGGTCTCGGTCACTTCGAGGTCGAGGTCGGTCGCCTTCAGCGACAGCCGGCCCTTTTCGGCGCGCAGCAGCACGTTGCCGAGAATCGGAATCGTGTTGCGCCGCTCGACCACGCGGTGGACGTGGCCCAGCGATTTCAGGAGTTGCGCGCGTTCGACGGTGACCTTCATTGCAAAACCCGCCCGATCCAGATCCACAGCATGTTTGGACATGTAATGG
>NZ_DASWPE010000096.1:0-102557 GCF_036404135.1 Rhodopseudomonas sp. | reverse complement strand
GAGCGCGACCTTGCCGGTGTCGGCGTCGATCAGGTCGTTGACGGTCGAATAGCCGCGGAAACGCGACGGATCGAACGGCACGCGCCAGCCGCCTTCCTTGATCTGCTTGTAAATGATCTTCTGGTAGAACGTGGACAGGATCTCTTCGCCGTCCAGGCCCAGCGCATACATCAGCGACGTCACCGGAATCTTGCGGCGACGGTCGATACGCGCGAACACGATGTCCTTGGCGTCGAATTCGATATCGAGCCACGAACCGCGATACGGAATCACGCGGGCAGCGAACAGCAGCTTGCCCGACGAATGGGTCTTGCCCTTGTCGTGATCGAAGAACACGCCCGGCGAACGATGCATCTGCGAAACGATGACGCGCTCGGTGCCGTTGACGACGAAGGTGCCGTTCATGGTCATGAGCGGGATATCGCCCATGTAGACGTCCTGCTCCTTGATGTCCTTGACCGAGCGGGCGCCGGTTTCTTCGTCGATATCGAACACGATGAGGCGCAGCGTCACCTTGAGCGGCGCAGCATAGGTCATGCCGCGCTGGCGGCACTCGTCGACGTCGTATTTCGGCGGTTCGAATTCGTAGCGGACGAATTCCAGCATCGAGGTGTTGGAGAAATCCGAGATCGGAAACACCGAGCGGAACACCGCCTGCAGGCCCTCGTCCAGCCGCCCGCCGACCGGCTCGTCGACCATCAGGAATTGGTCATAAGATGCCTTCTGAACCTCGATGAGGTTCGGCATTTCGGCGACTTCCCGAATGTGACCGAAGAACTTGCGAACCCGTTTGCGACCGGTGAACGTCTGCTGCGCCATCGTGGCCTCTCATTTCGTCGCCCGCCGGGGCGATGCTTCCGAAGCGCGATTGGCATCGCCCCCGGGTTGAATACCGAACGTCTCGAGCGTCCCGCACCATCTCAGGAAACAAATCCCGAGTTCGCGCATTGGATTCCGAGAACGCAAAACGACGTGCGGAGCACCTAACTGCACCCGCCCGTCCAACCATCTCGTTACGGACCGAAAAAGCCCGAAATTGCAAATCTCCCAACGGCTTACGCCAGACCACGTCGTCTTTGCGCCAGACCGTGCTTTCGTGCTGCCGACCCGATATGGGACGACGAATATGGAGATTCGAGGGGCGAACCCCAACAATCCCCACACAATGCTGTGTTCCGATGGAACCCAGCGCGACGGCCGAGAGGCCCGGCCGTCGCAGTGCTAGTTGCGGTTGCCGGGCGCGCGAGGCGCTCCGGCAACGCCGATCCAAGTAAAATGCTTACTTGAGTTCGACCTTGGCGCCGGCCTTTTCGAGCTGGGCCTTGATCTTGTCGGCTTCGTCCTTGTTGATGCCTTCCTTGACCGGCTTCGGAGCGCCTTCGACCAGGTCCTTGGCTTCCTTGAGGCCGAGGCCGGTGATCGCGCGCACTTCCTTGATCACCTCGATCTTCTTCTCGCCGGCGGCGGCGAGAACGACGGTGAACTCGGTCTTCTCTTCGGCAGGGGCGGCGGCGGCAGCGGCCGGACCGGCCACCGCAACGGCGGCAGCGGCGGACACGCCCCACTTTTCTTCGAGCAGCTTGGCGAGCTCGGCGGCTTCGAGAACGGTGAGGCTCGAGAGGTCGTCAACAATCTTCTGTAAGTCAGCCATTGATCTGTTTCCTTAAGCGTATCAGTTCGAACCAGGGTTGATGTGCGAAGGGCGTCAGGCCGCTTCGCTCTTAGAGGCATAGGCCTGAACAACGCGCGCGAGCTTGGCCGCGGGCGCGGTCGAGAGCTGAGCGATCTTTGTAGCCGGCGCGACCAACAGGCCGACCAGCTTCCCGCGCAGTTCATCGAGCGACGGCAGCGCGGCCAGAGCCTTGACGCTGTCGACATTCAGGACGGTGGTGCCCATCGAGCCGCCGAGGATGACGAACTTTTCGTTCGCCTTGGCGAATTCGACGGCCACCTTCGGCGCCGCCACCGGATCGTCGGAAGTTGCGATCACGGTCGGCCCCTTCAGCAGGGAGCCGATGGCAACGACGTCTGTGCCTTCAAGAGCAATTTTGGCGAGCCGGTTCTTCGAGACCTTCACCGAGGCACCCGCCAGCTTCATCTGCGTACGCAGCTTCTGCATCTGGGCAACGGTGAGGCCGGAATAGTGAGCCACGACCGCAACGCTGGTGGTCTTGAACAGACCGTTCAGCGATTCGACCGCCTCTTTTTTTGCCGCTTTTTCCACAGCAAGCTCTCTCCGGTTGGCGACCTTTGCCGAAAGGCAGGGCCGCCGGGTTGCACCCATCGTCCTGCCCGAACCTGACCTCAAGACACGCGGTCTAAAGACACGCCGGGCACGACGAGTTTTGAAAAGCCTGCCCTCCCGAAACGCCGCCGGCAGAGCCGGCAAAGCCTCGGGGTGTCGAGGTTCGAACCTGATCCGTTGCCCGCGGCGAAAGCCGCGCTGGCGAAATCCGGTCTTCACCCGTCTATGCAGGCATTGAATTAAGCCATTGGCGAAACACGAGGTTTCGACGCGGGCGCCTGCAGTCTCGGACAGGATCGGGATCTTTCGGCCTGCCCGCGCGGGCGAACCCGTGCGAAAAGACTTGAGACCCCTGCCCGCATTCTCCAAAGCGTCGGGTTTCCTTTCCTTCGAGATCCCTGCGGATGTCCTGAAGGAATGGCCTCCGTTCGATGTGGGTTTTCAGAATTCGCGCACAGACGTGCCAGCTACGGCCAGCACGTCCGGAAGGAAGTCTTTACCGAGTCTGAACGGGCTTGCCAAGGGGTTTTTGGTTCCCGGCACCGTTTATGCAAGAGCAAAGCCGAGGCCAGCCCCGGAGCACCGCCGGGGGCCCACCGCCAGAGGTGGCTCCGGCGACGCGCGCCGCACTGGTAACATTACCAGCGAATGGTTGTGTGACTTGTCGTTCGCAACCCTTCGTGATCATGCTGGCGCGGCGTCGCTCCGCCTGATTCGCAAGCAACAGGCTGCTTCACGCGCTGACGCCGCCACCTCGATTTCGGGTCAGTCCCTGAACTCGGCACGCTTGTTTTCACGCAGCGCACACGACCTTTGGGGGACGCCTTCCATGAAACGCTTGTTGTCTGTCTTGACGCTGGTTCTGCCAGCGGCCGCCGCCCTGCCGGTATCGGGCGCCGGCGCCGCCGATCTGCCGGCGCTGAAAGCGGTCGCCCCGCTTTACCTGCCGGCCTCGCTGGTGCCGGGCTCCGCCTGGTTCGCGGGCCTCGGCGGAAGCGTCGCGTCGCAGAGCTATGAGAGCCAGAACATTTTCGCCCAGGGCGTCTCCGACATCTTCCTCGGCGGCACCCAGGTGGCGTTCGGAACCGCCGGCGGCCCGACCACGCCGTCGCTCGGCACCCAGACCGCGTTCGCGCCGACCGCGCAGCTCGGCTTCTTCCAGCATTTCGGCGGCAGCAACTGGCTGTGGGGCGCCAAGGTCACCTACAGCTATCTCAACATGCATGGCACCGACGACCGGGTGCGCGACCCTCAGGTCGGCTCGTTCACCAGCGCCAATTCCAACACCTTCACCGGCAATGTGGTGATCGGCTCGTACCAGAGCGGCATCACCCATCAGATCAATTTCATTCCGTTCGTCGGCCATTCGTTCGAGCGCAGCATGCTCTATGCCGGCATCGGGCCGTCGCTGTCGCAGGTCAAATCCAGCCTGAACAACGTGGTCGGCTTCGCCGCCATCAACGGCACCCACGTCAACATCACGGGTCAGCCCAGCAATTTCTCCAGCACGCAATGGGTGCTGGGCGGAGCGGCGACGGTCGGCGGCAGCTACTTTCTCGACCGCGGCTGGTTCGTCGACATGAACTACACCTTCGGCATCACCAAGAACCAGACCAGCAACTTCTCCGCGCCGTTCGCCAGCGCCACCGACGGCTACACCGACACCGGCATCCTCAGCGGCAACTGGTCCGGCCACATCATCACCCAGGCGGTGGCGGTGTCGATCAACAAGGCGTTCTGAGCTGACAAACGCCGTCATTCCGGGGCGCGGGCGGCGCGAGCCGCACGCGAACCCGGAATCTATCGCGCGTTGAAGCTTCGACACCTGTTGCGAAATTCCGGGTTCGCTCGTTCTGCGAACTCGCGCCCCGGAACGACACGTGAGAATCGCTGCGACGACGTCGCCAAGCGCGGTTGGTATGGTCCTCACCCCTTCGGGCAGGCCGCGCCGGCATCCGCCCAGGCCTTGATCAGCTCGCCGAACTGCTTCTGCGTGCCGGGCGCCGGGGTGCGGCCGGCGCCGGGATTCCAACCCCAGCCGACCAGGTCGTCCTCGGCCATGTGATGCACCAAGGCCGCCATGTCCTTGTCGCCGTTGCGGGCGCGGTCCTTGATCTGCACGCAGATCTCGGACAGCGACTTGCCCTGCCAGGCCATTTCAATGGGCGCCACCGCCCATTTCGGATGGCCCGGCACGCCGGCGGCGTCGAAATTGGCCTCGTGGTGACAGGTCGCACAGGCGGTACCACCGACCTCGCCGGTGCCGTGGGGGCCGCGCACCACCAGCGGCTGATGCGGCCGCATCGCGTCACTCTGGGTCGGCCGCTCGCCGGCCGGATGGCAGTTCATGCAGCGCGGTGAACTAATCACCTTGCCGGCCTCCTGAAACAGCGCCGCGGCGCGAAGCTCCTTGTTCTTGATGCCGGCGAAGGCCTTCACCGGCTGCAGCAGCGCGGGATTGCTGGCCGCGTCGTTGGCGGCATCGGCCTCGCCCTGAAACGACGGCGCCGCCACAGCCAAGACCACGGCTGCGACACCGCCTGCGCCCAGCGCCAGCATCGCTTGTCGCAACAACCTCATGCGCTGGCTCCCGGCACGATCGGCAATTGCCGCGGCCGCGGCAGGCCCAGTTTCGCCATCGCATTGGCAACCGCGGGCCCGAGCGGCGGCACACCGGGCTCGCCGACCCCGCTCGGCTTTTCGCCGGAGTTGACGATCACCACTTCGACCTCGGGCATCTCGTTGATCCGCAGCGAGCGATATTTGTCGAAATTGCCGGCCACCGGCGCCCCCGCCTCGAGCGTCTGTTCGGCGTAGAGGATGTGGCCGAGCGCAAAGCCGATGCCGCCCTCCATCTGCGCGCGGATGATGTCGGGATTGACCGCGACGCCGCAATCCACCGCGCACCACACCTTGTGCACCTTCGGGCCTTCCTCGGTCATCGACAGTTCGACCACCTGCGCCACGAAGGTGTTGAAGCTCTCCACCACCGCGACGCCGCGGGCGCGGCCGGGCTCGAGCTTGGCGCCCTTCCAGTCCGCGAGTTCAGCGACCGCTTTGAGCACGCCGGCATGCCGCGGCTTGCTGTCGCCCATCAGCGCCAGCCGGCCCTCCACCGGGTCCTGCCCGGCCGCCTCCAGCAACTCGTCGATGAAAGCTTCCACCGCGTAGCCGGTGTGGGTGTGACCGACCGAGCGCCACCACAACACCGGCACGCCGACCTCGACCTGATGCAGATCGCAGCGGAAATTCGCCACCTCGTAGGGAATCTCGTTGGAGCCCTCATAGGCGGTGGAATCCATGCCGTCCTTGAAGCTCATCGCCTCGAACGGCGTGCCCTTCATGATCGACTGACCGACGATGGTGTCGGTCCAACCCTCGATCTTGCCGTCGCGCACCACACCGCGCATCCGGTGCACGCCGAACGGCCGGTAGTAACCGCCGCGCATGTCGTCCTCGCGGGTCCACACCAGCTTCAGCGGCTTGCCCGGCCCAATCGCCTTGGCAACTTCGGCGAGTTCGATCGCGGCATGCACGGTCTGCTGCGCGCGGCGGCCGAAACTGCCGCCGGCCAACAGCACTTCCAGCCTCACCTTGTCGATGCCGATCCCCAGCACCTTGGCGATGGCGCCATGATCGGGGGTCGGAAACTGGCAGCCATAGCGCGCCAGCGCGGTGTCGCCGTCCCATTTGATGAAGCCGTTGAGCGGCTCCATCGCCGCATGCGCCAGATAGGGAAACACGTATTCGGCCTCGATCAGCCGCCCGCCCTTGGCGAATTCGGCATCGACGTCGCCGTGCTGCTTGACGGTCTTGCCCGGCGTCTTCGCCAACGCGCGAAACTCCGACAAGATCTCGCGGGTGCCGCGGGTCTCCGCCTTGCTGTCGTCCCAGACGATCTTCAAGGCGTCGCGGCCGAGCTTGGCCGGCCAGAAGCCATCGGCATAGACCGCGACGCCGGTCGGCACCTGTTTGACGTCGACCACGCCGGCGACTTGCTTCGCCGCGGTCGCGTCGAACGAACCCACCACGCCGCCGAATTTTGGCGCGCGCGCGATCAGCACGGTGAGCATCTCCGGCTCGTCGAGGTCGAGCGTGAAGATCGCCGAGCCGTTCGACTTCGCGGCGCTGTCGAGCCGCTGCACCGCGCCTTCCTTGCCGATCAGCTTGAAATCGGCCGGATCCTTCAGCTTCGGATCAGCCGGCACCGGCCGCAGCATCGCTTCCTCGGCGAATTCGCCGAACCGGCCCTGCTTGCCGGACGGATGCCTGATCACGCCGTTCGCGACGCTGATCTCGGAGGCCTCGACCCGCCAGCGCTCCGCTGCGGTTTCGACCAGCATCTGCCGCGCCGCGGCGCCGACCTTGCGCATCTGCTCGAAGGAATTGGCGATGCCGCTGGAGCCGCCGGTGCCCTGCACGCCGAACAATAGGTTCTTGTACAGCGCCGGATTGGACGGCGCATGCGCGGCGCGCATCTGCGACCAGTCGGCGTCGAGTTCTTCGGCGACCAGCGTGGCAAAGCCGGTAAACGGCCCCTGCCCGAATTCGATCGCCTTGCACAGCACCGTCACGGTGTCATCCGGCGCGATGATCAGAAAAGTGTTCGGCACGATGTTGACGCTGGGCGGCGCCGGCCGGTTCTGCGCGAATGACGGCGTGCGGCCGGCGATGCTGACGCCGATCACCAGCCCCACGCCGGCTTTCAGCAGCGCGCGGCGCGACAGCGTGGTCGCGGATTTGGCTTGCGTGGTCTGGTCGTGGATCGAGCGGTCATGGATCATGGCTCAGCCCTCCAGCGATTTCGCGGCGCCGTGGATCGCGGCGCGGATCCGGACGTAAGTGGCGCAGCGGCAGATGTTGCCGGCCATCGCCAGATCGATATCGCGGTCGTTCGGTTTCGGATTGCGCGTCAGCAGCGCCGCGGCGCTCATGATCTGGCCGGACTGGCAATAGCCGCATTGCGGCACGTCGAGCTTGACCCACTGCGCCTGCACCGCCGCGGCCTCGCGGCCGCCGACGCCTTCGATGGTGGTGATCTGGCTACTGCCGACCGCCGACACCGGCAGCGAACAGGAGCGCACCGGCTGGTCGTCGAGATAGACCGTGCAGGCGCCGCATTGCGCGACGCCGCAGCCATATTTGGTGCCGGTCAGCTTGGCGCCGTCGCGGATCGCCCACAGCAAAGGCGTGCCGGGATCGACGTCGATGGCGTGGGACTGTCCGTTGATGTTGAGCGTATAGGCGGTCATTGCCGGTTCTCCGAAAGCGAGACCGGAAACTAGATGCGAATGCTTCTAAACAGCAATTCACAAGAATTTGTGAGGGGTGAAGGGAACGAATTGGGGGTAGTCGTTCTCGGGAAAGCTCCGGGGTGAAGCTAAGGACAGCCTCTGAACTCAGGAGATACTCCCCGTTCGCGCCCGATTATGCAGGGCGATGGCCGACGGCATCCCCGTCTAGCGCGGAACTTCCTTCTTCGGATGCTGCGCGATCTGCTTTGGCTTATCGTAGATCAACTCGGTACTAGACGACAGGTTTGCTGATAGACGACGCCCCTCGTCGATCGACGGAGAATGAAACAAGACGCGCGATATCTTGAGTCGCTGCAATTTGTGAACTATGCGGTTGTCGATCTGCTCTTTCAAGGTTCGGCCAGAGCTATCGATTATGCCCGCGATGGCGTCATCCAAAGCTTGCTTCGATCTCGATTTTTCCCAACCCGGCTCAATAAACTTCCTAAAGATCCACCCCGCGGCCAGCAGAATGGCAGCTGTAATCTCGATCGAACCTCTATCGATTGAGGTAATGACGAACCTATCCGTCTGCCGGATGATGGATTGAAATACGTCTGTGTCCCCTCGGAGATTGGGGGAAGATAAAGTCAAAGCCTCTTCATAGAGCCGCAAGTCTGTCTGGAGCGCCGCATCCTCCATTTCTCGAAATAGGCTTTCCCACATCCGGGTCGTCAGCGGCCTATGTCTTCCAATTGAGATTCTAATTGGCAATCGAAGGGCATCATAATTGCCGACGAGGCTATTTGGCGCGGCTTCGCTTGATTCAAAAACCACAATATTCTCCTATGCAATGTTGATTGGAATAGCAGAATGGATTGACGAGGCAATTCGACCGTACGCGAAACATACAGGTCGAGTAGGAAGCATCCATCCAAATGATGAGTCATTCTGGATTGCGAGTTCGAAGAACGAGCAAGTCCGGAATCCATACTCCCTGCGGTGGTTATGGATTCCGGGCTCGTGCGCAGCTTGAGCTGCTCGCGCCCCGGAATGACGGCCGGGGAGTGTGGAAGTGCATCAACACGTCGCGATAACGTCTGTTAGCGCGAACAGTTTCTACCCCACCGGATAACGCAACGCCCTCCCCGCAAAGAACGCCGTCAGATTTTCGATCACGCAGTCCTGCATCGCGATGTGGGCCTCTGCGGTGTGGCCGCCGATATGCGGGGTCAGCACCACGTTGGACAGCGCGGTCAGCCCGTCCGGCACCAGCGGCTCGACCTCGAACACGTCGAGCCCGGCGCCGGCGATGGCGTGATCCTGCAGCGCCGCGACGAGCGCGGCCTGATCGATCACCGAGCCGCGGGCAATGTTGATCACCACGCCGCTATGGCCGAGCCGCCGCAGCATTGCGGCGTCGATGATGTGGTGGGTGTCGGCCCCGGCGCGCACCGCGATCATCAGCACGTCGCACCAGTCGACCAAAGCTTCGAGGCTGTCGTGATACGCATAGGGCACCTCGTGCCTGGGGCGGCTGTGATAGCCGACCTCGGTCTCGAACGACGAGACCCGCGCGGCGATCTTCTTGCCGATCTCGCCCATGCCGTAGACGCCGACGCGGCGCCCGGTCAGCGCCAGCGGCGGCACCGCGCGCGGCGAGGCCTTGCCCGCCGCCCAGCCGCCGTTGCGCACATAAGCATCGGCGGGCAGTAATCGCCGGATCAGCGCCAGCAGCAAGGTCATCGCCAGATCCGCGACCGCCGCGGCGTTCGCCGCCGGGCTGTGGCCGATCGCGATATTGCGCGCAGCCGCTGCGGCGCGGTCGACGCCGTCATAGCCGGTGCCGTAGCAGATGATCGCGCCGAGCCCCGGCATCGCGTCCATCGCCTCGGCGCCGAGCCGTTCGCCGCCGGCGGTGATGATCGCGCGAACGTCACCGAGCTGATCGGCGCCGAACGCGTCACGCGGCGGTCGGCCTTCGCTGTCGATCAGTTCGAAGCGCTCGGCGATCCGCGCCATCATGGTTTTCGGGAAGCGGGAATAGATCAGAACCGTGTTACCCATAACGCAATACCTTCCTCGACCCAAAAAAAGGGGCGAAATCGGTTGCCCCGATTTCGCCCCTGGTTTGCCGCAAGTTTTTTCAGGCTTAACCGAGGATGCTGCCCGGCTCGACCTTGACGCCCGGACCCATCGTCGAGGACACCGCGACGCGCTGGATGTAGGTGCCCTTGGCGCCGGCGGGCTTGGCCTTGGAGACCGCGTCGGTCAGCGCCTTGATGTTCTCGACCAGCTTGTCCTCGCCGAACGAGGCCTTGCCGATGCCGGCCTGGACGATGCCGGCCTTCTCGACCCGGAACTCGACATTGCCGCCCTTGGCGCCCTTGACGGCGCTGGCGACGTCCATGGTGACGGTGCCGATCTTCGGGTTCGGCATCATGCCGCGCGGGCCGAGCACCTTACCGAGACGACCGACCAGCGGCATCATGTCCGGGGTGGCGATACAGCGATCGAACTCGATCGTGCCGCCCTGCACCTTCTCCACCAGGTCTTCCGCGCCGACCACGTCGGCGCCGGCGGCCTTGGCTTCGTCGGCCTTGGCGCCGCGCGCGAACACGCCGACCCGCAAGGTGCGGCCGGTGCCGTTCGGCAGCGTCACCACGCCGCGCACCATCTGGTCGGCGTGACGCGGATCGACGCCGAGATTGATGGCGATCTCGATGGTCTCGTCGAACTTCGAGACGGCGCGTTCCTTCACCATCTTGACGGCGTCGGCGAGCGGATAGAGCTTCTCGCGATCGACACCTTCACGGGCCTTCTTCAAACGTTTTCCGATTGCCATGACCCGTTACCCCGCTACTTGAAGGCCCATCGAACGGGCGGAGCCCTCGACCATCTTCATGGCCGCTTCGACGGTGTCACAATTCAGATCCTTCATCTTCTTCTCGGCGATCTCGCGCACCTGCGCGGAGGTCACCTTGCCGGCCACGTCGCGGCCCGGCAGCTTCGATCCGGACTGGATCTTGGCGGCCTGCTTGAGAAAGAACGACATCGGCGGGGTCTTCATTTCGAAGGTGAACGACCGATCGGCGTAGATCGTGATCACCACCGGAATCGGGGTGTTCTTCTCTTCCTTCTGGGTCTGCGCGTTGAACGCCTTGCAGAACTCCATGATGTTGAGGCCGCGCTGACCAAGCGCGGGACCGATCGGGGGCGAGGGATTCGCCGCACCGGCCGGCACCTGCAATTTCAGGTATCCGGTCACTTTCTTTGCCATGCTCTTCTCCTTGTGAGTGGTGCGGCGTCGAGCGGCTGGCGACCGCCTTCACCTTCCACGATAAAAGCGAATAGTGAGTGGCGAATAGCGAGTCCTCGCCAGACGCTTATTCTATTCGCTATTCGCCATTGGCGAACTCAGACCTTCTCGACCTGACCGAATTCCAATTCCACCGGGGTCGCGCGGCCGAAGATCGACACCGCGACCTTGACCCGCGAACGGCCCTCGTCGATTTCCTCGACCACGCCGGAGAACGAGGCGAACGGACCATCGGCCACCCGCACGTTCTCGCCGATCTCGAACGACACCGACGCCTTCGGCCGCTCCACGCCTTCCTGCACCTGGTGCAGAATGCGCATCGCCTCGGGTTCGGTGATCGGCATCGGCTTGTTCTCGGCGCCGAGGAAGCCGGTGACCTTCGGGGTGTTCTTGATCAGATGAAACGCCTCGTCGGTGAGGTTCATCTTGACCAGCACGTAGCCCGGGAAAAACTTGCGTTCGGCGTCGACCTTGCGGCCGCGGCGCACCTCGGTGACCTTTTCGGTCGGCACCAGCACCTGCTCGAACAGCTCTTCGAGGCCCCGCTGCTTGGCCTGCTCGCGAATCGACTCCGCGACCTTCTTCTCGAAGTTGGAATAGGCGTGGACGATGTACCAGCGCATGCTCATGATTTTAAATTCCGTGCGCCTGCCGTTAGTGGATGCCAAGTATGAAGGTGATGAACAGCCGAATGATCTGATCGGCGAAAAAGAAGAAGATCGAGGCCAGCGCCACCATCACGAACACCATGATCGTGGTGATCGTGGTTTCGCGGCGCGACGGCCAAGTGACCTTGGAGGTCTCGGTCCGCACTTCTTGCAGGAATTTGAACGGGCTAAAGGCCATCGTCGTGATCCGCGTCCGTCGTCAGGTCTCAAGGGTTTCGGGAATCCGAACAGCCCTCTTGCGCCCAATCCTTTGCCAAAGACAACCCTTTGCCAAGGATGAGCCGCCAAGCGGGCCCTTTTTTCGGGAAAACAAAGCCGCGTCGGAAATCCGTCAAAACGGGCCGACAGCGAGTGCCGCTGTTTACTGCGCCGACGGCCCAAGGTCAAGATCAGCTCAAGACATCGAACCGCCGCCCGGCGGCCCCGGCTGGCGAACGTCGGCGGCGCCATGACAGCGGCGCAGCGACGACCGGGCATCAGCTTAAGCTGCTGATTTCGCTGGCAGGGGCGGTAGGGCTCGAACCTACGACAACCGGTTTTGGAGACCGGTGCTCTACCAACTGAGCTACACCCCTATCTGACGTCTCTATAGCGAAGGGAATTGCCGCCGTCACGTCCCCCTTTTGGCAAAGTTGACGCGTTCCACAGCGCCGAGGCAGCGCCCGGCGCCACACCGCAGACACAAGTCTTTTCAGAATGTTAAGCGAAAGTTGACGGCGTCCGCCTAGAACCGGGATGAAATTCATTGCGACGATCACACGCATCCGGGGGCCCCATGCTCGGCATCAAGTCCATTTCCGTCCGCATCATGGTGGCGATTTCGCTGGTCGGCGCGGTGTCCTGCGCCGCCCTGGCCGGATTCGGCATCTGGCGGCAGCAGACCACGGTCGATCTGGCGCTGCAGCGCGAGCTGCGCGACGATTACGCCACCATGCTGGCCGCCCTGGACGGCGAGACCCGCACCGCGCTCGCCGTCAGCAAGGCGCTGGCGACCATGCCGCAGCTCAAAGCCCTGGTCCGCGCCGGCGATCGGCCGGGCGTGCTGGCGATGCTCAACGACGCGCTGCGCGACATCAAGCCGCTGGGTCTGGAATTGATCACCATCCAGGTCCCGCCGGCGTTGGCGCTGGCGCGGGTGCATAACCCGTCGGCGTTCGGCGACGACGTCTCCGCCCGCCGCAAGATGGTGGTGCAGGCGTTCCAGACCAAGCAGGCGATCGGCGGCGTCGAGACCGGCCGCGATGTCCTCAACGTGTTCGCCACCACGCCGATCATGGACGGCGCCACCCTGGTCGGCGCCATCGATATCGGCGCGCCGTTCGGCGACACCTTCGTGAAGGCGATGAAATCCCGGTTCGGCGTCGACGTCGCGATCCACCAGCTCGACGGCGGCGCGGTCAAGACGCTGGCCACCACCCTGACCCGGGGCGCGCCGTCGATCGAGCTGATGCAGCGCGCGTTGTCCGGCGAGACCGTGATCGAAACCCGGGCCAGCGAGGGCCGCAGCTTTGGCCCGATCAAGAATTTCTCCGGCGACCCGGTCGCCGTGGTGGAAATCGTCCGCGACACCAGCGCCTACCAGGCCGTCGCGCGGCAATCGATAATGTGGTTTGCCATCGTCACCGCGATCGCCGTGCTGATCGCCGCGCTGGTCGCCGCCTGGCTCGGGCGCGGCCTCGGCCGGCCGATCCGGGCGCTGGAGGATGCGATGGGCCAGATCAGCTCGGGCCGGCAGGACGTCGTCGTGCCGGGCGCCAAACGAAGCGACGAGATCGGGTCGATGGCGCGCGCGGTCGAGGTGTTCAAGGATGGCCTGGCGGAGACCGCGCGGCTACGCGGCGCCCAGGAGCAGCAACGCGCCCAGGCCGAGGCCGAGCGGCAGAGCACGCTGCAGGCGCTCGCCGGCCGCTTTGAATCCGGCGTCGGCAGCATCGTCGCCGCGGTCGGCTCGGCGGCGGTCGATCTGCGCAGCACCGCGCAATCGATGGCCGACAATGCCGAGGAAGCCAGCAGCCAGACCACCGCGGTCGCGGCCTCCTCGGAGGTGGCGACACAGAATGCGCAAGCCGTCGCCGCCGCGATCGAGGAGCTCAACGCCTCGGTCAACGAGATCGCGCAACGCGTCAACGAATCCGCCAAGGTCGCCGGCGCGGCGCTCGATCAGGCCAACAACACCAACGCGCAGATCAACGGCCTGGCCGATGCCGCGCAACGCATCGGCGACGTCGTCAAGCTGATCAGCGAGATCGCCGCGCAAACCAACCTGTTGGCGCTCAACGCGACGATCGAGGCGGCGCGCGCGGGCGAAGCCGGCCGCGGCTTTACCGTGGTCGCCTCCGAGGTCAAGGCGCTGGCGACCCAGACCGCGAAGGCCACCGACGAAATCTCCGCGCAGGTTTTGGCGATCCAGAACGCCACCCAGCTTTCGGTCGACGCGATCGGCGGCATCACCTCCACCATCGGCCAGGTCAGCGAGATCGCCTCGGCGATCGCCGCGGCGGTCGAGCAGCAGAGCGCCGCCACCCGCGAAATCGCGCAGAACGTCAGCGAGGCCGCGCGCGGCTCCAGCGAAGTCTCGGACAACATCGAGGGCGTCCGCCGCGCCGCCGAACAGACCGGGGTTGCGGCGAGCCGCGTCGTCGACTCATCCGCGGAACTGTCGCGCAACGGCGACCTGCTGCGCAGCCAGGTCGACGCCTTCCTGCGCGAAGTCCGTGCCGCCTGATCCTCTGGCACGATTGCAGCGACGCAACACGCGTCCGCGCGGGACGCGGCGCTGCCGCCATGGTGCGGCTGAAACCGGCAACAGCTTTCCCCGGTCGCGCGCGTTGACCGAACGATCCCTTCGTTCGCGCGCCGCGGCCTGTTCAATCGCGACATTCTGGTTCAATCTGTTGCAGCGCTGCGAAGAAGCCCACATCGGGCCGCGCACAGCACGTTGACACGAAAGACGCCATGACCAGTCCAGCGACCCTGCAGCCGGCAACGCGGCCCGCCTCGCCGACCCCGCCATTGCCGCACGGCAAACCCGACGCGCTCGGGCTGTCGTCGCATCGCTTGCGCAAGATGTCGGACGCCTTCAAGCGCGAGATCGACAAGGGAAGCATTCCCGGCGTCACCGTGCTGATCGCGCGCCGCGGCGAGGTCGGCTGGTTCGAAGCGCTGGGCCGCCAGAGCCCGGCGGCCGCCCAGCCGATGACGCAAGACAGCATCTTCCGGATTTTCTCGATGACGAAGCCGATCGTCTCGATCGCGGCCATGCAGCTGGTCGAGGACGGCCTGCTGCTGCTCGACGACGCGCTGGCGAAATTCATTCCGGAGTTCGCCGACCAGAAGGTCGGCATCGCCCGCGGCGACGAGTTCGATCTGGTGGCGCCGACCCGGGCGATCACCATCCAGGACCTGCTGCGCCACACCTCCGGCATCGGCTACGAACATATCGGCACCGGACCAATTCAGAAGCAGTATCTCGAAGCCAAGCTCGGCGACCGTAAGCTCAGCAACGCCGACCACGCGCGGCTGGTCGCCGGCCTGCCGCTTCTGTGCCAGCCCGGCAGCGCGTTCAACTACAGCCGCTCTACCGACATTCTCGGCCGCGTGCTCGAAGTGATCACCGGCCAGGCGCTCGGCACGGTGCTACAGCAGCGCGTGCTGGCGCCGCTGCAGATGAACGAGACCGCGTTCCACACCGGGCCTGAGAATGCCGGGCGCCTCGCCGAGCCGTTTGCGACGGATCCGTGGAGCGGCGAGCCGGTGCAGCTGTTCAACATGCTGGAGCGGCCGACCATGCAATCCGGCGGCGGCGGGCTCACCTCGACCACCATGGACTACGCGCGGTTCTGCCAGATGCTGTTGAACGGCGGCACGCTGGACGGCACCCGTATCATCGGCCGCAAGACGCTGCAGCTGATGGCGTCGAACCATCTCGGGCGCCACGTGCCTACCGATCGCTACATCCTGCCGCCCGGCCACGGCTTCGGGCTCGGCTTTGCGGTGCGCACCGACCAGGGCTTGGCGCCGTTCGCGGGCTCGGTCGGGCAGTTCTTCTGGAGCGGCATCGCCGGCACGTTCTTCTGGATCGATCCGCAGGAAGAACTGTTCGCGGTGTTCATGTCGCAAGGCCCCGGCCAGCGCGAATATTTCCGCAACCTGGTGCGCAGCCTGGTCTACGCCGCGCTGGAGTAAGCGCCCCCGCGGCGCCGCGCGACATTCGTCTAACTCCGCTGCGGTTCGGATAACGTCTCAGCCGAGTTGCGCGCGCCTTTGATATATCCATCTATCGACTTGCGCGACGTCCTGCCAAATAATTCGCGCCATTGTTCTGACGTCCCGCTCCCGCGCGGGGGCATGCTTTGGCAGGTAGTTCATGACCGGGTCGCAATCCGATATCGCTCGCCGCAGATTCCTGGCCCTCGGTGCCGGCGGCGTCGCCGCCGCTCTTGCCGGACGATCCGCACCGGCGCAGTCGACGCCGAAGCCCGAGGTGGTGCGGATCGGCGTGCTGACTGCGGCGCGGGCCTGGACCGTGGGTCGCTTCGACGGCAGCTTCGAGAAGGCGCTCGGCACCAAGGTCGAATGGGTGTCGTTCCCGGCCGGCGGGCCGGCGCTGACGCTGCTCGCCGCCAAGCAGATCGATTTCGCGATCTTCGGCAACACCCCGATCGTCGCCGGCATCGCCCGCAAGCTGCCGATCCAGCTTCTCGGCTCGCCGGAAATCGTCGCCACCAGCGAACGGCTGATCGCCAAGCCGGGCATCGCTACGCTGAAGGACCTCGAGGGCAAGCGCATCGCGGTGGCGCCCTCCTCGACCATGGCGTTCGCGCTGGAAGCCGCGATCCGCATCAACAAGCTCGACGGCGGCAAGATCAAGCGTCTGCCGCTGACCCAGCCCGATACGATCGCGGCCTGGAAGCGCGGCGACATTGACGCCACTTACATCAACGGCCCGTTCTGGGGCGAATTGCTCGCCGACGGCGGCCATCAATTGCTGGTGTCGGAGCAGTTGCAGCAGGACGGCGTGTTCGTGTGGAATTCGGCGGTGGTGCGGGCCGAATTCGCCGACGCCTATCCGGACACGGTGGTAGCCTGGCTGCACGCCGTGCAGGCGCAGATCGAGCGCTACAAGGCCGATCCCGACGCGGTCGCGCGCATCCTGGCGCAGAACTATGGCGCACCGTTCGAAGCGGTGCGCGATACGCTGGCGGGGCTGCGCTATCCGTCGTTCCAGGAACAGCTCGGTCCGAAATATTGGGGCGATGCCGCAACCGCCAAGGATGCGCCGCTGATCAAGGCGCTCGGCGACGCCGCCAAATTCCTCGCCGACACCGGCGAATTGAAGCCGGACAGCATCCCGGAATCCTTCGTGCCGCTGGTCAATTACGCCCTGCTACGCAAAGCCTTCCCGGCTTGACGCTGAGCGGGTCGACACGACAGGCCGCGATCAGCGCAGGCTCGGTCGTGGCGGTGACGCTGCTGTGGGAAGCGGCCGGCCGCGGTCATTGGGTCGACGCCCTGCTGCTGCCGCCGCCCTCGGAGATCCTATCGACCGCGATTGGCCTCGTGCGCGACGGCTATCGGCAGACGCCGCTGTGGCAACATCTGGCGCTCAGCCTCGGGCGCGCGGTCGGCGCCTTCGTCGCCGCGGTGGCGATCGGGATACCGCTCGGCATCGGCATGGGGATGGCGCCGATGCTCGGCGCGCTGATCGATCCGTTCGTGCAGTTCCTGCGCCCCTTGCCGAAGCTGGCGCTGATCCCGCTGGTGATCCTGTGGTTCGGGATCGGCGAATTCTCCAAGGTGCTGCTGATCTTCATCTCGGCCCTGCTCAGCATCGTGGTCGGCGCCGCCGCGGCGGTCGGCAACGTGCGGCGCCAGCAACTGCGCGCCGGCCAGGCGCTCGGCGCCCACGGCTTTCAGCTGTTCCGCTACGTGATGCTGCCGCAGATGCTGCCGGAACTGTTCGTCACCATCCGGCTGTCGCTCGGCATCGGCTGGACCACGCTGATCGCCGCCGAGATGATCGCCTCCGACGCCGGAATCGGCTGGATGGTGGTCAATGCCAGCGCCTATCTGCGCACCGACATCGTGATGCTCGGCATCGTGCTGCTCGGCGCCACCGGCTACGCGCTCGACCTGGTGCTGATCGCGCTGCAGCGCTGGACCACGCCGTGGGCCGGACACGCCTGACGCCGATGCCCGCGCCGCTGATCGAACTCAACGCCGTCGGCAAGCGGTTCGACGACCGCCGCAGCGGGCGCGCCACGCAGGCGCTCGACGATTTCTCGCTCGCGGTCGCCGAGGGCGAGTTCGTCTGCCTGCTGGGGCCAAGCGGCTGCGGCAAATCGACCGTGCTCGACCTGCTCGCCGGCTTCGAACGGCCGAGCGCCGGCCATGTGGCGATCGGCGGCGCGCCGGTCGGCCGACCGGGGCCGGATCGCGGCATCGTGTTTCAGGACGCGCTGCTGTTTCCCTGGCTGTCGGTGCAGGGCAACATCACCTTCGCGCCGCGACTCGCCGGCATCCCGGCGCGGGACTACCGGCCGCGCGCGCGGCAACTGATCGAGGTGATGGGGCTTGCCGGCTTCGAACGCCACGCGCCCTACGAACTCTCCGGCGGCATGCGGCAGCGGGTGGCGATCGCGCGGGCCTGGATCTCACAGCCGCGGCTGTTGCTGATGGACGAGCCGTTCGGCGCGCTCGACGCGCAGACCCGGCTCGACATGCAGGAGCTATTGCTGTCGGCGCGCGACCGCACCGGCTCCACCGTGCTGTTCGTCACCCACGACATCGAGGAATCGCTGTTCCTCGCCGACCGCATCGCTGTGATGAGCCGGCGGCCCGGCCGCGTCGCGCTGGAGATCTCGGTGCCGTTCCCGCGACCGCGCAACTACGAGGCGCTGCTCGCCGAACCGGAATTCGGCCGGATCAAGCAGGCCATCGTCAAAATGCTGCGGCAACAGCGGCAGGTGGATTAGCTGATCGTCGCGCCGCCGTCGATCACCAGAGTCTGCCCGGTCATGAAGGTGCCGGCCGCCGAGGCCAGAAACACCGCGGCGCCGGCGATCTCGTCGGGCTCGCCGATCCGCAGCAACGGCGAGCGTGCGGTGGATGCCTTCAGCGTGTCCGGATTGTCCCACAGCGCCTTGGCGAAATCGGTCTTGATCAGGCCCGGCGCGATGCAGTTGACACGGACATTGTGCGGGCCGTATTCGCAGGCCAGATTGCGCGCGAGCTGCATGTCGGCGGCCTTGGAGATGCAATAGGCACCGATCACGGTAGAGCCCTTCAGCCCGCCGATCGAGGACACGATGGTGATCGAACCGTCGCGGCGTTCGATCATCTGCGGCGCCACCAGGCTGATCAGCCAGTGATTGGCGACGATGTTGTTGTCAAGGATCTTGCGGAACTGATCGTCGGAAATCTCCGCCTGCGGCCCGTAATACGGATTCGACGCGGCGTTGCACACCAGCGTGTCGATCGGCCCGAACACCCGGTTGGTCTCCTCGACGAGATGCTTCAGATCGTCCTTGGTCGAGATGTTGGCGGCCACCGGCAACGCCACGCGGCTGCCTAGCTTGTCGTTGATGGCGTGCGCGGCCTCGTCGCAGGCCTGCTGCTTGCGCGACGAGATCACCACATTGGCGCCGTGCTCGGCCATCCGCTCGGCGATGGCGCGGCCGATGCCGCGCGACGAGCCGGTGATCACCGCGACTTTTCCCGACAGATCGAACAAACTCATAAATCTCTCCCAGATGATCCGGCGGTTGCGCCGGTTGTTGACGAGGTGCGGCGGGCGACGGGCCGGCTTATGCCAGCTTGCCCGGCGCCAGTTCCGGCCCGTCCGGCTGATGCATCGCGGCGTGCGCGGCGTCGGCGATCCAGGGCTGCTGATTGAGCATCGGAATCCGCCAGCCGGAATGGCCGTCGCTTTCCAGATGATCGAGCCGCGTCACCGAGCAATTGTCGATGGTGAAGGCGAGCCCGCGTTCCGGCTGATCGCCGAGCGCCAGCCCAATCGCCGCCTTGATGGTGCCGCCATGCGCCACCGCGATGACGTCCTGCCCGGCGTGACTGACATTGATGCGCTCGATCGCGCCGCGCACCCGGGTGTAAAGGTCCATGAAGCTCTCGCCGCCCGGCGCCGGATCATCGATCGGCGCGAACCAGTAGCTGCCGACCGCGATCGGCCGCGAGGCGAAGAACGCCGCGCGGTTCAGCCCCTGCCACTCGCCCAAATGCTGCTCGGCCAGCGCCGGCTCCTGCGCGATGGTCGCCGGCTCGGGATAGCCGGCGGCGAACAGCGCCGCCGCGGTCTGATGCGTGCGCTTCAGATGACTGGAAAACCACGCCGCGTGGCGCGGCAGGATCTTGCCGACCGCGCTGAACACGTAGCCGTCGCTGCAGTCGCAGCCGATGTCGGTCTGGCCGTAGATGCAGCCATTGTCCTCGCGCACCGGGGCGTGGCGCACCCACCACCACCGCGTCGCCACCACGCCGGGTGGGACGGCGGGCTGTGCTGCGAGCGGCTGATCGGCATTGGACATCGCCATACCCCTTCCGACGATCTGCTGCAAAAGACCGGCTTCACCGGACTTGCAAGTCGCTGTACGTCAGTGCGCAGATGGCCTCAAGTGACTTGTGGTCGAACCACCGTCTTGGCTGGACAACCAGCCGATCGGAATTCCGTGATGCGGCAGACGCCGCGCGCGCACAAACTGGGAGATACGCATGGGCCGCCTCGAAGGCAAATCCGTCATCATCACCGGCGCCGGCAGCGGCATCGGCCGCGCTGCGGCGCTACTGTTCACCAAAGAAGGCGCCAGACTGATCGCGGTGGATCGCTCGGAAGCGGTGCACGACACCGTCGAGCTAGTGCGCCGGCAAGGCGGCCACGCCGAGGCGGTGGTCGGCGATGCCGGCTCCGAGCACGACGTCAAAGCCTTCATCGCCCAGGCGGTGGCCGAGCATGGCCGGCTCGACGCGATCTGGGCCAATGCCGGGGTCAGCGGCGGCCTGGTGCCGCTCGAGGAGCAGACCGTCGAACACTGGCAGGAAGTGCTGCGGATCAATCTGATCGGACCGTTCCTGGCGATCAAGCACGCGATCCCGCACATGATCGCGCAGGAGCGCGGCGCCATCGTGCTGACCGCCTCGGTCGCCGGGCTGAAGGCCGGCGCTTCCGGCCACCCTTACGCGGCCTCAAAAGCCGGGGTAATCAGCCTGGTGCAGACCACCGCCTATTCGCTGTCCGGCACCGGAGTCCGGATCAACGCGGTGTGTCCGGGGCTGATCGAGACCGGGATGACCCAGCAGGTGTTCGACAACGCGCGCGAACGCGGCACCGCACACAAGATCGGCCAGATCAATCCGTTGAAGCGCGCCGGACAGCCGCACGAGCTGGCGGCGATGGGGCTGTTCCTGGCCAGCGACGAGGCGTCCTACGTCAACGGCCAGGCGATCCCGGTCGACGGCGGCCTAACCGCGTCGATGCCTTATGTCGGCAAGCCGATATGAAGGGCGCCTCGTCGCGTGATGTTCCGCGGCGGTCGCTGGGCGATGGCTTCAGGGGAGCGTGCCGCTCGCACCTCGGCCGCGAAGTGGCCTCCGCATTTCAACGGGTCGTCCCTGCGCATGCAGGGACCCATACGGCGCGGAATCTCTTTTTGCGCGATGGCCAGGGACATTGCTGATCGCGAACGCCAGGGGTGATAGGTCCCTGCCTGCGCAGGGACGACGCGTGGAGACGCTTCGCTCGATCGCGACGACCTGGCCGGCGTGGCGCCGTTGAACAGAATGGGTTCAACGCGACGCCCTATCCCGCCCCGGCCTTCTGCGCGTAGCTCCACGCCGCCTGCGACAGCGGCACGGTGCGCGCGGCGGTTTCCATCGCCTTGGCCGAGGCGGCGGTGCCGTCGCGGATACGCCCGGCGATGCCCTGGGTGATGCCGGCGAGGCGAAACAGATTGTAAGCGTAGTACCAGTTGAGATCTGGCACCTCGGGGCGGCCGCTGGCGCGGCAGTAGATCTCGGCGGCCTCGTCCATGGTCGGGATGTTGAGCCCGGCGAAATCCACCTCGGCAAGGCCGGGCATAGTCCATTGCATCAAGAGGTACGTGAAATCCGCCATCGGATCGCCGAGCGTGGACAGCTCCCAATCCAGCACCGCCTGCACCTTGGGCTCGGTGGCGTGAAACACCATGTTGTCGATGCGATAGTCGCCATGCACCACGCAGATTCCGGCCTGCTGCGGCACGCTGCGCGGCAGCCAGTCGATCAGCCGGTCCATCTCCGGAATGCTCTGGGTCTCCGAGGCGCGGTACTGCTTGGTCCAGCGATCGACCTGACGGGCGAAGTAATTGCCGGGCTTGCCGAAGTCGCCGAGCCCGATTGTCTCCGGATCGTAGCTGTGCAGTTTCGCCAGCGTCTCGATCTTGGCGGTGTAGATCGCGCGGCGCGCCTCGCGCGGCAATTGCGGCAGCGTCGAATCCCAGAAGATCCGGCCCTGCTCCATCGACATGACGTAGAACGCAGCCCCGATCACCGCGTCGTCGGTGCACAGCGCGTAAGCCTTGGCGACCGGAAAGCCCTTCGCGCCGAGTGCTGCGATCACCTTGAACTCGCGATCGACCGCATGCGCCGACGGCAGCAATTTGCCGAACGGCTTCCTGCGCATCACATAAGCGCGCGCCGGCGTATCCAGCCGATAGGTCGGGTTGGACTGGCCGCCCTTGAACTGCAGCACGGTCAAAGGCCCAGCATAGCCCACGACATTGTGCTGCATCCAACGGTCGAGGCTTGCTTCGTCAATCTTGTGACGCTCCTCGACCGGCTTGGTGCCGGAAAACTCCTCGTCCCTGCGCACGGCTTCGCTCACGTTGTCCCCGCTTCAGTGCTTGGCCGGCGCGTTGGCGTATTTGCGCAATTCGAGCCGCGCGATGGCGCGGTTGTGCACCTCGTCCGGGCCGTCGGCGAGACGCATGGTGCGCATATGCGCGTAGTCCTTGGCGAGACCGGCGTCGTCGGAGACGCCGGCGCCGCCGAACGCCTGGATCGCGTTGTCGATGATGCGCAGCGCCATGTTCGGCGCCGCGACCTTGATCATCGCGATCTCGAGCTGCGCGGTCTTGTTGCCGACCTTGTCCATCATGTCGGCGGCCTTCAGGCACAACAGCCGGTTCATCTCGATGTCGGTGCGCGCCTCGGCGATGCGTTGCTCCCAGATCGAATATTCGATGATTTTCTTGCCGAACGCGGTGCGCGACGACAATCGCTTCACCATCTTCTCCAGCGCCTCCTCGGCCTTGCCGATGGTGCGCATGCAGTGATGGATGCGGCCGGGGCCGAGCCTTCCTTGCGCGATTTCAAAGCCCCTGCCCTCGCCGAGCAGGATGTTGCTGGCCGGGACGCGGACGTTGTCGAGCAGCACCTGGCCGTGGCCGTGCGGCGCGTCGTCGAAGCCGAACACCGGCAGCATCTTTTCCACCGTGATGCCCTTGGCGTCGCGCGGCACCAGAATCTGCGATTGCTGCTGATGCCGCGCCGCGCCGGGATCGGTCTTGCCCATCACGATCAGCACCGCGCAGCGCGGATCGCCGACGCCGGACGACCACCATTTGCGGCCGTTGATGACATAGTCGTCGCCGTCGCGCTCGATCCGGGTCTCGATGTTGGTGGCATCTGACGAGGCCACCGCGGGTTCGGTCATCAGGAAGGCGGAACGGATCTCGCCGTCCATCAACGGTCGAAGCCATTTGCGCTTGTGCTCCTTGCTGCCGTAGCGCATCAGCACTTCCATGTTGCCGGTGTCCGGCGCCGAGCAGTTGAACACTTCCGAGGCAAAGCCGATGCGGCCCATCTGCTCGGCGAGCAGCGCGTATTCCAGATTGCTGAGGCCGGCGCCGCGGAACTCGTCATCCTCATGCGACGACGGCGGCATGAACATATTCCACAGCCCTTCGGCCTTGGCCTTCTTCTTCAGGTCTTCGAGGATCGGGATCACCTTCCAGCGCTCGCCGGCCTCGTCCTGCTCCCTGTAGATCGGCACCGCCGGCCGCACATGCGCGTCCATGAAGGCGTTGACGCGATCGAGCCATTCGCGCTGGCGGTCAGACAGGTTGAAATCCATGGAAGCGTTCCTCAGGTTTTTGCAGCACTTCTTTGCGCGGCACTGTCTCGCCGTCGCGCCCCCGCCGCAAGGCCATTTTGCGCGATGCGCAGGCCGTTGCGGCGGCCGCCGGACGGAATTTCTGACGGGAAGCGCGTCAGGCGCAACGGCGCGCATTGACAACTCCCCTCGTTCAAACGATTGTTTCATACAAGCGTTTGAATTGCAAGATCCCACCCCTCACACTTTGGCTTAGGATGTCGACCGATACCCGCAGCGCGATCCTCACAGCGGCCGAGCGGCTCTATGCCGCGCGCGGCTTTTCCGAGGTGACGCTGCGCGACATCGTCGCCGAAGCCGGCGTCAACCTCGCCGCGGTGAACTATCATTTCGGCTCCAAAGACGAATTGATCACCGAATTGTTCGTCAGCCGCTCGCTTGCCACCAACCGCGAGCGGCTCAATGAATTGAAGGCCGCGGAAGCGGCCGGCGGCGGCCGCGCACCGATCGAAGAGGTGCTGCGGGCGCTGGTCGGCCCGACCTTGCGCGGCTGTCTCGGCCCCGATCAGCAGCGCTCCGACGCCGCGCGCTTCATGATCCGCGCCTCGATCGAGGCGATCGCGCCGATCCGCGCCATCAAGAACCGCGAGGTCGATCACTTGCGCAAATTCGCCGCGGCGCTGCGCCGCGCGCTGCCGGCGCTGCCCGAGGTGGAGATTTTCTGGGGGCTGCATTTTGCGCTCGCGATGGCGCACCACACCATCCGCGACAGCGAGCGATTGCAGAAGCTGTCGGACGGCCGCTGCGATCTCAACGACGTCGACGGCGTGATCGACCGCGTGGTCGCCGTCGCGGCGCTGGCACTGGCGGCGAAGGCGGACAAGCCGGCGCGGCGTCACCGCCCGGCCTGAACCGCACCATCGGGCCGGCTTGTTGCGGCGAAGCGCGATTGCCGGCTTCAGCAAGCCCACGGCGGGACATCTGCCGCCGGTTCGGCTGGTGGGTTAGGCTGAAGCCGTATTGCAGAGCGCCGCCGGCGGCGGCTAACTGCGTCACACACCGCGTGGCTGGCTGCGGCGCCGGTTGGGAGTGGGACGATGCACGAATTTTCCAAGTGGTTTTTGCGGGTGATGATCGTGGTCGGCGCGATCGGTTTCACCGCGCTATTTCTGTACCGCAACCTCGGCAGCCTGATCGCGTCCTCGACATCGACCGCGCCGACGACCGCCGCGGCGTCGACGGCGCCCAGCCTCGCGCCAGTCGCCGCCGACGTCAGCGATCGCTTCGCGCCGTGTCAGCCGATCGGCCGCACCGCGCGCGGCGAATTGGTGTTCTCGATGGATTGCCAACGCGGCGCGGCGGCGCCGGCGGACGGCGCAGCCACAGCCGCGGACCCCGATTCCAAATAGCCGCCGCGATCAGGCCCGCATGACGCCGGCGGGTGCGGCCTGCGGACCGGCGAACAGGCTGCGCCCCGGAATCGCGTCGAGCAGAGCGCGGGTATAGGCGTGCTGCGGCGTGCTGAACACCGAGCGGGTCTCGCCCTGCTCGACGATCGCGCCGCGCCGCATCACCACGATGCGATCGGCGATCTCGGCGGCGACCCGCAGATCATGGGTGATGAACAGCATCGCCAGATTCATTTCCTCGCGTAATTCGGCGAGCAGCGCCAGGATCTGCGCCTGCACCGAGACGTCGAGCGCCGACACCGCTTCGTCCGCCACCAGCACCAAGGGCTTCAGCGCCAACGCCCGGGCGATGCAGATGCGTTGCCGCTGGCCGCCGGAGAATTCGTGCGGATAGCGCTCCGCGGCGCTGTCCTTGAGCCCGACCCTTGCCAACAGCCGCTTGGCATCGGCGATCGCCTCGGCGGCCGGCACGCCGTAAGCCATCGGCCCCCGGGCGATGGCGTCGCCGACCTTCTGCCGCGGATCGAGCGCGGCGTAGGGGTCCTGAAACACGATCTGCACCTTGCGGCGCATCGAGCGCAGTTGCACGCCGCGCAGCTCGAGGAAATCGGTGCCGTCGAAATCGATCGCGCCGGTGTCCGGCTCGATCAGCCGCATGATGATGCGGCCCAGCGTCGACTTGCCGGAGCCGGATTCGCCGACCACCGCCACGGTCTCGCGCGGCCGCAACGTCAGCGCCACGTCCTGCACCGCCGCCACCCGGCGATCCGGCCGAAACAGCCCCTGCCCGGTGACGAAGGTCTTGTTCAGGCCCTGCGCGTCGAGCAACGGATCGCCGCGGATCCCGCGATCGAGGCTGGAGGCCGGCCGCGAGCCCGGCACCGCCGCGATCAGCGCCTTGGTGTAGTCGTCCTTCGGCGCGTGCAACACCTCGTCGACGCTGCCCTGCTCGACCACGCGGCCGCCGCGCATCACCACGACGCGGTCGGCGATATCGGCGACCACGCCGAAATCGTGGGTGATGAACAACACGCCCATGCCGCGCTCGGCCTGCAATTTGCGGATCAGCAGCAGGATCTGCTTCTGGGTGGTGACGTCCAGCGCGGTGGTCGGCTCGTCGGCGAGCAAGAGCGCCGGATTGTTCGACATCGCCATCGCGATCATGATGCGCTGACGCTGGCCGCCGGAGAGCTGGAACGGATAGCTGCGCACCAAGCTCGCGGGGTCCGGCAGGCCGACCGCGGCGACCAGTTCCAGCACCCTTGCGTCGAGCGCCGTCTTGCTCGGCCGCGGCCGGGCGTGGGTGAGGATCGCTTCGGCGATCTGGTCGCCGACCCGCGCCAGCGGATTGAGCGCGCTGAGCGGCTCCTGGAAGATCATCGAGATCGGACCGCCGCGCAGCCCCCGCATGCTGGCCTCGTCGGCGGCGGCGAGATCGGCGCCCTGAAACCGGATCGCGCCGGCGGCGACGGCGAGATTGTCCGGCAACAGCCGCAGCACGGCATGCGCGGTGATCGACTTGCCGGAGCCGGATTCGCCGACCAGGCAGACGATCTCGTTGCGGCGCACGCTCAGCGACACCTCCTCGACCGCGAAGCCGCGGTCGCCGCCCTGCGGCAGCGCCACCGACAGATTCTCGATCGACAGCAGGACATCGTCGGTCATACGGTTCGGCCCCTTCTGGAGATGCGCGGGTTGAGCGTGTCGTTCAGTCCCTCGCCGACCAGATTGATCGCGAGCACGGTGAGCAGGATGGCGATGCCGGGAAACACGCTCATCCACCAGGCCTGGCGCATCACGGTGCGCGAGGCGCCGATCATGAAGCCCCAGGACATCAGGTTGGGATCGCCGAGCCCGAGGAAGCTCAGTGCGCTTTCAATCAGGATCGCGGTGGCGATGGTCAGCGAGCCGGTGACGATGATCGGCGAGATCGCGTTGGGCAGGATGTGGCGCAGCACCACCACCATCGGCGGCTGGCCCTGGCACACCGCCGCCTGGACGAATTCGCGGCCGCGCAGCCGCAGGAATTCCGCCCGCGTCAATCGCGCCAAGGGCGGCCAACTCACCGCGCCGATCGCGATGATCACATTGCTCAGCGTCGGCCCCAGCGTCGCCACCAGCAGGATCGCCAGGATGAAACCCGGGATGGTCTGGAACAGTTCGGTGACGCGCATCATCAGGTCGTCGACCTTGCCGCCGAAATAGCCGGCGATGGCGCCGACCACCACGCCGATGAACAATGCGGCGAGCGTCGAGGCGACGCCGATGCTGAGCGACACCCGCGCGCCATGGGCAATGCCGGCGGCGACGTCGCGGCCGAGCATGTCGGAGCCGAGCCACAGCCCCTCGCTGAGCGGCGGCTGGAACGGCGCGCCGACCATCTCCCAGGGATCGTCGGGAAACAGCGCCGGCGCGACCGCGGCGAGCACGATCACCGCGAGCAGGATCACCAGGCCGATCACGCCGGTCGGGTGGCGCAGGAAGGTCTTGAGCGTATCCATGATCAAACTCCGCTCATGAGGCCGCACGCAGCGAAACCCGCGGATCGACCAGCCGGTAGATCGCGTCGGTCACCAGGTTGAGCAGGATGACGATCACCGACATCATCAGGAAGATGCCGAGCATCACCGGATAGTCGCGCTGCAACACCGCGTCGTAGGTCAGCCGGCCGAGCCCCGGCCAGGCGAACACCGTCTCGATCACCACCGCGCCGCCGACCAGCGCGCCGGCCTGCATGCCGGCCACCGTGACCACCGGCAGGATGGCGTTGCGCAGGATGTGACGGGCGACGATGCGCCCTTGCTTCAAGCCCTTGGCGCGCGCGGTCTTGATGAAATCCTGATGCGCGAGCTCGATCACCGAGGAGCGCATCAGCCGGGCATAAATCGCCATATGCACCGCCGCCAGCGAGACCGCCGGCAACACCAGATGCGAAGCGATGTCGCGCAGCCGCTCGAACGCCGTCATCTCCACGCCGATCGTGACATAGCCGAACGCCGGCAGCCAATCCAGCTTGACCGAGAACAGCAGCACCAGCATCAGCCCGAGCCAGAACACCGGCATGGCGTAGAGCAGCAGCGACACGATGGTCAGCACGGTGTCGCTCCATTTGCCGGCGCGCATTCCCGCCAGCGTGCCGAGCAGCACGCCGGCGGCGAGCGCCAGAAAGAACGCCGTGCAGGTCAGCAGCAAGGTCGCCGGCAGCCGTTCGCCGAGCAGCGACAGCACGCTGCGCTGCTGGCGATAGGAATAGCCGAGATCCAGGGTGACGATGCGTTTCAGATAGGTGGCGAGCTGCACCGGATAAGGCTTGTCGAGGCCGTATTCGGCGCGCAGCTGGGCGAGCAATTTGGCGTCCGCCGAGCCACTCTGGCCGGCGATCACCTGGGCCGGATCGCCGGGGGCGGCGTGCACCAGAACAAAGTTGAAAGTCGCGATCACCAGCACCACCGCGACGAACCGCGCCAGCCAGCCTAGGACCGCCAGGGCCACGGCGACGCCGCGGCCCGCCTTGGTATCCAGCGCCATCACGCTCATGCGAACGAGACCGTGCCGAAGGTGTCGTGCACGCCGATCGCTGTGGTGATCACGTTCTGCAGCCGCTTATCCATGAAGTTCGGATAATCCATCTCCAAAAGCCAGGCCACCGGGGCGTCCTCGACGATCAGCTTCTGCGCCGCGCTGTAGCATTGCTGGCGCTTGGCGTCGTCGCCCGCCACGGCGGCTTCCTCGAACAATCGATCGACCTCCGGATTGGAATAGCCCGCGGTGTTGGAGAACAGGATGCCCTTGTGGATGTTGGAGGAGACGTAGGTCCGCGCCACGCCGAGCGCCGGATCGCCGAACTGATAGACCACGGTCGCGGTCATCGAGAAATCCCAGTTGCTGTACTTGTCGGCCCAGCCGGCGAGATCGATGCCCTGCAGCTGCAGGTCGACGCCGACGCGCGCCAGCGACTGGCGAATGAACTCCGCGGTGCGCTGATGGGATTCGCCGTAAGGCGGCACCAGATACGGAATGCTGACACGCTTGCCGTCGGCGCCGGGCTTCAGCCCCATCTCGTCGAGCAGCGCTTTGGCCTTGTCGAGCGAGTAGTCGTACTGCTTGACGTCCTTCTCGTAGAATTTCGTCTTCGACGACACCGGCCCGGTGGCGATCTTGCCGAGACCGAAATACACCCGATTGAGCAGCGCCTTGCGATCGATCGCGTACATCACCGCCTGGCGGAACCGCTTGTCGTCCATCGGCGCGATGCGGTTGTTGAATTCCAGCCACTGGTGCGGCGCGAAGAATTCATAGCCCTTGGTGGTCATCGCCAGATTCGGCAGTTTGGTCAGCCGCGGCACCTCGAAGGATTCCACGTCGCCCCATTGCGTCAGCTGCACGGTGCCCTGCTCCAGCGCCACCGAGCGCGAGGCGGAGTCCGGGATCACGCGATAGATGATCTCGTCGAGATAGGGCTCGCCGGGGCGATAATAGCCCTCGTGCCTGACGAGGTGAACGTGCGAGCCGCGCACCCATTCCTTGAGCTTGAACGGGCCGCAGCCGATCGCCTGGGCGTTGGCCGGATTCTTGCGGAAGTCGCTGCCTTCATAAATGTGCTTCGGCACGATCGGCGCGGTGGTGCAGTCGAAGGCGGTGAGGAACGGCGAGAACGGCGCCTTCAGCTTGAACACCACGGTGAGCGGGTCAGGCGCCTCGGCCTTGTCGATCCGCGAGAAGGTGGAGCGGGCGCGGGAGTGGTTCTCGATCAGAACCTTCATCACCGAGAACACCACGTCCTCGGAGGTCAGCGGCGTACCGTCGTGGAAGGTGATGTTGGGAAACAGCTTGAAGGTGTAGGTCAGCCGGTCCGGCGACACCTCCCAGGATTGCGCCAGCCCGGGCAGCGGCTTGAGATCGAAATCGTAGCGCAACAGGCTTTCATAGATCTTGCCGCCGAGCGTCAGCGTCGGCTGCTGCTGATTGAGCGCGGTGACCAGGATCGGCGGCTCCGGCTGGATGATGGTGTTGAGCGTGCCGCCGCGGGTCTGCCCCGCCGCGCGGCTCACGCCGATCGGAAAACCACCGATGCTGAGCATGCCCGCGGCAAGACCGAGTTTGGCAAATTCACGTCTGTTCATGGCGTTCCTCGCTTGTGCAATTGAAATCGGGATGCTGGTTCATCAAACGATGGCCTCGATCAGGCAGGGGCCGCGGCGGCCGAGCGCGGTGTCGAGCGCCTTCGAAAACTCTGTCACGGTGCTGGCGCGGCTGGCCTCGACGCCCATGCCCTCGGCGAGCTTGGCCCAGTCGAGGTCTGGCTGGTCGAGCCGCAGCATGCGCTCGGCGTTGCGGCCCGGGGCCTGCGCGCCGACCTTGTGCATCTCGCCCCACAGCGTGGCGTAGGAGCGGTTGGAAAACACGATGGTCAGCACGTCGAGATTCTCGCGGGCGTGGGTCCACAGCCCTTGCACCGTGTACATACCGCTGCCGTCGGCCTGCAGATTGATCACCTTGCGGCTCGGACACGCCACCGCGGCGCCCGCCGCCATCGGAATGCCGATGCCGATCGCCCCGCCGGTGATCTGCAGATAGTCGTGCGGCTCGGACTCATAGGACAGGTCGAAGAAGCCCGACGAGGTCAAAGCCTCGTCGCAGACGATCGCCTGTTCGGGCAGCCTTGTTGCGACCAGCCGGTTCACCGCGGCCACGGTCAGGGCATCGCCGGCGGCGCTCGGCGCCGCCGCGGCGGGCAACGGTCCGGCAAAGACCAACGGCGCGGCCGGCGCCTTCGCTTCGTCGGCCAGCCATTGCAGCGCCTGAACGAGATCTTGATCGGCGCGTGCCAATTGCACGATCTCGCAAGCCGGCTGCGCCAGCCGGCCCGGCTGGTTCGGATAGGCAAAGAACGACACCGGCTCCTGGCTGCCGATCAGCACCAGCATCTCGACGTCGCACAGCATCCGGCCGCCGACCTCGTGGGTGAGTTGCAGTTTGGCGATCGGGGTGCGACCGCGGCCGCGCTCGATCCGGCCGTTGGCGCCCTGCGCGAACATCTGCGCGCCGGTGACGTTGCAGATCCGCGCGGCGAGCTTCAACGGCGCGTCGCGCAGCGCAGCGCCGGTGAGCAGCAGCGCCACCTTGCGCTTGGCGCGCAACGCCGCGCCGATCCGAGTGATGGTGTCGGGGTTGAGCGGCTCGCGTTGCGGGCGCTGGCCGCGCGCCAGCGTCGCGGTGTAGCGATGCTCGTTCCACGCCATGTCGGCGGGCAGGATCAGCGTGGAAATGCCGGGCGTCAGGCTCTGCGACCAGGCCTCGGCGACGTCGCGGTCGATCTGCACCGGATCGGCGATGCGACGCACCCAGCGCGACATCGGCCGCGCCAGCGAGTCGATGTCGCTGGTCAACGGCGAATCCAGCGGCAGATGCTCGACCGCGTGATCGCCGACGATGTTGATCATCGGCGAATTGGCGCGCCGCGCGTTGTGGATGTTGGCGAGACCGTTGGCGAGCCCGGGGCCGAGATGCAGCAGCGTCACCGCCGGGCGATCGCGCATCCGCGCATAGCCGTCGGCGGCGCCGGTCACCACGCCTTCGAACAGGCCGAGGATGCACTTCATGCGCGGCTGGCGATCCAGCGCCGCGACGAAATGCATTTCCGAGGTGCCGGGATTGGCGAAACAAACGTCGACCTCGTGGGCGAGCAGCGCGTCGCACAACCGATCCGCCCCGGTCATGGTTCGGGTGGCAGCGCCTGCGGGAGTCGAGGTGCGGTTGCTCACAGCTTCTTCACCCCGCACCATTCGGCGACGAACAGCGCGATGCTCAGCGTGGTCTTGCGCAGACTTTCCAGATCGACCCGCTCGTCGAAGCCGTGCGGGGCCATGCCATAGGGGCCGTAACACAAGGCCGGAATGCCGTAGTCGACGCAGTAGTAGCGGGTGTCGTTGACGGCGGTGGACAGCCGCACGTCGAGCGGCGCCTGAAACGCCGCCTGATGCGCAGCGGTGAGCACCGCTTCCGCGACGCCGCCCGGCTCGCATACCGCCGGATCGGCCTGAAAGCCGCTCCAGATCAGCTCGGCCGGATTCTCGGAGAGGAAGCTGTCGGCGGCTTGCGCTTCCGCCAGGCACTGTTCGATGCCGCGCATCGCCTGCTGCGGCGTCTCGTCGGTCAACAACCCGAGCCGGCAATCCAGCTCGCACCACGCCGCGGTGGAGCTCGGCCAGTCGCCGCCCTTGATGATGCCGACGTTGAACTTGATCGGGTTCTTCACCTGGCCGAACCAGGGATCGCGCGCCGCCTTGGCGTTGATGGTCTTGGTGTAGTCCTGGAACGCGCGGATCAGATGCGTCGCCGACAGAATGGCGCTGGTGCCGGTCTCGGAATAGGCCACATGCACCGGGGTGCCGCGCACCCGCAGCCGGAACCAGATGGTGCCGACCTGGGCGCGGGTCAGGGTGTGCCCGGTCGGCTCCGGGATCAGGCAGGCGTCGGCGCGATAGCCGCGCAGCAAGGTGGCGAGCGCGCCGTTGCCGGTGCTTTCCTCCTCGGTCACGGTCTGCAGATGCACCCGCGCATCCGGCGCGTAGCCGGCGCCGCGGATCGCATCGAGCGCGAAGATCATCGCCGACACGCCGGCCTTCATGTCGAGCGCGCCCCGGCCGATCATCCAGCCGTCGCGCACCACGCCGGCATAGGGCTGGTCGGTCCACAGATCGGTGGGGCCTTCCGGCACCACGTCGATGTGGCCCTGCAGGATCAGGCTGCGTCCCTTGCCCTGGCTGTCATAGGTCGCGACCACCTGCTTGGAGCCGGCGGGATCGATGCCGTCGAGCGGCGCCGCCTTGGGATGGCTTGCCAGATCGACATCGGCGAGGCTGAATGTATCGACGCCGTAGCCGCGGCCGGCGAATTGCTGCGCCAGCCAATCCTGCTGCGGGGTCTCCTCGCCGCGCAGGCTGCGAAACTGCACCATGCGCGCCAGGAAGCCGAGCTGATCGTCGAAATTGCGATCCACGGCGGCGCGAAGTTGCTCGGTGAGCTGATCCGGTTTCGTCAGTGTCTCTGTCGCCACGTGTCCGCCTCCTGGGATCTGAAAATTGTCGCGCCTGTGGGATCGCTCAGCTCAACCGTCGAGCCCGCCAAGCATGATGTATTTGATGTCGACATATTCCTCGATGCCGTGGCGCGAGCCTTCGCGGCCGAGCCCGGATTGCTTGACGCCGCCGAACGGCACCACATCGGCGCCGAGCAGCGCCGAGTTGACCCCGACCATGCCAGCCTCCAGCGCCTCGGCGACCCGGAACACCCGGCCGAGATCGCGGGCATAGAAATACGCCGCCAGACCGAACGGCGAGGCGTTGGCCTTGGCGATCACGTCGGCCTCGTCGCTGAAGCGATACACCGGCGCCACCGGGCCGAAGGTTTCCTCATCAGTGATCAGCATCTCGGTGGTGACGCCCGACAGCACAGTCGGCTCGAAGAAGGTGCGACCGAGCGCATGGCGCTTGCCGCCGAGCACCAGCTTGGCGCCCTTCGCGGTGGCATCAGCGATGTGGCGCTCGACCTTGTCGACCGCCTGCATGGTGATCAGCGGGCCTTGCGTCACCCCGGCATCGACGCCGTTGCCGACCTTCAATGCTGCGACCTTATCGGTGAGCTTGCGCACGAAGGCGTCGTGGATGCCGTCCTGCGCATAGATGCGGTTGGCGCAGACACAGGTTTGCCCCATGTTGCGAAACTTCGACGCCATGACGCCTTCGACCGCGGCGTCGAGGTCGGCATCGTCGAACACGATGAACGGCGCGTTGCCGCCGAGTTCGAGCCCGACCCGCTTCACCGTCGACGCGGCCTGACGCATCAAAATCTTGCCGACCGCGGTCGAGCCGGTGAAGCTGATCGCGCGCACCAAGGGATGTTCGGTCAGTACCTTGCCGATCGCCGGCGCGTCGCCGGTGATGACGTTGATCACACCGGCCGGAATCCCGGCGCGCTGCGCCAGCACGCCGAGCGCCAGCGCGGTGAACGGCGTCTCCGGTGCCGGCTTGACCACCACGGTGCAACCGGCGGCCAGCGCCGGGGCGACCTTGCGGGTGATCATCGCGGCGGGAAAATTCCACGGCGTGATCGCGGCGACGACGCCGACCGGCTGGCGGATCACCAGCGTGCGGGCATCGGCGCGATGCGACGGGATGGTCTCGCCATAGATGCGGCGCGCCTCCTCGGCGTAGAACTCGACGAACGACGCCGCGTAGTCGATCTCGCCGAAGGCTTCCGCCAGTGGCTTGCCCTGCTCCGCAGTCAGTAGCCGCGCCAGCTCGTCGCGATGCGCGATGATTTGATCGAACCAGGCGCGCAGCAGCGTGGCGCGCTGCTTGGCGAGCAGCTTCGACCATTGCCGGAACGCAACGCCCGCCGCATGCACCGCTTCCTCGGCTTCGTCGGCGCCGAACCGCGGCACCGCGCCGATGCATTCGCCGGTGGCCGGGTTGAACACGGCATCGACCGGCTCACCGCGCCATTGCCCGCCGATCAGGCAGCGTTCGGCCAACAGGCCCGGATCACTCGGCTTCAGCATCTCGATCATTCCCGTGGTGTGGCGCTTCTTTTGCGTGACGTCGTGAGTTGCGGGTCGCTAGGCGGCGAGGCAGCGTTCCAGGATCGCCAGCCCCTCGTCGACGATGGCGTCCGACGCGGTCAGCGGCACCAGGATGCGAATGGTGTTAGCGGTGGTGCCGCAGGACAACAGCACCAGGCCATTCTCGTAAGCGAGCTTGGTGACGCGCTTGGTCGCTGCGGCATCCGGCTCGTTGCTGCCGCGGTTCTTGAGAATGTCGAACGCCACCATGGCGCCGGGGCCGCGCGCCACCGAAACCGGCAACAGCGTATTGGAGAGCGCGAAGCGGTCGATGCCGGCGCGCAGCCGCTCGCCGATCTGATTGGCGCGCGCCACCAGGTTCTCTTTCTCGAACACGTCGAGCACCGCCAGCGCCGCGGCGCAGGACAACGGATGGCCGGCATAGGTGCCGCCGAGGCCGCCCGGTTCGGCGGCGTCCATGATCGCGGCGCGGCCGATCACCGCGGACAGCGGCATGCCGCCGGCGAGACTCTTCGCCACGCAGACGATGTCGGCCTGCACGTCGAAATGCTCCATCGCAAACATCTTGCCGGTGCGGCCGTATCCGGTCTGCACCTCGTCGGCGATCAGCACGATGCCGTTCTCGTCGCAGATCCGCCGCAGCCCGCGCATCAGCTCGGCGGGAGCCTGGTGAAAGCCGCCCTCGCCCTGCACCGGCTCGATGATGATCGCGGCGACTTGCGAGGCGTCGATGTCGGCCTTGAAGATAAAGGCGATGGCGCGCAGCGCGTCGTCGACGCTGACGTCGCTGCCGGCGGCCGGAAACGGCACGTGCCAGACGCCGGGCAACGGCGGTCCGAGCAGCTTCTTGTAGGGGATCACCTTGCCGGTCATCGCCGAGGCAAAGGCGGTGCGACCGTGGAAGCTGCCGGTGAAAGCGATCACGCCGCTGCGGCCGGTGGCGGCGCGCGCGATCTTGACGGCGTTCTCGGTGGCTTCGGCGCCGGTGTTGAGCAGAATCGATTTCAGCGGACCGTTGATCGGCGCCAGCGCATTCAGCCGCTCGGCGAGCTCAATGTAGGATTCATAGGGCAGCACCTGGAAACAGGTGTGGGTGAAACGCTCGAGCTGCGCGCGGATCGCCTGCACGATGTGCGGATGGCAGTGGCCGGTATTGAGCACCGCGATGCCGCCGGCGAAGTCGATATAGCGCTTGCCCTCGACGTCCCATATTTCGCTATTCAGCGCGCGATCCGCGAAAATCGGCGTCGCGTGACTGACGCCCCGCACCACCGCACTCTGTCTGCGCGTCAACAAATCCGCATTGGTCATCAGCTCTCTCCTGCACTGATGGCCAACCTAGATCGCCGATCGCCGCACTCAATCAGCTTGTCAGTTCGCTCTGGTGACTTGCATGCACCAGTCAAGCGACGTTGCATCAATGCGTGCAAAAGCTGGCAATTAATTGAGCGAGCCGCCTAACGCGCAGTCAGCAAAGCCTGCATTTCCATCACCCCGCGATTTACGCATGGCACATCAGCCGCGCGCCGCGTTGATCGTGAAGGCTGTTTGAAGAGCGACGCCGGCCTGTCGCGAGGCCAAGGCAGGCAAATTGCTGAGTCCGTCTTGTGCAGGCGCGTCGCGTGGCGGACTCTATCGTCCCGCCAGCACCCGCTTCAGCCAGTCGCGCAGCGCGACGATGGCAGGATCGCTCCAGCGTTCCTTCAGCGCCACCAACTGATAGGTCTCCATATAGACCGACGAGCTAATCACCTCGACCAGCGCGCCGGAACGCAAATCGTCCTCGACCAGCACGTCGTTGCCGAGCGCGACGCCCTGGCCGAGCCGCGCCGCTTCGATAGCAAGATGCGCGTGCCACAGCCGCTGACCACGCAGCGGCGGCAGATCGCACAATCCCGCGCGCTCGAACCAGCGCGCCCACTGCGCGGTGGATTCTTCGTGGATCAGCGCGATCTCCGAGAGGTCTTCGAGGCTGGCGATCGCCGGATAGCGCGCGAGATAGGCCGGACTTGCAACCGGAAACACCCGCGGCCGCACCAACGCCTCGGCCATCACCGCGCCCGGCGCATCCGTGATATCGGCGTAGACGATCTCGGCATCGGCTTCGCCGCGGGCGAGATCGGGATGCGACAGGGTCGGCTGCATGTTCACCTCCCAGTTGCGCGGCGGTCCGGTCAATTCCGGCAGTCGCGACAGCAGCAGGCGATTGGCGATTCCCGGGATGCACCAGATGTTCAGCGTCGGGCGCGGCGTCGGGCGCGCCGCGCTGGTGGCGCGCGCGATGATGTCGAACGCCTGGGAAATCTGGCCGTGGAACGCCAGCCCCGCCGAGGTCAGCATCACCCCGCGCCCCTCGCCGCGCACCAGCACGACGCCGAGGCTCTTCTGCAGATTCTGCAAATGCCGCGACACCACGGTGTGGCTCACCGCGAGTTCGTCGCCCGCGGCCCGCACGCTGCCGGTGCGACCGACGGCTTCAAACGCGCGCAGCGCAATCAAGGATGGCAGGCGAGGTCTGGTCATGGCCGCATCATTGCGAGATTCAGCATTGGCATTGCGCCGCGCTCGCCCATATTCCCGTTTTGTCCTGCAGCAACACGCGCGGCAGATCCAGCGCGATCGCCCCGATGGCGATCGGCAGTCTTGTCGCACGCCTGACCACAACCCACAAATGGTTCGCGCCGATGGGGCCGTGCGCGGCTTTATCGCGCCCAAAACATTTTCAGAAAATTGCAGGTGATCGGCCGCGGCCGGTCGCGGATTTTTCGCCGACCGGCGCCGAGCCCGGCTCCCCGATTGCGGCAGTCTGCCGCTTCGCTCGGAAATCCTGGGGAGGGTCGGAAGGCCAGCGGTCAAGCTGCAATCTGCCGCGGCGGCGTCCGAAGTCAAAGCGCTGGCCGTACAGACCGCCAAGGCCACCGGCGAGATCAGCCAGCCGATTTCGGCGATGCCGTCAGCGACCGGCGACGCCATCGGCTCCATCAAGGATATCGGCGCCCATCGGTCATCGCCGGTGCGATCGAGGAGCAGATCACGGCTTTCCGCGAAATCTCGCACCGCCCAAGATCGCTCACCGCTTTGCCGCGGCTCTTGGTGGAACCATGCTTGCTGCGTCGCAGAGCTCCTCGCTTTGAGGCGCTGAATGCCCGACGTCGGTGATCGGTCTTTCGATCGGCCTCTCAGAAGGCAGGAAGCTGGCCCGGCAGCTCTCCTTGATGAGCTGACGAATACTATCATTCTGATAGGCATGCACCAGCTTGGTCACCCAGGCGGCATCCTTGTCGCGCTCCCGCACGGCGATGAAATTGTTGTAGAGATTGTTGATCGAGGACTCGATCGCGATGGAGTCCCGCCCTGGAATAAGGTCGACCGCAACCGCGTAATTGGTATTGATCACCGCAGCGTCGAGATCGTCGAGGCTGCGCGGAAGCTGGGCGGCATCGATCTCGCGAAACTGCAGCTTCTTGGGGTTGTCGATGACGTCCAGCACGGTCGGCAACACGCCGACGCCGTCCTTGAGCTTGATCAGTTTCTGGGCTTGCAACAGCAGCAAGGCGCGTCCGCCATTGGAGGGATCGTTCGGGATCCCGATCGACGCCCCATCCTTGATCTCACCGAGCGACTTCACCTTCCTGGAATATAGCCCGATCGGCGCGACGATCGTGTCGGCAACGGCGGTGTTCCTGTAACCCCGGGTCTTGATCTGATTGTCGAGAAAGGGCTTGTGCTGAAACGCGTTAGCGTCGAGATCACCGGCATCGAGCGCAGCATTCGGCAAGAGATAGTCGTTGAACACCACCACGATGATATCGAGCCCATCATTCGCGGCGATTTCTTTGACCTTCGACCACACCACCTCGGCATCGCCGCCCGAAATTCCAACCCTGATTTTCTGGTCAGCCAGCGCCGGCCCGGCGAAAAGGGCGCCCCCGAGAACAAGGGATAGCAAACGCATTCTCATGACCACCGATCTCCTACCGCTCTAATTTTCCCGGACCGCAGCTCGACCTCTGCGCGAAGCAACGCGCCTGACCACCATCACCAATTCACGATCACTGCAGCGTCGCACCCGCATTCATGCAAGCTTTGTTGTTCGAACGCCTGTCGGATCGCAGCTTCGAGAGTCGGCCGGCGCTGATCAGTCCCGCCTTTGCAGCGTCAGGCGTATCTTTGATGGTGCAAAGGGGCAGTCGGCTCATAGCGAGACTCACAATTTTGGACCGCGCACTGACCTCAGCAATCGCGCAAGCACGCCAGATGCGACCTGACCGCAGGACATTTAGCGTCAGCCGAAACGCGATGCCTAGTCGTCGACGGAAAGAAGAATATCGTTCGTTGCGCGGACGCCCGCTTGGCACGGATATGTTGATTTCTCCGCCTTCTCTAGAACGCTACTCACCCGACTCCGTGCCGCCGTCCTCTTGTCCGAAGACGAAGTGCAGCGAAGCACGGTGAGCGCTCCCCCGCGGGGAGAAATTCGGATTCGACGCAGCAGTCGCACCGCAGTCTTTCCCTTGCCACAAGAAATTCCCAAACGTTGCTTTTCTCGATCGCGCATAATGGGCTATGAAAACCGACTGAGGCTACAGCTTAACCTCCCTATCGATGTGGCCTGCGGCTACTAAGGAAATCCATCGATGCAACACGCGGACGTCCGCTGGCCCGACTCGCTATGGCATGCGGTCACTGCGCCGGGACCGGAGCTACCACAACTTCTGGGCGAGGAACGCGCCGACGTCGTGGTGATCGGCGCCGGCTTCAGCGGACTGTCGACCGCGCTGCATCTGCGCGAGGCCGGAGTGGATGTCGCCGTGGTCGAAGCCGCCGAGCCTGGCTGGGGCGCGTCCGGCCGCAACAACGGCCAAGTGATCCCGACGCTGTCGCGGCCCGATCCGGAGGACATCGTCGCCAAGCACGGCGCGGCCGGCGAGCGCTTCGTCGGCCTGCTGCGCGACAGCGCCTCGACACTGTTCGATGTCGCTAGGCGCCACGCCATCGACGCCGAGCAGGAGCAGACCGGCTGGGTGCAGCCGGTGCATTCGCCGGGCCGGATCAAGATCGCCGAGCGCCGGGTGCGGCAATGGTCGAAATTCGGCGCCCCGGTCGAACTGCTTTCGCGCGACCAGGCCCGCGACATGCTGGGCTCCGACGCCTGGTACGGCGGCTTCTGGAACAAGACCGGCGGCCACATCAATCCGCTGGCGCTGGCCCGCGGCCTGGCGCGCGCCGTGCTGGCGCAGGGCGGACGGATCTTCGCGCGCTCGCCGGCGATCGGCATCGAGCGGCAGCAGGATCGCTGGATCGTCAAGACCGTCGGGGGGCAGATCAGCGGCCGGGCGCTGGTGGTCGCCAGCAACGCCTATAGCGGCGAGTTTACAAAATCGCTGGCGCCTTCGATCGACGGCGAAGTGGTTCCGGTGCGGTCGTGGCAGATGGTGACCCAGCCGCTCAGCGACAATGTGCGGCGCAGCATCATTCCCGGCCGGCAGGCCATGTCGGACACCCATGGCGAGCTGTATTTCGGCCGTTTCGATGCGCGCAACCGCTTCGTCACCGGCGGCGCGATCATCCGGCCGTTCAATCAGGCCGCGACGCTGAAGGCGCGGGTGGCGCAGCGGCTGCAGCGGCTTTGGCCACAGATCGGCGAGGTCCGGTTCGACTATGTCTGGAACGGGCTGATCGGCATGACCCCGGACTACCTGCCGCATATTCATCGGCTCGGCCCGAACGCCTATGGCTGGACCGGCTGCAACGGTCGCGGCGTGGCGCTGTCGATCGCGCTCGGCGACGAATTGTCAAAGGCGGTGCGCGGCGCGCCCGACGACGAGCTGGCGCTGCCGTTCACCGCGCCGACGCCGATTCCGGCCAACGAATTGCTGCGGCCGTTCGCGCCGCTGATGATGGTGCTCTATCGCCATCGCGACTCCAGGGAGATCGCGTAGCTCGCAAATGCAGCGGCACGTCACGCCGCCGGCACCTCGACCGGATGGCTGCGGGCGAAATCGCCGCCCGGGATCGAATCCAGCAGCGCCTGCGTATACGGGTGCCGCGGCCGGGTGAAGACCTCGCCGGCGGGGCCGTGCTCCACCACTTCGCCATCCTTCATCACCGCGACAAGATCGCAGATCTGCGCCGCCACGCGCAGATCGTGGGTGATGAAGATGATCGACAGCCCGAGCCGTTCGCGCAGATCAGCGAGCAGCTTCAGCACCTGCGCCTGCACCGAGACATCGAGCGCCGACACCGCCTCGTCGGCGATCAGTACGTCGGGCTTCAGCGCCAGCGCCCGCGCCAATCCGATCCGCTGGCGCTGGCCGCCGGAGAATTCGTGCGGCAAGCGATCGCCGGCCGCCGGATCGAGACCGACCAGCGCGAACAGTTCGTAGGCTTCTGCGATCGCTTGCGCCCGTGGCGTGCCGTGGATGATGGGTCCTTGCGCCACGATCTCCACAGCCTTGCGCCGCGGATTGAGCGACGCGAACGGATCCTGAAACACCATCTGGATATGGCGGGTCTGCCGGCGCACATCCTCCTTCTTCATCCGCGCCCAGTCCCGGCCTTCCAGGATGATCGCGCCGCTGTCGGGATCGATCAGCCGGATGATGCAACGGGCCAGCGTCGATTTCCCGGAGCCGGACTCGCCGACAATTCCCAGTGTGGCGCCCTTCGGCAAGGTCAGCGACACGCCCTTGACCGCGGTCGTGACCTGCGCGGCGCGGCCGAGAAATCCGCCGCTGCGATAGGTCTTGGTGACGTTGCCGATCGACAGGATGCTGTGCTCCGACAACGGCCGCGGCGGCGGCGACGTCAACGGCGGCACCGCGGCGATCAGCTGCCTCGTATAGGGATGCTGCGGGTGGTTCAGCACGTCGTCGGCAGCCCCCTGCTCCACGATCACGCCGCGCTGCATCACCGCGACGCGGTCGGCGATTTCCGCCACCACGCCGAAATCATGGGTGATAAACAAAACCGCGGTCTTCCTGCGCTTCTGCAGCTCGCGGATCAATTCGAGGATCTGCGCCTGCGTCGTCACATCGAGCGCGGTGGTCGGCTCGTCCGCGATCAACAACCGCGGATCCAGCGCCAGCGCCATCGCGATCATCGCGCGCTGGCGTTGCCCGCCGGAGAGTTCATGCGGATAGGCGGCCGCTGCGCGCGCTGGATCGGCGATCCGGACGTCCTCCAGCAGCGCCAGCACCCGGCCACGGATCTGCCTCCGGGACAGTTCGGTATGGATCGAAAACATCTCGCCGATCTGATCGCCGATGGTGCGCAGCGGATTGAGCGCACTCATCGGCTCCTGAAACACCATGGCGATTGCCGCGCCGCGCACCTTCTGCATCTCGGCGGCGCTGGCCCGCGCCAGATCGCGGCCTTCGAACAGCACGCGGCCGCTGTCGATGGCGACGCCGCCCGGCAACAGCCGCATCACGGCATTGGCCATGATCGATTTGCCGGAGCCGGATTCACCGACCACGCAGACAATCTCGTTGGTTGCGATCGACAGCGTCGCGTCGGAAACGGCGTGCTCGCGGTCGGCGCCCGACGGCAGTCTGACGCAGAGACGGTCGAGCGTCAGGATGGGCGCATCGGTGTGCGTCATCGGCCCTTCAGCCTCGGATTGAGCGCGTCGTTCAACCCCTGCCCGACCAGCGACACCGCGAGCACGGTGATCAGGATCACCAGACCAGGGATTGCCGCGACGTACCACTGCACCCGCAGTACGTCGCGCCCGAGCCCGATCAGGTTGCCCCAGGAGGCGACATTGGGATCGGACAGCCGCAGAAACGCCAGCGCGCTTTCCAGCAGGATCGCCACCGCCATCACCACGCTGGCATAAACGATCACCGGCGGCAGCGCGTTGGGCAGGATCTCGCCGAGGATCAGTTGCGCATCCTTCATGCCCAGCGTGCGGCCGGCCTGGACAAATTCGCGATTGCGCAGCGACAGGAATTCGGCGCGCGTCAGCCGCGCGGGCGCAGGCCAGGAGACTACGCCCACAGCGATGGTCACCGTGGTGAGATTCGAGCCGAACACCGCGACCAGCACCAGCAGCAGCACGAAATTCGGCAGGATCTGAAACGCGTCGGTGACCCGCATCAGGATATTGTCGATCCAGCCGCCATAATAGCCGGCGACGGCGCCGATCAGCACGCCGATCGTGACCGCGATCGCGGTGGCGGCGCCGCCGATCAGCAGCGAAATCCGCGCACCGTGAAAGATCTGCGCGGCGATGTCGCGACCGGAATTGTCGGTTCCCAGCAGGAAGCGCGGATTCGAGAATGGCCACAGCAGCGGCCGGCCGGCGAGCGCCAACGGATCGCGCGGGTAGAGCCAGCCGGCGCCGATCGCCATCGCGACAACGATCAGCAGCAGGATCAGGCCGATCACCGCGGCCGGGCTGCGGAAATAGCGCTGCACCGCGTCCACGGCTCAGGCCTCCGCGGAGATGCGCGGATCGAGCCGTGCGTAGAGCAGGTCGACCACGAAATTCACCGCCATCACCAGCAGCGCCGAGACGAACACGATGCCGAGCAGCGTATTGAGATCGCGCTGCACCACCGATTCATAGGCAAGCCTGCCGAGACCGGGCAACGAAAACACGCTCTCCACCACCACCGAGCCGCCGAGCATGGTGCCGGCTTGCAGCCCGATGAGCGTGATCATCGGCAGCAGCGCGTTGCGCAGCACATGCCGAACGACGACGCGGGTTTCGTCGAGCCCCTTGGCGCGCGCGGTGCGAACGAAATCCAGATTCAGCACTTCCAACATCGACGCCCGCATGATCCGCAGATAGATCGCGAGGAAGATCAGACCCAACGTCAGCGTCGGTAACACCAGATGGCCGGCAATATCCAGCATCCGCCGGATCCCGCTGCTGCCGGTGCCGATGTCCTCGAAGCCGCCGGCCGGCAGCCATTGCAGATAGATCGAGAACACCACGATCGCCATCAGCCCGAACCAGAACGACGGCGTCGCATAGAAGATCAGTCCGAGCGTCGAGATCAGCGTATCGGGCCATTTGTTGAAGGCGCGCGCCGCGACGACGCCGAGCACAAGCCCCGCGAAGAACGCAAACGACAGCGAGGCCGTCATCAGCAGGATGGTCGGCGGCAGCCGCTCCAGGATCACGGTGGCGACCGGCTTGCCGTAGATCGAGGAGAAGCCGAGATCGAGCCGGACCAGCTTCCATAAATAGTTGATGAGCTGAATCGGAATCGACAGGTCGAGGCCGTAGAATTTTCGCAGTTCGCGCGCGGTCGCAGCGTCGCCGCCTCCCATCTGCGCCATCATCGCGTCCACCGTGTCGCCGGGTGCGAATTGCAGCAGCAGGAACACGCCGATCAGAATCAGCAACAGGGTCGGGATCGAGGCGGCGAGCCGCCGCCCCGCGAGGTGAAGGATGCGCATCGGGTCATTCTGGCCGAATTCGCATCACGCGGATAGCCAAAGATCGTGCCAGCTCGAGGAGCCCCAGCGTGGCGTGTTGGAATGGTTGCGCGCCTTGGCGCTGATCACGGTGACGAAGATCTGTTCGATCGGCGTCCAGATCGGCAGTTGCGAATTGGCGCGGATAACGAAGTCGGCGTACAGCGCCTTGCGTTTTGCCGGATCGATTTCGGTGGCGGCGTCATCGATGATCTGGTCGATCACCGGATCTTCCCAACCCCACTGGTTGGTCCACGGCGCCCCCTTGGGCTGACCGGAGCGATACCACACCGTGGTCGAAACCGCGGGATCGTTGCGGTACTGGTGCCAACCGGTGGCGAGGTCGAAGGCGTGATCGTCATAGACCTGCTTGAGGAAACCGCCGCCGTCGTTACGGACCACCTCGACCGGAATGCCCACTTCGCCCAGCGATTGCTGGACGAAGGTCGCCCACAGCGAGATATCCTCGCCCCAGGGCGCCGGCAGAAGCCGCAGCGAAAACCGGGTGCCGCCGGCGCCTGGCTTGTAGCCGGCCTCGTCGAGCAGCGCGATCGCCTTAGCCTGGTCGTAAGCGTATTGCGGAGTGTTCGGGCCCGGATAGAAATCCGTCGAGGTCGACGGGATCGGCCCGGTACCGACCTTGGCGAAGTCGCCGAGGAAGTTGTCGATGAAGAACGGCACGTTGATGGCATGGGCGATCGCGCGCCGCACCCGGATGTCGGACAGCTCCTTGCGGCGAAAATTGAACTCCAGGGTATTGTTGCGGGCGTTGCCCTCGTTGCCCTTGGTCGAGACCACGAAGCGCTTGTCCTTGCCGAGCCGCGCAATGTCGGAAATCGACAACCCGGAGAACGGGCTGTAATGCAGCTCGCCGGCTTCGAGCTGGGCGGCGGCCGCGGCGCGGTCGGTGATCACGCGCCAGACGATGCGGTCGAGATAGGGCGCATTCGGCCGCCAGTAATTGTCGTTGCGATCGGCGATGATGTATTGGCCGCGTTCGTATTTGTTGAATTTGAACGGGCCGGTGCCGATCGGCGCGAGATTGGTCGGGTTCTGGCGGATATCGCCGGTCTCGTAGAGATGCTTCGGCGAGACATAGCCGAGGTCGGGCAGCGCCCGCAGCAGCAGGTTGAGCGGCATCGGCCGGTCGTAGCGGAAGATCGCGGTGTGCGGATCGGGGGTGTCGACCGCGGTGAGGAACAGCTGCAGCGTGGTGCCGTAGTTCAGGATCTTCTTCCACATGTTCAGTGCGGTGAAGGCGACGTCGTCCGAGGTGAACGGCTTGCCGTCGTGCCAAACCACGCCCTTGCGCAGCCTGAAGGTGATGGTCTTGCCGTCCGCCGACGATTCCCAGCTCTCCGCCAGCACGCCGACCGGGTTGCCGGCGGCGTCGAGATCGACCAGCGGCTCCTGAATTTTCCCGCCGATGATGTAGACGCCGGTCGAAGCCTGCAGGCTGGGATTGAGCTGCCGCTGCTCGGCCCCGTAATGGACATTGAACACGCCGCCTTTGCGCGGCGTCTCCTCCGCGAAGGCCCGCATCGGATTGAGCACATTGGCGGCGATTGCGGCCGACGTCAGCAACGCGGTTCGACGGTTGATCTCAAAACGGGAAAAAGCCATGGATGCTCCAGATAATCGCTGCGGTCGGGCAAGCCGCGGGACGATACGACACGCCCCTCGATCGAGTCATTCCCTATTCAATCCAGCCCAGGAAAGTTTCTGCTGTGACCGCCAGCGTTGCACGCGTACTCCTGTCGATCGAGCTCAACGACTTCTGCACCACGCCGATACGCGGGCGCCCTGACGCCACGGCAAATGACAGCTTTCGATTCGCCGGCATCGCTTGACTCGAACTGACGCGCGAGCGGTCGAATATCCTGAACCTCACGTTGCAGACCGATCGTTTTGGAAAATCGTTGGCGACGACATCGCACACAGGCAACGCAATTCCGCGATGGGCGGAAAAATGAGTGCCGCCTGCCATTTGAATTCGCGCAACGACCTGACACACTCGGGCACTGCCCTCGCGGTGCTGCCGTAGGACCAACCGCGGCTTGTCGCCGGCCGCACGCACGACGCCGACAGCGCTCAAAGACTTCAGACGGAGTTTGGAAGGAATTTGCAATGACGTTCGCACTCGACCACGTCGTGATCGCCGTCGCCGATCTCGCCCAGGCGATCGCCGACTATCGTCGTCTCGGCTTCACCGTCGAGGAAGGCGGCGAGCATCCCGGCCGCGGCTCGCGGAATGCGCTGGTGGTGTTTGCCGACGGATCGTATTTCGAACTGATCGCCTTCAGCCGCCCCGACCCGGACTTCCGATGGTGGCGGGTCCTCGATCGAGCGGGGCCTGGCCTGGTCGATTTCGCCCTGCTGCCCGACGACATCGATCGGGATGTGGCCGCGATCCAATCCCGCGGGCTCGACGTCGAGTCCCCGATCGAGGGTGGCCGCGCCCGACCGGACGGCGTTCGGCTGGAATGGAAGACCGCGCGGTCGCCCTCCAGCGACACTCCGTTTTTCTGCGGCGACGTCACGCCGCGGGCGCTGCGCGTCGTGCCCGAAGGCGCGGTCCGCAGCCATCGCAACGGAGCGCAGGGGATCGGCGTCGTCGTCGTCGCCGTATCGGATCTCGACCGCAGCATTGCGCGCTATTCGGCGTTATTGGGCGAGCCTGCAGCCCTTTCATTCGTCCTGCCGGGGTCGGGGCTACGGCTGGCGCAACTCCGGATCGGCCAGACCACCGTGGTATTGGCTAGTCCCAGCGGCAACGGTTCGTCCGATAAGCTAATCGCCGCCCATCTCGGAACGCGCGGCGAAGGCCCCGTTTCAATCGGATTGACTGGGGCAAAGCCGGCTATCCTCGATCCCGCGCTGACCCACGGCGCAGCGCTCGAATTCATCGGTTAGCCGTTCGTTGTTTTGGCGCTGTTGACGCTGCTGCCGGTCGTCGTTGCGCTCGCGGTGATGAAAGCGCCTCCGCAGTTGCATCCACCGCATACGTTGAGGGCTATTCCCCTCCCGGGACAGATTGCGAATTGCGGAATGTCCACCAAAGCGCGAAAGAGTGGGAGACTGTCAAGGCGCCTCTGAAGCGTCGGGGACGCCCGCCGAATACGCAACAGCCGAAATCGGCGGCGATCGCGGCAGGGTCGCAGCATCTGTTCAAGCGCTGCTGCTCGTCGGAAAATGGCACGCCACCGCGTGCGCCGTCCGCGGCATCGCGGCAAGCTCCGGGCTCACGCTGCGGCAGCGCGGCTGCGCGATCGCGCAACGAGTGTGAAACCGACAACCGGGCGGCGGCGCATAGGGGCTCGGCAAGTCGCCCTTCAGCGGCGCCGCGCGCGGCCCGGCGGTGGCCGCATCGAGCCGGGGGATCGAGGCGAACAACGCCTGCGTGTAGGGATGCGCCGGGCTTGACCACAATTGTTCGCGCGTCGCGATCTCGACGATGCGGCCGAGATACATCACGGCGACGCGGTCGCTGATATATTCGACCACCGACAGATCGTGGCTGATGAAGAGGTAGGCGACACCCAATTGCTTCTGCAGGTCGACCAGCAGATTGAGGATCTGCGCCTGCACCGAGACGTCGAGCGCCGACACCGGCTCGTCGAGCACCAGCAGTTTCGGGTCGAGCGCCAGCGCGCGCGCGATGCCGATGCGCTGACGCTGGCCACCGGAGAACTGGTGCGGATACCTCGCGGCAGCATCGGGCGGCAGACCGACTTTGGCGAGCAGATCGGCGACGCGGTCGCGCCGCTCGGTGCGGCTGCCGATGCGATGAATGTTCAGCGGCTCAGCGATCAGCGCTCCAACGGTCCAGCGCGGGTCGAGCGAGGCGAGTGGATCCTGAAACACCATCTGCACGTCGCTACGATGTATCCTCAATTGTCTCCGCGACAATCGCGTCAGATCGACGCCGCCGAGCCGCACGCTGCCGGCCTCCAGCTCGACCAGCCTGGCGATCGCGCGACCGAGGGAGGTCTTGCCGCAGCCGGATTCGCCGACCAGTCCCAGCGTCTCCCCGGGCCGGATCGACAGCGAGACGCCATCGACCGCCCGCGTCGCGCCGCGCGCGCTGTGGAAGCGGACGGCGACGTCCTCGACCGCCAGCAGCGGTTCAAGATGCGCCGGCACCACCGGATGCGAACTCTGAAACACGCGATTCCTCGATTCTGAGACAGGCCACAGATCCCCCCGCGCCGACCGGGATCAACGGCGGCGCAGCGATACGGCAGGCGTCGATCGCCAGCGGACAACGTGGCGCGAAGCGGCAGCCGCGCGGCATCTCGCGCAGCGACGGCACCATCCCGGGAATTTCGGTGAGCCGCGCCCGAAAGCCGTTGTCAACACCGAGTCGCGGACGGGCCGCGATCAAACCGCGGGTGTAGGGATGCAGCGGCGTCCGCAACAGATCGGCGGTGGCGCGCTCCTCGACCTTGCAGCCGCCATACATCACCAACACACGATCGGCGTGCTCTGCCACCACACCGAGATCGTGGGTGATCAGCAATACGGCGGCGCCGGTCTCGCGCTTCAGTTCGTCGATCAGTTCGAGAATCTGCGCCTGGATGGTGACGTCGAGCGCGGTGGTCGGCTCGTCGGCCACCAACACCGACGGCGAACAGGCCAGTGCGATCGCGATCATCACGCGCTGCCGCATGCCGCCGGATAGCCGGTGCGGATAGTCGTCGAAACGGCGGCGCGGATCGGGAATCCGCACCCGATCGAGCAGCGCCACCGCCCGCTCGCGCGCGGCCGGACGGGAAATGCGCTCATGTTCGCGGATCGCCTCGACGATCTGCGCGCCGATGCTGAGCACCGGGTTCAGCGCCGTCATCGGCTCCTGAAAGATCATCGCGATGCGGTTGCCGCGCAGTCGCCGCATCGCTTCGCCGCGCAGCCCGAGGATGTCGCGGCCGTCGAGCCGGATTGCACGGCCTTCGAGCCGTCCCGGCGGGTTGACCAGGCCGAGCAGAGCCAGCGCGGTCAGCGACTTGCCGCATCCGGATTCGCCGACCAGCGCCAGCGTTTCGCCGCGTGCCAATTCAAAATCGAGACTGCTGACGGCGGTCAGGTCGCCGCCCCGATCGGCGAATTTGACGGTCAGCCCCTCGACCGACAATGCCGGTGCGTCGACCATTACCGCCGCTCCTGCTTCGGATCGATGGCGTCGTTCAGTCCGTCGCCGAGCAGGTTCAACGCCAGTACGGCGATCACGATGGCGATCCCGGGCAACGTCGCGATGTACCAGTCCGAGCGCAGCACCTCGCGCCCGGCTCCGACCATGCCGCCCCAGCTCACCACATTGGGGTCGCCGAGGCCGAGAAACGCCAGACTTGATTCAGTGAGGATCGCGGTTGCGACCATCACCGAGCCGGAGACAATGATCGGCGCCAACGTGTTCGGCAACAGGTGCAGAAAGATGATCCGCAGATCGGAGGCGCCGAGCGCGATCGTCGCCTGCACCATGTCGCCATGGCGCAGTTTCAGGATCTCGGCGCGCACCAGCCGCGCCAGGCTCGGCCAGGCGGTGACGCCGATGGCGCCGACGATGGTCGGAATCGTCGGCTGCAGGATCGCGACGATGGTCAGAGCGAACAGAAATTGCGGAATGGTCTGGAAAAACTCGGTGAACCGCATCAACGCCGCGTCGAGCTTGCCGCCGTAGTAACCCGCGATCGCACCGACGCCGACGCCGATCACAAGCGACACGGCGGTGGCGACGGCGCCGATCAGTAGCGACACCCGCGCGCCATGCGCGATGCCCGACGCCAGATCGCGACCGAGCATGTCGGTGCCAAGCCAGAACGCCGGATCGGCGCCGGGCCGCAGGAACGGCTGCCCCGCAAAATCCAGCGGATCGCCGGGAAAGATCTGGTCGGCAAATGCAGCCACGCCGATGATGACGCCGAGCAACAGCGCACCGACCAAGGCTGATGGCTGTCGCGCGGCCCGCACCAACAAGTGGCTGCGTCCCACGCGGGCTCGTGGCAAACCATTGGCGATATCGATCAGCGCCATCAGCCGAGCTCGATGCGCGGATCGAGCACGGTATACAGCAGATCGATCAGGATGTTGGCGATCACCACGACCACCGAGCTGCACAGCAGAATGCCGAGCAGCAAATTGAGATCGCGTTGAAACAGCGATTCGAAGGCCAGCCGGCCGAGCCCCGGCCACGAGAACACCGTCTCGACCAGGATCGCGCCGCCGAGCACCGAGCCGACCTGCACGCCGAGCATCGTCACCACCGGCAGTAGCGCGTTGCGCAAGACGTGCCGTCGGCCGATCCGGCCGGGCCGCACGCCCTTGGCCACCGCAGTGCGGACGAAATCCTGGCCCTGCACGTCGATCATCGCCGCCCGCATCAGCCGCGCATAGACCGCGAGGAAGAACAGCCCGAGTGTCGCCGCCGGCAGGATCAGATGCTGCGCAACGTCCGAGAAATAGGCAACGCCGCTATAGCCCTTCTCGATGCTCGCCATGCCGCCGACCGGCAGCCAATCGAGCCACACCGAGAACACCACGATCAGCATGATCCCGGTCCAGAACACCGGGGTGGCGTAGAACAACAGCGCGACCGTGGAAATCAGCGTATCGGCAGCGCGACCAGCGCTCCGCGCGGCGGCGACGCCGAGCGCCGATCCCGCCAGCAACGCGAAGCTGATCGCCGCCCCCATCAGCAGCAGCGTCGCCGGCAATCGCTGCACGATCAATTCGGCGACCAGCATGCCCTGGCGGAACGAGTAGCCGAGATTGAACGTCGCAAGGTTGCGCAAGTAAACCACGAACTGCATTGGCAGCGATTGATCGAGCCCGAATTGCTTGCGCAATGCGGCGAGATAGTCCGGGGTCGCCGCACCGGCCTCCCCGGCCAGCACCTGCGCCGCGTCGCCCGGCGCCAGATGCAGCAGGAAGAAGTTGATCACCGCGATGCCGAACACCACCAGCACGAGTTGCAGGCCCCTGCGCGCCAGATAACTCGCCGTTGTCGAGGTCATGGCTCAGCGGGTCCGTCAGTTCTGTGCCGGCGAAGTGTCGAACCAGGCATTCTTCAGCGACCCGTAGGAGTGATCGGCCTGCGACACCGCGCCCTTCAGTGCCGCCGCATGGATGGTGAAGAAGTGCAGTTCCAACAGCGGCAGGGTCGGCAGCTCGCGCAGCACGATCTGCTGGAAGCGGTTGAAGTCTTCGACGCGTTTGGCCGGATCGCCTTCGATCGCGGCGGCCTGAATGAGGCTGTCGACCTCGGCATTGCGATAGCCCGAGCCGTTGGTCCACGGTGTCTTGGTGCCGAGCCAGCCCGACCAATAGGCCCGCACCACGCCGATCTGCGGATCGGGGAACGCGCCATTCCACGAACTCGCAATATCGAAATCGCGATCGGCATAAACCCGCTTGATGAAGGCCGCGGAGTCCTGGCTGCGGATGTTGACCTCGATGCCGACCCGCTTCAGCGCCTGCTTCAGATACTCGCCGGTGCGCTTGTAGTCGTCGCCATAGGGCAAAAAGTCGTGGTTCAACGTGAAGCGTACCCCATCGTTGCCGCGCTTGAAACCGGCCTCGTCGAGCAGGGCTTCGGCCTTCTTCAGGTCGAACGGATATTGCGCCACGCTGGCATCGTGGAACGCGGTCAAGGTCGACGGCACCGGACTGACCGCCGGCTTGCCGTAACCGTACCAAACCACCTTGCCGATCGCCTCCTTGTCGATCGCATGAGCGATTGCCTGGCGCACCCGACTATCTTTCAGATAGGGATTGTCGACATTGAAGTCGAGATAGAGCAGCGGCGACAGCCAATCATAGCCGCGGGTGTCGACCTTGAGGCTCGGCAGCCTGGCCAGCCGCTCGACGTCGCGGAACGGTACCGCATTGAAGGCGGCGTATTGCACCGCGCCCTTCTCGATCGCGGCGGCGCGGGCGCCGGCGTCCGGAATCACCTTGAACACGATCTTGTCGAGATAAGGCTTGTTCGGCTCCCAGTAATCCGGGTTGCGTTCCAGGACGACATATTCGCCCCTCTTCCACTCTTTGAAGACGAAGGCGCCGGTACCGACTGGCTTGTTGTTGAAGGGATTGTTGAGGACGTCGGTGCCTTCATAGAGATGTTTCGGCAAGATCGGCGCGCCGACGCCGTTGATCACGCTGAGGATCGGCAGCGACGGCTTCGACAGATGCAGGATCACGGTCTGCTCGTCGGGCGTCTCGACGCTGGAGACGTTCTCGAAGATCGCCTTGTTGCGCGGATGAATGGTCTTCCAGACGTTCTCCAGGCTCCATTTGACGTCGGCCGCAGAGAACGGCTGGCCGTCGTGCCATTTCACGCCGCTGCGCAGCCTGAAGCTGATGGTCAGTCCATCGGGCGCGACCGACCAGCTCGTTGCCAAGGAGGGTTGCGGCTTCAGATCGAGGTCGTAATAAACCAGCCCGTCGAAAATATTGCCGGCGATCACCTGGGTCGGCTGCGCGGTGTTGGTGGCCGGCGTCAGCGTCACCGGCTCCGGCTGCACGATCGCGGTCAGCGTGCCGCCCGCCTTCGGCGACTCGGCGGCCAGCGATGGCGCGGTCGCCAGCGCGGCGACGGCGAGCGCGGCGAGCCAGGCGCGCGACTTTGAACCGATCGATGTCATGTCAGATATCCTTTCCTCGCGGCGATGAGACCGAGGATCAGCAGGAGCAACAGCAGATTATTCAACAGATGCATGTTCAGTTCTGCTTCGGCGCCTCGAACCAGAAGTCGCGGAAGCTGCCATAGACCTGGTCGCCACGGATCGTCAGGGTTTTCAGATTAGCAGCCTGCACCGTGAAAAATTTCAACTCGACCAGCGGCAGCGTCGGCAGATCGGTGAGCACGATTTTCTGAAACTCCTTGAAGAGCGCGATGCGTTTCTGCGGATCGGCTTCGCCCTGCACCTGGGAGATGATCTGATCGACCTGCGGACTGCTGTAGCCCGAGCCGTTGGTCCAGGGGATGTTCTTGCCGACCGAGGCCGACCAGTAGGCGCGGGTGACGCCGATCTGCGGATCGGAGAAGGCGGCAAACCAGGTGATCGATAGATCGAAGTCACGGTCGCCATAGACCCGCTTGGTGTAGGCTGCGGTGTCCTGGGTGCGGATGGTGACGTCGACGCCAACCCGCTTCAGCGCCTGCTTGACGTATTCCGAGGTGCGTTTGAAATCGTCGCCATAGGGAATGTAATCGATGAACAGCGTGAAGCGATTGCCGTCGGCGCCGCGCTTGAAGCCTGCCTCGTCGAGCAGCGCGTCTGCCGATTTCACGTCGAACGGATCGCTCGGCGCGCTGGCATCATGGAAGGCCGCCAGCGTCGAGGGGATCGGGCTGTTCGCCGGCTTGGCAAAGCCGTACCAGACCACATTGGCAATCGCCTTGCGATCGATCGCGCGGGCCAGCGCATGGCGCACCCGCACGTCCTTCAAGGGGCCGCGCTCGACGTTGAAATCGAGAAACAGGAACGGCGACAACCATTCGTATCCGGCGGTTTCGATCTTCAAAGAGGGAAGCTTGCCGAGACGCTCGGCGTCTTTCAGCGGCACCGGGCTCAGCGTGCCATACTGGATCTCGCCCTTCTCGAGGCCCGCGGAGCGCGCCGCGGCATCCGGCACCACCTTGTAGATCACCTTGTCGAGATAGGGCTTGCCCTTGTCCCAATAATTCGGATTCTTCTCGAGCAGGATGTACTCGCCCTTCTTCCATTCCTTGAACACGAACGGTCCGGTGCCGACCGGCTTGTTGTTGTAGGGGTTGTTGAGAATGTCGGTGCCTTCATAGAGATGCTTCGGCAGCACCTGCGCGCCGTTGGAGTTGATCGAGCTTAGGATCGCCACCGAGGGTTCGCTGAGCCGCAGGATCACCGTCGCCTCGTCGGGGGTCTCCACCGCGCTGACCTTTGCAAAGGTCGCCTGGTTGCGCGGATGAATGGTCTTCCAAACGTTTTCCAGCGTCCACTTCACGTCGGCGGAGGTGAACGGCTGGCCGTCGTGCCAGAGCACGCCCTTGCGCAGATGCAGCGTGAACGACAGCCCGTCCGCCGAGGTCTCCCAGCTTTCCGCCAGCGCCGGAACGGGCTTGAGATTGGTGTCGTAATCGACCAGGCCGTCGAATACATTGCCGCTGATCGTCCCGGTCGGCGCCGCGGTGTTGATCGCAGCGGTCAGGATCACCGGCTCCGGCTGGATGATTGCGGTCAGCGTTCCGCCGGGCTGCGGGGCTTCGGAGAATGCCGGCGCCGACAGCAGCAGCACCGCCGCCATCGCCGCGGCGGACGCCCAGCTACGCCACCGCGTGGCGTCGGACCGCGGCCTAAATCCAGTCGCGCGTTGCGCGGATCGCTCGTGCAGCATCCGTCCCCCGTGAGATTGATCGTGAAGATTTCAATCCAGGCGGCGCTTCGCTCGCCTAGAATACCTTTACGTATATCGAGGCGTGTTGCTGCAATGGTCAATTTCAAATTGACCGGGGTGTGGAGCACGATCGGCTCGCCGGCGAAAGCAACGCAGGCCATTTTTGTCAGAGCGATGCGAATGCGTGTACGACGAATGCAATCGCACCGACTGGTTGCGATGTGGAACAGCCGATCAGCGAGGCGGCTGGAGCAGCTACTTGCCGTTCTATTCCGCCGCAGCCTGTGCCACCTCAGGAACATCAACCTGCAGAATATCGTTGAACCGATTGAACGCCCCGCACAGCGCGATGCGCCAAGTCAATTCAACGATCTGCGGCTCCGTGAAATGCGCGCGCAATCGCGCGAAGATCTCGTCGCGGGTCCGGTTCCAATTGTTGGTCACGGTGATCGCATATTCGACCACCAATCTATCGACCTCGTTCAATTCGGGATGGTCCTGGTAGTCCAGCAGCCGCTCGGCGCCGGCCTCGGAGACGCCCTGGATCGCCAGCTTCGGCGTGTGATGCGAGACGCAATAGCTGCACTGGTTGAGCAACGACACCGTCACCAGCGCAAGTTCCAGATGCCGCTTCGCAATCACCCCGTCATCGGCTAACGCGACCAGCAGCGACCACATGTGCTGAAAGATCGGCGGACGATGCGCCATCGCGCCGGACTGGCTGGCGAAAGCGCCGTAACTTTCCATGCGGTCCCACAGCGGGTGCAGCGAGGCAGGCAAATCAGCCTTGGTCTTGATCGATACGCGCGACATATTCATTCCAATCGTTGGTCGTGTTGGAGATCGCAGATTGCGACATCATCTAATCACGAATTTCCGAGGCCGTCCCGGTTCGGCGTTTTCTTGGCGGCGGCGCCGCCGCCGGACCATCACCATTTGACTCGCCGACCATCGCGTCGCCGCGCTGCTCGCGTCTCGAGGCCATGCCAAAGGATCTATCAACGTCCGCGTGCAGGAGATCTGCCGTCGATGCACCGCCCGGCTCGTATCAGGCGCTGCGGCTGATCGCGGTGGTGTAAATGCGTTCGATCAGACCGAGCGCCCCGCGATAGCCGGCATAGCCACGCGACAGCACCACCTCGTAGGACGCCGGGAAGCCGACTTCGAGGATGAAGCCACGCAGCTCCTTGGCGAGATCGCGTTCCCAGGTGGTGCCGAAGATCAGCGGCGGCTTGCGACCGAAATCGACGGCGCGGATCGCGGCGTGGACGGCGTAGCTGTCCTCGGCGAAATGCGGTTCGATCGAGACGTCGTGATCAAGCGCCAGGAAAGCGGCGCGCACCGCATCGCGATGTTCGGCGGGCGTATTGTCGGTCACCACCACGCAGGCCGGCATCAGGCCGAGCTGACGCACCGCGAAGCTAGAGAGTGCAAGCGTGGTGGCGGCGTCTCCCACCGCGGCAAACCGCGCCGGCAGGCCCCAGCGATACTGCGAATAGAATTCCGAGAACGCCTCGATATAGCCGTAGTAGTCGCACTCCTCGGCTTCAATGAAGGCGGCTGTCTGCGCCTCGGGCAGGCCGGCATAGGCGGCCACCCGGCGAAGAAACCCGCTGGTCTGCCGGCCGCCGATCGGCGGCACCGGCTCATGCAGGAAGGGCTGGCCGTAGGTCTCTTGCAGATGCTGCGCCGTCGCCAGCCCGAGCCAGGGCGACAGCACGAGGTTGAACTGGGCGCGCGGGATGGCCCGCCATTCCGACACGCCGGCCGAGCCCGCCCCGAACAGCACGTTGACGCGCAGGCCGATGCCTTCGAGCAGCCGCTTCAGTTCGACCAGATCGCCGCGCCAGAACGGATCCTGATAGGGCAAAGCGGACCACAGATTGACCAGGCCGGCTTCGCGCGGCCCGCCATAGGGGCCGGCGAACTGGTCAATGATGGCGCGGGTGACCACCTCGTGGCCGAAATAGTTGTTACCACGGAATCCGCCGGTGCCGGCATGCACCAGCGGCGCGCCGCGGGCCTGGAATTCCTTCACCACCGCCGGCACGTCGTCGCCGATCAGATCGGGAATGCAGCCGGTGAGCACGACGAACAGATCGGCTTCCATCAGCTCCAGCGTGTGGGTGATCAGCTCGCGCAGCCGGTCCTCGCCACCGAAGATCACCTCGCGCTGGGTGGCGTTAGTGCTCGGCGCAACGCCAAGACCACCCCAGCCGCCGCCCTGATAGGCGTTGTTGAAAGCGAGCGCGCCGCATTGCTTGTCGGCGCAGCCCGGACCGCAATGGGTGATGGCAATGGCGCGGGGGATCGCCGCCACCGTCTGCATCGCGCCGAGCGCGCAGGCGTAGCGGACCTGCTCGATCGGGCCCTCCTCGGCGACGTCCGGAATGGCGGGCGCCCCGCCGGGGCGGCTGACCTTCAGCGGCGTGATGGCCATGATCAGCGGCTCTCGGCGGCCTGCGGCGCCGCCGCTTGGCGGGCCAGCAGATACGGGTCGGTCTGATCCAGCCACCACTGCTTGTAAGGCAGGCTGGTGTGGCCGGCGAGGTCCTGGTGGAATTTGCGTTGCGCCAGCGCGTCGACGATCTCCTCGCCGAGATCGATCATGCCCTGGTAGCCGATCGCGGTCGAGGCGTCGCCGAGTGCGATCGCCGGAACGCCGAGCCGCGAGGCCAGGCCGGCGAGCCCGCCGTGGCGGATGATGATGAAATCGGGATTGGACCGCTTCAGCAGATTGTAGAACTGGTAGGGCTGGCGGTTCGAGATGCTGAAATGCTCGACGTCTCCGTAGGCGTCGATCATGTGGCCGAGCGAGTCCTGGCGGGGATCATGGCTGTCGTAGACCGGGTCGTGATGGAACACCAGCGAGCCCGGCACCTCGATGCCGAGCTCGCGCAGCACGCCGATCACGCCATGGGCATAAGCAGCCCCCATCGCGACGTAGCCGCGCACGCCCTTCAGGCGTTCGCGCAGCCGCTCGATCTGCGTGCGGACGCGGGCATGCTCGCGGGCGATGTAGGCCTCGGCGCGCTCCTCGCGGCCGGTGACCTTGGCCAGCGCGCGCAGCCAGGCATCGGTGCCACTGAAGCCATAGGGCTGCGGCGCCTTGATTTCCTGCACGCCATATTGCTGCTCCAGCGCGGCGCCGAGATAGCCGCCGACCGAGTAGCAGAAGGTCGCCGAAGCAGCGGCCTCGGACGCGCGGGCGATTTCCTCGACCGAAGCGACGGTGAGGATGTTGTTGGCCTCCAGACCGAGCTCCGCCAGCATCGGCGTGAACACGTCGCTGCCCCACAGCACGATGATGTTGACGAGATTGTCCTGCCGCGGGCCGGGCTCGGGCTTCACCACGTGGCGCAGCACACCGTGCTGGATGGCGTCGAAGCCGGAGCTCCAGTGCTTGGACTTGAAGCCCTCGCAATACATCGCCACCACCGGCAGGCCGAGTTCCTGCTCGCATTCGCGCACCACGCTCTCGACATCGTCGCCGATGATGCCGGTGGCGCAGGAGGTGGCGACGAACACGGCCTTCGGCTGATGCCGCTGCGCGGCCGCGTGGATGGTGGCGCGCAGCTTCTCCGCGCCGCCATAGACCATGTCGCGTTCGACGAGGTTGCTCGACAGTCCGGTGACGTTGCGCGGGGCGAGCCCGCGCCGCAGCAGGCCGTTGCGGAAGAAGGCGTTGCTGTTGATGTGGCCGGCGGCGCAGCCGATCGGCGAGTGCTGCACCAGCACCGCATCGCGGACATTGCTGGCCTGGCTTTCGGCGATCTGCTCGCTGCAGGTCGAGCCTTGCGTGAACGGCGATTCCAATTCGCAGATGCGTTGGCCCTTGCCGCCGCAGCCGGGGCCGCAGCCGCCGCGCGAAAACGCCGATTCGGTGGCCAGCCGCGACGCCGGTCCATCCCAGGCGGTGATGGTACCGAGACGTTGTTCGCGGGTTTCGGCAGAAGGGCTGCGAAGGTTGATGGCCATGACGGTGCTGCTACCTACCCGGGCGTTTGACTATCATCTGACGCATCGCAAGAAAACACGCGGCTTTGCGCTGCGCAAGCGCGAACGACACAGGAGAAGCGACTTGGAAGTTTGCCGCTGGGATCGCGCGTCGTTGGAGAAATAAACCATCGTCGCCGCACCGACTTTGCTCAGGCCGCGGCGAGCGCAGCCGCCAGCAGGTCGACAATGTCGCGGGGATTCTCAAGACCGATCGAAAGGAGCAGGCGGTTCGCCGTAGCCGGCGCGGCGATCACCGCGCTGCGCACGCCGCCGTAGGTCGCCGCATCTTCGAACAACCACAGCGCCGTCTTGAAACGCGCCGCGGCCTGTGCATCGGCAAGATCGAAGGCGATCAGCGCCGCACCGGAGGCGAGCCCCGCGACCTTCGGATGCGAGGCCAGATAGGTGGCGACCTGTTGCGCATTGGCATGGTGGCGGCGCAGCCGCAACGGCAGCGTCTCGACACCTTGGATCAGCTGAAAGACCGCCAGCGGATTGATCGCGGCGCCCAGATCCCGCAACAGATGCGCGCGGGTGCGGGCGACGAACGGGCTGGCGTTCCACTGCTTCACCAGCTCCGTCCAGACCACGCCGTGATACGACCCGTCCGGCTCGATCAGCGTCGGCAGACGCGCCGCGTGCGCCTCCCATGAAAATCGACCGCCATCGATGATGAGGCCGCCGTCGGTGGTGCCGTGGCCGCCCAGATACTCCGCCGCGGAATAGATCACGACCGCGGCACCGAGCTCGAACGGCCGGCAGGACAATGGCAACGCAGTATTGTCGATGATCAGCGGCACGCCGAGCTGATCGGCGGTTTCGGCAACAGCCTTGATCGGGAACGGACGCAGCTCTGGCACACTCAGGCTCTCGGCGTAGTAGGCGCGCGTCCGCGCGTCGGTCAGCCGGCCGAACGCCCCGCCCTCTTCCGCGCTGGCGAGGCGCACCTCGACGCCGAGCTGACGCAGCGCGGTCGGCAGGCTCGCATTGCGTCCCTGTGTGATATCAGCCGAGACGACGACATTGTCGCCCGCGCGCGCGATATTGAGCACCGCGTAGAGCGCGGCAGCCTTGCCGGTCGCCAACGCCAGCGCTCCCACTCCGCCTTCGAGCGCCGCGATCCGCCGCTCCAGAAACTCGCGCGTCGGATTGACGGTGCGCGTATAGGTGTAGCCGAGTTCTTCCAGGCCGAAAATGCGCCGGGCGTGTTCGGTGTTCTGGAATTGATACGACGTGGTGAGGTAGATCGGCGGCACCACCGCGCCGGTCACCGGATCGGACCGGAACGAACCGCCATGCACGGCAATCGTCTCGAACTTGGCACCCTGTTGCGTGGTCATGAGGATGTCTTCCGCAGCGTCATGACGCGGGTTCCGCCCAGACGGACGGCGACACCACGTCGCCGGTCCATGAATAGATCGCCAGCAGAGGCTCGCGCCCGGTGCGCATGGCGTGGATCATGTCCTCGCTGTGCAGGATGTAGTCGCCCGGCGCCCGCGTGGCGGTGCTGCCGGCGGCGGTCCACGCCGCATTGCCGGCGAGCACATGGTAGAGCTCTCTCGCCGGGTGTCGATGCGGCCGATAGAAAGTGTCGGACCCGATCAGCGTGAGTCCGAAGCAGACCTCCGCGCTGCGGAAAGGCGCCTCCGGCCCGACGATTTCTGCCCAGCCCATCGCCGCGTCGAGGCCCGGTGCGTCCGGTCGCGGCAGGTAGCCGTACCGCCACGGCAGCAGCGCCGCGATTGGCTGCAACGCGGCCGCCACGGCCGCCGCACTCGCCGCAGTCAGCGACAGCGCCGCCGGCAGATGGCGGGTGAGCGGATGCGACGTCGGCTCAACCGGCTGCGGCGACAGCGCCCGCCGGTCGAGCGCCGCGGAGACTTTGCGGATCTCTTCGCCGATGTCGTCCGCGCTTTCGGGTCGTGCCTCGAAGCGATGGCGAAGCGCCGTCAACAGACCGTGTAACTGATTTCCCGTGAGCCCCGGCATGGTCAGTCGCTCGGCCCGGATTGCAGCACGGCGACCGTATGGCCGATGCGTTCTCCGCGCTGGAATGCATCCCAGGCTTCGACGGCGTCGAGCCGCGCCGGCTTCAGGCTCGCCTCGATCGACAAGGCGTTGCGGCCGGCGTCCTGCGGATCGAGCACGGCGAACGCCTCTGCCAGCCGGGCCGCAGGGTAAAAATAGAACGGGCCGAGGCCGCCGCGCTGCCACTGCGCATAAGAGCCGATCACGTCGACGGGGTCGGCCTGCACCTTCCAGGAATAAGTGAGAAAGGCCGGCGTATAACCCGCCGCGACCGCCATGCGGCTGAGAATTTCCAGCGGCAGCCGCGCGCCGATGACCGAGACCACGGTCCCGCCCGGATTGAGCAGATCGCGCGCCTCGACGAGCGCCAAGTAATGCAGGACGAGCAGCCACTCCTTGACGAAGTCCGGCACCGCCTCCCCGCGCGGCGGAATGAAGGCGGCGCTGGTCCGCCCCACCTCAATGTGACCGGCCTCGGCGAGCGGCAGGTTGGGGAGGTTTTCGTAGACCACGTCGAAACGAAGTCCGCGCTCACGCAGCGGCGACAACAGATCGCCGGCGCCGGAATGCAGCGTGACGTCGACGCCCGGACGAAGATTGCGCCGGATATTGCCGGCGGCCGTGTCGACCACATCGCCGAACAGATCGGTGATGCCGATCGTCTCTGCGCCGAAAATCTCGATGGCGGCGAGCGCGTCGGCTCCCGAACCGGTCCCGATCGACGCAAAGGCGCGGCAGGCGCCCTCGCCGCGGCGATCGCGCAGCAACCTGAATGCCGGCGCCGCGACGCTCGAAAGCCAGTCCCGTTGCAGGTCCGTGGTATCCGGCAGGTAGGCGCGATCGGCTATCGTGACGACAAGCCGGTCCTTGATCCGCCGCGTCTCGCGCAGTCCGAAATAACTGAGCGGATCGATTTCGAGCGACAGTTCAGGCTCAGGCGTTTGCGGCAGAGACATAGAGCTTACCTGGAGAGCATACCAGACGCGGAGGATGATAGCGTATTTCGTTATCCGCTGTCAGGCTTCGCATACCGTTGGCAGACGTCGTGTAGTTCGCCGGCAGCCTGCAGGATTAGAAATAGCAAGCGTGTTGAATTCCAGCTTGTTCGTTGGATTTGTAAAGAATACGATCATCGAATGATGTCAAGTAACTCGCCTTGAAAGCAGACATGCACACGCCCTACCCGACCGCCGAAGAAATTTCTTTTCCGACAGCGCTGCATCCCGACACGTTTGCTCTCCACGGAGCACGGCCCGGTAGCACCGCGGCGGTGCCGATTCATCAGCTTGTCGACGGCGGAGCCATCGACTCCTCCGATCTGCCGCGCTTTGGAAGCGACGTGCTGGATGCACTGTATCGTTCCGTGAGCAATCCGACCCAGCACGCCTTCGAGGAACGGCTGGCCGCCTTCGAAGGCGGCGCCGCGGCGCTGGCGGTCGCTTCCGGACAGGCGGCATCGGCATTTTCGGTGCTCAACGTCGCCAAGGCCGGCGACAATTTCGTCACCTCCACCGGCCTCTATGGCGGCACCTGGATCTTGTTCGACAACACTCTGCGGGAGTTGGGCATCGAGGCCCGCTTTGTCGACCCGTCCGATCCGGAGAACTTCCGCCGCGCTACCGATGCGCGGACGCGGCTCTACTACGCCGAGACGCTGCCGAATCCCAAGCTCGAGGTGTTCCCGATCCGGGAGGTCGCCGACATCGGGCGATCGCTGGGCATCCCGCTGGTGATGGACAACACCTCGGCTCCTCTCGTGGTGCGTCCGTTCGAGCACGGCGCGGCGATCGTGATGTATTCGACGACCAAGTACATCGGCGGCCACGGCACGACGCTCGGCGGCGCCATCGTCGACGGCGGCAATTTCCCCTGGGAGCAGCACGCCGCGCGCTTTCCTCAGCTCACGGCACCGGACGATGCCTATCCCGGCGTGATCTGGACCGAGGTCGCGAAGTCGCAGGGGCCGATCGGCTTCGTGTTGCGGGCACGGATGAAGCTGCTCGCCGACTTCGGCGCGGCGATCACGCCGATCGCGGCCTTCCACCTGCTGCAGGGCCTGGAGACACTGCCGATCCGCATGGAGCAGCACAATGCCAACGCCATCGCCGTGGCCGATTATCTGAAAGACCATCCGAAGGTCGCCAAGGTGCATTTTCCGGGCCAGCAAACCGGCGAGCATCGCCGCCGCGCCGATACCTATATGCGGGGTGGCTATGGCGCGCTGATCGGCTTCGAGCTTAACGGCGGCATCGCGGCCGGCCAGCGCTTCATCGAGGCCCTGAAGCTGTTTTATCATGTAGCCAACATCGGTGATGCGCGGTCGCTCGCGATCCAGCCCGCCGCGACCACCCATTCGCAGCTCAGCGAAGCCGATCAACTGGCCGCCGGCGTGACGCCTGGTTTCGTTCGGCTGTCGATCGGAATCGAACACCGCGACGACATCATCGCCGATCTGGACCAGGCCTTAGCCTGCCTTTGACACTGCCCCGAAGGGAGCTGAGGCCCGCGCGCCGGCGGCATGGCAGCCGCTTCCCCACGGCGTGAGGCCCATCGTCAGGGTGGAATTCCTTGGCAAAGCCGCCGGCCCGCAACCTGGTCGGCGCCAGCAAGGCGTGACCGCCGAAACCACCGAAGCGGTCATCGCGACGGGGTGTGCACGACCGCGCTGTGGCCCCCCAATGCCAATGATTCTCTGAATCGATCTAGCCATTGAGATCATTGGAGCGGGTGAAGGGCTCCGCGTGGAGCGCCGGCAACCCGCGATTTGCAGCAATTTCTTTGATTTTGCTTGCCTTTCCGACATCCGCGATGCAATGAAACGTCCTACAAAACGTCCTACATCACTCGCGGGTTCCTCATGTCCGACTTCCTCACGCGCCGCAACGGCACATGGCATTTCCAACGCCGCGTTCCGACTGAATACGCCGCGCTCGATCCCCGCAAGGTGGTCCGCCACTCGACCAAGATACGCATCTCGGAAGACCGCGCCGGCCGGCGTGCCGGCGTCGTGGCCGACCGACTCAACAAGGAACTCGAAGCGTTCTGGCGCGGCCTCGCCAGCGGCCGACCGAAAGCCGAGTTGACCAGCTACACCGCCGCCCGGCAGCGGGCTCGGTCGCTAGGCTTCGACTACATCGATAACGCGATGCTCGTTCAACAGCCCTTCGAGGCCCAACTGGCGCGTGTCGAGGCGCTTGGGCAGAACGGTGCCGTCAACGATCCGGCCACGCGTGCGGGCCTCCTAGGCACCGCCAAGCGGCAAGTCCCGCTGATCTCGCAAATCTTCCCCGAATACAAATCGGAGATCGAGGAAGATACCCTCGACCTGTCGGAAGACCAACTCCGCATTTGGACGAACGGCCGGACGCGCGCCGTCGAAGCGTTCCTCGAAGTGATCGGCCGGGATAAGCCAATCACAGAGATCACGCACGACGACGCCCTCACCTTCCGAGAGCACTGGCGGGGCCGGGTGATCAACGAGGGGATCGCGGCCAAGACCGCCAACAAGCAAATCGGGCAGTTGAGCGGCATGCTCAAGGAACTGAGCATCATCCGGCGGCTCGGCCTGCCTGACTTTTTCCACGGCCTGCGGCTGAAGGGCGAGACCGAGAAAGACCCGACGCCCTATGACACCGAGTTCATTCAGAAGCGCATCCTGGCTGACGGGGCGCTCGACGGCCTCAACGAAGAGGCGAGGATGGTGATCTACATTATAGCCGACACCGGCCTGCGCCCTTCCGAGATTCTAAACCTCAACGAGAGCACGATCTTCCTAGACGCGCCGATCCCCTATGTTCGGGTGATGGCAGATGGACGGCGGATGAAGACCGAGCACAGCGACCGCGAGATTCCGTTGGTCGGGGGCGCGCTCCCCGCGCTCAAGCTGATGCGGCACGGGTTCGACCGATACCACGACAACTCGTCGAACTTCTCGGCGGCGGCGAATAAATACCTGCAAGAGAATGACCTGAGACCGACGAAGGACCACTCGGTCTATTCGCTGCGGCACAGCTTCAAGGATCGCCTCGTTGCAATCGAGGCGCAGGATAGCTTAATTGATAGCTTGATGGGCCACGACTCGAAGAAGCCGAAATACGGCAAGGGGCCATCGCTTGAATTGAAGCTGAAATATCTAAAGCAGATCGCGCTCACGCCCGCGAAGGAACTTAATGACGTGAAGTGATTATGTCGTCAACGCTGTACGGGCTTCGCCGCGATGGCTGCATTGAACGGCAGCGATTGCACCGTGATCTCGACATCGCCATGATCCCGCAGGACGCCATCGATCTGACTAAGGGCGCGCGCTACGGCATCCTGATTTTCATTCGTCATGAGGTAATATCCGAACAATCGCCACGCCTCTGCGTGCCAATTCTTGCGCTCTCCCCTTGTCTCGCTCATTGACCACCCTTCGGCTTGCCGGCCTCAACCCATTCTTGGAAACGAAACTCCGACACGCACACGCCGGGAACGGAATGGCAGGCAGCAACATAGCTCACGTATCCGAGATGGAGATCGGCCGCTTCCTGACGAAGGAACCCTTGATCATATAAACCGGACATATAGTACGGAACGTCGAAAGAGTGGTGGCCGCATAGCAGCCCGACATCGACGAGCCACCGCTCATAATCCAGATCGCGTCCGTAAATCTTCTTCTGCGGCATCACACCCTTCCCCCTTCAACAACTGATAGTCCGGCGATCCTAACGATGCCCTTGCTGACTTCGTTCACCCCGCCCGTGATTGCGAGCGGCGATGCGCCTTGCTCGACGAACGCCTGAAGTCTGTTCCTGGCGCGCTGGCGAACATCCGCCTTGCTCCGCAGTTCGTCAAGCTTCGCTTCAAACAGTTCATACATTGGCAAATGCACGTCGCCGTCAATCTCGACAAGGTAGGCGAGCACAAGCAGCGCGCGCTCGACGCGCTCAATCATCGACGGCGCCGACCCGCCGCCCATGACTGCAACTTGTTGGTTCACGCCAGTCATCACGCCATCAACCGAACAAGCTGTGCTGCACCACCGGCTCGCTTGGCGAGTCGATTTTCAAGAGTGCGGAACGCATATGCCGCTTCCAGCGGGACAACTCCGTTGCCGAGCATCCGAAGCCGATCCAAGCGACCAACGTCCAGCGCCAAGGCCATCCCATCAACCACTCGACGAACAGCGGGTTCAAGGTGCGGGGCGCTGGTGACGATCCGATCCCACTCGGCACGTTGATCGGGTGCTGGTGCGAACAGCGAAGGTGAGCGGGATATTGTCGTTCGATGCCTTCGAATACCATACGTGCTCGACGTAGTTCGGCAATTGATCGAGGTGGAGTCGTCCGCTCCCGTTGACCAGGTGCTGCTCGCCGTTCGTGCCCTTCCAATCGCGAGCCGCTGGCGTCGGCCACTGCGAGAACGAAGCAGCGCTCCCGGCGATGGCTCGCGCCGACTTCTGACGCCGTGAAAAGTCCGACCTCAGTTTCGTAACCAAGTCGGCGAAGATCACGCCAGACACGGAAGAGTCCTCCCGACGAAACGAAGCCGCTGACGTTCTCAATGAAGACGAAGCACGGCCGGGCTTGCACGATGATCCGGCGTGCTGGCGACCATAGGTCTCGCTCGTCTCTGTCGGCGAGACGAAGCCCGGCGACGGAGTGCGGCTGGCACGGGATGCCGCCAATGAGTCCATCCACAAGGCCACGCCACGGCCTGCCGTCGAAGGTTCCGACATCGCTCCAAATAGGCGCTTCAGCCAAGAAGCCCGCTTGCATCGCAGATACCAAGTGCGCGACGGGTAACGCCTCCCTCTCGACGTACACGACGCTGCGAGCACCGGGAATTGCCAGTTCGACTCCGAGATCAAGTCCACCGCCTCCGGTGCAGAGTGAGATGATGTTGGTACGTACAGCCACATTACACCGCTGCCTTCGGCGCTTCGAGCCAATCGACGAAGCGCAGCTTCACGCCAGCTTCGAGCAGCATGACCAGCGTGGTTTCCATGTCCTCGCCCCAGCGCGGATCGTTGCCGTCCGGCGTGACGCACACCACGTCGCTGATCCCCGATTGAATGATTGCCCGCGCGCAGTCCGTGCATGGGCACCACGGCAGATAGATCGTGCAGCCGAACGTGCTGACGCCCTTGGCGGCGGCATTGTAGATCGCGTTCCGTTCGGCGTGCTCGGTCCAACGATACTTCGCCGGGCGGTCATGCCGGCACTCGATGTCGTCGTTGATGCCGCGCGGAAAGCCATTCCAACCGACCGACACCAGCACTTGCCGGTCATCAACGATCACGCAGCCGACCTGCCGGCTGCGATCCCTGCTCCATGCAGCGACGTGCTGCGCGAGCCCCATCCATCGCTGATCCCAACTCACAGCGCCCTCGTCAGCGTCTTGTTGCCAGAGACCTTGCGAGCGCCCGCCATCACCGCGTCGATGCGCAAGCCGATGTCGAATCCGCGAAAGCCGGCTACGATCAAGGCGACGGCAATGTCACCGACGATGACCTTAGTGTCGCGCGCTACCACAGCCGCGATCATCTTCTGAGTCATCTCGTCGTCAACGAGGCCGGTATCAATGTGCGACATGGGTTGAAACGTCCTGCAAGAGTGCGTATTGATCCGGGTGGATGCCAATCTTCTGCTTGCGATGACTGCGGAAACGAACGGGCTTGATCGCGGTCGGATCACGCAAGAACGGGAAGCGTTCGTGGATGCCGGTAACGATCTCGACCAAAGCCAAGACCGTCTGCGGCATCGTGAGGCCGAGCTTGTCGGCGATGGGCTGAAGCTCTGCGCGGACTTCTTCGGGCAGCGCCTTCGCGCGGGGAACCGCGACGAAATCCCATCCCAGCCAACCGAGCACAGCTTCCAGCGACTCGAGACCCGGCTTGTTCTTGCGCCGCCACGCCTTCACCGAAGCGCGGCGAACGCCAGAGCCTTCCTCAACCTCGTCATACGTGACCTGAAGCCGCGCCATCTCCGAGAAGACGAGCTTCACGTGAGGCCCGACGCGTTCCGGCATAGTTACGGTGCGTCGAGCGCCATGCGCGCGGTGGCGGCTACTCATGCTTCGGACCTTCGGCGAGTTCGGTGCTGATGTTCATCATGGCGATGACGCCAATCAGATCGGGCTCACCATCCGACTGAAACATAACCCGACGCGCGCGCGCGTCGGGGTGCATGGCGATGGTCTCGGTCTTGAACGAGTTGAGCATCGTCTTCATGAACTGGCCGCTGATTCCGAAGGCTTGTACCTCGCCATCGATCTCGGCTTCGACCACATCGACGCCGCCGCCGGTCTGACTGCCGACCGCAACAACGAAGCCTTCATCGGAGCCTGCGCACTGCAAGCGGTGGCCCAATTCCTTCGATGCGAACGGTTCGAGCAGCGAGACGGTGTTGATGCAGAGCGTGCGGTCAACGAGCACGCGGGTTTCAGACGGCGTGCTCACCAGCGGCTGGTAGTTCGGATAGGTGCCAACCAGCATCGCAGAGCAGAAGTGGACGTCGCCGGTGCGGAAGAAGATCGAGCTTTCGTTGACGATGACATGCACTTCTTCGGCGGACCGGAAGAGACGCAACACCGAGTTGACCGTCTCGGCGCTGAGAATGACACCGGCCGGTTGCCCCTGACGGTGTGGCATATTTTCGGCGCCCTTCGGCGCGGTGATCGTCGCCAGGATCAGGATCATGCCGGTGGTGCCAACGGCCGCGAGCAGCGGGGCCTTCTCGGTCTCGCGGACATGAAGGAATACGCCCGACATTGGAGAGCCAGGTGCAGGCGAAAGCGCCTGTGCGGTGTGGCCGAACAGCCGGGTGAGATCGGCGCCGGAAAGCTTGAACTCTGCGCCTTCCATCTTCATGACGCGCGCCGGCCAGTCTTCGGCGGCAAGCGTCGGGAACGTCACGCGGGACCGGCCCGCCTTCATGATCAGGTTGTGCTTCGAGTCGTCGTAGCTCAGCGTGACCTCGACACTCTTCGGCAGACGATCCACGGTCATCTTCAGCTTGGCCGCGTCAACGGTGGTCACGCCCCCGCGCTCCATCTGGCACTCGCCGGACGCCTCGACCATCATGTCAAAGTCGGTGGATGCGACAGACAGCTTGCCGTCGCGCACTGTGATCCGCGCGTTGTTCGCGATCATCGACGGTGAGTTCTTCGGCGCGTTCGACACGCCACGGGTCACGATGTCGGCGAGACGGTCACGGTTGATGGTAAGCTTCACAGAGAGCTCCTGTTTGATTCGAGGTGATATGTTGCGCCGACGTGCCCCTCGCACTCTTCGACGGAAGAAAATTTCGGATTGAGGTACACGCGCAAGCGATCGATTGCGTGGATGATCTCGTAAACGCAGATCAGCGCTTCGATCTCGCGAGCGAAGTCGGTATCAATCATCGAAATACGGAAGCGGGCGCAGTCGATATCAGCCCCTCGAAGCGCCTTGAGCACCATCATGAGGGCTTCGTCGTTTTCGGTTGCGAGCCTGCGGAGCAGCGCCACTACATGGTTGAAGCGGCGAAACAACGGATCAACCGCCGGGTCCGGCAGATTGATCGGGCCGTCGAGGGCGCGCAGGATATACGGGCGCCCCTCTTCGAGAGCGCTATCGAGCGCTGCCAGCATCCCGCTCGACCAGCCCCGGTCCGTGTAGAAGACCGAGTAGTCCGCGACCTTCCGCCACGCGAGTCCGAGCGCGATTCCCAGCGCGCGCTCGTCCGGCTTCTTGTCGTTCAAGAACTGAGTGAATAGCAGGTGCGAAGCCTGCGGGCTCTCATTGCGCATTGCGCAATCGTGAGCGGCGCGACGCGCATAAGCGCTATTCGCGTTAACCTCGCCAGCGAATGGCGACTCTAGAATGACGAGCTTGATTGGTTGCATGGTCCGTTGCCTCTCCCGAGCAGCAACGGACCATAGACATGCCTATCCGTTATGTCAACGGACAGCGACGGATCAAACGAACTAAACTAATTCACAGCTTCCGACGATGCGTTCGAGGGATTTGACGGACGCGCGCGGCATCTCGGTAATGGTCTGATCGCCAAGGCTCCGCACGCTGATCTTGTCGAGCGATATAGAGACAACTTCCCGGATCGCGACTCGGTCATCGGACTGACGCACTAGAGCGAAGCCACCGCCTTTCACGGGCAACTTCGGGTTCACAATCACCGCTTCACCAGTCCGGTAGCGCGGGGCCATTGTGTCGTCTGGCACCGAAACGCAATAGACTTCTGGCACATTCGCGAGCGGCGAAAGCATCATGCTCTTGGCTGATTCGTTTAGCGCGAAGAAACCGTCCGCATCGGTGAGCCCTATCTGATAGAGCGGGAAGCCTACGATGGGAGCGGAGTGATTGGAACGGCCAGCTTCACTTGGGCCTATAAGACGCGGCGTATCCTGCTCGCCGAAGAAGTAGGCCGCGTCGGTATCAAGGATCGTTCCGAGTTTGGCGAGAGATTCACGGCTTGGGTCTTTCGACCTGTCGGCGAGCAGATCGTTGACGTAGCTCAAGCCAAGCCCCGCTCTGCGCGACGCTTCGTTCCGCGATATATTGGCGGCATTAATGCGCTCTTGAACTCGCGCCTTGATTGTCTCAAGGGCCGGATGAGTCCTCTTTGCCTTATTCGCCGGAATTGCTCGCTTCATTCAATTGTCCCCCACTTACGCATACTGCATTACTAGCTGACGCCACCCTAACGTCAATTTCGGCGATCCCTAGTTCACCCCCTGGCCGCAACACAAGATGTTGCGCCTCGTCTTTGTCCGTCGCCATCCGTTGACAACCGTCGAATCGAACGTTAGACAAAGTTCAACGTGATCAACGAAACATCGCCACCAGATTCGGCTTTAAACCGGACTGCTGACGGATGTCAAGCGGTAGCGACGGATGGACTCTGCAATCGAGACGAATGAAGCCCTTGTGGAACGGATCGTCTCTCTGACGCAGACGCTTGAAAACCTGCGGCAGTCGATGGCGCTGGCCGGCTCCCTCCCTTCCGATTGGAAGCTCACACCGAAGGAACGCTCTCTGTTCCTCGCGCTGCTGCGCAACGACACCGTCACGAAGCAGATGGCGATTGTCCTGCTGTACGGCACCGAAGATCGCCCGTCGCGTTCGGTGGACGTTTTCATGTCCCGCATCCGGCAGAAGACCAAAATCCATTCCGTCACCATCGAGACCATCAATCGCACCGGCTACCGGCTGGTGGACCGTCTCGTTTGGGCGAAGACCTTGAAGCTCGACGCGCCCGTTGAGCACTAACCGGGGAGCCACATGGCAATCTCACTAAAGAGTATCAAGAAGAAGACCGCTGCGGAGTTGCAGCCTATCTTCACGATCTACGGCGTCCCGAAGATCGGGAAGTCCTCGTTGGGTTCGGAGTTCCCGCGTCCGGTCTTCATCCAGACCGCTGAAGGCGAGAGCGTCCCGGCCGGCATCGTCGCTGACACCATCGAAGTTCGCAACTACGCGGAACTGTGCGAGGCAATCGGCTCGCTGGTGATGGAAGAGCACAACTACGCGTCGGCGATTATCGACTCGACCACGGGCCTCGAAAACATCATCCGCGCCGAAGCCTGCGCCCGCAATAACTGGAAGACCATCGAAGACCCCGGCTACGGCAAGGGCTACAAGGTCGCCGCCGGCATCTTCCTCGAATACATCGACGGCATCATGACGCTCCGTCGCGAGCGGAACATGGCAATCGTGCAGCTTGGTCACACCGACATCACCCGGTTCGACTCGCCGACGACCGATCCCTACTCGCGATATCGGATCAACATGCACAAGGATGCTGCCGACATCATCGAAGCGAACAGCGACGTGATCGCTTTCCTCAACTTCAAGGCTTCGATCAAGAAGGTCGATGCCGGCTTCAACAAGGAAGTGCGCCACGCCGAAGGCGGCGGTCTGCGCTGGATTTTCCTCGAAGAGCGCGGTGGCTACATCGCCGGCAATCGCTTCGGCATGCCGCCCGAGATTCAGTTCCGCAAGGGCGAAGGCTACTCGGCACTCGCCAAGTATCTGCCGCCCGCCCCGCCCTCGGCGGAAGCGGAAGCCGCCTAACTACCATTCCGAAACGCCATAATAGGAGAGACCTGTGGCACAATTGAACGTCAACATGGCTGAAGTCGATGAAGGCAAGGCCGAACATTCCGGCTTCGCCCTGGTCGGCCGCGGCCGGCGCATGCTTCAGATCGTCGAAGGCGACGTGAAGCAGAACTCGAAGAGAACCGGGGACGTCTTCAACTTCAAGGTCGAGTGCGTCGAGGACGGCGAGTTTAACGGAGCGAAGTTCTTCTCGTCGATCAACGTCAGCCACGAAAAGCCGAACGTGCGGGCGCAGGGGCAGGCGCAGTTGAAGGCGCTGGCGCTCGCGCAGGGCCAAGACCCGCTCGCGATCACCGACACCGATCAGTATCTCTGGCAACCGTTCCTCGCCGACATCGACATCGTTGCGAACACCTATCAGGGCGTGACGAAGGATCAGAACACCATCGTTCGCTTCGTATTCGAGGGCAATCAGAACTTGCCGATCCCCGGCACCGCCCCGGCGAACGACAACAAGGCGCAGCCGACCGCTGGCGCGAACGACAACACGCCGCAGACCACGACCGCGTCGAACCCCTCGACCGCACGCACCACGCCGAACGGTGGCGCGGCTGCATCCAGCGCTGGCGGCGGGCGCTCGATGCCTTGGAAGAAGAACTAATCACCGCCTAACGTCGGGGCTACGGCCCCGACGCTTTTCTCCCTCCCCTCACATTTCAGCATGCGCAACGCGCCCTTCGGCGCGAACGACCGAGGCTTGCCTGATGGCCCCCCTACCCCGACGCGATTTCACGACCCAAGCCATCTATGAGGCATACGCAAAGTCTCGCGGTCAAGCTTGGGACTCGATGGGCATTTCCATCTCGATCCTCGGTGACGAGTGCGAGCGCGCGCTTTGGTACGAGTTTCGGTGGTCGTCGCAGCCCGAAGTCATCGACGGCCTGAAGGCCATCACGTTCGAGACCGGCAACATCGAAGAAGACCGCCTGATGAACTCCCTTCGCATGATCGGTTGCGAAGTGGATGACGTTGATCATCGCGGCAAGCAGTACCGGATTGGCGCTATCGCCGGCCACGTTCGCGGAAAGATGGACGGCAAGGTGCTCGGCCTGCCGGAAGCACCGAAGACCTGGCACGTCGCCGAAGCGAAGTCGATGGGCGACAAGTATTTCAAGGAAGTGCAGAAGGTCGGCGTCCGCAATGGTTACTTCGCCCATTGGGTGCAGTTGAACACGTACTGCCATCTCTTCGGCTACGAGCGCGGGCTTTACATCTGCCGGAACAAGAACACCGGCGAAATCTATTGCGAGCGCATCGAGACCGATCACGTCGAAGCTATTCGCCTGCTTCAGCGCGCCGAACGGATCATCAAGGCATCGAACCCGGTGCCGAAGCTTCACGAAGACCCCGAGCATAAGCTGGCGTTCAAGTGCAAGTATATGTGCAAGCACAAGGCCGTCTGCCACGACCATGAGTTCGCTCGCGTGTCGTGCCGGACCTGCATCCACGCAACGCCTGAGATGTTCGGCGACGCGGCGTGGTCGTGCGCCCGCTGGAATACGCCGCTCACTCTCGCCGAGCAGAAGAAAGGTTGCCCCGCGCATCTCTTCATCCCGTCGCTTGTGCCAGGCGAACCCATCGATTCCAGCGAAGAGGAAGAATGGATTCTCTACACGCTGCACGACGGCCGCGAATGGCGTGATGGCGTGAAGCCCTCTGTTCGCTACTGGCATCACGCCGAGTCCGGTTCGGTCTTCTCAACCACACCCGACGAGCCCGATCCGCGCGACTCCGATCCCACCATCGAAGAACTCACCGCCGAAGAATTTCACCAAGCAACCGAATACTACGCAAATGGAGCATCGCAAGATGTCTGACTTTCCATTCGCCACGCCGTTCATGACGGCGGGGGCCGAACAGTGCCGATACTTTATCGGCGAAGAGATCGGAATGCACGCCACTGTCTGCGGTTGCAAGGCGCTGGCCGGGCTCTCCTACTGTGCGCCGCACGCTCGCATCGTCTTTCAACCAACGCGCCCCTTCGCTACCCGCGTCCGTCGCGATATCGACGTTGCCGTTGCTCCCGCGAACGCGGATCACGAGCCGGACCTGACGGAGATTTATTCGTGAGGTTCCCCCTGATCTATGCCGATCCGGCTTGGACGTTCGAGACCTACTCGGACGAAGGCAAGGATCGTTCGCCCGAGCAGCACTACGACTGCATGTCCCTTGACGCGATCAAGGCGATGCCCGTTGCCGATCTCGCGGCGGACGACTGCGCGTGCCTGCTCTGGGCGTGCGATCCGCTGCTCGACAAGGCGTTCGAGGTTCTGACGGCGTGGGATTTCACCTTCAAGACGGTGGGTTTCTACTACATCAAAGTCGGCCGTGGCCTGCGGCCAGATACAGGCATGGGATATTGGACGCGCGCGAACCCTGAGATTTGTTTACTCGGCACGCGTGGCAAGCCGTCCCGATTATCGAAGGGCGTTCAACGTCTGATCCTCGAACTCAGCTTCGAGGACAAGGTCGTGCTCGCGCCAAGGGCCGCGCACTCGGAAAAGCCGCACGAGGTTTACAGCCGGATCGAGAAGCTTCTGCCCGGCCCCTACCTCGAACTCTTCGCACGCCACGCAAGAGCCGGTTGGCACCAGTGGGGCAACGAAGTCGGCAAGACCGGCGGCGTCCCCAACCTCATCCACATGCCCGGCTACCCGGCGCGTGCCGCTGCGGCCAACGACAACTCACTCTTTGGAGCCACCAATGAAGCGTAAAGACCCGCTCACCGTATTGCGCGACCACGTCATCGCGACCGACGATCAGACTGGATCGCCGGGAATGAAGGCCGTTGATATCGAGCGCGCGTTGGAGCGCGCCGGCTTTGCCATCATGTCCAACGAGGCTGCGGCGCTGCTCGCATTCATCGTCTCTCGCCGTGGCATCAACGAACCTGTGCTCGATCAGGTGTTGATCGATCTCGGCCTCGCGCACATCGTTCCTTACGATCCCGCGCAGCATACCGGCGGCTCCGATCAGATGCTTCCGGGTGACAGTTACCTCAAGTATTCGGACGCGCTGTCGGCGGTCTTGGAACATGGCCGCGTGCATATCTCCGCAGCGTCGGGGAAGTTGCAGTGAGCCTTGTCCTTCGCAATTACCAACGTAAAGCCGTTGATGCGCCGTATGCCTATTGGGAGAAGAAACCCAAAGGCAATCCGCTGATCGTGCTGCCGACCGGCGGTGGTAAGTCGTTGGTGCTCGGAACTCTATGCCAGGAATTTATCACCTTCGAGCCGACGACTCGCATCGTCATGGCGACGCATATCAAGGAATTGATCGAGCAGAACTATGCCGAGCTTCTTGGCTTCTGGCCTTGGGCACCGGCTGGAATCTATTCAGCGTCGCTCGGCCGGCGTGACGCTCACTCGCAGATCATCTTCGGTGGCATCGCCACGATGTTCCGGCAAGCGGCGCGCATCGGGCACGTCGATGTCCTGATCATCGACGAAGCGCACACCGTCCCGCCGGACGAAACCGCGATGTACGGCAAGTTCATTACTGCGCTGCGCGAACTTAATCCCGACATGCTAATCCTTGGCCTCACCGCCACGCCATACCGTCTTGACTCCGGGATGCTGACCGAAGGCGAAGGCGCGCTGTTCGACGACATCATTTACGAGATCACGATCAAGGAGCTGATCGATCTCGGCTACCTTGTTCCGCTCGTTTCGAAGGCGACTTCAACACAGCTTGACGTGAAGGGCGTTCGACGTTCCGGTGGAGACTTCACTCCGACCCAACTTCAGCGCGCGGTCGATAAGCACCCGATCACGGAGGCGGCGGTCGCGGAAATCATCTCGTTTGCAACCAGCAACGAGAAGCCGCGCAACTCTTGGCTGATCTTCTGCACTGGCGTCGATCACGCTCACCATGTCCGCGACGAAATCCGCTCGCACGGCTACACCGCCGAGACGATCACGGGCGAGACCGAAACTGGTGATCGGCGGCGCATCGTCGAAGAGTTCAAGGCCGGCAAGATCAAAGCCCTCACGAACGCCAACGTGCTCACGACGGGCTTCAACGCCCCGCGCATCGATCTACTCGCCATGCTTCGCCCGACCGAGTCCACGGCGCTCTACGTCCAAATGGTCGGCCGTGGCACGCGCTGCATGGGCAGCGACATTCACGAGTCCATTCGCAACGGCAAGTCCGACTGCCTTGTGCTCGACTTCGCCGGCAACGTCCGCCGGCACGGCCCCGTGGATCGCGTCACCGTGCGGAAGCCGGGCAAGGGTCAGGGCGATGCCCCGGTGAAGGAATGCCCCGAGTGCCACTCGCTGATCTTTGCTGGCCTCATGGAGTGCCCCGACTGCGGCTTCAAGTTCGAGCGCGATGTCGAGAAGAAGATCACGAAGACCGCCGACGCGGTTCCGATCCTGTCGTCCTCCAAACCGATTTGGTTGCCGGTCAAACGCCGCACCTTCTATCGGCACGATAAGCCAGGTGGAACGCCGAGCATCCGCGTCGAGTACCTGTGCGGCATGGTCGCGCACCGTGAATGGATTTGTCCCGAGCACCAAGGCTTCGCTCGGATGAAGTTCGAGAAATGGTGGAAGCAGCATGGCGGTGGTGACGACGCGCCGTTCACTATCGACGACGCGATGGCGAAGGCGAAGACCCTGAAGCAGACGGCCGAGATCATGATCCGCGCCAATGGCAAGCATTGGGAGATCGTCGGGAAGAAGCTGGGCGAGGTCGATGAATCAATCGATCCGATGGGCTACGTGCCACCGTCGCGCGAGGTCATCATGGCTCAACACGACAAGATGGTGGCGGAACGCAAGGCCGCTGAAGCAGCCGCGAAGCTGAAGCCTTGGGAGAAGCCAACCACCATCACCGTGAATGCGCCGAAGGCGGTCATGCCGGGCTACGTCGCGCCGCGCCCCAAGCTCAACCCGTCGAAGCCGTGGAACGCACAGATCACACCGCCGATCAGCAAGACCGCTGATTGGGATGACGACATTCCGTTTTAGGGACAGCAAGTGAGTGCATTTCATAAGTCGATGCGGCGCAACCAACCGTATCAAAAGCTGACCGCATATCTCACCGAGCAGGGATACCCTTTCGAGCCCGTGCATGGCGGGAAGCACCCCTATCTTCTGGTGGACTTAATGCAGGGATCGAAGATCAAGTTCTTCTTTCCATCTTCAGCCGGCGATCATCGTGGCGCCGACAACGCGGTCAGCCAGATCAAGCGGGTAATCCGCGAGCGGCTGGGAGGCCCTAATGCGTCAGTTTGATATCGAGCCCGTGTGCTGCGGCGTCTGCCAGCGGCAGGCATTGGGTATCGGATACGCGCCGAAACAAGGCAAGCCGGTCCTTTGGCTGTGTCAGAACACCAACTGCATTTCTCTTGGAAGAGTCGTATTCCACATGACGCCTAGCCTTTCCATCGGCCGCCCTGCGCGTAGCCATAGCGCAAGGCGGTACTTGCCGAGCATCCAGACGTGGCGAGCAACAATGTGCGCGTCGTGCTGCCTCCTCGATCTGAGATTCAAGCGAGCCTGATCGAGGGCTTTGATGCGCCTAACCGATCGTTTGCATGCGAGACGCGGATTCCAGTCCTCAGAGAACGCGTCGGGATCAAGCCTCCGTGCTTCTGCCGCGACATCGGCGGGGCTATTCGAGTTCATTCGGGTATCGTTCTCCTCGAATCGGATGAGCAGGATGACACGAAAAAGTTTCAGTTAGAGTCAGGCCATAAATTTCTCCCGGCTATACACAGGAGCGGCCAAAGCGAGATACGGCACTAACGTAAGACAATACTTTCAGATGAAATATCAACGATTTAGTATCAAAGGATGCCCTGTGGTGCCGTTGGAAACCCTCACATTCTCGACGCGGATCAAAGGAAAGGGGCCTCTTTCGCGGCCCCGTTCTTGGCATAATGCGGCGGCGCCGACGCCTACGCCCTCTTGCGTTTCACCGGCCCATCCGCATCGAACCTAACCTTGCCCCGGCTAATCTTCGACTTCAGCATGTCGTTGATCCGGGTCTGCCAGCCCGGCCCGGTCGCCCGCAGGGCTTCGACCACAGCCCCATCGAGCCGCAGCTTCACCGGCACCTTCGGGCTCTCGATCCGAGGACGCCCGACCTTGTTCTTGAACTGAGCGAGAATTTCCGGCGGCAGTTCTGACGCCGGCCGAGCCTTGGCGAAGTCCTCTGCCGTCCACTCCGGATTCTCGTCATGGATCGCGGGGTCGAATTTAGGCTTCTTTGACATGACGCTTCATTTCCTTTGCGTGAGCGCGGCGCAGGCTGATCGGGCGCATTTTGCCATGCCGCACGGTGTAGGCCAGAAAGTGGGGCTTGCCGTCGATGTAGCCCCAGGCCCGATAACGGGTCTCGCCGTAGTCGAACCGATCATCCTCGACGAATTGAACGATCTCCATATCAAAGGCTCGCTCCAGCGAGATTTTGTGCTGGGCCTTATTGATCTCGTCTTTGATGATGTCGAAGCGATGTTCCATGTGAATATTCGTACACCCCGAAATTATCCATGTCAACATTTATTGGGTGTACATTATTGGGAGCATTCACAAGCTGTATTCCGCCCGACCTGCCGACCCACAAAGCCTAGCGGATGGTCGTGATGCATTTCAGGCGGTAGGCTGGGGAATGTCCCCTCGCATCATTCGCATGCGGCTATCTGGCAGCGACGCAAATCTTACGCCCGCGAGATGGCGAATGCCGAGCACCGGCAAGTCGAACTTGAGGGCCAGATCGAGGCAGCCTGTGGGCGGCGCACGGACTGGCCTGCGAGAATTGGAATATCGGGCTGATCCTCAGTGGCGATCCCTCGCCCTCGCCGACCATTCCAGCGGTGATCGACGCTGGCGATGTTGGGATCGAGGTTCGGTGCAGAGCCTGCGGACACCGCGAGCGCGTCTTCCTTCCCGATCTCGTCTGCCCGCGGACAAGCCGATCCACACCCTCGCCAAGTGCTCTTCTGCCGGCGTGCCACGCAATCAGCGGCCCGAAAAGGGCGATTAGACCTAATCTCGCTGTACGAGCTTCCAGCGCCAAAATTGCCGGCGGGATCTCTAAGCCGATAACGTACTACAATACGTCCTACAGGCTCGCCCGCTCAACAAATAAATCGTTGATATCGCTTTGATATTTGGCATAAACGTGCAGCATTGGAGCGGGTGAAGGGAATCGAACCCTCGTATTCAGCTTGGAAGGCTGCTGCTCTACCATTGAGCTACACCCGCGTCAGGCCTGACCTAACACGGCATCCGGGCCGCCTCAACACCCTCGAAGCCTGATCCCGCAAGCCGGATCGGCGAACCGCGCCAGGCTCGGGGTTCCGGAACATTTTCTGCCGCTTGCGATTGGTCCGCCCGAAACGGAGACTTCAATGTGCACGCCCCGTTCGCGCGCTCCGGCGGGCGCCCGTGAGCGCAATCGATCGACCTCGGAGCGTTCGCGGCGCAGTCGCGCGGCGGCATCACGGCCTATGAATGAATGTCTTTCCTGAGTCGGGATCGCCGCTGCCACGCCGACATCGCCGCCCTACCTGCCACAGATTCGCAAAGCCTAGCCGCGCGACTCCACCAAGACCTATCACTGCACATGCTGATCGTACTGACCGCGGGCTTGGCGCTGTGGACGGTCTACGGCATGCCGAAAGCGGACTACGTGATCGTCGCCGCCAATGGCATTGCGGTGCTCTGGCAGGTCGCGTGCTAGCCTTCAAAACCCGCGATCTTTTTGCCGCGCCGCGCCGCCGCAATCCGGGAACCTAACCGGCATCACACAGTTGGGGTGCATCGCGGACGCATGGCTGCAACCCGGAGACGATGATGGGCTTCTTCAGCAAAGACATTCAATCGATGGACGATCTCCTGCTGCACGGATTGCAAGACATCTATTACGCCGAGCAGCAGATTACCAAGGCATTGCCGACGATGATCGAGCAGGCGACCAATCGCGATCTTGCCCAGGGGCTGAAAACCAACCTCGAAGAAACCACCAAACAGATCGAGCGACTGGACCAGGCGTTCAAGAAGCTCGGCAAGAAGCCGTCCGGCACGGACTGTCCGGCGATCGACGGACTGATCAAGGAATCCAACGAAACCGCGGGCGAGATCGCCGACAAATCGGTGCTCGACGCCGCGATTGTCGCCAACGCGCAGGCGGTCGAACACTACGAGATCGCTCGCTACGGCACCCTGATCGCGTGGGCCGAAGAACTCGGCCACGACGACATCGTCCGTTTCCTCACCACCAATCTGAACGAGGAAAAGGCCGCAAATACCAAGCTCAACACCGTGGCGCTCCGCAAGGGCGTCAACCGCAAAGCTGCAAGCTGAAAAGGAAGACCAAGATGAAGCGTTTGACCGTAGTGGCTACCTGCCTGCTGTTCGCCACCCCCGTATTGGCGCAATCGCTCGGCGAAAAGACCGGCGTCAATTCCACGCTCGGCATCGCGCCGACCACCCAGGACTTCGTCACCCAGGTCGCAATCAGCGACCTGTTCGAGATCAATTCCAACAAGCTCGGCGCCGAAAAGGGCAACGCCGCCGAGAAGAGCTTCGCGACCCAGATGGTGACCGACCACACCAAGACCTCGACCGAACTCAAGACCCTGGTCACCGGCGGCAAGGTCAAGGCCGAGCTGCCGACCGCGCTCGACAGCGCGCATCAGAGCAAACTCGACAAGCTGAAGGGTCTCAGCGGCGCCGACTTCAGCTCCAGCTTCGACTCCTACCAGGTCGATGCCCACAAGGACGCGGTGAACCTGTTCGAGCGCTACGCCAAGTCGGGCGAAAACGCCGACCTGAAGGATTGGGCCGGCAAGACCCTGCCCGCGCTGCAGCACCATCTGGAACTGGCGCAGAAGCTCGACGACGCCCGCTCCGGCGCGACCGTCGGCAAGAAGTAATCGTTCCGGCCCGGCGTTGTCAGCAAGGCCGGGCCGCTTGGTGATCAGCCGACCCGCCGGCGCTCGCCGCCGGACCCTGCGACCCTTTCCATATTCCGAGCAGGATCTCCGCCTCATGGCCAAGACCTCCAAGCGCTCCGCCGGACATTCATCGACCGTGCACGACCAGAAGCTGACGCGTGGCGAAGGCGGCGAGTTGCATCAGACCGCCGAGGATCTCGGCCTCGACGTGCTGACAACCGCGCAGGGCGGCCCGGTGTCGGACGACCAGAATTCGCTGAAGATCGGCCCGCGCGGCCCGACGCTGATCGAGGACTTTCACTTCCGCGAAAAGATCTTCCACTTCGATCATGAACGGATTCCGGAGCGCGTGGTGCACGCCCGCGGCTACGGCGCGCACGGCTTCTTCGAGACCACCAAATCGCTGTCGAAATATACCCGCGCCGATCTGTTCCAGCGTGAAGGCGAGCGCACTCCGGCGTTCGTGCGGTTCTCCACCGTCGCCGGCAGCAAGGGCTCGTTCGACCTGGCGCGCGACGTCCGCGGCTTCGCGGTGAAGATCTACACCAAGGAAGGCAATTGGGACCTGGTCGGCAACAACATCCCGGTGTTCTTCATCCAGGACGCTATCAAGTTCCCCGACGTGATCCACGCGGTGAAGGAAGACCCCGACAGCGCCTTCCCGCAGGCGCAATCGGCGCATGACACGTTCTGGGATTTCATCAGCCTGACCCCGGAAAGCATGCACATGATCATGTGGGTAATGTCGGACCGCGCGATCCCGCGCTCGTTCCGCTTCATGGAGGGCTTCGGCGTCCACACCTTCCGCCTAGTCAACGCCAACAACGAATCCACCTTCGTGAAATTCCACTGGAAGCCGAAGCTCGGGCTGCAATCGGTGTTGTGGAACGAGGCGGTGAAGATCAACGGCGCCGACCCGGATTTCCATCGCCGCGACCTCTGGACCGCGATCCAGTCCGGCAACTTCCCGGAATGGGAGCTGCAGGTGCAATTGTTCGACCAGGCCTTCGCCGACAGCTTCGATTTCGACATTCTCGACGCGACCAAGCTGATCCCAGAAGAAATCTTGCCGCCGATCCCGGTGGGCCGGCTGGTGCTCAACCGCATGCCGGATAATTTCTTCGCCGAGACCGAGCAGGTCGCGTTCATGACGCAGAACGTGCCGCCCGGCATCGACTTTTCCAACGATCCCTTGCTGCAGGGCCGCAACTTCTCCTATCTCGACACCCAGTTGAAGCGGCTCGGCAGCCCGAACTTCACCCATCTGCCGATCAACGCGCCGAAATGCCCGTTCGCGCATTTCCAGCAGGACGGCCACATGGCGATGCGCAACCCGGTGGGCCGCATCAACTACCAGCCGAATTCGTTTGGCGAAGGCCCGCGGGAATCCCCGACACGCGGTTTCGTGCCGTTCGCGGAGGCCGAGGAAGGCGCCAAGGCGCGCTTTCGTGCCGAGAGCTTCGCCGATCATTACAGCCAGGCGCGGCAGTTTTACATCAGCCAGACCCGCGGCGAGCAGCATCACATCGCCAACGCCATCACCTTCGAGCTCAGCAAGTGCAAGTTGCCGGTGATCCGCGAACGTGTGGTGTCGCATCTGTTGAACATCGACGAAGGCCTCGCCAACAAGGTCGCCGCCGGGCTCGGCCTGAATACCCTGCCGAAACCGGCCGATGCCGCGGTGCCGACCCGCCAGGATCTTCCGCCGTCGCCGTCGTTATCGATCGTCGAACGCGGTCCGCAGCGCTTCGAAGGCCGCAAGCTCGGCATCCTCGTCACCGACGGCACCGACGCCGCGGTGCTGAAGGCGCTGCAGAGCGCGATCACCAAGGCCGGCGCGGTGTTCGAATTGATCGCACCGAAGGTCGGCGGCGCAACTTTAAGCGACGGCAGCTTCGTCGAGGCGGACCAGATGATCGACGGCGGCCCCTCGGTGCTGTACGACGCCGTCGCGTTGCTGGCGTCGGAAGCCGAGATCGATGCGCTGGTGCAGGAATCGACCGCGCGGGACTTCGTCGCCGATGCGTTCGCGCATTGCAAGTTCATCGGCTACGTCGCAGCCGCCGAACCGCTGCTCGCCAAGGCCGCGGTGTTCGACAGCCTCGACGAGGGCTGCGTGAAGCTCGGCAGCGCCAAGGATGCGAAGAACTTCGTCGGCGAACTCGGGACGTTGCGAATCTGGGCCCGCGAATCGACGGTCAAGATGAACTGACCGCGCTGATCGGAACGAGATAAGGCCCTCGATACGCTTCACAGCCCGCCGGCGGCCCGCCTCCGACGTTGTTAACGAATAGTTATCTCCATGGACTTGGCAGCGTCACGGCGCCGATGCAGCATCATCGCGTCTGACATCGGTGAATCGAGGGCGACGTGAGCGAACAGACGGTTCGGGAAGGACTCCCCTTCCCGCTGGGGGCGAGCTGGGACGGCAACGGCACCAATTTTGCGCTGTTCTCGGCGCATGCCACCAAGGTGGAGATCTGCCTGTTTGACGGCGCGAAAGAGCGCCGCTTCGAACTGCCGGAATATACCGACGAGATCTTCCACGGATACCTGCCGGACGTGGGCCCCGGCAGCTTCTACGGCTACCGGGTCCACGGCCCCTACGAGCCGGAGAACGGCCATCGCTTCAATCCGAACAAGCTGTTGCTCGATCCCTACGCGCGCGCCCATGCTGGCGAGATGAAATGGGATCCGGCGGTGTTTGGCTATAAGATGGAAAGCGGTGACGATCGGACCTTCGATACCCGCGACAGCGCGCCGTTCGTGCCGAAATGCGTGGTGGTCGATCCGAACTACGACTGGAAGGGCGAGCCCGGCCGCCGCAACACGCCGTGGGATCAGACGGTGATTTATGAGGCCCACGTCAAGGGCTTCACCAAGCAGCATCCCGGCGTGCCGGAGCATCTGCGCGGCACCTATGCCGGATTCGGCAGCCAGCCGGTCATCGACCACATCGCCTCGCTCGGCGTCAGCGCGGTCGAATTGCTACCGATCCATACCTTCATCAACGACGACAATCTGCTCGACAAGGGGCTCACCAATTACTGGGGTTACAACACCATCGGCTTCTTCGCCCCCGACCCGCGCTACGCCTCCGACGTCCCCAACAGCTTGCGCGAATTCAAGGAGATGGTGGCGCGGCTGCACAATGGCGGGCTCGAGGTGATCCTCGACGTGGTCTACAACCACACCGCCGAGGGCAGCGAACTTGGCCCCACGCTGTCGTTCAAGGGCATCGACAACGCCAGCTATTACCGGCTGCTGCCGGACAAGCGGCGCTACTACATCAACGACACCGGCACCGGCAACACCGTCAACCTGTCGAATCCGCGGGTGATCCAGATGGTCGCCGACTCTTTGCGCTACTGGTCGAACGAGATGCATATCGACGGCTTCCGCTTCGACCTCGGCACCATCCTGGCGCGCGAGGTCTATGGCTTCGACGAGCAGAGCGGGTTTCTCAAGGCGGTGGATCAGGATCCGGTGCTGACCTCGGTCAAATTGATCGCCGAGCCGTGGGACATCGGCCCCGGCGGCTATCAGGTCGGCGGCTTCCCGCCGGGCTGGGCGGAATGGAACGACAAGTTTCGCGACACCGCGCGCGACTTCTGGCGCGGCGAAACCGACGTCGCGGCGCTGGCGCCGCGGCTGTCGGGCTCCGGCGACCTGTTCAACCACCAGGGCCGCCGCGCCTGGGCCAGCATCAACTTCGTCACCGCGCATGACGGCTTCACCCTGAACGACTGGGCGAGCTACAACGACAAGCACAACGAGGCCAATGGCGAGGACAATCGCGACGGCTCCTCCTCGAACCGCTCCTGGAACTGCGGCGTCGAAGGCCCGACCGAGGACAAGGCGATCCTGGCGCTGCGCGAACGGCAGAAGCGCAACATGCTGGCGACGCTGCTGCTGTCGCAGGGCACGCCGATGCTATTGGCCGGCGACGAATTCGGCCGCACTCAGCACGGCAACAACAATGCCTATTGCCAGGACAGCGAAATCTCCTGGGTCGACTGGAATTTCAGCGACGACGCCAAGGACCTGTTGAGCTTCAGCAGGCGGCTGATCGAACTGCGCAAGACCTATCCGACGCTGCGCCGCAGCCGATTCCTGACCGGACAGCACGATCCGGAACTCAACGTCTGCGACGTGGTCTGGATCAACGCCAATGGCACCCCGATGCAGGATGCGCAGTGGCAGGACACCTCGATGAAGAGCTTCGGCATGCTGCTCGACGGCCGTGCACAGAAGACCGGCATCCGCAAGCATGGCGAGGACGAGACCGCGCTGTTGGTGATGAACGCGTTCGACGGCGTGGTCGATTTCATCCTGCCCGAAACCCCGCTTGGCACCAAATGGTCGCTGCTGATCGACAGCAACATTCCGGACGGCGCTCCGGGCGAAGAATTTCCCTGCGGAGCGATGTATCAGGTCACCGCACGCTCGCTGCTGCTGTTCACGCTCGGGACTTAACGGCGCTGGCTGCTCCTAATTTCGGCAGCCATTTCAACGCCGAACCAGGAACCAACCGGGGTGCTTGGGGCTTGTTGCGGCAACATTTTGCCGTGGCAAGAGCGGAGATTCCAGTGCTGATACGGGCAGGCTACAACATCGCGTTCCATTGCTTTCAAGACACCCCGATGAACCTGATGCTCAGCGTGCATCCGTCGCGGATGCAACACATCATCGGCGAGCATCGCATCCGGTTCTCGCCGCAGGTCGAAAGCCGCGACACCCTCGACATGTTCGGCAACGTTTGCACCCGCATCGTGGCGCCGCCCGGCAAGATCGAGATCAGCAACGATTTCCTGATCGAGGATTGCGGCCTGCCGGATCCGGTGGCGCCGGGGGCGCGGCAGCTTCCGGTCGCCGAACTGCCGGACGACGCCCTGATCTATCTGCTCGGCAGCCGCTATTGCGACACCGACAAGCTGTCGAATCTCGCCTGGTCGTTGTTCGGCGGCATCACCTCGGGCTGGGAACGGGTGCAAGCCATCGTCGACTACGTGCACAACCGGATTTCGTTCGGCTACCACCACGCCCGTTCGGATCGCACCGCCTCGGAAGGCCATGCCGAGCAGGTTGGCGTCTGTCGCGACTTCGCACATCTGGCGGTGACGCTGTGCCGCTGCATGAACATTCCGGCGCGCTATTGCACCGGCTATCTCGGCGACATCGGCGTGCCGGCCGATCCGGCGCCGATGGATTTCAGCGCCTGGTTCGAAGTCTATCTCGACGGCAGCTGGTACACCTTCGACGCCCGTCACAACCATCCGCGGATCGGCCGCATCGTGATCGCGCGCGGCCGCGATGCCGCCGACGTGGCGATCTCCACCAGCTTCGGGTTCGCCGATCTGGTGAAGTTCGAAGTCATCACCCATGAGGTGAACGACCAGCAATGGTCGCGCGTCGCCTAGAGCTATCCCGGTTCTGATAGAATCAAAACCGGAGCTCAAGATTCTTAGTTTGACGCGTTTTCTTCACGGGAAGCGGAGCCCACGTCGCGCGAAAACGCTAGGGGCCTCATCATCGCAAAAACAAAACGGCGGAGGGATTTCCCTCCGCCGCCGCTATTATTAAAGCAACCGACGATCAGAAGGTGATCGTGGTGCGGACGCCGAACACATAAGCGTCGTCCACCACCGAACCGTCGTCGCGAACCAGGGTGCCGCCGGCCGGCTTGGAGATGTACTGGAAGTCCGGCTGCACGGTCCACCACGGATTGATCTGGGCGATGTAGCTGACCTCGAGCACGGTTTCGCCGGTGCGTCGCAAGGAGTCGTTGTCGAAGCTGTAAGCGACGGCCTCCTTGCTGATCTTGGAATGCGCCACACCGACCGTCAGGGTATCGGCCTCGCGCCCGGGAACGAAGCCTTTGAAGCCGAAGCCGGCGTCGATGTACCAGGCAATCACGTTGCGATCCGACGGCGTCCAGCCGCCGCGGACGAAGACGCTGGTGCTGGCGTCCTTGCCGCGCCACAGCATCTGGTCGACCACACCGTACATGCCCCAGTCGGTGCTGCGATCGATCTGATAATATTGATCAAGGAAGCGATCGCCGGTGTGATACCAGGCGCCGAGCTTGTAGGAGCCGGCGAGCCCCGTGGCATCCTTGGCCTGGTTGAAGTTGTACTGCGCCTCGCCGAGCCAGAACGCGCCGCCATCCAGGCTGAACGTCGTGCCGTAGCGGTTGCAATCGCGCTGCGGATTGTCGCTGGTGCAGTTCTTGCCGCCCGGATCGCCGGCGAAAACCGCGCCGAGCAGCGAGATGTTCTCGGTCGGATTGACCTGCAGCCGCACGCCGGGGGTCGCCAGCGGATAGGCCGGGCCGCCGCTCGGCAGGTTCGCCGCCATCAGCGCGGCCCAGCCGAAGGTGCCGTTGATCAGCCCGCCCGCCGTGGTGCTGACCAGAAATTCGTCGTCGCCGGCGAGCTGGCCGAGGCGGATCGAGCCCCAGGTGCCGAACTCCTGCTGGAACCAGGCGGTGAACAGCCGCGTGGTGCCGTAAGCGTCGATGTTGCTGGGGTCGGCGAACGAGCCGACATAGCTCGCCGCGTTCTGGCCCTGCGCGCTGTGGATCTGGAAGGCACGGACCTGGGTCTTGGCGCCGGCCCAGCCGACCAGCTTCTCCAGGTCGGTGCTGACGGTGACGTCGAGCCTGCCCTCGTAGGTGGCGTAGGTGCCGCCGGTCGGCTTGACGCCGCCGGAAACGCCGAGGATTTCGCCGATATAGACCACGCCGATTTCGATGCCCTTGTCTTCCAGCGCGGTGCGGACGCCGCCCCAGGTGCCGGTGAGCTTGTCGCGCTCCTCAAGGCTCTTTTCCTGCGCGGCGGCAGTGATGACGCTGCCCGCCAGCAAGCCGGTTGCCAACAGCGCGGTCGCGCAAGCGCGCGGCGCGGTGAAATGTCTGTGTCGCGTGTAGCTCATTCTGTCCCCCAATCGATCTTCGACGCGTACCAGACGGCCCCGGCAGGGTCAAAGGCTAACCCACTGATCTTGCACACTATTAGAGCTTTTCTAGATGGTATTTCCGCACCGCGATACAACCAAAGTCGCATGACGAAAGACGGTTCGGCACCGCTTTTCAGCGAGCCGCGCTGCAATGCACAACTTATCCGATACTGAAACTCAGAAACGCCAGAACAACGTGGCCCACACCGCGCCGCTGGCGGCGACGGCGAAGCCAAGCGGCAGCATCGCCGCGACGCGGCGAATCATGGCGCCACTGTAGAGAGCCGAGATCTGCCAGCCTAGCCAAAGAGACCACGAGGCCGCACCGATCAGCAGCGCCGCGCGCAGCGGCCCGACAAAGCCGAACACCAGGCCGTCGTTGCGCAACAGCGACACCGTGGTCATCGACAGCCCGAGAAATACCCCGCAGGCAGCCAGCGGGATGAAGCTCTGCACCAGATGGTGGAAGCGCGCGGTCGACCAGCGGTCGAGCAGCCGCGTCGCCAGCGCCGCACAGGCCGCGACCAGGCCGCCGGCGCCGGCCGCCATGCCCACCAGATAGCCGACCAGCACCGCGCCATCGAGCAACGACATCGAGTCGTTGAGGTCGGGATAGTTGGTCAAGATCCACCACGGCGCGGTCCATTCCAGCGGCCAAATCACGCCCTGCTCGACCAGAAACTCGGCGATCGTCTGCTTGATGGCGACGAAGGTGGCGCTGCTGGTCCAGTGAAACGCGGCGGCTGCGACGCCGAGCAGCCCGAACAGGATCAGCATGGTCTCCACCGGACGCGGCTCGGCGCCGGCGACGTGGACGATTTCGTGGCTCGGCGAGCGCCGCGCCAGGGTGACGGCGCCGCGATAGCCGCTGCAGCGGCCGCACATATGGCACGAACTGCCGCCCTTCATGGTGCGGATCGGCACCAGCGGCGCGCAGTTAACCAGCTGCGCGGCACCGCGCGCATGCGGCTTCTTCCAGTTGTCCCAGGCCTGGCTGTCGACCCGGAAATGCACCGGGGCGAGCTTTGACAGCACCGCGAACACCCCGCTCACCGGGCATAGGAAGCGGCACCACACCCGCTTGTTGCGGCCCCACAGCGCCGCGGTGGCGATCGCCGCCACCGTCGAGAATCCGAGAATCACCAGCGCCGGCTTGGGATATTGATAGACGCTGACCATCTGGCCGTAGATCGTGGTGGCGGCGAAGGCGACGAACGGCCAGCCCTTCCAGCGCACCCAGCGCGGGATCGCAAGACCCCGGCTACGCCGACTCATCGCTTCGGTCATCGAGCCTTCCGGACACAGCACGCCGCACCACATCCGGCCGACCAGCACCGTGCTCAGCAGCACGAACGGCCACCACAGCCCCCAGAACACGAATTGCGCGAACAACGTGACATTGGTCCAGATATGCGCGGCGCCGGACGGCAAAGGCAGCAGCGTCGGCACGATCAGCAACGACAGATAGACCACCACGACGCCCCATTGCGCGGAGCGGATGCCGCGCTGGTTACGCATCAGCCAGTCGCCGATCTCGTGAAGCGCCGCGTCGACGCGGCCTTCAGATCGGTTCAGGGTCAATGTGTCGCCGGGCTCCCTCATGCGGTTTTGGTCCGTGCTCGGGGCCAGAACAGTGCCCAATAGATCAATCCCCAATACACCCCATAGACCAGCACCTGCATCAGGTCGGGTCGGGCGCGATACCCTGTCAGCGCGCCGATCAGCCCGCCGATCGGGCCGGAGTCCGGCAGGATCGCCGAGGAATCCCACAACCGGCGCGACAGCGTTGGCAGAAAGCCGAGATCGATCAAATTGTCCACCCCGGTGACCAGCAGCGACGCCGCCAAAAACAACAGCAGAATCTCGGTGATGCCGAAGAAGGTCTTCCAGGACATGACGCGGCTTCCGACCTGCAGCAGATAATACGTGGCTACTGCAAGAACGAAGCCAATAATCGCGACCGCCAACGGCGCGGCGATCTGGCCGCTACGCGCCGCGGCCAGCGTCCCATACAGAAACACCACGGTCTCGCTGCCCTCGCGGGCCACCGCGATCATCGCCAACACGAACACGCCCCACCAGTTGGAGCGATCGGCAGCACTTTGCAGCGAGGTCTCGATGTCGCGCTTCAGGGTGCGGCCGTGGCGGCGCATCCAGAACACCATCTGCACGATCAAGGCGGCGGCGATCAGCACCGCGCCGGTCTGATAGGCGCGCTGCGCGTCGTCGGGCAGCGTCTCGCCGAACAGCACCAGCACCACACCGAACACCACCGACAGCAACAGCCCGGCGGCGACGCCGCTCCACAGATAGATCTTGCCGCGCGCGGCATCGACCTGCTGCCGGGTCAGCCAGGCATTGAGAATCCCGATCACCAGCAGAGCCTCGACGCTCTCCCGCCAAATCACAAAGGCCACGTTGCCGAGTTGTCCGCCCAAAGGCCCTCTCCGTCCGCTATTTGGCGACCAGGACCGCCGGCGGCGCATCCAGATGGAAGTCGTCGAAGAAATCATATTCGCCGGGATCCAACGTGCGGATCACCAGCGTCGAACTGGTGCCCGGCGCCAACACCTTCTCCTTGCGCAACTCCTTGCTTTCGAACTCGGCCGGCTCCTGGCCGAGATTGTGCAGGTCGAGCTTGAAGCGGGTATTGGCCGGCACTTCGAGCCGCGACGGCGTCACCTTGCCGTCGCGAAACTCGATGCGGAACGACGGCTCGTCGTCGGCGCGCGCGGTTGCGGTTGCAGCCAGCGGCAAGAGAATCGCCGCCACCAACAAAAACACCGGACGGCGCGTGGAGCACGCCGTCCGGCCAGTTTTGCGAAGAAGATTCATACGTTCAGAACCTAACTACACTTTCGAGTTCGCCCGTTCAGAGCAAATGCGTCGCAACTGCTTCGCCGATTTTGCTGCGCCGCGCATTGATCTGCGTCAGTAGGCACCCTTCTTGCCAGTGCCGGCATAGGTGAACTCGTATTCCACCGTGAACGGCTTGAACCAGGGAGCGACGCCGGTTTCCTTGTCAACGTGACGGCCGAAATGGCTGCCATGCGGATCACTGCCGGGGGGCGAGACGTTGAATTTCAAGGTGTATTTGCCGGGGCCCGAGAGCTTGACGTTGTCGCCGTAATGCGGACCGTCGTTGGCCACCATCGCCATGGCGTCGCCCTTGAGGCCTTCCTTTTCGCCGGCCTTGGTCAGCTCATAGGTGACATGCAGATAGCCGACCCAGTCGCCCTGGGCATAGCCGTTCTTGTTGCCCTTCAACGCCTTGATATCGGCTTCGATATGGACGTCGGATTCCTTGGCGTCGCGCATCACGCCGGGCGGTTCCATCTCGATCGGCTGCAGGTACACCGCAGCGACCTCAACGCCGGCATCCGCCACGCTCTGCGGCTTTCCGATCGGATATTCCTTGGCCATCGCAGCCGAACCCACGAGAGCAACGGCGGCTCCCAACGCGGCAGTCACAACGAAACGACGCATTCTTCTTTCCCCTTGAATCGCGCCCCTGGGCGCGCCTGATCGCCGCGACCCTGCCAATGGGAACCGTTCGCGTCAATCAATCTATATTAGAATATCAATAGGTTAGAAGCGCTCAAAAGTGCCCAAAGGCGGCGTTCTGATACCGATTTCGCGCGCCATGCTGTTGGGAATACCGCTGGCGGTGCGGCCGTCAGGGCTGCGGTTCCGGCACCAGCATCACCGGGCGGTTGGAGCGCCGGCCGACGATGTCGGCGACGCTGCCATGGACGATGTCGGTCGGATCGTCGTGGTGACGACCACCGAGCACGATCAGCCGGGCATCGAGGCCCTCGGCGTGATCCAGAATCGCTTGTGGCGTTCTTGCGGCAACCTCCTCCCGCACCGAGCCAGCTGCCTGCAGCCCGGCGTCGCGCAGCTGCGCCAGGGCCAGATCGAGAATCGCGGCGCAGCCCGTGGAACTCTCCGCTTCGGCGGCTTCGCCCTCGACCAGTTCCAGCGGGCAGACGTGCAGCACCTCGATCGGCGCTCCCAGCGCCAGCGCCGCCTTGGCGGCGCGGGCCAGGATCGCCCGGTCGTTGGCGGTGCCGTCGACCGCAACCAGGATCGGCCCGCTGGCGGTGACCGGCGCATGCACCGTCTCGGCCACCGCGACGTGCTTGGAGGCGAACCGGCCGAGATTGCCGCGCATCGCCAGCAGCACGCCGGCCGCGACCAGGGCGGACACCGCCGCGACCATGAACGACGCCGAGGCGCCGACATGCTCGGCGATCTTCGGCGCGGCATAGGGCGCGATCACGCCGGCGAACCAGCGCACGAAATTATAGGCCGCCGAGGCCACCGGGCGCGGAAACGGCGAGATTTCCAGCGCCATTTCGGTAAACACGGTGTTGTTGATGCCCATCACCGCGCCCGACAGCACCACCGCGGTCACGATGATCGCGGCCGAGCCGTAGGCCATGCCGAGCAGCAACACCGCCAGCGCCACCAGATTGCCGACGCCGAGCGCCAGTGCGCTGAATCTGGTCTGCAGCCGCGGCGCCACCAGCACCGAGAACACCGCAAGCGCCAGGCCCCAGCCGAAGAAGATCAGCCCCACGGTGTGCGCCGAGGCCTGCAGCACGAACGGCACGAAGGCCAGCACGGTGAAGAACGCGTAATTGTAGAAGAACGCGCTGCCCGCCACCGACAACAGCCCGCGATGGCCGAGCGCCCGGATCGGATCGATCAGGCTGGTTTTCCGCGCCGCCTTGGGCTGCGCCTCGAGAAACAGTGCGATCGCGGCAAAGCCGATCGTCATCAACGCCGCGGTGCCGAAAAACGGATAGCGCCACGACAGGTTGCCGAGCGCCGCACCGAGCAGCGGGCCGACCGAAATGCCGAGCCCCAGCGCCGCCTCATACAGCAGAATCGCGATGGCGGTGCCGCCGCTGGCCGCCGCCACGATCACCGACAGCGCGGTGGCGACGAAGAACGCGTTGCCGAGCCCCCAGCCGGCCCGGTACAGCACCAGCTCGGTCACCGAATGCGAGGTGCCCGCCAGCGCCGCGAAGCAGGCGATCAGCGCCGCGCCGAGCAGCAAGGTCCACCGCCCACCGATCCGGCTGGAGACGAAGCCGGTGACCAGCATCATCACCGAGGTCACCGCGAAATAGCTGGTGAACAGCAACGACACTTGGCTCGGGGTGGCCTGTAATCCCTCGGCGATCGAGGTCAGGATCGGATCGACCAGGCCGATGCCCATGAACCCGACCACGGCGGCGAAGGCGGTGGCCCAGACGGCGCGGGGTTGGCGGAAGAAGCTGGAACCGACGTCGCCGGCAGGGGCGCTGGACATGACATGCTCTCGGGTAATTAGATGTGTCATACAGCTAAATGACCGATCGCCGCAAAACAAGATGTATGATACACCTAAAATCGCAACCGTGACCCGCGCCGGCGTCTGCCCCTATAATCGGCGCCCGCCCTCCTCGGCCACGCCCGGAACATCGCCATGAGTTCGCCCCCCACAACATCCGCTCCCGCCGGCAGCGACGCCGCCGATCTGGTCGAAACCATCGAGGCGCAGATGTCGTGGCTGGCGCGCGGGCTGGAAGCCGCGCAGCGCCGCCGCGCCTACCCGCTCGACCGCGCGCAATATCTCTTGCTGCTGATCGTGCACGCCCACGGCCCGCAGACGGTGATGGAATTGGCCGACCGGCTGATGCTGGACGGCTCGACGGTGACCCGGCAGGTCGCGGTGATGGAAGAGCGCGGGCTGATCGAACGTCACGCCAATCCGGCCGACGGCCGCAGCGTGCTGATCCGCGAAACCGCGTTGGGCGCGCGCGACGCCGGCACGATGCGGCAGATGCGGCTGCGACGCATGCAGAACCTGTTCAAGGATTGGACCGTTGCCGAACGCAACGCATTCGCAACCTTGCTCGCCAAGTTCAATGCGGCGCTGGCGGCCAGCCTGCGCGCCGAGGAAAGCTGAGCCAGTCACGGCCCGAACCGTAGCGGCCGTTCACTGCGCGCTGATCGGATCGCGCGTGGCGATGCGGCGCCACACAGGCGGCAAGGCCGTCGCGTGAGGCGCTTGGCCGATCGGAGATAATTTTTATCGTCCAACGCCGGATTTTCGCACAATCACCTCACGCTTAGTACGACATTCCAAATCGGCGATTATTTCGAAACGCCCATCCTGCACTCTCGCCTTGAACAATGGAACTCCGGGCGATACGACGCAACCAATACGCACTCATCGTTCGACGTCTCAACTACCCACCACAGCAACACATACGCCACCAGAGGTCCGGCCGCGTGATCGTGGCCGCGCAGGAGATAGGCATGGCCGAAGATACCGATGTCCGACGCACCCTGAGCGAATCCGCGGCACGTCAATTAGCCAATGCGACCAAGACCCGCGCGCAGTGGTCGGGCATTACACCGCGCTGGCTGGTCTCGTTCCTCCCGTGGACGCCGGTGGAAGCCGGTATCTATCGTCTCAACCGGGTCAAGGAAGCGATCGCCTTGAGCGACGCCGACGTGCAGTGCAGCCCGGTGCGCGATCGCGACGCCGACCTGCCCGAGACTTTCGTCGACTACGAAGTGACGCCGCGGGAATATTCGCTGAACGCCGTCACCACCGTGCTGGAAGTGCAGACCCGGGTCTCCGATCTCTACAGCCATCCCTACGACCAGATCCAGGAGCAGCTGCGGCTGTTGATCGAGAAGGTCAAGGAGCGGCAGGAAGGCGAGATCATCAACAACCGTGAATACGGCCTGATTTCCAACGTCGCGCCGACGCAGCGGATCTCCACCCGTGATGGCGCGCCGACCCCGGACGATCTCGACGAACTGATCACCAAGGTGTGGAAAGAGCCGGCGTTCTTCCTCGCCCATCCGCGCGCGATCGCGGCGTTCGGCCGCGAATGCACCCGGCGCGGCGTGCCGCCGCCGACCGCGACGCTGTTCGGCTCGCCGTTCCTGACCTGGCGCGGGCTGCCGCTGGTGCCCTCGGACAAGCTGCCGATCGACGAGAATGGCCGCTCCTCGATTCTCTTGCTGCGCACCGGCGAGAAGCGGCAGGGCGTGGTCGGCCTGTTCCAGCCGGGGATTCCCGGCGAGGTGGCGCCGAGCCTGTCGGTGCGCTTCATGGGCATCAACCGCAAGGCGGTCGCCTCCTATCTGATCTCGCTGTATTGCTCGACCGCGATCCTGGCCCACGACGCGCTCGCCGTGCTCGACGACGTCGACGTCGGCAAGTATCACCAATATCCGTTCACCTATGTCTGAGCCCCACGCGGCCGGCGGCGCCGCGTTGCCGCCAGACCCCGCAGGCTCGGCCTGGCCCGATCCCACGGTGATCGCGAGGCTCGCCAACGCGCTGTTTCAAGCGCCACCGAACCAGCCGCCGCTGAATCAAGCGCCGCCGAATCAGGCCGCGCCGCTCGGCGCGCAAGGCATTCCGGTGGCGCTGCACACCCCGATCTACGCGCCGGCGCCCAGCGTCACCACCAGTGCCGCGCCGTTGGTGCCGGGCAATCCCTCGGCCGGCCCGCCCGACCTGCCGCCGACCACGATTCCCTCGGTGGTGCCGACGCCGAGCGTCACCGCGCCGCAGCCGCCGACGCTGGCCGCGCTGCCGCCGGGCGCCGACGTGCCGCAGCCCGGCTCGTCGCCGGGCGCGGTCGGGCCGCAGGGCGTCGACCTGCAAGCGATCGATCCGCAGGCCGGCGCCGCGCCGCCGTTCAACCTTGGCGACGCGGTGTATTTCGCCCCGCCGGACCGTCGCACCACTCCCGATGCATCGAGCGGCGGCGCCAGCGCCGAGCCCGCCGCGTATTTCCTGTCCGAAGCGCCATTCGCCTCGCATCACGCGCCGCAACCGTCAGCGCCACAGTCGACCCGGCCGCCCGGCGTGGCGCCGACCGGCAGCGGCGATCCGACGCCGCTCGAGGCGGTGCCGACGCAGAGCTATTTCCTGGGCGCCGACCCGGCGCCGACGCCGCCACCGCGAGACGTCGCCAAACCGAGTTCGGACTTCGCGGCGATGACGCCGAATTTGCGTCCGGTGCTGGCGCCGTCGTTCGGCGCTTCCGCGCATCCGTTCGATCCGCACGCCATCAAGCGCGACTTTCCGATTCTGCAAACCCGGGTGCACGGCAAGCGGCTGGTCTGGCTCGACAACGCCGCCACCACGCAGAAGCCGCAGGCGGTGATCGACCGGCTGTCGCATTTCTACAGCCACGAAAATTCCAACATCCACCGCGCGGCGCATGAACTCGCCGCGCGCTCCACCGACGCCTATGAGGCGGCGCGCGAAAAGGTCCGCCGCTTCCTCGGCGCGCCCTCGCCGCGCGACATCATCTTCGTGCGCGGTACCACCGAAGGCATCAACCTGGTGGCGCAGGCCTGGGGCCGGCGCAATGTCGGCGAAGGCGACGAGATCGTGGTGTCGTGGCTCGAGCACCACGCCAACATCGTGCCGTGGCAGCAGCTCTGCGCCGAGAAAGGCGCGCGGCTGCGCGTCGCCCCGGTCGACGACCATGGCCAGATCATCCTCGACGAGTACGAGAAGCTGCTCGGGCCGAAGACCAGGCTGGTTTCGATCACGCAGGTTTCCAACGCGCTCGGCAGCATCGTGCCGGTCACCGAAATGACGGCGATCGCGCATCGCCATGGCGCCTGCGTGCTGGTCGACGGCGCGCAGTCGGTGTCGCACATGCCGGTCGACGTGCAGGCGATCGGCTGCGACTTCTTCGTGTTTTCCGGCCACAAAGTGTTCGGCCCGACCGGGATCGGCGCGGTCTACGGCAAGGATTCCGTATTGGCGCACATGCCGCCGTGGCAGGGCGGCGGCAACATGATCGCCGACGTCACCTTCGAAAAGACGCTCTATCAAGGCCCGCCCGACCGCTTCGAGGCCGGCACCGGCAACATCGCCGATGCGGTCGGCCTTGGTGCTGCGATCGACTATGTCGAGGCGATCGGCATGGCGACGATTGCGCGCTACGAGCACGAGCTGCACGGCTACGCCACCGAGCGAATGCTCGGCGTGCCGGGGCTGAAGATGATCGGCACCGCCAAGGACAAGGCCAGCGTGCTGTCCTTCGTGCTCGCCGGCCACGACCCGGTCGACGTCGGCAAGGCGCTCGACCAGGAGGGCATCGCGGTGCGCGCCGGGCATCATTGCGCGCAGCCAATCCTGCGCCGCTTCGGGCTCGAGGCCACGGTGCGGCCGTCGCTGGCGTTCTACAACACCTGCGAGGACGTCGATGCGCTGGTGGCAACGTTGAAGCGGCTGCAGAGCGGCGCGCCGCGCGGCCGGGTGGTGTGACGGCGCAGTTTATCGCGTGCGGCGCGCATCGATCGCGCGTCGCAACGCATTGCCGAATTACGCATCACCTATCGTCAGTTGTCGGAAGCGATCAACTCATAACGGCGCTGTCATTCCGGGGCGCGAGTTCGTCAGAACGAGCGAACCCGGAATCTGACACTTGGCCAGCGTCCGCCGCGTTGCGAGACTCCGGGTTCACTCGCAGCTTGCGCTGCTCATGCCCCGGAATGACGCCAACATATATCGCGGCCTTTCAACCCAACTAACAACTCGTCAGGCCGGATGTAGCCCGCCGCCCCGCCTCAAATCCCCGCGCCGTCGTCGAAAGTATCGCTACGCGCCTTGGCCTGGGTGACGACGCTGCCGGGCGGCAGGCTCTTGGTCAGCCAGACGCTGCCGCCGATCGAGGAGCCATGGCCGATGGTGATGCGGCCAAGCACGGTGGCGCCGGCATAGATCACCACGTCGTCCTCGATGATCGGGTGGCGATCGCCGCCCTTGACGATGGCGCCGCTGTCGTCAACCTCGAAGCGCTTGGCGCCCAGCGTCACCGCCTGGTACAGCCGCACCCGACGGCCGATCTTGGCGGTTTCGCCGATCACCACGCCGGTGCCGTGATCGATGAAGAAGCTTTCGCCGATTTCGGCGCCGGGATGGATGTCGATGCCGGTCTGCGCATGCGCCAGTTCGCCGATGATCCGCGCCAGCATCGGCGCGCCCAGCAGATAAAGTCGATGCGCGAGGCGGTGGCGGATGATCGCGGCGATGCCCGGATAGCAGAACACTACCTCGTCGAGGCTCTTGGCCGCCGGGTCGCCGTCGAAGGCGGCGCGGATGTCGCTGTCGAGCAAGGCGCGGATCCGCGGCAGGTCGTGTGCGAAGTCGGCGACGAGCTGCAACGCCCGGCATTCCACCTCGCTGCGGCTGAGCTCGCCGCCGACGTCGAGCAGATGCAGCTCGCGCCGCACCTGCTGGCGCAGCGTGCGCAGCGCCTGGTCGAGCGTATCGGCGACGAACCAGTCGACGCCGTCGGGCGACAATCCCGCCGGACCGAAGTGCCGCGGATACAGCGAGGCGACGAGGCCATCGACAATCGTGACGATGGCCTCGCGCGACGGCAATTCGGGGAGCGACCGGCCCCGGTAACGCCGCTTCTGTGAAATTGCCCGAAGGTCCGCGAGCTCGGCGACGATGCCGTCGAGGTCCCAGGATTTGTCCGCAACGATCCGCGGTTCGGGCCGCGCGTTCATGCAGCCAGCACCTGAGCGTCGAACAGGCCTTCGAACAGCACCGAGGACAAATAGCGCTCGCCGGAATCGGGCAGGATCACCACGATGGTCTTGCCGGCGTTCTCCGGCTTCTTGGCAAGCCGCACCGCGGCCGCCACCGCAGCTCCGCTGGAGATCCCGGACAGGATACCCTCCTCGCTGGCCAGCCGGCGGGCATATTGCACCGCGTCGTCATTGGAGACCTGCTCGATGGCGTCGACCAGCGACAGGTCGAGCACGTCCGGCACGAAGCCCGGGCCGATGCCCTGGATCTTGTGCGGGCCGGGCTTCAGCGCCTCGCCGGCGACCTTCTGGCTCAGCACCGGGCTGGCGGACGGCTCCACCGCGACCGAGAGGATCTTCTTGCCCTTGGTGTTCTTGATGTAGCGCGACACCCCGGTGATGGTGCCGCCGGTGCCGACGCCGGACACGAAGATATCGACCGCACCATCGGTGTCGTCCCAGATCTCCGGGCCGGTGGTGGTCTCATGGATCGCCGGATTGGCCGGGTTCTTGAACTGCTGCAGCAGCACGTAGCGGTTGGGATCGGAGGCGACGATTTCTTCCGCCTTGGCGACCGCGCCGGCCATGCCCTTCGGGCCTTCGGTCAGCACCAGCTTGGCGCCGAATGCGATCAACAGCTTGCGCCGCTCCAAGCTCATCGTCGCCGGCATGGTCAGGGTCAACGGAATGCCCTTGGCTGCAGCGACGAACGCCAGCGCGATGCCGGTGTTGCCTGAGGTCGGCTCGACCAGTTCCTTGCCGGGGCCGAGCAGACCGCGCTTCTCGGCGTCCTGAATCAAGGCGGCCCCGATCCGGCACTTCACCGAATAGGCCGGGTTGCGGCCTTCGATCTTGGCCAGCACGGTGGCCGGGGCGCCGTCGGTGATGCGGTTGAGACGGATCAGCGGGGTGTGGCCGATCGACTGCGCGTTATCTTCGAACCAGCGTGACATCTTCCATACTCTCCGTCTTGCCAAGGCGGGCGGCTGAACGATGCGATCGACCGGCCGCGCGCCGATAACTAACAACTGGAGCGAGCGCACGGGCTCGCCGTCGATCGGCTTAATATCATAGGGAACCAGCGCCGGGACATGGCTAACGAAGCGCGATCTGCAATTTGGAAGGAAGCCATCGCCGCAGTCGGCCGCAATGCAAATTCCTTCCACGCAGGCGCCCTGCGGCGACAGGCTTTGTCACCGCTGGCAAAGGCCATCGCCCGATGCCAGATCGCATGGGGATCGGGCCGGCGCGCAACCGGCGCCGTGGGGGACCGACGCTTTGGCCAACTCAAACTTGGACAACCGGCCTCGATCGCCGCGTGCAAGTCGCGGCATCAACAACCACGATCATCGCACACGAAAAATGTTTCCGGTCAGCGGCAGAGCGGAGGTGGATTTTCCAGGACGGGACGCCGGAGATTGGTGGGGGAAGAAGGACTCGAACCTTCGAAGTCATAAGACGGCTGATTTACAGTCTCATCCGCACCATTGGAATCATTGATTTTTGTAACGAATTTTGGGTATTGTGTAAGTTTGAAATTTTCCGCTATTTTTGACCTTTACGTGGTCTACCTACCGTGTTCATAGAGTTCTACCTGCTCGCGCTCAAACTCTGGTTGGCGTCGATCTTCCGATTGGCATCCCGATCTAGATCACCATTCGGCCGCTTGCTGACGGACCATCGCGGCCAGTGCGGTCTCACCCACCACGTCGTCGGACAAGACGGCATTTGCGCGCTCGTATCGCCGCGACCCGCCTCAAACGATCGCGGCCAGATCAACAGCGACGATCGCGAATTCCCGCGCCGCTGCGCAGTCGACGAGATCGTCCGCGGCTCCTACAAACTCTCAGAACGATCTTAAGCTTCTCATCATCTGTCCAGTGGCTACCACGACCAGGTCGCGCCAACCCCGAGAAGTTCAACTTGACGCCGATCATCCCGAAAACGGCGACCTTATTCCACACCGAAATACAGCCGAGTGACATCATCGTAATGGACAATCTCGGCAGCCACAAATCGGCGGCCGTCCGCCGCCTGATCCGAAATGCTGGCGCCAGGCTATGATGCCCGCCGCCGAGCAGGCCAACAGATCTATGCACAAAATGGAGCATCCTGCGAGACGTACCCCTTCCTTTTGTGAAGCGAAGCGGATTTTCGGTCTGCGGTTACTACGCACCTTCACATCGCAAAATACCATGCCGAATGCCGATTCCGGCAAAGGCTCGCGAACCATCGCCGATCTATAAGGAGGCTCGTAGGTCATGCTTAGATGACACGTCCGCAGAACCGCACGATCTCGCAAAGCCGACTTTTCATCGCTAAGACTAGCCCCGTGTCGCGGATCCATCGAGCTAAAGTTCAGCAAAGCTGATCTCGCCGAGAACGAATTGCTAACCATCAATCGTGATCTAGACGGCGATTTTGATCATGGCCGAGCACCTGCCGCGCCTTTTCGATGCGTCGGTCCGCTAGTTGTTGCCCGCCAAATATTAATATTATTGAAATCGCGCGCTTGCACCGTTCGGCGCGCATCCCAGCCGCTTAACAACCGTTTTGATCAAAGCCCACGGGGATTACTCAGTAACCTCCCCAATCGATGAGGCGCCCTGTCGGAACATCCAATCAGCAAGCCGATTGTTCGGGAGCGTTACGCCCTACCGATCACCAGTCATTGACAGGCATAACTGCTGATAATGGTTATTGCCGACTGGATTAACGATCCGCGCCGCCAGTCGATCGACTCGCGCTGAATCAGGGCAGTTTCCGTTAACGAGAGCCACCTAGCCTCGCTGATAAGTAATCGCAACACGACGAAGGCACGTGCATTCAGCGATGCAGATCGGCGATTAAACGGGAGGGAATGCAATGAAATATTCCGACTTCAGATCGGTCACGCTTGCAGGTTTGGCGCTGGCGGCGCTGACATCGACGTCGTCGTATGCCCTAAGCCTTCGCCTACCCAGCATTGGCGTCAGCCTCGGTGGAACGGGCGGCGTGGGTGTTGGCGGGATCAGTGTCGGAACGGGTAGCGTGAGCGTCGGCGGCATCGGCGCGGGCGTCGGCGGGATCGGCGCCGGCATAGGCTCCATTAGCGCCGGAAGCGGCGGCGTCAACGTCGGTGGCGTGGGCGCTAGCATTGGTGGCGTCAGCGGGATAGGCGCCGGCGTAGGCTCAATCAGCGCCGGAAGCGGCGGCGTGAGTAGCGGTGGGGTGGGCGCTAGCATTGGTGGCGTCGGCGGGATCGGCGCCGGCATAGGCTCCATTAGCGCCGGAAGCGGCGGCGTCAACGTCGGTGGAGTTGGTGCAAGTGTTAGTGGAGTCGGCGCGGGCGTCGGCGGCGTCAGCGCAGGCGCCGGCGGCGTGAGTGGCGGTGGCGTCAGCGCCGGTGCCGGCGGAAGCAGAGCAGGCAGCGCAGCCGGCGCAGCCGTCAACGGCGTGGTCGGCAGGGCGTTCGGTGGCGAGAGCCAGATCGGCTTCTTCTCCGGGGCGGCGCAATTGGTCGGACAATCGAGCGAGACCCCACAGGGCGTTGCCGGAGAGGTCAGGCGCATCACCCGCGCGCGCCTGCGGCAGAATCAGGACGGCATCGCCCTCTCAGGAGAGCGAGGCGGACGGATCGCCGTGGCACGCTCCGGAACGCAGGGCGGACGGCGGCTGATCGCGACCAATGTCGTCGGCCAAACTGGACCGCGCCGCGGCGTGGTCACGCTCGATGCGCCGCGCGGCGTCCGGCTCGGACGCGCGGAAGCGGCTCTCACCGCCGCTGCGAATCGAATTCAGGGCGCGGTGCCGGCCCTTCCGGCGCCCGGCGCCGGCAATCCCGGCGGCGTTGCCGCCCCGCTCGCGGCCGGCCTCGCCAATCTCGGCAACGGTGCCCTGCCCGCCCCCGGCATTGGCGGGATTCCGCCACTGCTGAATGGTCTCGGCAACGGCGTCGCGCCGCTGGCGAACGGTCTCGTCGGCAATGCCGGCGGTCAGGGCGGCGGCATCACCTCCAATCTGCAAGGCGCGGCAGCCGGTGCTGCCGGCACGCTGAATGGCATCGGCAACGGCGTTACGCCGCTGGCGAACGGTGTCCTCGCCAATGCCGGCGGTCAGGGCAGCGGCATCGCTTCCAACCTGCAAGGCGCGGCGGCCGGTGCTGCCGGTACGCTCGGCGGTATCGGCAACGGTGTCACGCCCGCGCTGAACAATCTCGGCAACGGCGTTCGGCCCGCGCTGAACAACCTCGCCAACGGCGTTGCTCCGGTGGTCAACGGTGTCCTCGCCAATGGCGGCGGTCAGGGCGGCGGCATCGCTTCCAACCTGCAAGGCGCGGCGGCCGGTGCTGCCGGCACGCTCAACGGCATCGGCAACGGTGTCACGCCCGCGCTGAACAACCTCGCCAACGGCGTTCGGCCCGCGCTGAACAACCTCGCCAACGGCGTTCGGCCCGCGCTGAACAACCTCGCCAACGGCGTTGCTCCGGTGGTCAACGGTGTCCTCGCCAATGGCGGCGGTCAGGGCGGCGGCCTCGCCTCCAACCTTCAAGGCGCGGCGGCTGGTGCTGCCGGCACGCTCAATGGCATCGGCAACGGCGTTACGCCCGCGCTGAACAATCTCGGCAATGGGGTCGCACCGGCGGTCAACGGTGT
>NZ_DASWPE010000095.1:0-4516 GCF_036404135.1 Rhodopseudomonas sp. | reverse complement strand
CTGCCGGTGCGCACCCATGTCAGCGTCACTCCGACCAGCGGGCTGGAGCGGGCGCAGGTGAAGTGGTTCAACCGGCTGCGTGGCTTCGGCTTCCTGTCGTGCGGCGAGGGCACTCCGGACATTTTCGTGCACATGGAAACGCTGCGCCGCTTCGGCATGACCGAGCTGCGTCCCGGCCAGTACGTGCTGGTGCGTTTCGGGCCCGGTTCCAAGGGCATGATGGCCGCCGAAATCCAGCCGGAATCCGGCGCGCCGGGACTCTCCTCGCACTAACCGCGGCCAGGTCCGCTCGCCCCTCCCATCCCGCATTGCGCGGGGCCCGCTGCGCTGCGCAGGGCGGCTGGCAAAAATGCGCGGCCTCCCGGCGCTTGCGATCTGCTAGCGTTGCAGCCACACCAGGGGGCGGGTCTTGAGCGGAACAGAGGCGGACGTTGGGAATGTGGAAGCAGGGAATCGGATCGGCGGTGCGCGGCGTTGCGGCGCGGACGGCAGCGGCGTTGGTGACGACGCTGTGGTTGTGCGGCATGGCTGCGGCCGCCGACGTGCAGACGCTAGAGATCGTCACCAAATCCGGCGTGCAGGTGTTCTCCGTCGAGGTGGCCACCACCGAGCAGGAGAAGACCACCGGGCTGATGTATCGCAAGGAGTTGGCGGACGGCCGCGGCATGCTGTTCGACTTCTCGCCGGAGCAACCCGTCTCGATGTGGATGAAGAACACCTTCATCCCGCTCGACATGATCTTCATCCGTGCCGACGGACGGATTTCGCGGATCGCTGAGAACACCGTGCCGCAATCGCTGGCCATCATCGCTTCGGGGCCGCCGGCCAAGGGCGTGCTCGAGGTGATCGCCGGCACCGCCAAGAAATACGGTATCGCGCCGGGCGACCGGGTGGCGCATCCGCTGTTCAACGGCCGCTAGAGCTATTCCGGTTCTGATCGAAGCAGAACCGAGCTCTCAATTCTTATTTTGACGCGTTGTCTTCACGCGAAAACGCTATAAACGCCGCCTTGCCGGTTTGGCCTCAAGCGTGTAACGACAACGCTTCGCAGACCTCGGGGTATAGCGCAGCCTGGTAGCGCGGCAGTTTTGGGTACTGCAGGTCGTTGGTTCGAATCCAGCTGCCCCGACCATTTTAATCAAATGCTTTGCCGGAGATGGTCGGCGCCCCGGCGCGGCTGATCCGGCCTTCCGATTGTCACACAGCGGCGGCGCAGAGGGGTGCGATGAAATCTGCTTGGTCGATCGGCGCGGCGCTTTGGCTGGCGTGGTCTGCGGGGGCTGCGGCGCAACCGGCTGACGTGACCCCGCCTGCGGCGATCCCCGATGCGGCGGTGGCGGCGCAGCCGGCTCCCGCCGCTCCGGCCGAAATGATATCGAGCTTCCGCCTCGCGCACGGCCTGGGACGGGTGACGCTGGACGCCAAGCTCACGCAGATCGCCCATGAGCAGGCCGCCGCGATGGCCGCCAAGGACGTGCTCAGTCACGAGGTGCTCGGCCCGTTCACCAGCCGCGTGGCGCCGGCCCACGCCGGCCAGGCCGCGGAAAACGTCGCCTATGGCAATGACGGCTTTCCGAAGACGCTCACCCAATGGATCAACTCGCCCGGACATCTCAGGAATCTGTTGATGCCCGGCGCCTCACGCGTCGGCGTCGCCAGCGCGCGCAGCTCCGCGACAAGGCGCACCTATTGGGCGATGGTGATCGCCGGCGGCTATGACAAACCGGAGCCGCGCGCCAAGAAACCCGCGCCCAAAACGGCGCCCAAGACGTCTGACAAGAAATCTGACAAGCCGTCTGGCAAATCGTCCGGCAAGACATCGCTGAATCCGACGCCGAGCACGCCGTCGCAACAGTCGTCACGGGAGGCCTGCCGGGTCAAGCTTCTCGGGCTGTGCCTGTGAGCGGTGCTTGCCAGGCCAAGCTTCGCGGCGTCGCGCTCAGCGCAGACCTTTCCCGGCTTGATCAACGGCCGCGGTGATGGCCCGACCGGCCCCGCAGCGGTGCCCCGGCCAGGAAGTTCAGCCTTCCGCGCGCGAGCGGTCGGCGGTGGTGGACGCGCCGGGCGCCGGCGATGGCGGCACCGATGCGGCCGTGGCCTGCTCGGCTGACGGCTCCGAGGACGGCTCGGCCGGCTTGGCGGCCGGCGCCGGGCGCGGCATCGGTTTGTCCTGCTTCTTCGACCAGCCGATGTAGTAGGCGACCAGACACAGGATCGCGAGCCCGCTGACGCTGACGAAGATCTGCGCCAATAGCGAGCCGGAGCTCATCATCAGTTCGAAATGCGCGACGAACGACAGGAATACGCCGACGCAGAACACCGCCAGCGATTGCTGGCCGCAGCGGATCAGCGGTTGAAAGATCCGCCATTCCAGCCCGGGCCATTCCTTCGGCACGAACCGCACCACCATGAACGCCAGCACGACGAAGTGCAGCACCCGATAGGGCGCCAGGAAGGTTTTGTCGTTGGGGTTGAAGGCGTCGTACAGCCAGCTCGGAAACACCGCGCCGAACTCCGGAAACCGGCCGGCCATCGTCATCAGCAGCGCGAAGATCAGATAGAAGATACAGACGTACAGCGTGATCGACGAATTGATCAACCAGCGCGAGGCGTTGGCGCCGCCGAGCGCAAACCAGGCGCCGAACACGAACAGCAACTGCCAAGTAAACGGATTGAAATACCAGCTGCCGATCGGATAGGCCGCCAGGTTCCAGCCGTAATACCGCGCGGCGAAATACAGCGCCAGCGATCCCAGCATCGTCAGATTGGGCCGCCGCAGCATCAGCCACAGCACCGGCGGGAAGAACCCCATCAGCACGATATAGAGCGGCAGCACGTCGAGATTGACCGGCTTGAATTTCAGCAGCAGGCCCTGGGTCAAGGTCTGGATCGGATTATCGACCAGGCCCGCAACGTTGAACTCGTTGATGATATCGGGATCGTTGTAGCGCTGCGCGACATAGCCGATCGCCGCGATATAGATCACGAACAGAATGACGTGGGCGACGTAGAGCTGCCAGACCCGCTTCAGCAGCCGTGTGGCGCCGACCAGGAAGCCGCGCTCCAGCATCATCTTGGCGTAGACGAACGAGGCGGTATAACCGGAGATGAACACGAACAGGTCGGCGGCGTCGCTGAAGCCGTAATTCCGCGTGGTGATCCAGTTCACCACATTGTCGGGAATGTGATCGAGGAAAATCGCCCAATTCGCCACCCCGCGAAACAGATCGAGCCGCAGGTCGCGTCCTTTGGGGGGCAGGGTGGCGCGGATTTCCATGAAAACCGTTCGTGCTGTCGCGTTCGTGCAAGACCGTTGGAAGGCCGGGATTGGCCGCGATTGTCACAACGAACCAGACCGAATATACCGAAACTGAAAACGAGACCGTCCTGCGACGGAATCGGGAAAAATCAAACTCGTAACGGATCACGGTACACTAGACCCGGGGTTTTCACCAAATAGGCGCAATGCCGCATCCCAACAGGCCGTATCAATCCATGACCGCACGCATTTACAAGCCTGCCAAGAACGCCATGCAATCCGGGCTCGCCAAGACCAAGGAATGGCAGCTCGACTACGAGCCGGAACAGCCGCGGGTGATCGAGCCGCTGATGGGCTGGACTAGTTCCGGCGACACCCGCCAGCAGCTCACCCTGCATTTTCATACCCGCGAAGACGCCGTCGCCTATTGCGAGCGCGAGGGCATTCCCTACCAGGTGATCGAGCCGAAGCCGCAAGCCCGCCGCCGTGCCGCCTATTCCGACAATTTCGCGTTCCGCCGCGACGCGCCCTGGACCCACTGAGCCGGCTGGCGCGCGTCGTGCAGCTCGCGCGCCGCTTGACCTGAGCGGGCGGGGCTGAGCAATTCAGGTTGCGCGCGACGCCGGCGCAGTGACACCATGATCAGCCGCCCCGCCAGAGGGCGGTGTAACAACACGTTGTGTGGAAACGCATGCCGCTCCGCTCCGCCGTCGATCCCGCTTGTTCGGATTTCAACCGCAACGCCGAGGTGATGCGCGCCCTGGTCGCGGAATTGCGCGACAAGCTCGGCCTCGTCGCCGGCGGCGGCGGCGAAGCCTCGCGCGCCAGGCATACGGCGCGCGGCAAGATGCTGGCGCGCCAGCGCGTCGACCTGTTGTGTGACCCCGGCACCGCGTTTCTGGAATTGTCGCCGCTAGCGGCCTACGGCCTCTATGGCGGCGATGTGCATTGCGCCTCGATCGTCACCGGGGTCGGCCGGGTCGCGGGGCGCGAATGCATGATCGTCGCCAACGACGCCACCATCAAGGGCGGCACCTACTACCCGATGACGGTGAAGAAGCATCTGCGCGCCCAGGACGTCGCGCGGCAGAACAATCTGCCCTGCATCTACCTGGTGGATTCCGGCGGCGCCTTCCTGCCGCAGCAGGACGAGATCTTTCCCGACGAACGGCACTTCGGCCGGATCTTCTACAACCAGGCGCAGATGTCGGCTTTGGGGATTCCGCAGATCGCGATCGTGATGGGCTCCTGCACCGC
>NZ_DASWPE010000094.1:0-52892 GCF_036404135.1 Rhodopseudomonas sp. | reverse complement strand
CGGGTTCGATGGAACGACGGACGAAGGCCCAAGCTGAGGTTCGGGCTTCAAAGCCCTCGGATGACCCGGTCTCTCGTCCGCCACCGCGCGAGACAGCCTACCGCCTCGCCCAGCAGAATTTAAGTTACAAGGATGACGGCTCCCCCCTCGCTGTAGCGCGCACTACGCGCCTACTTACTGCCGCAACAGGATCAGCGGATCGACGCTGTCCGGGGTGCGGCGCCACTGCGCGTTGTCGTCGGCCTCGAACCGCCAGACCTCGCCATTGGCCGACATCAGCAGCAAGGCGCCGCGTTCCAGCCGCCACATCGTCGGCGCGAACGCCGCCACCGCCGGATCGCAGCGCGGCTTCAGGAACACCTGGAAATTGTCCGGCGCGGCCTCGGTGTTGGTCAGCGTCAATCCGCAGATCGATTGGCCATTGCCGCGCACCATCGACCAGTCGCCGATCATCTGGTCCATCGATTTGGCGAGCGAACGCGCCGCGATCAGGTTCTGCAGGATGTAGATACCCTCGCCCGAGCGCAGCCCTTCGAGAATGCCGCTTTCCACCTCGGTAAAGTCGATCACCGATTGCCCCGCCGCGTCCTGCAGCCGCACGATGTCGAGGCCCTTGAGACTCCAGCCGGCGATCTCCTTGGTGAACGGCAGCGCCGCGGCGCAGGTCGGCTCCAGCTCGAGCCGGAAGCCTTGCGCGGTGGCCTCGTTCTTCAAGGTGACGACGCAGGTCTTGCTGCGCTCGGCGGTCGACAGCTCCCACTGCCCGAGCATCTGCTTCTTCAGCGCGCCGGCATCCTGCGCCCACGCCGGGGCTTCGCCGGACAGCCATGCCGCGAGCGCCGCGACAACCATGCCGCAGCCGAGCCGCAGCAGAAATCCGGCGTTCGCCATGGTCAGCGATCCTTCACCGGGGTTTCCGCAATCGGCGTCAGCGGCTTTTTGCCGTCGAACCAGGCTTTCAGATTGTCGACCACCAACTGATCCATCGCGTCGCGCGTCACCACCGAGGCCGAGCCGATATGCGGCAGCAGCACCACGTTGTGCAGTGCGCGCAAGTCGTCCGGCACCCGCGGCTCATTGGCGAAGACGTCGAGCCCCGCCGCCTGGATGGTGCCCGCCTGCAACGCCGCGATCAGCGCCGCTTCGTCGATCACCGAGCCGCGCGCCACGTTGATGACGACGCCGCGCGGCCCCAGCGCCGCCAGCACCTCGGCGTTGATCAGTTTCGCGGTGGCGGCGCCGCCGGGAATGATCACGATCAAGGTATCGACGGCTTTCGCCATCTCGATCAGGTTCGGATAGTGCTGATAGCCGACGCCGGCCGCGGCGTGCCGGGAGTGATACACCACCGGCACCTTTGAGGCTTCCAACCTGCGGCCGATCGCCTGGCCGATCCGCCCCATGCCGACGATGCCGACCGTGCGGTCGCGCAACGAGCCCTTGCTGAGCGGAAAATTCCGGCTCTGCCACGCCCCGGTTCGCACGTGGCGATCCGCATTGATGAAGTCGCGCAGCGTCGCGATCAACAGGCCGAGTGCCACGTCGGCGACTTCTTCGGTCAGTACGTCCGGGGTGTTGGTGACGATGATGCCGTGGTCGCGCGCATAAGCCGCGTCGACGTGGTCGTAGCCGACGCCGAACGACGAGACGATTTCCAGCTTGGGAAACCGCGCCAGCACCGCGCCGGAGGCCGGCACCAGCCCGGTGACCGCGACGCCGCGAATCCGCTCGACGACGGCGGGGCTGAGCCGCTCGAGGTCGGCCAGCTGCACCGCTTGATGCAACCCGAAGCGATCCGGAAAGCCTTCATTGATCAGCGGCTTGTCAGGTCCGTAGAGCAACAGATCGACGGTCTGCGAGGTCCCGTTCGGCATCAAACATCCTTTCCCAGCGCGCTTTCGTGCCAGCGCCGCAGCAACAGATGCGAGGCCAGCGCCAGCAGCCCATAGATGACAATGCCGGCCAGCGAGAGCAACAGCAAGGCCGCGAACATCCGCGGAATGTTGAGCCGATAGCTCGACTCGGCGATGCGATAGGCAAGTCCCGAGCCGGCGCCGGCGGAGCCCGCGGCGATCTCGGCGACCACCGCGCCGATCAGCGACAGCCCGCCGGCGATGCGCAAGCCGCCCAGCATGGTGGGCAGCGCCGCCGGTAGCTTCAGCCGCCAAAGCGTCTGCATGCGCGACGCGCCGTAGAGCTGGAACAGCCCGGCGAGATTGCGGTCGACCGAGTTCAACCCGAGCGTGGTGTTGGCCAGCACCGGAAAGAACGCCACGATGAAGGCGCAGGCGATCACCGCGGTGTCCTGCGGCAGATAGATCAACAATAGCGGCGCGATCGCGATCACCGGCGTCACCTGCAGCACGATCGCATAGGGCAATAGCGAATATTCCAGATAGCGCGACTGGTTGAACAGAATCGCCAGCGCGATGCCGCCCACGGCCGCGGCGAGAAACCCCTCCAGCGTGGTCCACAGCGTGGTGACGAGCGAGGCGGACAGCACCGGCCAATCCGCGATCAGCGTGTGCAGCACCAATCCAGGGCCGGGCAGCACATAGGGCGGGATGTCGTTGAGCCGCACGAGGAGATGCCAGCCGGCAATCGCCAGTGCCAGCACCACCATCGGCAGCGCGACCTGCAACAGCCGCGCCGCCGCGGCGCCGCGCCCCTCGGAGGATTCGCCAGCGCCGCTCATGCCGGCTCCGTGGCGCGGGCCAGCGCGTCGGAGACCTCGCGGCATCGCGCGGCATAGGCCGCCGAGCTGCGAAACGCCGCGCCGCGCGGCTCCTCGGCACTGACGCGAAATTCGGCGGCGATGCGGCCCGGCTTCGGCGTCATCACGATCACCCGCTGCGACAGATACACCGCTTCGAACACCGAATGGGTGACGAACACCACGGTCTTGCGCAGCTCGCGCCACAGCGTCAGGAGGTCGTCGTTGAGGCGAAACCGGGTGATCTCGTCGAGCGCGGCGAACGGCTCGTCCATCAGAAGAATATCCGGATCGGTGACCAACGCACGCGCCAGCGACACCCGCATCTTCATGCCGCCGGAGAGTTGGCGCGGCAGCGCCTCGGCGGCGTCGCGCAGGCCGACCCGCGCCAGCGCATCGTCGACCCGCGCGGCGATCTCGGCGCGCCCGGCATGCGCCAGTTGCAGCGGCAGCGCGACGTTGCCGCGCACGCTCGACCACGGCATCAGGGTGGGCTCCTGGAACACGAAGCCGATGGCGTGTTCGCCGCGCCGTGCCGCCGGATGCGCGGCAAGTTCAACGGTGCCGCCGCTCGGCTGCGCCAGCCCGGCGATCAGCCGCAGCGCGGTGGATTTGCCGCAGCCCGACGGCCCCAGCAGCGAGACGAATTCGCCGCGGCCGACGGCGAGGTCGAGCGGCCCCAGCGCTGCCGCGCCGCTGCGATAGCGCTTGGTGACGCCGCGCAGCTGCACCGCGACGCCACCTTGCGGCGCAGGCTCGGTCGCGGTCGGGAGGGCGGGGTCGCGCATCGGCTTGGTCTCAGCGCTTGGTCCGCAGGTCGAGACCGACGCCCTTGTTGGCGAATTGCAGGGTGTAGGATTTGCGGAAATCGAGGTCGCGCGGCACCACGCCGGCGCGCACCATCTTGCCGAAGAAATCCGCGATCCGCTCGTCCGACATCGCGCCGATGCCGTTGCTCAGCGAATCACCTGAATCGACGATGCCGTACTGCTTCATGGTCGCCACCGAATAGGCCAGCATCTCGTCGGTCATTTCCGGATTGAGGCTCTTGATCCTGGCGTTGCCGGGCGCGTTGTCGCCGTACAGATAGTTGTACCAGCCGACGATCGAGGCGTCGACGAAACGCTGCACCAGGTCACGCTTCTTGTCGACCAGCTCGCGACGGGTCTCGATCAGCGTCGAATAGCTGCTGAAGCCGTAATCGGCGAGCAGCAGCACCGTCGGCTTGAAGGCGGCCTGCTTCTCGATCACATAGGGCTCCGAGGTGACGTAGCCCTGCATCGCGCTCTTGCGGTCGAACAGGAACGGCTGCGGGTTGAAGGTGTAGGGTTTGACCTTGGCGGCGCTGAAGCCGTATTCGGATTTCAGCCACTGGAAGTAGCTGGCGACGCCCTCCTTGGAGATGAACAGCGTCAGCGGCTTGAGGTCTTCGAGCTTGCCGACCTTGGCCTCCGGATGCGCCAACAGCACTTGCGGGTCCTTCTGGAACATCGCCGCCACCGCCACCACCGGCACGTTGTTGGCGACCGCGTCGAAAGACTGCAGCGTATTGGCGCTCATGAAGAAATCGAGCTTGCCGGCGACCAAGAGCGTGCGGTTGTTGATGTTGGGGCCGCCCGGCACGATGCTGACCTCGAGCCCGTAGGCCTTGTAGGTGCCGTCGGCCGCGGCCTGGAAGAACCCGCCATGCTCGGCCTCGGCCACCCAGTTGGTGCCGAACGACACCTTGTCGAGCTGGTCCTCGGCCCGGCCCGGCGCCGCCAGCGCCAGCAGCACCAGGCCGGCGGTGAACGCTCGCGACATATGCCCACGGCTCATGATTGGACTCCGTCGGTGGTTTTGGCCCATGATGGTGCCGGACTGGTGTATGAGCGTGGGTGGTTTCCGAAGCTCTCGATGGGTTTGCGGAATCAGGCTCTGGGCGGACATTGTAAGGACCGGCGGGCGGCCCCGCAAACGCCGGTGGAGACGCATCGCGACCGATGACAGCCATCCCTCCTCGCGACTGGACGGCGATCCGCTGGCCGGATTTCACCGACACCGACGCGGCGCGCTGGATCGCCGTGCTGCCGCTGGCCGCCACCGAGCAGCACGGCCCGCATCTGCCGCTCGGCACCGATATTTGCATCGCCGAGGCCTACCTTTCGCGGGTCCGCGCGCTGCTGCCGGCGTCGGTTCCGGCGAGCTTCCTGCCGCTGCAGCCGGTCGGGATTTCCACCGAACACATCGCTTATCCGGGCACCCTGACGCTGCCGGCCGAACTGGCGATCGCGGCCTGGAGCGCGATCGGCGACAGCGTGGCGCAAGCGGGCTTGCGCAAGCTGGTGATCGTCACCAGCCATGGCGGCAACAGCGCGGCGATGAGCCTGGTCGCGCAGACGCTACGCGCCCGCCACGGCATGCTGGCGGTGACCACCTCGTGGTCGCGGTTCGGCGTGCCGGAGGGGTTGTTCGACGCCGACGAGCTGCGCCACGGCATCCATGGCGGCGCGGTCGAGACCTCGATCATGCTGGCGCATGCCCCCGAGCTGGTGCGCGGCGACCAGATCGCGGATTTTCAGCCGGCCAGTCTGGCGATCGAGCGGCAGTTTCAGAGGCTGTCGACGCAGCGCCCGGCGCCCTTGGCGTGGCAGGCCGAGGATCTCAACCGCAGCGGCGCGGTCGGCGACGCGACAAAAGCCTCCGCCGAGGCCGGACGGCTCTTGATCGCGCACGGCGCCCGCGCCTTCTGCGAATTGCTCGACGACGTCGATCGCTTCGACCTCGCCACGTTCGGCCACGCGCCGCAGGCGTAGGTCGACCGGCCCACCGAAGCGCGTCGGCACGAACCTACAACGCCGCGGCGAAGGAATCCGCGCGCGCCAGCGCCCAGGCGTCGCGGAACCGGATGTCGCTGGTGCCGTCGATCAGTTCGCCGGGGCGCAACTGCGGATACAGCCGCGCGAACGAGCGCACTTCCGTCGTCGAGGTGCGCTGCGAGAAATGGATCGGCCGCAGCTCCTGCGGGTGATCGAGCCCGGCGGCGGCAATCAGTTCCGCCAGCGCCTGCAGCATCGCCTGATGATAATTATACACCCGCTCGATCTTGTGCGGCACCACCAGCGCGCGATTGCGGCTCGGGTCCTGGGTGGTGACCCCGGTCGGGCAGCGGTCGGTGTGGCAGCTCAGCGACTGGATGCAGCCGAGCGCGAACATGAAGCCGCGCGCCGAGTTGCACCAGTCGGCGCCGATCGCCATGGCGCGCGCCATGTCGAAGGCGGTGGCGATCTTGCCGGCGGCGCCGATCTTGACGCGATCGCGGGCGTTGATGCCGATCAGCGCGTTGTGCACGAAGCTGACGCCCTCGCGCATCGGCATGCCGAGGTGGTCCATGAATTCCAGCGGAGCGGCGCCGGTGCCGCCCTCGGTGCCGTCGACCACGATGAAGTCCGGATAGATGCCGGTTTGCAGCATCGCCTTGCAGATCGCCAGAAACTCCCAGGGGTGGCCGATGCACAGCTTGAAGCCGGTCGGCTTGCCGCCGGACAATCGCCGCATCTCCTCGATGAACTCCATCAGCTCCAGCGGAGTCGAGAACGCCTTGTGATAGGCCGGCGAGATGCAGTCCTCGCCCATGCCGACGCCGCGAATCCTGGAAATCTCCTCGGAGACTTTCGCCGCCGGCAACACCCCGCCATGGCCGGGCTTGGCGCCCTGGCTGACCTTGAGCTCGATCATCTTGATCTGGTCTTCGCGCGCCACCCTGGCGAATTCCTCCGGGTTGAACGAGCCGTCCGGGTTGCGGCAGCCGAAATAGCCGGAACCGATCTCCCAGATCAGATCGCCGCGATGCTCGCGGTGATAGGGGCTGACGCCGCCTTCGCCGGTGTCGTGGGCGAAGCCGCCCTTCTTCGCGCCGCCGTTCAAGGCCCGGATCGCGTTCGGGCTGAGCGCGCCGAAACTCATCGCCGAGATGTTGAACACCGAGGCCGAATAGGGCTTGGCGCAGTCCGGGCCGCCGACCGAGAGCCGGAATTGCTGTTCGGCATTGGGCCGCGGCGCCACCGAATGGTGCATCCATTCATAGCCCTCGCGATAGACGTCCTCCTGGGTGCCGAACGGCCGTTTGTCCAGCACCAGCTTGGCGCGCTGGTAGATCACCGCGCGGGTGTCGCGGCTGAACGGCATGCCGTCCTTCTCGCTCTCGAAGAAATACTGCCGCATCTCCGGACGGATTTCCTCCAGCAGGAAGCGCAGATGCGCCGAGATCGGGTAGTTGCGCAGCACCGCGTGGCTCTGCTGGATCAGGTCGCGGATGCCGAGCAGCGTCAGCGCGCCGAACAACAGCAGCGGCAGCAGCACCAGATCGAACGCCTTGGGGTCGGCAATTCCGATGCCGAGCAGCAGCAGCGAGGCGGCGGCGCAGATCGTCAGCGCAATGAACCGCGGCGAAAACGGCAGCAGCAATGTTTCCATGGAAATCCCCGCGGCGATCCGCGCCGAGACCGGCGCGCCCTCGCAGCACTACGAGGTCGATCGATCGAATCATCAGGCGTCGCGCCGGCGATGTGGCGCGGCGCGACCCTACAGCAATTCGCCGCCGCGGTGTACTCTCGGCAGCGCCGGGGCCACGGCCGCGCCGAACCCAAATCGCCGGTGGCTTTGTCGCGAAAAATTGCCGAGATTGCGACGGACTCCCTGTGATTCCTGACCCCGCTCCATCGTTTGCCCCGCCATCGCCGGTGACTCATGTCGTTACTAAACTCGATCCGACAGTCGCAGCCGAATTGTCGCGCCGACCAGTCGATCTATGCGGAATTTGCCGCGCGCGCCTTCGGGCTGAGCTACCGCGATCTCGACGGCGGCACCGGGCTGGCGTTCAGCGTCGGCTCGGCGCGGCGGACCATCTACTTCGGCGGCGGTCGCTGTTCATTCTATCCGCAGAACCACGCCACAGCGGCGACGCTGGCCAACGACAAATATCTCGCCAATGTGGTGCTGGGCGATGCCGGCGTGCCGACGCTCGGTGGACAGTACTTCTTTCTGCATCAGCGCTACCGCGCGCACCGCCCGCCGGGCCATGAACGCGCCGACGCGCTCGGCTATCTTCAGCACCTGGGAGGCCGAAGCTTCGCCAAGCCGCTGAACGGCTCGCGCGGCGATTTCGCGCAGATCGTCGAGGGCGAGGTGGCGCTGCTCGGCTATCTCGACGAGGTGGCGCGCTATTACGACGCGGTGCTGCTGCAGCCGGTGGTGAGCGGCGACGAACATCGCGTCTTCGTGCTCGGCGACGCCGTGTTGTACGCCGCGCGAAAGCATCCGCCGGCGCTGCGCGGTGACGGGGTGCGCAGCCTGCGCCAATTGTTGCAGGCGCGCGAGCAGGCGCTGCAGCCGCATGGCATTTCCGCGGCGCTGCCGGACGACGCCGCGCTCGACGCCATCCTGCGCGACGGCGAGGTGTGGCCGATTCCCGGCCGGATGAACCGCAGCGCCGGCGGCCGCATGGTGCTCGAGGCGCCGGCACCGGAGCAGGCGGCCATCGCGCTGTCCGCGGTGCGCGCGCTCGGGCTGCGGGTCGGCGCGGTGGATCTGTTCGTCAATATCGGAGCCGTGCCCGGCGCGATCCGGGTGATCGAGGTAAACGCCAATCCGTCGATCCGCTCTCTGGAAGATTGCGACCGCGCCGATCTGATCCTGCGGATCTGGCGCGACACCTTCACGACGATGGGACTGCTCAATGTTTGACCTGCCGAAATATGGCGAGGGGCCGTGCCTGGCGAGGCTCGCCGACCTGCTTCACGTGCTCGGCATCGACCGCGCGCGGCTGCAGCGTGGTTCGGTGGTGGTCACCGGATCGAACGGCAAGGGCTCGACCGCGGCGTTCTGCGCCGCGATCGGCCGCGCCTATGGCTTGAAGACCGGGCTGTTCAGCTCGCCGCATCTGTATCGCTTCAACGAACGGTTTCAGATTGGCGCCACGCCGATCGACGACGCGACCTTGACGCGGCTGATGGCGACGGTGTCCGGCGCGATCGCGCAAGTGGCGCAGCGCCGCGGCGAACGCTTCGGCGCATTCGAAGCGCAGTTCGCGCTGGCCTGCCTGTGGTTTCAGGAGGCGGCCTGCGATTTCGCCGTGCTCGAAGCCGGCATCGGCGGCCGCTACGACCCGGTGCGGCTGGTCGGCGCCGGCGTCAGTTGCGTGGCGTCGGTGGATTATGAGCACGTGCAACTGCTCGGCGATTCGCTGCAGATGATCGCCTCCGACAAGACCGATGCCTGCGCCGCCGGCGGCCGGGTGATCTATGGCGAGAACTGCCGGGCGCTGCGCGATCATCTCGCCGAATACAATCGCAACCGCGGCGTCGACGGCGTCTATGTCCGCGACGAGATCGTGATCGGCAACGAGCGGGTTGCGGCGGCGGCGCAGCGCTTCGATCTGGCGTTCGACGAGCATCGCTTCCAGGAGCTGGAAACCCAGCTCGTCGGCAGCTTCCAGTTCAACAATGCGGCGATCGCGGTCGCGCTGTTCGTGGGCTGGCTGCGGCAGCGCCGGCCTGATGCGGCGCCGGCCTCGATCGAGGCCGCGGTGCGCGCGGGATTGCGCGACACCCGCTGGGGCGGCCGGCTCGAACTGATCCGCCAGCAACCGCTCACCGTGGTCGACGTCGGCCACACGCCTGATGGTATTCGTCAGGCGCTGACCAGCTTGGCCGCGATCCATGGCGCGCGGGACTGGATCCTGGTGCTGGGGGTGTCGCGCGACAAGAAATCCGACGAGATCGTGCAGGCGCTGGCGCCGGCCTTCGACCGCATCGTCTGCTCCAGCGCGCAGCACAAGGGTGGCGATCCGGCGGCCATCGCGCAAGCCGCCCACGCGGCCAATCCGCGAGCCGACATTCGCATCGCCGCCACCGTCGCCGAGGCGGTGCGCGAGTCAACCGCCTGGGCGGACGCGACCGGCGGCCGGATCTACGTCGCCGGCGGGCTGTTTCTGGCGATCGAATATGCCCAGATCACCCGCGGCGGCCGGGCGGAGGAGCTGGATTTTTTCTGAAAGTGCGAGGCGACACCGTCATTGCGAGCCGAGATCGGCGCGCAGCGCCGAGCGAAGAGCGAAGCAATCCAGCGGCCGCGCGCGGAGCCCTGGATTGCTTCGTCGCGAAAGCTCCTCGCAATGACGGGGCTGATGCCTCGTCATTGATCGTCGTCACCATCCGCGCGCGACTACCACGCCGGCAGATAGGTGCCCTTAAAGCGCGTTTCGATGAACTGCCGCACCGGCTCGGAGTGATAGGCCGCGATCAGCTCTTTGACCCAGGGCTTGTCCTTGTCCTCCTCGCGCACCGCGAGGATGTTGACCCAGGGGCCGCCGGGGGGTTCGTGCGCGATCGGGTCGGTGACCGGGTTGAGCCCGGCCTGCACCGCGTAATTGTTGTTGATCGACACCAGATCAACGTCCGGCAGCGAGCGCGGCAATTGCGCGGCGTCGAGTTCGACGAAGCGCAGCTTCTTCGGGTTCTCGGCGATATCGGCAACCGAAGCCGCGGCGTTGCTGGGGTCCTTCAGCTTGATCAGGCCGTTCTGGGCGAGGATCAACAACCCGCGCGCGCCGTTCGACGGATCGTTGGCGATCGCCACCTTGGCGCCGGTCGGCAGATCGGCCAGCGTCTTGTATTTGATCGAATAGACGCCCTGCGGCGAGATGATGGTGTCGGCGATCTTGACGATCTTCCAATTGGTCTTGGAGAGCTGGTTCTTCAGGTAGGGCTCGTGCTGAAACGAATTGGCCTCGAGGTCCTTCTGCGCCAGCGCCTGGTTCGGCACCACATAGTCGGTGAATTCGACCACCTTGATGTCGAGGCCGCGCTCGGCGGCGACCTTGCGCACCACGTCGATGATTTCGGCGTGCGGGCCGGCGGTGACGCCGACCCGGATGGTTTCGGCCTGCGCGGTCCCGATCAGGGCGGCGAGCGCCAGCAGCGACGCAGTCAGTAAACGCATGACAACTTCTCTCCTGTCAGATCTGCGGCTTACGACTGCCGCGAGCGCTTGTCGAGCCGGCGCGCCAGCGTGTCGCCGAGCGTCTGCACGCCCTGCACCAGCGCGATCAGCACCAGCACCACGGTGAGCATCACCTCGGGCATGAAGCGCTGATAGCCGTAACGAATGCCGAGATCGCCGAGCCCGCCGCCGCCGACCGCGCCGACCATCGCCGAATAGCCGAGCAGGCTGACGATGGTCAGCGTCAACGCCAGCGTCACCGCCGGCATCGCTTCCGGCAGCAGCACCTTGCGCACGATCTGCAAGGGGCTCGCGCCGAACGCCCGCGCCGCCTCGATCAGGCCCTGATCAACCTCGCGGATCGCGGCCTCGATGACACGGGCGATGAACGGCACCGCCGCGATGGTCAACGGCACGGTTGCCGCCGCGGTGCCGATCGAGGTGCCGGCGATCAAGCGCGTCAGCGGCACGATCGCCACCACCAGGATGATGAACGGCGTCGAGCGGGTGGCGTTGACGATCAGCCCGACGATGCGGTTGGCGACCGGGGCCGGAAACAATTCGTTGGCGCGGCTGGTGGCGAGAAAGATGCCGAGCGGCAGCCCCAGCGCGGTGCCGAACAAGCCCGACAGCCCGACCATCATCAGGGTGTCGAGCGTCGACCAGAAGATCATGTCGATGAGTTCAGGCGACATAGCCAAGATGCTCCACCGCGCTGCCGGCGGCCTTCAATTGATCCGACACCTGGCCGACCAGCTCGGGCGCCGAGGGGATCGACACGATCAGCGTGCCGAACGGATGGCCGGCGATCATCTCGACCTGGCCATAGAGAATGTTGATGTCGATGCCGAACGAGCGGGCGATCTGCGACAATAGCGGCTGGCCGGCGTCGCTGCCGCGGAACGAGACGTGCAGCACCGCTTCGTCCTGCGGCGCGCGCTCGGCCTTCAGCCGCGCCAGCAGCCAGTCCGGCGTCTGGCTGCCGGTCACCGAACTGACGAAGCGCTTGGTGACCTCGTGCCGCGGCGAGGCGAACACCGTGTAGGTGGTGCCTTCCTCGACGATGTGGCCGCGCTCCAGCACCGCGACGCGGTCGGCCAACGCTTTCACCACCGCCATTTCGTGGGTGATGAACAGCACGGTCAGCCGCAATTCGGCGTTGATCCGCTTCAGCAGTTCGAGAATTTGATCGGTGGTTTCCGGGTCGAGCGCCGAGGTGGCCTCGTCCGATAAGAGCACCTTCGGGCTGGTGGCGAGTGCCCGGGCAATGCCGACCCGCTGCTTCTGGCCGCCGGACAATTCGGCGGGGTAGCGGTCGCGCTTGTCGGCGAGGCCGACCATGTCCAACAGCGGCAGCACGGTGTTGGCGATCTCGCGCTTGCCGACGCCGGCGATCTCCAGCGGCAACGCGATGTTGTCGAACGCGGTACGCGATGACAGCAGGTTGGAATGCTGGAAGATCATGCCGATCGAGCGCCGCTGCCGGCGCAGCGCCGGTTCGTCGAGCGAGGTGATCTCGGTGCCGTTGACGATCACCCGGCCCCGGCTCGGGCGTTCGAGGCCGTTGATCAGCCGGATCAGCGAGGATTTGCCGGCGCCGCTGCGGCCGATCACGCCGACGATGCTGCCCTCCGGCACGTTCAGATTGATGTCGTCGAGCGCCACCACCTCGGCGCTGCCGGGGCGCGCCGGATAGGTCTTGGCGACATTCTCGATCGAAATGCCGCTCGGCGCGGTCGAAGCTGGCAACTCCACGGGCGCTCCGATTGGCTGGGGCCATGGTGCATTCATCGGACGGGATTCTCGCTAGCGTGGTTGTTGCGAACTGCTCGTCGTCACCGATTATCCAGAAACCGGCGTTGCCGCAATGCACGCTGACCACAAAGCAAGGCGATGATCGCAGGATTGCACGGCGCGGGCAATTCCTTCTCCGGATCAGGGGCTATGCGGGATAAAAAACTATCCCGAAGTCCCGGCTCCGGCCCGCGGCGCCGCACCGCACCGGCGTTTCTGAGAGAACATTTATCTTCTTGAAGGTACTGCGGCGGCGCTCCTCGGATAAAATCTCTGAAAATATCCAAGACTGAAGAAATTTCCTCTCTTTCGGCGTGAAAATACAAAATTGACTGGAACCTCCGCGCCGCTAGCTTGCCGGCAAGCCAGCCGAAGCCCAGCACCAGGAGTTCTCGCCATGAAACTAACCCGCATCGCGGCCTTTGTCGCGGCAGTCGTGCTGGCCGCGGCCGGCCCCACCAAGGCGGCCGATCCGCAGCTGATCCGGATCGGCGTCACCGCTGGCCCTTACGCCGACATCCTGCGCTATGCCGGCGAATTGGCCGCCAAACAGGGCATCCAGCTCAAGATCGTCGAGTTCACCGACTACACCGTGCCGAACGCGGCGCTGGCGCAGGACGATCTCGACATCAACAATTTCCAGCACCAGCCCTATCTCGACAATCAGGTGGCGCAGCGCGGCTACGACATCGTGCCGATCGCCAAAAGCATCATCGTGCCGATCGGGCTGTATTCCAACAAGGTGACGAAGATCGAGCAGATCCGCGACGGCGCCACCACCGCGATCCCCAACGATCCGTCGAACGGCGCCCGCGCGCTGCAGCTGTTCGAGAAGGCCGGGCTGATCAAGCTGAAGCCGGGCGCCGGCATCAAGGCCACCGTCGCCGACATCGCGGAAAATCCCAAGCATCTGAAGTTCAACGAGCTCGACGCCGCGCAATTGCCGCGCTCGCTGAACGATCTCGACTTCTCCGCGGTCAATCTGAACTACGCGCTGAACGCCGGGCTCGACCCGAAGAAGGCGCTGATCCTGGAAGACGCCGACAGCAACTGGAATCTGGTGTTCGCGGTGCGCGCCAAGAACAAGGACAATCCGACGCTGAAGAAGTTCGTCGAGATCTATCGCTCGCCGGAGGTCAAGCAATTCGTCGAGAACAAGTTCAACGGCACCATCCTCACCACCTGGTAGCCGAGCGCTCGATTCACACCGGGGCCGGCAGCTTCGCCGGCCTCGCGCATTTTCCGACCCGACTAAGTTGCGCCGCGCAGCAATCGATGAATGGACGTCCTATGACTTCGCACCCCACCGACGACCGCCCCTATTGGGACGCCAAACTGGAAACCCAGAGCCGCGCTGATTGGGACCGGCTGAAATTGTCGCTGCTGCAAAAGCACCTGGCGCATGCCTATGCCGGCTCCCCGGCCTATCGCGCGGCCTTCGACGCCGCCAAAGTGCATCCCGATCAGGTCAAAAGCCTCGACGACATCCGTCGGTTTCCGTTCATCACCAAGAGCACGCTGCGCGACCGCCAGCTCGCGGTGCCGCCGCTCGGCGATCTGGTCGCGGTGCCCGAGCGCGACATCGTCTATCTCTCGGCGTCGTCGGGCTCGACCGGGGTGCCGACCGCTTCGCCGTTCACCGCGCAGGATTTCGACGCCTGGATCGATTACGAGGCGCGGCAATTCTGGTCGTCCGGCATGCGCCCCCACGATCGCTACGCGCATTCGCTGAACATGTCGCTGTTCATCGGCGGGCCCTGCGTGCTCGGCGCGCAGAAGCTCGGCGCGTTGACCATTCACGCCGGCACGCTGCCTTCGGAACGGCTGCTGCAGATCCTCAAGCAATTCCAGGCCACCATCATCTGGACCACGCCGTCCTACGCCTGGTATCTCGGCGAGACCGCGGTCAAGGAAGGCTACGACCTGCGCAAGGACCTCAGCGTCAAGCGGATCTTCGTCGCCGGCGAGCCCGGCGGCTCGATCCTGGAGACCCGCGAGCGGATCGAGCAGCTCTGGGGCGCCTCGGTGTATGATTACTACGGGCTGTCGGACATCTTCGGCTCCTGCGCCGGGATGTGCGAACAGAAGAGCGGGCTGCATTGGGCCGAGGATCACATCCTGGTCGAAGTGATCGATCCGGACAGCGGCGAGCCGGTCAAGCCCGGCGACCGCGGCGAGATGGTGCTGACCACGCTGCAAAAGAGCGCGCGGCCGATGATCCGGTTCCGCACCGGCGACATCGTCAGCTTCAATCCGGAGCCGTGCCGCTGCGGCCGCACCGCGATTAGGCTCAACGGCGTGCACGGCCGGCTCGACGACATGCTGATCATCAAGGGCGTCAATTTGTTTCCCAGCGACGTCGAGGCGGTGGCGCGCAAGGACCACGAACTGACCGGCGAATATCGGCTGATCGTCGAGCGGATCGACCATCTCGACCGCCTCACCGTCGAGGTCGAGCACGTCCGCGGCTATAACGGCCAGCACGACGATCTGCAGCACCGCTTCGTGCGGACGCTGAAGGCGGTCACCGGGGTCACCGCGCAGGTCAATGTGCTGCCGCCGGATACGCTGCCGCGCGCCACCCACAAGGCCAAGCGGGTCGAGGATCGCCGCAGCGGGGTGTGGAGCTGACCCGGCTCTCAAAGTCTCTCTCAAACAGCGATTGACGACATCCTATTGAGGTCGTCACTGCGAGCCGAGGACGGCGCGCAGCGCCGGCCGAACAGCGAAGCAATCCAGGGGCTACGCGTGAAGCCCCTGGATTGCTTCGCATCTCACGCGGCGCTGCGCGCCGCGTTCGGCTCGCAATGACGGGAACCGTAACCCGCTCGGCCGCGACCTCCACATTGCTCGGTCCACTTTCCTCGATCCGCCTTCATCCGACCTCAACCATCCCCGACGTCAGGTGCCCTCGCGGCAGGCCCGGGCGGCGCCGGGCGTAGACCGGCGGCCCGGCTTGCGGCCTTTATAGCGTTTTCGAGCGAAGTGGCTCCCGGTTCGCGTGAAGAAAACGCGCCAAAATGAGAATCTAGAGCTCCGGTTCTGATTCGATCAGAACCGGAATAACTCTAGCGCCCGCCGGGATCGGAGATCATGCGCCGCGCCACCAGCCTGTTCCAGATGAACAGCACCAGCAGCGCGCCGATCGTGGCGGTGATGAAACCGGCGCCCTGGTTCGGGCCGTAATGCCCGATCGCCTGACCGATGAAGGTGGCGAGGAAGGCGCCGCCGATGCCGAGCACGGTGGTCAGAATGAAGCCGCTGAGATTGTTCGGGCCGGGCGAAATCAGCCGGGCGATGATGCCGGCGACGAAGCCGACCAAGATGATGTAGAGAATGCCGCTCATGGCAGCCGTCCTTTCCTGAACACGACGATGTCAATGAACTTCCAGCGCGGCGATTAGATCCAGCGCGAGGCTTCCTCATCGGTCGGCAGCCGTCCGTCCGGCGTCAGTTGATCGACCACCTGCGGCAGATGCTGGCTCAGCCCGGACAACAAATCCTCGCGCGACAGCCCGGTCTGCGAGGTCAGCGTATTGATCTGGTCGGCTCCCAGCGCGGTCGCCAGATCGTTGGGGGAAATCTGCCGGTTGGGTCCGGGGCTGACCCAGGAATTGGCGGTATCGCCGTGGCCGCTTTGCTGGAATTGCCGCAGCAGATCGCCAAGACCGCCGCTGAGAATGCCGCCCGCGGCGCCGCCGGCGAGCAACCCGCCAAGGCCGCCCTTCAACAGATCGCCGAGACCGCCGCCGCCGCTGCCGGGAAGCCCGGCATTCACCGTATTGCCGGCCGGCGGCACCGAGGTCCGCGTGGGGGCCGGCTGCGGCGCCTGCTGATCGTTGCCGCCAATGTGTTTCACCGCCTTGTAGGCCAACAGTGCCAGGATCGCCATGGTGATCGGCGACATGCCGCCCTTGGCCTGCGGGTCCGAAGGCCCGCGCGGGCCATTCTGCATACCGTTGAGTACGTCGAGCAAACCCATCGCAACCTCCCTGTCGGCATCAGCCGACAACCGACATAGCGACGCGGTATGACGTTTACAAGGCGAGCGCCGCCGCGGTTTGACCGCCGATTGTGCAGCCGCGTTGTCGCTGTGCAGCAGATCATCTGCCGGCGATATCGATCAGCTGCTGATCCGCGCGTCAGAGACCGCCTTCTTGAAGATCGCATTCATGGCGTCGGCGATGCCGTCGGTCGGGCTGACCTCGAAGTAGAAGCCCGGCGAGGCGCAGGCCTTCATGTTGTTGGCGATTTCGCTGTTCGGCGAGGGGCCATAGGGGCCGACGTTGAACGGCGCGATCCAGCTATTGTACCAGGCGTTGGTCGGCAGCGCGAGGTAGGTGGTGTACAGCACCGCGACCTTGACGCCGCGGCCGGTCAGCGCCTTGCACAGCTTCGGATCAAGCGGCGACTGGCAGCGCCCGCCGGTGGTCGCTTTCAGGCAGCCGCCCGGATTGTATTCGTCGGCGACGCCATCCGACACGAACAGCAGATATTTTTGCGGCGCATCCGAGGTGCCGGGTCCCGGCGTCGTGATCTCCTTGTCGACCGCCGGCAGCAGCTTCGAATAGCTGGTGTCCTGGTCGTTATTGTCGTTCTGTCCGCTGACGGTCATCAGATCGATGGCGCCGGCGGCGGTCTTGGCACTGCTGAGACTCGACGACAGCGAGAACAGCCGGCGCAGGCCGGCGGACTGCGCCGAGGCGCCGAAATCGTAGATCGCCATCCGATACTGGCTGGCGTAGGTCGCGGTGCCCGCCGCGGTGTCCATCAATTGCTGGGTGGCGTCGCGCAGCACGTCGATCCGGGTGGTGACTTTGAGCGACTTGGCGAGATTGTAGTAGTTGTTCTTGTCGTTGAGGTCGTGACAGGCGAAGGCGCATTTGTCCGCGGTCTTGTCGACCATCTTGGCGACGTCGGTCGGCGTGGCGCCGACGCCCATCGATGGCGAATTGTCGAGCAAGAGATAGAAATCGATATAGACCGGCATGCTGGAGGTCGACACCGAGGTCCCGCCGATCGCCAGCCTGGTCTTGCCGATGATCGCCATGAAGCTGGTCTCCACCGTGGCGGAGAACGTCACCGTCGCGGTCAAGGTCGCGCCGGATTTATTGACCGCGGCATTGAGCGCGTTCAGCGTGTAGCCGGACTGGTTGGCCATGTTGCCGTTGAAGATACTTGTGGCGTCGGTTTGGCCGACGGCGATCAGGCCGTCGCCGGTCATCGCGCCGGCGGCGACAAAGGCCGGCGAGGCCTTCGACACCGAGCCGACGCTGGCGGCATCAGCCGCGGATTGCATCTTGCTGCGGATTTGCGAGGCCCGGGCGTAATCGACCGCGCAGCCGATAGCCAGCAGCACCGGCACCAGCGTGATGGCGAACAAGATGGCGATATTGCCGTGTCGGTCTCGGCGGAAAGCGCCGAGCAGCGCAAAAAAACGGTGTGTCATGCCACGACGCCCGCGTTTCCCAATCCGCGGACGATAGGGCTGGTCGGCTAAATAAACCTTAAAGTGGATGCGAAAACCCCGCAGTCCGGCGGCTGCGGGGTTTGTCGCCGACGGCGCCCGGCCGGGGTGGCGATCCGGCGGCGGCTCTGATATGGAGATTTCATGCCCGGCAGCCGGGCGTTCGGTCCCGTAGCTCAGCCGGATAGAGCGGCGGTTTCCTAAACCGTAGGTCGGATGTTCGAGTCATCCCGGGATCGCCAAATTTTCCGCACACGCTGCAACGCCGCCGCGCGAAGGCGCCGGGCCGCGATCGGCCGCCGCGGCGCTGGTTCGCGATCGCTGGGCCTGGCTGGCTTTAAGCGTGTCAATCCGCCGATGCATCGCGACCGCGCAGCCCGCGGCGCACGGCGTTGGCGACTTCCTGCGCCGCACCGCCGAGCAGGATGATCAGGAAGTTGGCGAAATGAGACATCTTCATCGCGTTTCTCCATGGGCCGCAGAGTTCTAGATTGTTATTTTGACGCGTCTCTTCGCGAACCGGGTCTTCACGCGAACCGGGATCCACTTCGCTCGAAACGCTCTCGCTCGAAAACGCTTTAGCCGAGCGAACTCGTATCGACCGCCATCGGCACAGCGCTGCCGCGCTTCGCTGTCGTCTCGTCTCATCATTGGCTTTGCGTCGTCACCACGTATTTGTCCTGGGTGACTTTGCACTGCGGCGCTGCACTAAGCGGCGCTGCCAAGACGAAGACTGAGGCCGTCTGACGTACTGGTGATTCGAACCCGCATGCAAGCGTTCTGTTCCGGCCGATCCGCTTAGTTAGTTCGGCAGCGCCGTTGTCTCGCGAGACTGACACCCCGGGTGTCAAGCAGCATGATCAGCTTTGCCGAAGCTGTCATTCGCGCGTGGCGTCGAGCGCCGACGAAATGTCCAATCCACGTAGCAAGCCTTGGCGTTGTCCACAGCGTCACCAGCAAGTGAACGCGTCGCGCGGATTATCGATCGCCTGCGCTTTGGCTGCTGCTAGTCTCCGTGTGCAACATATTAGTACCGCCCAGGAGAAGAATTGCCGCGCCGCGCCGGCCAGCAGGGAACTCTCCTGGCTCGACCACATTTGCAATTGAGCTGATTGCCTTTGACGCAGCTCGCGTCCGCACATGTCACTCGCGCCTTCGCAGCAACGACAAGCGGTCGCCAACCGGGTGGCGCGGAACGAGCAACTATGACGACTGTGAAAACCGTCCCGTCGCCGAAGCTTCGCGTCGCGGGATGGATGCCGCGGTCGCTGTTGTGGTGGAGCGTGGTCGCCTTGACTGTGTATCTTGCGCTGGATGTGGCGCGTTCGCTGATCGCGCATTTCGGTTACACCGCGCCGGTGTCGACCTGGCAGCCGGATCCGGCGCAGTACCGCGACGTCGAATGGCCGCCCACCGCGATGGTGCCGCCCGGCGCCTCCAACGGGCAACGCGTCTACCTCGAGAACTGCGCGATCTGTCACGGTCCGGACGGCCGCGGCAACGGCGCCGCGGCGCCGTCGATGAGCCCGCGGCCGCGCGATCTCACTACCGCCGGATACAAGTACAAGAGCACGCCGCAGGGCGCGGCGCCGACCACCGCGGATCTGCGCAAGGTGGTGGCGGATGGACTTACGGCCAGCGCGATGCCGTTTTTCCGCGACATGCTGACCGCGGCGGAGATCGACGACGTGGTCGGATACGTCGAAGCGTTGCGCAGCGTGCCGGCGCGGCGGGCGGCGCCGCTGCTGGTGCCGCGGCGGCCGCCGGTGACGTCGGCCAACGTGGCGCATGGCGAAGGGCTGTATCGCGCGCAGGGTTGCGCGACCTGCCACGGCGCCGAGCTGGGCGGCGGCGCGGTGCTGACCGATGCCTACGGTCAGCCGGTCACCAGCCGCGACCTCACCGCGCCGTGGAGCTTTCGCGGCGGCGCGCGGCCGCAGGACGTGTTTCTGCGTCTCACCACCGGGCTCGGGGCGTCGCCGATGCCGTCGTTCGCCGATCTGCCGGCGGCGGATCGCTGGGACCTCGTGGCGTTCCTGGAATCGCGGGCGCGCGCCGTGCCCGGCGAGCCCGGCGGCGTGCTCGGCGGTCCCGGCCAGTCGCAGGACGCGCTCAGCCGCGGCCGCTATCTGGTGCGCGCCGGGATGTGCGGGCTGTGCCACACCGAGGTCAGCGCCAAGGGGATCTATCGCGACGAGCACTATCTCGCCGGCGGCACCCGGGTCGGCGCGCATCCGCAGGGCGTGTTCGTCAGCCGCAACCTGACCTCCGATCCGGACACCGGGCTTGGCCGCTGGAGCGAACAGCAGATCGTGCGGGCGATCCGCGACGGCCGCACCGACGACGGCCGGCTGTTGAACGTGTTCAGCATGCCCTGGGTGTTTCTGCACAACATCTCGCAGACCGACGCCACCGCGATCGCGCGCTACCTGAAGACGCTGCCGGCGGTGCACAACCAGATTCCGCCGCCGCTGCATTTCGGCGCGATCGAGACCTTCTTCAGCAAGCTGTGGGCGAGCGACCTGTTTCTCGGCCGGCCGCCCGCGATTACCTACGCCACCGGCAGCTTCGCCAATCTCAAAGGCCCCGACCTCGCCCGCCTCCAGGGCACCCTGATCGCGGCGCAGTGGATGGTGCTGGCGCTGTGGGTGGCGCTGTTGTCCTGGCTGGTGCCGCTGCAACGCTGGGCGCCGCTCGGACGCCGCAGCTGGACCGGGGTGCTCGGCTGTAGTTTCGGGTTGGTGATCTACTCGACCCCGATCCTCGGTGTGCTGCCCGCCGAGCTATTGTCGCAGCAGGCGCTCGGCGCGGTACCGCGGCCGGATCTGTCGGCGCTGCCGGCGGAGCGCGCCGCCTTGGTCGAGCGCGGCCGCTATCTGTTCACCAATGCGTCCTGCGTGTTCTGCCATCAGCCGAACGGCGGCGGCGGGCTGAAACTCAGCGGGCTGCCCGGCACGCTGTTCACCGCCAACATCTCCTCGGACCCCGACGCCGGCATCGGCCGCTGGTCCGACGCCGAGATCGGCCGCGCGATCCGCAGCGGCGTCAGCCGCAACGGCCGGCCGCTATATTGGCAGGGCATGCCCTGGGATCACTTTTCCAATCTCGACGAGGAAGACGTGATGGCGCTCACCGCCTATCTGCGGCTGCTGCCGCCGGTGCCGGAGAAGGTCGAGGCCTATCGTCCGCCCGCCGCCGGCGACTGCGCGATCTACACCGCCTGGACCAGCCCCAACAATGCCAGCGAGGGCTGCCGATGAGCCAGCCGCAGCGCCCCGAGGTTTCAAATTGTCATCCGCAGGAGAACGACGTCATGCGCCCGATCCCAACCGAGCTGCCCGCGGCCGCGCCGCGTCGCGCCGAGCTGCATGCGAAGCCGCGATGGGACCATGAGGGGCGCGACTGGCCGAACCGGGAGTCGAGCCGCTTCGTACAGGCCGCGGGGTTGCGCTGGCACGTGCAGCAGATGGGCCGCGGCCCGTTGCTGCTGCTGGTGCACGGCACCGGCGCTGCGACGCATTCGTGGCGGGCGCTGGCGCCGTTATTGGCGGAGCATTTCACCGTGGTGGCGCCAGATCTGCCCGGCCACGGCTTTACCGAGACGCCGCCCGCCAAGCGGCTCAGCCTCGACGGCATGGCCGAGGACCTCGCCGGGTTGTTGCGGGTGCTCGATCTCGCGCCGGTGCTGGTGGCCGGGCATTCCGCGGGCGCCGCGGTGCTGGCGCGGATGTGCCTCGACGGCGCGATCGCGCCTGACGGGCTGTTCGGCCTCAACGGCGCGATGCTGCCGATCGGTGGTCTCGCCGGACGGCTGATGACGCCGTTCGCGCAATTGCTGGCGGGCAGCCGCGTGGTGCCGCGGCTGTTCGCGCGCTTCGCCTCGAGCGACAGTTTCGTCGAGCGGATGATCGCCGACACCGGCTCGGTGCTCGATCCCGCCGGCATCGAGTTCTATCGCCGGCTGACCTGCAGCCCGGGCCACGTCGCCTCGGCGCTGCGCATGATGGGAAACTGGAAGCTGCGGCCGCTGGCAGCCGAGCTGCCGCGGCTGTTGACCCGGCTGGTGCTGGTGAGCGGCGGCAACGACAAGACCATCGCGCCGCATGACGCCGCGCGGGTGCACGCCCTGGTGCCGGGCTCGCGGGTGGTGACGATGCCCGGCCTCGGCCATCTCGCCCATGAGGAACGGCCGCACGAGGTCAGCGACTTGATCATCGAATTCGCCCGCCACGGCGGGCTGCTGCCGCCGCTGCTCGCCGGGGCGGCGGAGTAGAGATTCTATATCATTCCGAGGCGCGAGGTCGTCAGAACGAGCGAACCCGGACTCTCGCTCCGCCCGCGGGAGGAGTGTGGCGAGATTCCGGGTTCTCTCGCAGCGGGCGCTGCTCGAGCCCCGGAATGACGGCTCAATTCGGGTTGGATGCTTCGATCCAAACCGAACTGCGTGACATCACGCCATCGTGGAGCGACGCTCGGAGATGGCGCGGCGCAGCGTGCGCGACAGCCCTTCGACCGAATACGGCTTCTGAATCAGTTCGAAGCCGCGATGGGCGTTTTCCGCGAGCACCGTGCTGTAGCCGCTGGTCAGCACCACCGGCAGGCCGGGATAGCGCTCGCGGATCAGCGTCGCCAGTTCGACGCCGTTCATGCCCGGCATGATGACGTCGGAAAACACCAGGTCGAAGGCGAACTCGTCCTCGGCAATTGCCGCCAGCGCGTCGACGGCGTTGCCGACCCAGCGGATGGCGTAGCCGAGATCCTCCAGCAGTTCGGTGGAAAACCGCCCGACATCCTCGTTGTCTTCCACCACCAGCACGCGATGGCCGCGGCCGCTCGCGGTGGCCTCGGTGCGGACCGCGACGACGTCGGCGAGCTCGGCGGGGATCTCGGCCTGCGGCAGGTAGATGGTGAAGGTCGATCCGGCGCCCGGGGTACTGATGACTTCGATTTCGCCGCCAGACTGCTTAGCGAAGCCGAACGCCTGGCTGAGCCCGAGGCCGGTGCCCTTGCCGACCTCCTTGGTGGTGTAGAACGGCTCGAAGATGGCTTCGAGCCGATCGGCGGGGATGCCCGATCCGGTATCGGTCACCGCCACCGCGATGAAGCTGCCGTTGCAGCCGGGATGGCCGCGCAGCGCCGGAATGGCCTGGACCTTGACCACGTCGAAGGTCAGGTTGCCCTCGCCGTCCATCGCGTCGCGGCCGTTGACGGCGAGATTGACCAGCGCGGTTTCGAACTGCGCCACGTCGGCCATCGCAAAGCAGTCCGGACAGTTCACATTGACCGCGATCTGGATGCGACTGCCGACCAAGGGGCGGATCAGTTGTGCGATGCTCTCGACCTGGGTGCCGACATTGAACACCTGCGGCGTCAGCGGTTGCCGCCGCGCAAACGCCAGCAATTGCCCGGTCAGCGTCGAGGCGCGGTCGACGGTCTCGGAGATCGCGTCGATGTAGCGCCGGCGCCGCTCCTCCGGCAGGTCGCGCCGGCGCAGGAAGTCGGTGGCCGAGCGGATGATGGTCAACAGGTTGTTGAAGTCGTGCGCCACGCCGCCGGTGAGCTGGCCCACCGCCTCCATCTTCTGCGACTGCCGCAACGCCTCCTCGCTGCGGCGGCGCTCGGTGATGTCGACCGCCTCCGGCAGCACCGCCGAGACCCGGCCATGTTCGTCCAAGATCGGCCGCATCGCGAAATCGAAGAACCGCTCGCCGATCGGCAGATGCAGCAGCAATTCGGTCCGCACCGTCTGGCCTTTGCGCGCCGCGGCGAAGGCGCTGCGCACGCAGTCGCGCATCCCCGCGGTGCCGGTGAACCACGGCGAATCCCAGAACGGGGTGCCGAGCACATCGGCGACGCCGGCGCGGATGCCGGCCAGGGCGGTGGCGTTGGCATGGACGATGTTGCCGTTCAGATCGAGCAGGCCCTGATATTGATTGCTGGTCTCGAACATGGCGCGCATCTGCGCCTCGTTGGCCTGCAATTGCGCGGTGCGTTCGCGGATCCGTTGTTCCAGCGTTTCGTTGAGCCGCCGCAGCTCGGTCTCGGCCTCCTTGGAGGCGGTGATGTCATGCGCCACGCCGATGAAGCCGATGTGCTTGCCGGTCGGGTCCCAACGCGGCTGCGATTCCGAGCGCATCCAGCGCCACGGCCCGTCGGCGCGGCGATAGCGCGCCTCCAGCACGAACGGCTTCAGCGAGGCTTCGCCGGCGATCTGCTCGCGCAGGATGCGCGGCAGATCGTCCGGATGCAGCACGTTGCGCCAGTCGAACGCCAATGCGGCGTCGTAGTCGAGGCCGAGAAAATCCAGATAGGCCTGGTTGGCGAAGGCGCGCTTGCCGTCGAGCCGGCTGACCCACATCGGCACCGGGGCGCTGTTGGCGATCAGCCGGAAGCGCTCCTCGCTCTCGCGCAGCGTTTCCTTGGCCAGCGTGCGATCGGTGATGTCGATGTGTGCGCCGACCAGCCGCTCGGCACGGCCGTCCGGGCCGCGCTCGATCTGGGCTTCCGCGGCGATCCAGCGGATCTGACCGTCGTTCGGCCGGATGATGCGATATTCGGCGGAATAGCGCTCGGCGCTGCCCTCGATCGCCTCGAGCAAGCCGCGCAGCGCGCGGTCGCGATCCTGTGGATGCAGCCGGCGAAGCCAATCCTCGTGGCCGTCGGGCGCATCACGCGCCAGCCCGTGGATCGCCCGATATTCCGCCGAGCGCCGTTCGTTGCGAAAGCCGTGACGCAGATCGACCACCACGGCGCCGATCTTGGCGATATGCTGCACCCGCGTCAGTTCGTGTTCGCGCTCGCGCAGCGCGCCCGTCGCATTGTGCCGCTCGATCAGCAGCGCGACGGTCCGCGCCGCCAGCGCCGCCAGCTCCAGTTGAGCGGTGTTGGGCGGCCGCAGCCCAATATGGCTCACCACCAGCGAGCCGATCGCGGCGCCGCCCTCGCCGATGATCGCGCTCGTGCAGAACGCGTGTGGCCGCGCCACCTCGGCGCCGTCTTTCGCCAATGGACAGCTTTCCGGGACCAGCCCGACCAGCAAAAGCTTGCTCGCCGGGTCGGCGAGGCCGAGGCTGCAACAGAAGCCCGAGCCGAACAGCGGCTCGACACCGCGCAGCAGATCGCGCAACGCCTGCTGCAGCGGCGTGCCGGCTTCGAGACCCGCAAGCACGCCGCGCTCGATATCCAGAAAGGCTAAGATCTTGCTGTCCGACGGCGCCATTCCGATCTGGTCCTCTCGGGGAGCGAGCTCGCACGGTAGCACAGATCGCCGGTTCCCAGAGCTATTCCGGTTCTGATGGAATCAGAACCAGGAGCCCTGGATTGTTATTTTGACGCGTTTTCTTCACGCGAACCGGGAGCCACTTCGCTCGAAAACGCTATAAAGGCCGCAAGCCGGGCCGCCGGTCAACGCCCGGGCGCCGCCCGGGCCTGCCGCGAGGGCACCTGACGTCGCGGATGGTTGAGGTCGGATGAAGGCGGACCTGCGGAAAATGCAGCACCGCGGCGCGCGCCCGACCGCGGTTCCCGCAGCGGCATTCACAGCATCATTGCGAGGAGCTGTTGCGACGAAGCAAATCCAGGGCTCCACGCGCAGCCCCTGGATTGCTTCGCTGTCGGTCGGCGCACCGCGCCGCCCTCGGCTCGCAAGCAATGACGAACTCATGCGCCGGATTTCGTGGCGGTCGTCGGATTCGTTGGGATCGTCAGAACTGAGACGGTGAGATCGCCGCGCTCGCGGCGAGCTCAATTCACCAGATGCAGCCCGGCGTCCATCCGGACTAATTCGCCGGTCATGTTGCAGGACTGCGGCGTGGCCAGAAAGCACACCAGCGCCGCGACGTCCTGCGCGGTTGAGGCCACCTTCAGCGGCACCTTTGCCGTGACCATGTCGCGCACCTGTTGCGCGGCGGCGGCGCCGCGGCCCTTGGTGAACCAGGGCGTATCGATATAGCCCGGACACACCGTGTTGACGCGGATCAGCGGCGCCAAAGCGCGGGCCAGCGACAGCGTCATCGAATTCAGCGCGCCCTTGCTGGCGACATAGGCGACCGACGAACCGATGCCGCTGAGGCCGGCCACCGAGGACACGTTGACCACCGCCGCCGGCGTCCCGGACGCTTTAGCCGAGGCCTCCAGCAAGGCCCGCGCCGCGCGGATCATCTGGAACGGCCCGATGGTATTCACCGCATAGAGCCGCTGAAAATCCTCCGCCGACAGCCCGTCGAGATTGTCGTGTGAGACGTGCTTGGTGGTCCCGGCGTTGTTGATCAGCGCGTCGAGCCGGCCCCAGGGCGCGGCCGCAGCCACGATCTTCCTGCAATCCTCATCGCGCGCCACGTCGCCCTGCACCACCACGACCTCGGCGGCGCCGGCGGCGCGGCAGGCTTCGGCGGTGGCTTCGGCGGCGCCCTGGCTCGACGCGTAGTTGATGACGAGGCGCGCGCCGGCTTTCGCCAGGATGCCCGCCGTCGCCGCACCGAGGCCCGAGGCCGAGCCCGTCACGATCACATTCAACCCGTCGCTCGACATCTGTGCTCCCGCGTTACGCGCTCGGCTAACCGCGAGCGCGTCCCATCCTACCGCGGCCCATCGCCGGAGCAAGTTTGCCAAACTCCGCGACGCGGAAAAACCGACTGTCTGTTGTCGCAGCGCCGTATTCCACTGCGAAGCGGCGCGGTGCGCGGTGCCGATGTCTTGAACTACACCGGCTTGACGAACGCCGCGGTTTCCCGACCAAACTGGTACTACAACTGACGCGACCAAAGCACCTACCGGAGGTTTAAGCGGAATCATCGCGGCGCCCGCTACTCGTTCGATGCGGCCGTGATTCGAGAGCAAGCGAGGACATCATGACCAGCTATGCAGACATCGGCGTCGAAAAAGCCGGCCACGTCACCATCATCGAATTGCAGCGGCCGCCGTTGAACTACTTCGACATCTCGTTGATCGACCAGATCGCCGACGCGCTGACCGAGATCGACCACGATCCCTACGCCCGCGCCGTGGTGCTGGCGGCGCAGGGCAAGGCGTTCTGCGCCGGCGCGAATTTCGGCGATCCGTCGCGCACCCCGATCGATGCCAGCGAGCAGTCCGACCCGGCCTCGGGGCTCGGCAAGATCGGCCACCTCTACATCGAGGCGGTGCGGATTTTCCGCAACAAGAAGCCGATCGTCGCCGCGGTGCACGCCGCCGCGATCGGCGGCGGGCTCGGCCTGGCGCTGGCGGCGGATTTTCGCGTCACCTGTCCGGAGGCGCGGTTCTCCGCCAACTTCACCAAGCTCGGTTTTCATCCCGGCTTCGGACTGACGGTGACGTTGCCGGAACTGATCGGCCGCAACAATGCCGAGCTGATGTTCTACACCAGCCGCCGCGTCACCGGCGAGGAGGCCTACGCCTTGGGGCTGGCCAATATGCTGGTGCCCCACGACGAATTGCGCGGCGCGGCGCTGAAGCTGGCGCGCGAGATCGCCGAATGCTCGCCGCTCGGACTGTTGTCGACCAGGGCGACAATGCGTGCAGGTCTCGCCGAACGGGTGCTGGCGGCGACCCATCACGAACTCGCCGAGCAGACCAGGCTGTGCGCCACCGAGGATTTCCGCGAAGGCGTGCGCGCCACCGAGGAGCGGCGGCTGGCGCATTTCAAGGGGCGCTGAGGATCGGGCGATGCCGAGCCGAGGACTCCCGGGGGACGAATCGATCGCCGCGTCGCGCGGTCGGCGTCTTGATACTCCGAAAGGGACAACGGGCGGGTGATGAGCGCGGGTCGTCAGCTCTGTTGGGTGTTGCCACTGGTTTGCCGCATGTTTTTCGGGGCGGATTTTGCGCTGGCCGAAGGCTGCCGGTTGCCGCCGCAGGGCGAGGGCCGCGTCGCCGCGGTGATCGACGCCCGCAGCTTGCGGCTGCAGGACGGCCGCGACGTGCGGCTGTCCGGCATCGAGGTTTTTCCGGAGCGGCGGCAGCACGCCGTCGCGGCCCTCACCGCGTTGATCGCGCAGCGCGATATCACGCTGCACGGCGACAGCGATTCGCCCGATCGTTACGGCCGGCAGCCGGCCCTGGTGTTTCGCGAGGGCGAGGCGGTTTCGCTGCAGGCGCAATTACTTGCGGCCGGCGAAGCGGTCAGCGCCGGCGATATCGCCGATCCGGACTGCCGCACTGAGCTCAGCCTCGCCGAGGCGCAGGCCCGCCGCGCGAGGCGCGGGCTATGGGCGGAACCCGCCGCCATAAAAAACGCGGAAAATCCGGGCGATATCTTGTCCGGCGTGGGGCGTTTCGCACTGGTCGAGGGCCGGGTGCTGTCGGTCCGCGACGCTGGGGCAATGATCTATCTGAATTTCGGGCAGCGCTGGACACGCGACTTTGCCGTGACTATTTCAAGGCGCATGGCGGCCGCTTTGGAGACGCTGGGGACACCGCCTAAGTCGTTCGAGGGGCGACGAATTCTGGTCCGCGGCTGGGTCGAGAAGCGGCGCGGGCCGCGGATCGAGATGATCGGGGCGGGACAAATCCAGCTGCGCGACGACGGCTAGCGGGTGGTTCAGGCGTGGGTTTGCGTTTCGCGATTGGCCGACACCTTGTCCAAGCCGATGCCGCGAGGACTCTAAGATCTGCTGAGGTCGGATCGGCTCCGAAACTCGCGCGGTGCGGGCCTCTGGGCTCAACGACGAAAGCTGCCGGAGAAAGAGACGACGTGACGGCTGTGCGACAGCGCAAAACAGGCTTGAGCCGCGGCCTTTGGGCTGCGTCGGCCGTGCTGTGCGCTGGGCTGCTGCTCAGCGGCTGCGGCGATGCCGGCCGCTTCCAGACGGCGACGCTGCAGCCGAGCAGCCCCGCCAAACCGCCGCGGCCGGCCCAGCCAAATCCGGCCGCGGAGCGCGAGCACGAGCGCATCCTGTCGTCTTATGGCGGCGCCTATGACGACCCCAAGCTGGAAGCTCTGATCACCAAGACGGTGGAGCGGCTGGTGGCGGCGTCGGATCGCCCGGACCTGTCCTACAAGGTGACGATCCTGAATTCCGGCGCGGTCAACGCCTTCGCGCTGCCGACCGGCCAGCTCTACGTCACCCGCGGCCTGATCGCGCTGGCCAGCGACACCTCGGAATTGTCGTCGGTGCTGTCGCACGAGATGGCGCATGTGTTGGCCAAGCACGCCTCGATCCGCGAGGACCAAGCGCGGCAGGCCGCGATCGTCACCCGCGTCGTCACCGACATGGGCAACGATCCCGACCTCACCGCGCTGGCGCTGGCCAAGACCAAGCTGACGATGGCGAGCTTCTCGCGGGCGCAGGAATTCGAGGCCGACGGCATCGGCGTCGGGATTTCGGCGCGGGCGCAATTCGATCCCTATGGCGCGGCGCGGTTTCTCACCGCGATGGAGCGCAACGCCGCGCTGAAGGCGAGCCGCGCCGCGGCCGACCCGCGCTCGCAGGACTTTCTGTCGTCGCATCCGGCGACGCCGGAGCGGGTGCAGAACGCGCAGGCCAATGCCCGGCAATATTCCTCGCCCGACGGCGGCGAGCGCGACCGCGAGAGCTATCTCGCCACCATCGACGGCATGGTCTATGGCGAGGATCCCAGCGAGGGCTTCGTGCGCGGCCGCCGCTTCCTGCATCCCAAGCTCGGCTTCACCTTCACTGCGCCGGAGGCGTTCACGCTCGACAACACCGCGCAGGCGGTGATCGGGGTACGCGAGGGCGGCAACCAGGCGATGCGCTTCGACGTGGTGCGGGTCGCCTCCGAGCAGACGCTGGCGGACTATCTCAATTCCGGCTGGATGGAGAATGTCGAGAAGGCCTCGACCGAGGAGATGACCATCAACGGACTGCCGGCGGCGGCGGCGACCGCGCATGGCGATCAGTGGCAATTCCGGGTCTATGCGCTACGGTTCGGCAGCGACGTCTACCGCTTCATCTTCGCCGCCAAGCAGAAGACCACCGAGAGCGAACGCAACGCGCGGGAGACGGTGGGCTCGTTCCGCCGGCTGACGCTGGAAGAAATCCAGGCGGCGCGGCCGCTGCGCATCAAGATCATCACCGCACAGCCCGGCGACACCGTGGAATCGCTGTCGCACCGGATGTCCGGCGTCGACAAGCCGGTGGAGCGATTTCGCGTACTCAACGGCCTCGACGCCCATGCCGAGGTCAAGGTGCGCGACCGCGTCAAGATCGTGGTGGATTGAGCGGTTCGACACCGCCACCGACGCAGCAAACAACGACGCACGCAGCAAAAAGCCCGGCCTTGCGGTCGGGCTTTGCTGATTGAACGGATCGTCCGAAGCGTGGGCTTATGCCGCCTCGTCCGCGGCGACGTCGTCGCCATCGGTCTCGGCTTCCGCATCGGCGTCGGCTTCCACCTCGGTCTTGGCGCCGCGGCGCGGGCTCTTGGCGAGCTGGCCTTCGACTTCCTTGACCGCCTCGGTTTCGGTGACGTGCTGCACCACGGCGATTTCGCGCGACAGCCGGTCCAGCGCCGCTTCATAGAGCTGGCGTTCGCTGTAGGACTGCTCCGGCTGCGAATCGGAGCGATACAGATCGCGCACCACCTCGGCGATCGCGACGATATCGCCGGAATTGATCTTGGCTTCGTATTCCTGGGCGCGGCGCGACCACATCGTGCGCTTGACCCGGGCGCGGCCCTTCAGCGTCTCCAGCGCCCGCTTCACCAGTGCCGGCTCCGACAGCTTGCGCATGCCGACATTGCCGACCTTGGCGGTCGGCACCCGCAAAGTCATCTTGTCCTTCATGAAGTTGATCACGAACAGCTCAAGCTTGGCGCCTGCGATTTCCTGCTCCTCGATCGCCAGAATCTGACCGACGCCGTGCGCCGGATAGACCACGAATTCGTTGGTCTTGAAACCCTGACGCTGCGTCAAAGGCTTCTTGGCCTCCTCCACGCGCGGGGCGGCAGCCGCCGGCTTGGCGGCCGGCTTCGCAGCGGCTGCAACCGGCTTGGCGGCAACGACGGACGGCTTGGCAGACTCCGGCTTGGCGGCCGCCTTGGAGGCGGTTTTGGCCGCGGCGGCGGTCGGCTTCACGGAGGTTTTCGCAGTCGTTTTTGGCATTGCACTTCTTTTGTTTTTGGGGGACTTGGCTGCCGCCGTCTTGGAACTTGACGACTTGGAAGCCTTGGCGGAAGCCTTGTTCGAATCCTTGGCGGCGACCCGGGCAGAAGTCCGGGAACGAGTCTTCGTCGCACTACGGCTGGCCGCAGCGGCTTTTTTCACACCCTTGGAAACACTCTTTTTACGCGTTTTCTGTGACACAGCCTGCGCGTGGACGGCCACGCCCCTGTTCGATGTTGCGCAGGACTCCTGATGCACAAAAACGGTCGTGACCGGGTTCTGCTCATGAATGTGCCTAAAATAGCACATTTCTCGCAAAAATCAATGATTTATGCGAAATCATGACATCGTCCCGCCAACCCGTCGGCGGGATCATCGAACAGGGTTAAGTTCGTCGAATAATAATGGTTCGATGGCACCGCAAAAGTGGCGCCGGCTCGATTATCAATCGCCGGTTCCGGGCTCCGCCGAGAAGAACTTGTCGAACTTGCCGTCGACGCTCTCGAATTCCTTGGCGTCGGCCGGCGCATCCTTCTTCTGGGTGATGTTGGGCCAGGTCTTGGAATATTCGGCGTTGACCTCGAGCCACTTTTCAAGGCCCGGCTCGGTGTCCGGCTTGATCGCATCGGCGGGGCATTCGGGCTCGCAAACGCCGCAGTCGATGCACTCGTCGGGATGGATGACCAGCATGTTGTCACCCTCGTAGAAGCAATCCACGGGGCAGACCTCGACGCAGTCGGTGTATTTGCATTTGATGCAGGCTTCAGTGACGACGTAAGTCATCCAACGCTCCGGAGCAGTCCAATTTTGAGTGTTGGCCTACCGCAGGCGCCGCGCTGCTGCAAGAGTAGATGCCTAGTCTTCGGGCTTTTGCGGGTCGGTATATAGTCCAGTAGCCGCCGCGGCGTCGCCGCGACGCTCGGAGAATGCCGTCACCTTGAGCAGTCGCACGGTGCGGTCGAGACTGACGGTCAGCACGTCGCCGAGCTTGAGCGGATGCCCCGGCGAGGTCTGCCGGCCGCCATTGACGCGAACGTGACCGGCTTCGACCAGCGCAGCGGCGCTGCTGCGGGCTTTGACCACCCGCGCATGCCACAGCCATTTGTCGAGACGCTGGCGCTCCAATCGACACCACTGTCACAGCGGCCGGCCGGTTGCTCACCCGAACCCGGCCGGGTTCAATCCTTGCGGTTGGCGGTGAGTTGCTCTTTCAGCGCGGCGAGCTTGGCGAATGGTGAATTCGGATCGGCGACCCGTTCGCGCTCGCGCGGCGCGCTGGAGGAAAATACCCGCGGCCCGCGGTCGCCGGACTCGCGACCTTCGCGGCCGTCCCGACCACCCTTGGGCCCCTGGAACTTGTCCTTGCCGCGCCCCCCCTTGCCCTGGAAGCGCTCACGGTCGCGCGGCGGCCGCGGCTGTTGCGCGGGTCTGGCCTCGGCGGCGCCCTCGGCCGGCGCGGCGGTGGCCGCTTCGGCGGGCGCATCGCGGCGCGGACGGAAATCCGGCTTGCGGTCGCGGCGGCTGCGATGCGGACGCTCGCCCTTGCCGGGCTCGGCCGCGGCCCCGGCTTCGCCGGCATTGGCCGGCTGTCCAGCCGCGCGATCCGGATTGCGGTAGCGGTTGCGATCGTGCCGCGGCCGATGATCGTCGGAGCGGCCGCCGGGCCGCCACACCTCGACCAACTCCGGAACCGCAACCGCGGCGTCGGCGGCCAAAGCGGGATCGGAGCCCGCGGCCACGGCCGGATCGGCCTCGGCGCTCGCCGGCGGGGCGGCATCCGTCGCCGCGCCCTGCTCGGGCGCGACCGCGTCGGCGACCGGGCCGGCGGCGGTTTCGACGACCGGCTCTGCCGCAAGCGCGGGCGGCGTCGCCACCGCGGCGTCCAGCGCCGGCTCAGCGACGGCCTGGGGTTGTGCAGCGGCTTCGGGCGCCGGCTGTTGCGCGCTCGCGGTTTCGACGAGCTGCGGGTCGAGCGGCGGCGCCTCGGTGACGGCCTCCTGCACGGCCGCGCCGATGTCGGCAGCGGCGGCGTGCGCCGCGTCGGCAAGTGCGGCGTCAGCCGCACCTAATTCGTTGTGGGCGGCGTCAGCCGCACCTGGTTCGTTATGGGCGGCGTCAGCCGCGCTTGTCTCCAGAATCGCGACGTCCGTCGCGGCCGCGTCGGCGGCGCTCGCCGCGGCTGTGGTTGCTTCAATGGGCGCGGCCTCAGCGACCGGCTTCGGCGGCGCCGGCGGCAATGGCGGCTTCTTTTCCATCCGGTAGCCGAGCGCGCGCAGGATCGAGGCGAAATCTTCGCCGGCCGATCCGGTCAGCGAGGTCATCGCCTGGGTCACGACAAAGCCGCGGCCGTCGAACGCGCCGGCGGGTTTTTCGCCGGGCGAGGCCTCGCGCCATGACAGCGCCGGCCGGATCAGATCGGCGAGCCGCTCCAGAATATCGACGCGCACCGCGCGCTCGCCGCATTGCCGGTAGCCCAGCGTGCGATAGGCGTCGCGATCGAGCTGCTTGTCGACCGGAAACGACGTGCGGCCGCTTCCGGCCAGATGCTGCGCGCCGGACAACGCCGACAGATCGACGTGGTCGCGCTTCTGCGCCCACAGCAGCGAGGCCAGCGCGCGCGCCGCGGGTTTCAACAGCGAGGGCAGGTAGATGTGATAGGCGCCGAACCGCACGCCGTATTTGCGCAGCACCGCACGCGAGGTCTGGTCGAGGTCCTTCATCTCGGCGGCGATCTTGGCGCGCTCCAGCACGCCGAGCGCTTCGATCAGTTGAAACGCGATGCCGCGGGCGATGCCGGTGACGTCCTCGGCCTTGGAAAGGTCGAACAACGGTCCAAGCAGTTTTTCGATATGGGTCTTCAGCCACAGTTCGAGCCGGGTCTGCACCGCCTCGCGCGCGGCGCCCGCCAGCCGATCGTCGGCGACGATGCGCAGCCGCGGATGCAGCGCGTCATCGGCCGCCACCAGCTTGGCCACCGCGTCGCCGGTCCAGCGCACCGTGCCGTCGGAGGCCAGCACGAACTGATCGTCTGGCGCCGCCGCCAACTTCTCGGCGCGGCTCTCGATCTCGCCGGCCAGCGCTTTCAGCGCCGCGGCCTGCAAGGCCTTGGCCTCGGAGCCCGCCTCGGCGGCATCCGGCGCAAAGGTGAATCCATCGAGACGGCCGATCACATGGCCCTCTACGATCACTTCGCCGGTCTTCCCAATTTCGGTGTTCAACATCGTATTTTCCCGCAGGCGGCGCATCAATACACTGGTACGGCGATCAACGAAACGTTCTGTTAGCCGTTCGTGGAGCGCATCGGACAATTTATTTTCGAGTTCTCGCGAGATGCCCTGCCAGTGCTCGGGGTCGGCCAACCAGTCCGGACGATTGGCCACGAAGGTCCAGGTTCGGATTTGTGCGATCCGTCCGGATAACGTGTCGATGTCGCCATCGGTTCGATCAGCCTGGGCGATCTGGGTCGCAAACCATGCATCCGGAATTCTGCCTTTCCGCATCAAATAGCCGAACAACGTCGTCACAAGCTCGGCGTGCGCCGCCGGCGCGATCTTCCGATAATCCGGAATCTGGCAGGCGTCCCATAGACGTTCGACGGCCGCAGCGCCATGGGCGATGTCGCGAACTTCGCCGTCACGCGCGGCATGATCGAGCACCCCCAGGTCCTCGGCGATCGGCGCGCGGGTCAGCGCATCGTGGCCGGGCGTCAGCGACAGCGACACCTGCAGCGCGCTGAGTGAGGAAAAATCCAACCGCGAATTGCGCCATTGCAGGGTTTTGACGCTGTCAAAGGTATGATTTTGCAGCGCGTTGACTAATTCCGGCTCGAACGGAGCGCAGCGGCCGGTGGTGCCGAAGGTGCCGTTGCGGGTCGCGCGACCAGCGCGGCCGGCGATCTGAGCGAATTCCGACGGATTGAGCCGGCGGAATTGATAGCCGTCATATTTGCGGTCGGAGGCGAAGGCGACGTGATCGACGTCGAGATTGAGCCCCATGCCGACCGCATCGGTCGCCACCAGATAGTCGACGTCGCCGGACTGATACATCGCCACCTGGGCGTTGCGGGTGCGTGGCGATAGCGATCCCAGCACCACCGCGGCGCCGCCGTGCTGGCGGCGGATCAATTCGGCGATGGCGTAAACTTCGTCGGCGGAGAATGCCACGATCGCGGTGCGCCGCGGCTGTCTTGTGATCTTGCGGTCGCCGGAAAATTCCAGTTGCGAGAGCCGCGGACGGGTGACGATGCTGGCGCCCGGCAGCAGCCGTTCGATGATCGGCCGCATTGTCGCGGCGCCGAGCAGCAGCGTCTCATCGCGGCCGCGGCGATGCAGGATGCGGTCGGTGAAGACGTGGCCGCGTTCCAGATCGGCGGCGATCTGGATCTCGTCGACAGCGAGAAACGACACGTCGAGATCGCGCGGCATCGCCTCGACGGTGGACACCCAATAGCGCGGCTTCGGCGGCTTGATCTTCTCCTCGCCGGTGATCAGCGCCACCGCGTCCGGCCCGGCGCGATCGACGATCTTGTTATAGACCTCGCGCGCCAGCAGCCGCAGCGGCAAGCCGATGACGCCAGAGGAATGCGCCAGCATCCGCTCGATCGCCAGATGGGTCTTGCCGGTATTGGTCGGACCGAGCACCGCGGTGACGCCCGCGCCGGCGGCGCGTTCGCTGGGAAATGCTGATCCTGAAGTCAAAAATGCCATGGCGATTGCTTATTCCGGAACCGATGACGGGGGCGGCGCTGATAGGCGCTCATAGATGTGTCACAATGCGACGCCTGCCAGATCAAACCTTAAGCTTTGGAACGAGTCCGGAACGAATCGCGCCCGAATCGGTGACTCGCGGGGTTGCGGCGGGCGGGCTGTCAATATCTCGATAAACCACCGCTCGACGATACCAGATCGGGTGCGGCGTGACGATGCCAGCGCCACGCGCGCGGCCGAAGTCTTAACCGCACCGATTTCGCGATCGCGTCGGGAGTCAACATGATTCCGTGCCTCCTTGAGGATTCGGCAAACCGGCCGCAGCGTCGCTGCGGCGACGCTTGCGCAAACCAAACTCCTGCCGGGTCGCTGTGGGACCTGCCGGGCCTGCTATTGGGTCTTGGAGGCCGCGCGCGGCGCGGTCGCCACGGTGATGAATTGCGTGGCCTCGAGCACCGCATTGCCGAGCGGGGTCGGGATCTTCAGGCGGAAAGGCACCAGGATGCGGGTGCCGGCGAGCGGCACCAGCCAGACCTCCATGTCGCGCTGCGCGACCAGATATTTGATCGCCGCACGATCGGCGATGTAGCCGGAGATCGGCGAGAAATAGATCGCACAGACCAGCGCCGGGCCGCGATAGCCCTTCTCGGCCTTGACCGTATCCATGCGCTTGAAATCCAGCCGCAGGTCGTAGCGCATCCGGCCGTCGAAAATCGCAGTCGTCGCGCGGCAGGATTCGGCGGCGAGCGGATCGCCGCTGCCGGCCGCCCGCAACAGCGAGCCGGTCATCGGATCGGACACGCCGCGGCGATGCGCCTCGGTCACCGGGATGCGGTCGGCATCCACCGGCGGCTCCGGCTCGATGGCAAAATCCTTGATCACGCCACCGGCCAGCGTCATCCGGATCGATTCCGATTTGCGCGAGGTCGTGGTGGTGGCGTTATAGCTGGTCGGCTGCAGCTGACCATTGATCACCCGGCCCTGCGAGGCGCCGGTGCCGTCGCCGCCGGCGAACGCCTTCAGCAATCCCGACGAGCCGCCGCTGGCGGAGGCGGCGTATTGATCGTCGCCGATATCGATCCGCCAGACGCCCTTGCCGACCGGAATTCCGGCCAGCGTCGCCTCATAGCGCGCGTCGAGGCTGCCCTGGGCGCGCGCCGGCATGGTCTGCGCCATCGCCATCAGGCCGAGCAGAACCAGCACCCCGCGGCAAAAGCCGCGCGCGGCGGACGCAAGGCTTGCGATCGCGGCAGATGAAATCACGGCCGAACGGGTCACCAACGAGGATCCTGCGGGACGAGATGCTGCGCCATAGGCCAAAACTCCAACGCCGACCGGCCTGCGTGAGGCGCCTCGCAGCCGCCGCAATAAGCGGGCGCGAACAGCTTTATTCGGGACGGAATACGTCGTTTATATGATTGCACCGGCGAGGAAATTTCAAGCCGCCCGCTGGCCTTTGGGAACCCGCGAGCACAGCCCGTGCGGGGCATTACCGGCCCTGCGCGCTTGACGATGGACGGCTCTGCCCCTATAGGTCCGCGGTTCCTGAAATGGACGTGTTTTTTCAACCCCCGCGCCGCCTGTGGGCGATCCGGGGATGACAGAGGATTTTCGCCATGTCTCGGCGCTGCGAACTGACCGCTAAGGGTGCGCAAGTTGGCCACAAGGTCAGCCACTCGAACATCAAGACCAAGCGTCGGTTTCTGCCGAACCTGGTCAACGTGACCTTCCTGTCCGACGCGCTCGGCCGCGCGGTGCGGCTGCGGGTCTCGACCAACGCGCTGAAGTCGGTCGACCATCGCGGCGGCCTCGACGGCTTCCTACTCAAGGCCAAGGACGCCGAGCTGTCGCCGAAGGCGGTCGACATCAAGCGCCAGATCGAAAAGAAGAAACTGACCGCCGAACTCGCCGCTCAGGCGTAATCGGCCGGCCCGGCGCACCGCCGGAGCCCGCTTCTTCAGCCAACAGAATTGACAACGGCCGGGTCGCAAGACCCGGCCGTTTTTGCTGCGGGTGCGAGCGCCGATGGGTTCACCTCGTAATACTACCAGGTCGCATTGATGCCGTATTGACGACACGAATCGCGTAGTTTGCCGAGGTCGAGGACGCGTCGGCGAGTCTCGCACAAACGCGCAGGACGCAGTCATGAAACTGTCCACACGCATGGCGACGGCCATGGTCGCGCTGGTGTTGTTCACGACCATCGCGCTCGGCGTGCTGACGTATCGAAGCGTGATGTCGCTGATCCTGCCGCGGGCGCTCGACCGGATTCAAACTCACGCCCGGCTCACCGCGATGTTGCTCGACGCCTCGCTGCGCAGCGCGCGCACCGATGCCTCCATCGCACAGACCTCCGGCGCGCTGATGATGGCGCATCTGCGCAGCCGGTTGGGCCGCGATGCAGAACTCCGCGACCGCGAATGGAAGGAACGGCTCGCCGACCGCTTCGCGACGGAAATGACCGGCAGGCCGGCCTACGCGCAGATGCGGCTGATCGGCATCGCCGACGGCGGCATGGAAGTGGTCCGCGTCGATCGCTCCGGCCCCAATGGCGCGATCCGCATCGTGCCGGCCAACGAACTGAGCCGCCGCGGCGACCGCGATTACTTCATCGAAGGCAGCAAGCTGGCGCCGAACCAGGTTCATATCTCGCGAGTCGAGCTGAACAAGAAAGTCGACGGCCTCGAACTGCCGGTGGTGCCGACGCTGCGGGCGGTGGCGCCGATGCACGACCCCGACGGCGAGCTGTTCGGCGTCATCGTCATCAACGTCGACCTGCGGCCGGCGATCGCCGAGATCCGCTCCAGCAGCGACCCCCGCGGGCTGGTCTACATGGTCAACGACAGCGGTGATTACCTGGTCAATCCCGACCCCGCCAAGGAATTCGGCTTCGATCTCGGCAAGCGTTTTCAAATCGCCGACGACTTCCCGGAATTCGCCGCGGCGCTGCACGAACCGGATGCCCGGCCGCGGGTGATGCAGGACCGCAACGGCGAGCGTTTCGGCGTCGGCTGGCAATGGGTGCAGCTCGCCGGCGGCCCGCGCGTCGCGGTGATCGAGGCGTTTCCCTATGCCGCGCTGGTCAGCGTGCAGACCGCGGTGAGCAATTCGACGCTGATCGGCGGCGGCACCGCGATCCTGTGCGCGATCCTGCTCGCGGTGGTGGTGGCGCGGTCGCTCACCAAGCCGCTGGTGCAGATCACCAAGGCGGTCGAGGGGTTCTCCCGCGGCGAGATGATCGCGATCGCACCGGCCGGCAGCAGCGAGATCGGCGTGCTGGCCGACGCATTCATCCGCATGACCTCGGAATCGCAGCGCAAGACCGCCGAACTCAACGAAGAAATCGCCGAGCGCAGCCGGATCGCCGAAGTGCTCAACAACACGCTGAACAACATGGTGGACCCAGTGCTGATCGCCGGCGCCGACGGTCACGTCATCCTCACCAACCTCGCCGCGCGCAAGCTGTTCGGCAGCCCGACCGACGTCGGCAATTTCAACGCGGTGCGCACGTTCGAGCGTTTCTATTCCGACGGCGTCACGCCGCTGCCGCTGGACCGATCGCCGCTGGTGCGGGCGTTCCGCGGCGAGACCGTCGAGAATTTCGAGTTCGTGGCCCGGCCCTTCGCAACCGGCCGCAAATCCTATCTGGTGGCCAACGGCCGCCCCATCCTCAGCGAAGCCGGAATTCCGCAAGGCGCGGTGATGGTCTATCACGACGTCACCCTGACCAAGAAGGCGCAGGACGAATTGCGCGAGAGCGAGCGGATGGCGCGCGCCATCATCGACACCGCACTCGACGCCTTCGTGCAGATCGACCCCGGCGGAGCGATCATCGAATGGAGCCCGCACGCCGAAACGCTGTTCGGCTGGTCGCGGGGCGAGGCGCTGGGCAAGAATATCGGCACGCTGATCTTCGCGCCCGATCAGATCAGCGAGAACAAGGAGAGCTACCAGAGGTTCATCGACTCGGTCGATCTCGGCGGCACCGGCTATCGCATCGAGACCGAGGCGATCCGCCGCGACGGCGCCGCGATCCAGATCGAGGCGGCGCTGACGGCGCTGAATCGCAACGGCGGCTATGTGGTCAACGCCTTCATGCGCGACCTCACCGAAAAGACCATCGCCGAGCAGCAATTGCGCCAGGCCCAGAAGATGGAATCGATCGGTCAATTGACCGGCGGCATCGCCCACGACTTCAACAACATGTTGACGGTGATCACCGGCACCATCGATATCCTCAGCACCGCCGTGGCCGATCGACCGGAATGCGCGGCGATCACCAAGCTGATCTCCGAGGCCGCAGACCGCGGTGCGGAGCTGACCCGGCATCTGCTGGCATTCGCGCGCAAACAGCCGTTGCAGCCCTGCGAGACCGGCACCAACGCGCTGCTCAGCGATCTGCAGAACTTGCTGCGGCCGACGCTCGGCGAGCAGATCGAAATCCGCGAAGTGCTGCAGGAAGGAGTGTGGCCGATCTTCGTCGACCGCGGTCAGCTCGACGCCGCGCTGGTCAATCTGGCGGTCAACGCCCGCGACGCCATGCCGGACGGTGGAACGTTGACGCTGGAGACCACCAATGTGGTGCTCGACCAGGATTATGTCCGGCGCTATGCGGAGGGCGAGCCCGGGCCCTATGTGATGATCACGGTCAGCGATTCAGGATGCGGGATCCCGGAAGCCATCCGCGGCCGGGTGTTCGATCCGTTCTTCACCACCAAGGAGGTCGGCAAGGGCACCGGACTGGGGCTCAGCATGGTGTATGGATTCATCAAGCAGTCCGGCGGTCACATCACGCTGTACAGCGAGGTCGGCCACGGCACCACGTTCCGGATCTATCTGCCGCGCGCCAAGACCGAGCCACGGCTGGCCGCGCCGGCGGCGGTCGACGGCGTCGAGGTCGGCGGCAGCGAGACCATCCTGATCGTCGAGGACGACGCCATGGTGCGCAACTACGTCATCGCCCAGCTCAGGGGACTCGGTTACCGCACCTTGGCCGCCCCCAACGCCGCGGCAGCGCTGGCACTCAGCGCCGAGGGCGCCGCGTTCGACCTGTTGTTCACCGACATCGTGATGCCCGGCAAGATGAATGGCGTGCAGCTCGCCGCCGAGATGGCGAACCGGCATCCGTCGCTCAAGGTGCTGTACACCTCGGGCTATTCGGAAAACGCCGTGATCCACAACAACCGGCTCGACCCCGATATCATGCTGCTCACCAAGCCGTATCGCCGCACCGAGCTCGCGCGCATGGTGCGGCTGGCGCTGACCGCCGCGAGCGAGCCGGACCGCAAGCAGGCTTAGAGCTATTCCGGTTCTGATCGAATCAGAGCCGGAGCTCCAGATTCTTATTTTGACGCGTTTTCTTCACGCGAACCGGGATCCACTTCGCTCGAAAACGCTATAGCTTCCGCGGCGCACGGACTATTCCTCGAGCAGCGTGAACTGCAGCAGCAGCGTGCGCTGGATCATCGAGAAATTGTCGTCCGAGACCATGGTCAGCACCAGCTCGCCGACGGCGTCGCGGTGCACATCGAGCCCTTCCATGTTGTCGATCTCGTCGCCGAGATCGGCGTCGAAGATCGACGGGCCGTCGATCACCGCGCCGGGCGCCAGCCGGGTCAGCTCGACGCGCCTGATCCTGATGCCCACCCCGTTCAGCAGCGAGAATTTCCGCTCCAGCAGCAACAGCTCTCCGGAGGGCAGCAGCGTCGCGTCGCTGATATCGAAATCGTCGCGGCGGCGCACCGCGAACGTACCGGGAGTTTTGCCGCCGATCAGAAAGCCGATGATATTGCCGTCGGCGTCGAGCCCGCGCTCGGAAATCGCGATCAGCGTGCCCGCCAGCGGCTGGCGCTTCGGCACCAGCAATAGCGATTCCAGCCCCTTGTTGCTCGGCAGCTTGCGCAAGGCGGGCGGCGTCACCAGCAGCTCGCCCTTGGCGCGGATGCCGTCGCGGCCGAAATCGAATTTCAGGATTTGATGCACGCGCTCCAGGCCGACATAGGCGGTGCCGCCGTCGAGCGCCAGCGACTCGCTGTCGTACCAGCCGCGCGCGGTGATCGGCCGGCCATCGGCGCCGAGCATCGGCGCGGCTTCGACGTCGGCGAGCCCGGCCATCTCGCGGCCGCGATAGACGATGCGGCCGGTGAACCAGGTCGCCTTGTCGCTGATCGCGACGAAGCGCTCGCCGGTCGGATCGAGCCGCAGCGCCGACAGCCCGCCGAAGCCGCGAAACGGCGAGGTCAGGATCAGCCCGCTGCGGAATTCCAGCGCGCCGAACCGCAGATGCGAGCGATCGCGGGTGTCGAACGAGGAAAGCGGCCTTGCATTGACCTCGATCGAGACCGGCGCGTCGGTGCTGTATTCGCTGGCGGCACGTTGCGTCGGGGAGGCGGTGACGATCTGGGCATGACCGGGCACGCCTGATGCGAAGAACGCGGCGGCCGATCCGACCACCGATCCAATCGCCGCAACGAGGCCCCTGCGGGTAATCTCCCCTCCCCCTTGCGGGGAGGGGTCGGGGGTGGGGGTCGACGCAATAGGCGCTTCGTCTCGCACAACCCCCTTCCCAACCCTCCCCCGCAAGGGGGGAGGGAGCGCGCTTCCGAGGTGGCGAATGCGATGCTCCTCAGAGCAAGGGGGCCGCAGCCCCAGCCATCCCATCCGACCGCAAGCTTACGAATGCAGCCGGCGGCGGCGCGGCCGGCCCGGGGCCGTGGGCGGCGCCGCGGTCTCGCTGAACAGTTCGGCGAGTTTTTCCGTGATCGCGCCGCCGAGTTCTTCGGCGTCGACGATGGTCACCGCGCGGCGATAGTAGCGTGTCACGTCATGACCGATGCCGATCGCGATCAATTCCACCGGCGAGCGGGTCTCGATCTCTTCGATGATGTGGCGCAGGTGACGCTCGAGGTAGTTGCCGGGATTGACCGACAGCGTGGAATCGTCGACCGGCGCGCCGTCGGAAATCATCATCAGGATCTTGCGCTGTTCGCTGCGGCCGAGCAGCCGCTTGTGCGCCCAGTCCAGCGCCTCGCCGTCGATGTTCTCCTTCAGTAGCCCCTCGCGCATCATCAGCCCGAGATTTTTCCGCGCGCGGCGCCACGGGGCGTCGGCGGATTTGTAGATGATGTGGCGCAGATCGTTGAGCCGGCCGGGCGCGGTCGGCTTGCCGGCGGCGAGCCAGGCCTCGCGGGATTGTCCGCCCTTCCAGGCCCGCGTGGTGAAGCCGAGAATCTCCACCTTGACGCCGCAACGCTCCAGCGTCCGCGCCAGAATGTCGGCGCAGGTCGCAGCGACTGTGATGGGCCTTCCGCGCATCGAGCCGGAATTGTCCAAGAGCAGCGTGACCACGGTGTCGCGGAAGGTGGCCTCCTTCTCGCTCATGAATGACAACGGATGGAACGGATCGGTGACCACCCGCGACAGCCGCGCCGGATCGAGCACGCCCTCCTCCAGATCGAAATCCCAGGCGCGGTTCTGCTGTGCCATCAGCCGCCTTTGCAGCCGGTTGGCGAGCCTTGCCACGATGCCCTGCAGATGCGCCAATTGCTTGTCGAGATAGCTGCGCAGCCGTTCCAGTTCGTCGTGGTCGCAGAGGTCTTCAGCGGCCACCACCTCGTCGAATTTCGGCGCAAACGCATGATATTCCGGGCCACGCGGCTCGTTGCCGCCGCGCGAATTCGGCCGCGTCGCTTCGCCGGGGGTCTCGTCGTCGCCGAGTTCGCCGTCGTCGAAGGCGTCGCTCATCGAAGCCTGCGCGCTTTCCATGGCGCTGTCGGACATCTCTTCGGACGACGCCTCGGCCTGGTCGGCACTCATCTCCTGCGACGCTTCGCTGTCCGGCGAACCTTCGGCGCCGGACTGATCGTTCTCGCCCTGCTTGTTTTCTTCTTCGGTCTCGTCCTCGTCGGCGTCGGCGTTGCGGTCGTCGCCGAGCTCCAGCGCCTGCAGCAGATCGTGGATCGCATCGCCGAATTTGGTCTGGTCCTCGGCAAACCGCTCGAGCCGGTCGAGCCGGGCGCCGATCTTGTCTTCCAGCACCGGGCGCCACAGGTCGACCATCTTCTTCGCGGCGGCGGGCGGCGCCAGGCCGGTCAGCCGTTCGCGCACCAGCATGGCCAGCGCGTCCGACAACGGCGCGTCGGCGCGGTCGGTGATCTCGTCGAACTTGCCGCGGTGGAAATGGTCGTCGAGCATCGCGCTGAGGTTCTTCGCCACCCCGGCCATGCGGCGGGAGCCGAGCGCCTCGACGCGGGCCTGCTCGACGGCTTCGAACACGCCGCGGGCCTGCGGATTGCCCGGCATCAGCTTGCGATGCAGCTTGGCGTCGTGGCAGGCGAGCTTCAGCGCGATGGAATCGGCGTGGCCGCGCACGATCGCGGCGTCGCGCCGGCTCATTTTTCGCGCGGGCTCGGGAAGTCTGGCCTTGCCGGGCGACAGTCCGGGGCGCTCGGCGGCGAAGCTGACTTCCAGCTCCGGGGTCTTGGCGATCGCGCGCAGGCACGCCGTCACCGCGCGCTTGAACGGCTCGGTCGGCGCCTCGCGGGAATTGCCGCGGAATTTGCTGTTGGATGTGGTCATGGATGCTCGCTGCCGGTGGGCGATTCAACACCTTGGAATTCGATCGGATGCTCGCGAAGCGTATCCCAGTCGTAGGGACAACTGGACGCGAAAACCGACTGGGGTAGATCGGAATCGCGCATCATGTCGTAGGTCGCGTAGAGATAAGCGTTGGCAAGCGCCTCCGGCACCCTCGAAGCAAGACTCGGATTTCGGTCGAGCAGGCGCGTGATCTGATCGCGGTGCGCCTCGATCGAAAACACCATGCTCTTGGATCGGCGATCGGGCTGCAGATCCCATTTCAGCAGATTGTAAATCAGCGCCCGCGCCGCGTTTTCCAGCATGTCGTACTGCCGGGTTCCGATATCCTTGATTTCTTCCGCGATATTCTGGCTATCGATGTCCGACAGCCGACCCGCCTTTAACAGTGCGACCTGATCTTCGAGCCAGCCGTAATAGTCGGTCTCGTAGGGTCGAGACAGTTGTTCGGGGGCTTTGTCGACGGTGTCAGCGGTCATCGGCCTTGGCGATCAGCGCGGGTTGGAGTCGTCCCACATGGGGCGCCGGGTGATGTCGTCCCAATCGTAAGGGCATGCTTCTGGAAACGTCTCCTCGGAAAGCCGCGTCTCGCGCGCGGCCGCTCGCCGTGCATAACGATAGGCCTCGCGGATCACGTCCGGAAAACGCGGCCGTAGGCTGGGGGTGTCACGGAGCTGATATTCGATCCGGTCGCGATGCTCCGCAATGGTCGTCACCCAACTCCGCGACCGGAACTCGGACTGATGGTCCCATTTCAGCAGATGGAGCAAAATGATCCAAACGGTGCTGACCAGCTTGTTGAACTCACTCCGTCCCAAGTCGGTCAACTCCTGGGTGATATGTGAGGCATCGATCGAGCCGACCTCGTTCGCCCGCAGCAGCTGGATTTGATCCTCGACCCAGCCGTAAAGATCGTCCTCATGGTGGGGCCGTGCCGTCGTGGTCGGTTCGGAGCGGACTTTTGAACTGGTCGTCATCGCTGCCTCCTCCCCTCTCTCTGCCCGCCAGGGAGCACTGATGCGTCTTTCCCTTGGAGACGCCCTCCCCGGCTCACTCCGTTCCCACCTCTCCCCGCAAGCGGGGAGAGGTGAAGTCATTGTCTCAGCTCATCGCCACGTTGACCGAACTCTCCGGCAGTTCGGCGTTGAAGCAGCGCTGATAGAATTCCGCCACCAACGGCCGTTCCAATTCGTCGCATTTGTTGAGGAAGGTGACGCGGAAGGCAAAGCCGACATCGCCGAAGATCTCGGCGTTTTCCGCCCAGGTGATCACGGTGCGCGGGCTCATCACCGTCGACAGATCGCCATTGGCAAAGGCGTTGCGGGTCAAATCGGCGAGCCGCACCATCTTGTTGGTGATGTCGCGGCCTTCCGGGTTGCGGTAGTGCACCGCTTTCGCCAGCACGATCTCGACTTCCTCGTCATGCGGCAGATAGTTCAGCGTGGTGACGATCGACCAGCGGTCCATCTGGCCCTGGTTGATCTGCTGGGTGCCGTGATAGAGGCCGGAGGTGTCGCCGAGGCCGATGGTGTTGGCGGTGGAGAACAACCGGAACGCCGGATGCGGCTTGATCACCTTGTTCTGATCGAGCAGCGTCAGCCGGCCGGAGACCTCGAGCACGCGCTGGATCACGAACATCACGTCGGGGCGGCCGGCGTCGTATTCGTCGAACACCAAGGCGACGTTGTGCTGCAACGCCCAGGGCAGGATGCCGTCGCGGAATTCGGTGACCTGCTTGCCATCGCGCACCACGATGGAATCCTTGCCGACCAGATCGATGCGGCTGATGTGGCTGTCGAGATTGACGCGCACGCAGGGCCAGTTCAGCCGGGCCGCGACCTGCTCGATATGGGTCGACTTGCCGGTGCCGTGGAAGCCGGTCACCATGACGCGGCGGTTCTTGGCGAAGCCGGCGAGAATCGCCAGCGTGGTGGCGCGGTCGAAGCGGTAATCCGCATCGACATCCGGGACGTGGGCATCGACTTCGGAATAGGCCGGGACTTCAAGATCACTATCGATGCCGAACACCTGCCGCACCGACACCTTCATGTCGGGCAATCCGGCGGGCTCCTGCGAAGTCGTCATGGCGGCGGTCATCAATCCTCCGTGGTCCCGGACGCGCCCGGGACCGGATAAGCATGTTGCTGCGGTTGAGTGCTTCGCCAAACCTAGCAGAGAGCCGCGACCGGCAGAAGCCCGTCGGGCGATCAAAGTTCCGCTGCATTTTCATTAAGATAGGCACGCGGCGCGGAATTCGCCATGCAGCCTTGCGAAAAGCCTTAGGATTGCCGGCCGTGCCGCCCGGAACCGGAGCCGCGGCCGCGGCTTTTCCTTGCGCGCGCAGCATGCCGCCGCGGCGCCGCAACACGGCCGGCGCCATCGCCGAAACGGGGGTCATGTGAGCGCCTTCCTCGATCAATTGATCGCTTTCGCCGGCCACCATGCCGGCTGGGCCTATCTAACGCTGTTTCTCGCCGCCCTACTGGAAGCGGTGCCGATCCTCGGCTCGCTGATCCCGGGATCGACCATCATCCTGGCCTTGAGCGCGCTGGTGCCGGGTGGGCAGCTCGATCTGGTGCCGGTGCTGGCCTCGGCGGCCGTGGGCGCGCTGATCGGCGACGGCGCCGCCTATTGGATCGGGCATCGCGAGCAGCGCCAGATCCTCGGCGCCTGGCCGATGTCGCGTTATCCGGAGCTGGTGGCGCGCAGCGAGACGTTCTTCAAGCGCTACGGCATGTGGGCGGTGTTCGCCGCCCGCTTCGTGCCGCCGATCCGCGCCTTCGTGCCGGTCACCGCCGGTGCGCTCGGGCTGTCGCCGGTGCGGTTCTTTGCGGTGAACATTCCGGCGATTTTATTGTGGGCGCCGGCGCATGTGCTGCCCGGGGTGCTGGCTGCGACCGAACTGGAGAAGTCCGGCGGGATGCGGATGCATCACTGGCTGCCGGTCGTGGCCGGCGTGGTCGCGACGCTTGCGCTGGCGGCCTGGGCGATCCGCTGGTGGAGGAAGGGCAGGCTCGCGGGACGTAATGCTTAAGGATGCCGGGACTCGCGCTGCCACGCCGCACGCAAAATTCGTCATCCTGAGGCGCGAAGCCGCGACAGCGGCGAGCCTCGAAGGATGACAGCGACAAGTACTTGCAGCGATCCTTCGTGACGCCCGGCTTCGCCCTTCGGGCTCAGCCCGGCTCCTCAGGATGACGCCGACGAGTGTGGCCTGTCAGCGGTCAGCCGAAGATAAATCAGCTCGCGCCGCGGACCACGGTCTTGAGGTAGTTGTAGGCCTTGATGATCTCGATCAGCCGATCCTCGGTGGAGCGGTCGCCGCCATTGGCGTCGGGGTGATGCTGCTTCACCAGCGCCTTGTACTTGGCCTTGACGGTCTCCAGCGTGGCGTCGGCACCGAGCCCCATCACCTGCAGCGCCTTGCGCTCGGCGTTGAACACCTTGCGGGTTTCGACCTTGGGCTCGCTCGAGGCGGAACCGGGACCCGGCCGCCACGAGGCGCGGCCGTTCAATTCGCTGAACATGCTGAACGGATCGACCGCGTCGTCGATCGCCGCCTCGGCCTTCTTGCCCTTGCTGCCGTTGGCGCCCATTTTCCAGGTCGGCCGATGTCCGGTCAGCGCATCCTTCTGATAGCGCGCCACCGCATCCGGCGCCATGCCCTGGAAGAAATTGTAGCCCTGGTTGTATTCGCGAACGTGGTTGAGGCAGAAATGCCAGTACTCTTTCTCGTTGGCGCGGCCCTTCGGCGCGCGATGCGGGCCCTTGTTGGTGCATTCGGGCCATTCGCACATCACGGCGTCTTCGCGGGCGCGGGCCTGCTGCTTCGCGCTCAGCTTGTTCGGCTTGATGCGGATGCTGTCGAAAAATTTTGAGGAATCGATGGGCATGGCGGACTATGACAACGCAACGCGAAATGCTTCAAGTCTTGACATTGCGAATACCTGACAGGTTGATACGCGGTTGACGAAACTCGGGTCACCACGTAAGGCGACGACATGAGTGCAAAAGACGATATTACGAAGAAGTTGAGCGAAGCTTTCGCTCCGCACAGTCTCGACGTGATCGACGAATCACATCTTCATGAGGGCCATTCCGGGCATCGTCATGGCGGCGAGACCCATTTCAGGGTCAACATCGTGTCGCCAGCGTTTGCGGGCAAGAGCCGGATCGAGCGTCACCGCATGATCAACGCCACGCTGGCCGCGGAACTCGCCGGTCAGCTGCACGCGCTCGCCATCAAGGCGCACGCCCCCGGCGAAGCCGGCGCCTGACGTCACCCGACGCTCGGCGTCATCGCGGTTTTTTCGCAACGTCGCCGCCGGCGTGGGGCTTGGCGGCGCGTGCGATCACGGCGCCGTTCCGGGGCGTTTCGGCTTGTCGTCGCCATCGGCCTCGCGTAGCACCGGCACGATGCGCAGCGCGGTGATGCGATTGCGCTCGCGGCGCAGCACCCGGAACCGGAAGCCGTGGAAGGTGAAGCTCTGGCCGCGCTCCGGAATCGAGCGCGCCTCGTGGATCACCAGGCCGGCGACGGTGGTGGCCTCCTCGTCGGGCAGGTGCCAGTCCATCGCCCGGTTGAGATCGCGGATCGGCACCGAGCCGTCGACCACCACCGAGCCGTCGGGCTGGGCACGGACGCCGGCGAACACCACGTCGTGCTCGTCGGCGATGTCGCCGACGATCTCTTCCAGAATGTCTTCCAGCGTCACCATGCCTTCGACTTCGCCGTATTCGTCGACCACCAGCGCGAAATGCGTCTTGCGGCTGCGGAACGCCTTCAGCTGTTCGGACACCGAACGCATCTCCGGCACGAACCACGGCGGCAGCGCGATGGTGGTGACGTCGATGTGGTCGGTCTCGCCGTTGGCGGCGCGGATCGCGCGCAGCAGATCCTTGGCGTGCAGCACGCCGATGATGTTCTCCGGCTTGTCGCGCCACAGCGGAATCCGGGTGTATTCGGTCGCCAGCACCTCGCGCACCAGTTCCTCGGCCGGCAGGTCGGCGTTGATCATCACCATCTCGGTGCGATGCACCATGACGTCGGAGACCTGCAATTCGCTGAGGTCGAGCAGGCCGCCCAGCATGTCGCGGTCCTGCTTGGCGACGCCGCCCTCGTGATGGATCAGTTCGACCGCGCCGCGCAACCGCTCGGTCGGCGACAACAGCGGCTGGTTGGCGCCGATCCGGATGCCGAGCAGATTCATCAGCATCCGCACGATGGCCTCGATCACCCGCAAGAGCGGCGCCAGCACCAGCACCATCAGCCGCATCGGCCGCGCCACCAGGAGAGACACCCGGTCCGGGGCGTTGATCGCGATGGTCTTCGGCAGCACTTCGGCGAAGATCACCACCACCACGGTCATCACCCCGGTGGCGTAGAGCACGCCGAGTTCGCCGAACCAGGCGGTGAACAGCCCGGTCGCCAGCGCCGAAGCGCCGATGTTGAAGATGTTGTTGCCGAGCAACAGCGCGCCGATCATCCGCTCGCGCATGCCGAACAATTCGCCGACCACGCCGGCCTCGCGGCTGCCCTGGCTGGCGAGCCGCATCATGCTGGCGCGCGACGAGCCGGTCAGCGCGGTTTCGGAAGCGGAGAAGAACGCCGAGCCGACCAGGCAGGCCAGCACGATGCCGAATGTGATCCATTCCATCTTCAGTTACTGCTCTGGTTTGGCGCGCTCAGGATTTGTCCGCGAGCTTGCGCGCCAGAAAATCGCGAACCGGCTGCGGCTCGACGTCGTTGGCGATCACCGCCCGGCCGATCGCTTCCAACAGAATGAAGGTGAGCCGGCCGCGTTTGACCTTCTTGTCCTGCGCCATCAGCGCCATCAAGGCGTCGGCATCGGCGAGGCCTTCCTGCTTGAACCCGGCGATGTCCTGCAGCCGCGTCGGCAATCCCACCTCGGCGAGGTGATGCGACAGCCGGGTTGCGGCGTCCGGCGCCAGCATGCCGCGTTCGGCGGAAAATTCCGCCGCCAGCACCATGCCGATGGCGACGCCCTCGCCGTGAAACAGCCGCTCGGAGAAGCCGGTCGCCGCCTCCAGCGCGTGGCCGAAAGTGTGGCCGAGATTGAGCAGCGCGCGCTCGCCGGTCTCGCGCTCGTCGCGCGCCACGATCGCCGCCTTGGCACGGCACGAGGTGGCGATGGCGTGTTCGCGGGCGCTGCCGCCGCGCACGATCTCGGCGTGGTTGGCCTCCAGCCAGGCGAAGAACGCCTCATCGCCGAGCGCGCCATATTTCGCCACTTCGGCATAGCCGGCGCGGAACTGGCGCGGCGACAGCGTGTCGAGCACCGCGGTGTCGGCGATCACCAGGACCGGCTGATGAAACGCGCCGACCAGGTTCTTGCCGTGCGGCGAATTGATCCCGGTCTTGCCGCCGACCGAGGAATCCACCTGCGCCAATAGCGAGGTCGGCAGCTGCACGAAATCCAGCCCGCGGCGCACGATCGAGGCGGCAAAGCCGGCGAGATCGCCGACCACGCCGCCGCCGAGCGCGATCACCAGGTCGTTGCGCTCGATCTTTGCCGCGATCAGCGCCTCGCAGACCTGCTGCAGCCCGGCATAGGATTTCGAGCCCTCGCCGCCCTCAACCACGATCGGGAACGAGACGATGCCGACATCGTCGAGCGATTCTTGAGTCCGCGCCAGCCAGTGCTCGGCCACGGTGCGGTCGGTGACGATCGCGGTCCGCGCGCCGGGACGCAGCGCGGCGACGCGGCGGCCGAGCGAACCCAGCACGTCGCGGCCGATCACGATGTCGTAGCCGCGGTCGCCGAGCGCGACCTCGACATTGATCGGGGCGGAATGGTTGAGCGGCGCGGTCATGATGATTGACTCAGGGTTGAAGCGGCGACGGCGCCGCGGCCGAGATGGGCGTGCAGCGCCTCGACGCATTCGTCGACGATCTTTTCGTGCGGCACGTCGCGCGAGGCGATGATGAGATCGGCGGCCTGATACACCGGGTAGCGCTCGGCGATCAGCCGGTCGATGGTGGCGGCGGGATCGGCGGTCTTCAGCAGCGGCCGGTCGGCGCGGCGCTTGATCCGGCGCAGGATGACGTCGGCCTCGGCGTGCAGCCACAGCGACACCGCCTGGGCGGCGATCCGCTGCCGGGTTTCCGCGCGCATGAAGGCGCCGCCGCCGGTCGCCAGCACGTGGGCGCCGTTCTCCAACAGCCGGGCGATCACCCGCGCCTCGCCGTCGCGAAAATACGCCTCGCCATGGTTGGCGAAGATGTCCGCGATGGTCATCCCGGCCGCCGCCTCGATCTCGGTATCGGCATCGACAAACGGCATGTGCAGCCGGGTGGCCAGCCGGCGTCCGACGGTGGACTTGCCGGCGCCCATCATGCCGACCAGCACGATCGGACGCCGCCCCAGCGCCGCGACGATCTCGGCCTCGGCGGCGGTCGGAAGGCTGGCGGGGGACACTGTCTCGGACATTAATTCCACGAACCTGCAATCAAATGAAGCCGTTGGCGCGCCGGCGCCGCTCCGGCCCACCTATACTCCCGCAGCCAAGGCGGTTGCCAGAGACTCTTGCAACCGGGTTACGAACATGGTCATCGTCACCCGGCGCCCGACCACCGCTCTTGCTGCCCCCGCGCCCGAGACCGTTGATGCCCAGTCTGTTCCGCTTTCTGACCATTGTCGCGGTGATCGGCGGGCTGATTTACGGTGCGATCTTCGCGCTGGCCAATCTGGTCACCCCGAAGCCGCGGGAAATGACCGTCACGATCCAGGCCGACAAGTTTCTCAAGAAATAGGGTGGCTCCGGCATGCCGTCCGGGAAGAACTCAGACCCCCGGCTGATCGAGCTGTTCCTCGACATGATCGCCGCCGAACAGGGCGCCGGCAAGAACACGCTCGACGCCTATCGCAGCGACTTGTGCGACCTGTCGGATTTCCTCGGCCACGCCAAATCAAGCTTCGTCGCCGCCGACACCGAGGTGCTGCGCGGCTATCTCGCCGATCTCGACCAGCGCGGCTTCAAATCGACCAGCGTGGCGCGCAAATTGTCGGCGTTCCGGCATCTGTTCCGCTTCCTGCTGACCGAGCGGATTCGCTCCGACGATCCGGCGGCGATCCTGTCCGGCCCGAAGCGCGGCCGCGGGCTGCCGAAAGTGCTGTCGATCGCCGACGTCGACCGGCTGCTGGAGCATGCCAGAGGCCTGATCGACGCGCCGCAGGCCAATGCACAGCAGCGGCTGCGCGCGGCGCGGCTGTATTGCCTGCTGGAAGTCTTGTACGCGACCGGGCTGCGGGTCTCCGAACTGGTGTCGCTGCCTTTGTCGGCGGCGCGCCGCGACGCCAGGATGATCGTGGTGCGCGGCAAGGGCAACAAGGAGCGGCTGGTGCCGCTGAACGAGTCCTCCAAGCTGGCGATGGCCGGCTACCTCGGAGCACTCGACGAGCTGCGGAAAAGCAAGGCCAGCAACGCCGGCGCCTCGAAATGGCTGTTTCCCTCGTTCGGCGAAAGCGGCCACCTCACCCGGCAGCACTTTGCCCGCGAGCTGAAAGAACTCGCCGGCGCCGCCGGACTGCCGCCGCGGCTTGTCAGCCCGCACGT
>NZ_DASWPE010000093.1:0-45635 GCF_036404135.1 Rhodopseudomonas sp. | reverse complement strand
AGCGTGGTGGCCTGCTGGCCGACATGGATGTAGTCGAGCCCGACGCGGTGCAGGGTCTTGAAGGTTTCGCGGACGCGGGGCACCGCCTTGAAGAACTCGGCGGCTTCTTCCACGGTCATGTCGAGCACGTCGGCGATCGACTTGCCCTTGAACAGCACTTCGAGCGTTTCGCGGTTGTAGCGCTTGCCTTTGCAGAGGTCGCAGGTGACGTAGACGTCGGGCAGAAAGTGCATCTCGATCTTGATCACGCCGTCGCCCTGGCAGGCCTCGCAGCGGCCGCCCTTGACGTTGAACGAGAAACGGCCGGGCTCATAGCCGCGCGCCTTGGATTCCGGCAGCCCGGCGAACCATTCGCGGATCGGCGTGAAGGCGCCAGTGTAGGTCGCGGGGTTGCTGCGCGGGGTGCGGCCGATCGGCGACTGGTCGATGTCGATGATCTTGTCGATATGCTCCAGCCCCTCGATGCGGTCGTGCGGTGCTGCGCCTTCGCTGGCGTTGTTGAGCTTCCGCGCCAGCGCTTTGTAAAGCGTGTCGATCAACAGCGTCGACTTGCCGCCGCCGGAGACGCCGGTGACGCAGGTGAACAGCCCGAGCGGGATTTCCGCCGAGACGTTTTTCAGATTGTTGCCGCGGGCGTTGATCACCTTCAGGGTGCGGCGATGGTTCGGCGGCCGCCGCTCCGGCACCGGCACGAACAATTCGCCGGTGAGATATTTGCCGGTCAGAGATTTCGGATTCTTCATCACCTCGGCGGGGGTGCCTTGCGCCACGATATGGCCGCCATGGGTGCCGGCGCCGGGGCCGACGTCGACCACGTAGTCCGCCGCCAGCACCGCGTCCTCGTCGTGCTCGACCACGATCACGGTGTTGCCGAGGTCGCGAAGCCGCCGCAGCGTATCCAACAGCCGCGCATTGTCGCGCTGGTGCAGCCCGATCGACGGCTCGTCCAGCACATAGAGCACGCCGGTGAGGCCCGAGCCGATCTGCGAGGCGAGGCGGATGCGCTGGCTCTCGCCGCCCGACAATGTGCCGGAGGCGCGCGCCAACGTCAGGTAGTTCAGCCCGACGTCGAGCAGGAAGGACAGCCGCTCGCGGATCTCTTTCAGGATCCGCACCGCGATCTCGTTCTGCTGCTTGTTCAGCAAGGACGGCACGGTCTCGAACCATTCGCCGGCGCGGCGCACCGACAGTTCCGAGACCTCGCCGATGTGCTTGCCGCCGATCTTGACGCACAAAGCCTCCGGCTTCAGCCGGAAGCCGTGGCAGCCGGCGCACGGCACGTCGGAGAAATACTTGCCGAGCTCCTCGCGCGCCCATTCGCTTTCGGTTTCGCGGAAGCGGCGCTCGATATTGGTGACCACGCCCTCGAACGGCTTCTTGGTGTCGTAAGAGCGCACGCCGTCTTCGTAGGAGAATTTGATCTCGTCGTCGCCGGAGCCGTGCAGCAGCGCGTTCTGCACCTTCTTCGGCAGGTCCTTCCACTTGGTGTCGAGCGTGAACTTGTAGTACTTGCCGAGCGCGGTCAGGGTCTGGATGTAATAGGGCGACGACGATTTCGCCCAGGGTGCGATTGCGCCCTTGCGCAGCGTCAGCTCCTTGTCGGGGATCACCAGGTCGGCGTCGATGTGCTGCTCGATGCCGAGCCCGCCGCATTCCGGGCAGGCGCCGTAGGGGTTGTTGAAGGAAAACAGCCGCGGCTCGATCTCGGGAATCGTGAAGCCGGACACCGGGCAGGCGAATTTCTCCGAGAACAGGATGCGTTCGGCGCCGGTCTTGTCGTGGATCTTGGCGACTTTCTTTTTTTCACCCTCCCCTTGAGGGGGAGGGGTGGGGTGCGCAGAGCTTGCGGCTTCACCCCCTCCCGACCGCTTCGCGGTCGACCTCCCCCCTCCAGGGGGAGGTGAAGGAAGCGCCGGCGCGTCGGCATATTCGATCACCGCGAGGCCGTCGGCGAGTTTCAGCGCGGTCTCGAAACTCTCGGCCAGCCGCTGGCCGAGGTCCGGGCGAACCACGATGCGGTCGACCACGACGTCGATGTCGTGCGGGAATTTCTTGTCGAGCACCGGCGCTTCGGCGAGTTCATGGAACGCGCCGTCGATCTTGACGCGCTGAAAGCCCTTTTTGAGATAGTCGGCGAGCTCCTTGCGGTATTCGCCCTTGCGGCCGCGCACCACCGGCGCCAGCAGATAGAGGCGGGTGCCCTCCGGCAGCGCCAGAACCTTGTCGACCATCTGCGACACGATCTGGCTTTCGATCGGAAGCCCGGTGGCCGGCGAATAGGGCACGCCGACCCGCGCCCACAACAGCCGCATGTAGTCGTAGATCTCGGTCACGGTGCCGACCGTGGAGCGCGGGTTTTTCGAGGTGGTCTTCTGCTCGATCGAAATCGCCGGCGACAGCCCGTCGATCTGGTCGACGTCGGGCTTTTGCATCATCTCCAGGAATTGCCTGGCATAGGCCGACAGCGATTCGACGTAGCGGCGCTGGCCCTCGGCATAGATGGTGTCGAATGCCAGCGAGGACTTGCCGGAGCCGGACAGCCCGGTGAACACCACCAGTTGGTCGCGCGGGATCTCGAGGTCGACGTTTTTGAGATTGTGTTCGCGCGCACCGCGAATGGTAATGGCGCGCTGCTGGGAGCCCGCCTGCCGCTTGGCCTTGATCACTTCATCCATCAGGTTGTCCTGGACGCCGCCGCGCCACGTTAAAGGGCGCGCAGCCCCGGAATGACCGGATCTGACGCCAGTTGGTTGGCTTGAACCTAGCCTTGGAACATAGGAAGAACGAGGCGGGATTTCCAGTGCCGCGAGGCGGCCATCAACGGTTTGTTGCCGGCGGCCCGCAGCGCGAGCGGTGAGGCGCCGATTCGGCCGCGCCTGACCAGGCGTTGGCGCTGTGCAAACAAAATGGCCGGCGCTGGAGCGCCGGCCATTCGTCAGACAAGTTCAACCGTGCAGGCGGGTCCAACCGTGCAGGACGGCCGAAGCTCAGTAGCGGCCGACGATCGGGCCGCCCCAGCGATAGTTGAGCCGGGCGGTGACCAGATCGGTGTCGCCGCCGGTGCGGAAGGTGCCCAAAAGGTTGCCGGTGAAGTTCTCGGTCTTACGATCAATGAAGAGATGATCGTATTCCACGCCGACCGACCAGTTCGGCGCGAAGCCGTATTCCAGGCCGACGCCGGCGGTGCCGCCCCAACGGGTCCGGTCACTCGTCGAGCCATCAAACCCAGCGACGCCCGGGAAGAAATAGTTGTAGCTGGAACTGGTGACCGCTGCACCGCCCTTGACGTAGAGCAGCGCGTTGTTCCAGGCATAACCGACCTGGCCGGTGAACAAGCCGAACGCCTTCAGCTTGGAATTGTCGACAAATCCGGCGAAGTCGGTGTGGTTGCCCTTGATGTCAGCCCAGTCGCCCTGCGCTTCCAGGCCGAACACCCAGGTGCCGCTCTGCCAGCGATAGCCGATCTGGCCGCCGGCCACCGCGCCGTCTGCGGTGTGCGATCCATAGTCCAGCCCGTCGATCCCGCCGGTCCAGCGGTCCTTGGCCCAGCCGCCGCCGGCGTTGGCACCGATGTAGAAGCCGGACCAGTCATACACCGCCGCGACATAGGCCGGCGCCTTGGTATAGGTGCGAGCGGGAAGATCAGCAGCGACCGCGGGAGCGGCCATACCCAAAGCGACGAGACCAACCGTACCGAGCAAAAATCTCTTCATTGCAGCCTCTCCAATCATAATCGCTTCGTGTCCGGCAACGGCAGTTCGAAGCGCGAGCACCCTTATTCCGCGAGTAGTTATACGCTGTTTCGCGCGAAAAGCCGTCACCGAAAAGCAACACTCGGCGATCAAGTGACGACCCTCGAAGCCGGTGATTTCCCTGCGGTATTCCGCCACGCTGGCCGTCCGGGCCGCGGCCGGACCGCGGCCGCCGCGGGAACCCGATGAACCCACAACCGTTTTCGATTTCGCCCTGGCCACAAGAACAAAACTCGAACATAATGCCGTGATCGCGATGTGGATAACGCTTTGAGCGGCCCCGCGCGGGTCGATTGAGAGGGTATAGCCTGTCACCGAGGTGGCGGCTGGTGGCGTCAGTTTGCGATGGCCGTCCCGATCTCTGGGCGCGGCCGTGTGCAGAGTTCTAGCGAGTGGAGAGCGGCGATGGCGGGAAGCGTGAACAAGGTGATTCTGATCGGCAATCTGGGCGCCGATCCGGAAATTAAGCGAACTCAGGATGGGCGGCCGATCGCCAATCTGCGGATCGCGACCTCGGAAACCTGGCGCGACAAGAATTCCGGCGAGCGCAAGGAAAAGACCGAGTGGCACCGCGTGGTGATCTTCAATGAAGGATTGTGCCGGGTTGCCGAGCAGTACCTGAAGAAGGGCGCCAAGGTTTACATCGAAGGGCAGTTGCAGACCCGCAAATGGACCGACCAGAGCGGCGTCGAGAAGTACTCCACCGAAGTGGTGCTGCAGAACTTCAATTCGACGCTGACCATGCTCGACGGCCGCAGCGGTGGCGGCGGCGGCGGATACGGCGCGGATGATTCCTCGGGCGGCGATTTCGGCTCCAGCGGGCCGTCCAGCGCACCGCCGCGGCGCGCGCCGGCGGCCGCCAGCAGCGGCGGCGGCGGCCGCTCCAGCGACATGGACGACGATATCCCGTTCTAAGGCGAGCTCGCAGCCGGCCGGATCGACTGCGACAGCGGCAACGGCCGGCCGGCAGCAAACAACGTTCCGAAGGCCGGCTTGCTGCAGCGCGCGGGCCAGGCCGGCGGGGGATATCGAACTGCGCCGAGCGATCGGGCGCGGAGCGCGCCGCGATCGCGGCCAGCGCGCGGCGTCAGGCCGCCGGCTCGGCCTCGTCGAGCTTGCTGGCGAGAATCTTGTCGATGCGGCGGCCGTCGAGGTCGACGATCTCGAACCGCCAGCCGTGGTCGTCGAACTTGTCGCCGACCTGCGGCAGCGCGCCGAAATGCTGCAGCACCAGCCCGGCGACGGTGTGATAGTCGCGATGGTCCGGAACCGGAATCGCCAACAGATCGCCGAATTCGTCGACCGGCATCCAGCCCGACACCAACAGCGAGCCGTCGTCGCGGCGCACATAGGCGGGCTCCGCCGGTCCGGTCTCCGAACTGAACGCGCCGACGATCGATTCCAGAATGTCGGCGGTGGTCACCACGCCTTCGAACGCGCCGTATTCGTCGTACACCAGCCCCATATGCACTGCGGAGCGCTGCAGCACCGCGAGCACGTCGCGGGCGTCGGCGGTGGAGGGAATCACCGGCGCGTCGCGCACCAGCGCCCGCACATCGGGTTTTTCGCCGCGCATATAGACCACCAGGACGTCCTTGGCCTGGATGATCCCGATCGGGTTGTCGCGGTCGCCGTCCGACACCGGCAGCCGCGAATGCGGGCTTTGGGCGAAGATCTCGCGGATCGCGTCGGGGTGGTCGTTGAGGTCGATCACGTCGACCTCCGGGCGCGGCGTCATCACCGCGCCGACCGGGCGGTCGCCGAGCCGCATCACGCCGGCGATCATTTCCTTTTCGCCGGGCTCCAGCACGCCGGCGGTTTCGGCTTCCAACACCAGGCTGTGAATCTCGTCTTCGGACACCTTGTCCTCGGCGGCGCCGCTCTGGCCGAGCAGCGCCAGGATCGCCTTGCCGGAGAGGTCGAGCACGAACACCAGCGGCAGCGACACCGTGGCCAGCACCGCCATTGCCGGCGCCACTTTGACCGCGACCGCCTCGGGATCGCGCAGCGCCACCTGCTTCGGCACCAATTCGCCGACGATCAGCGTGGCGTAGGTGATCAGCGTCACCACCAGGCCAAAGCCCAGAATCTCCGCGGCGCCGGGGCCGACGCCGACCTCGAGCAGCCAGGCGCTCAGCCGCTGACCGAGCGTGGCGCCCGAAAACGCGCCGGACAGCACGCCGACCAGGGTGATGCCGATCTGCACGGTGGAGAGAAATTTGCCGGGATCCGACGCCAGCGTTAGCGCCTGATCGGCGCCTCTGATCTTCTTCTGCGCCAGCAGCGCGAGCCGCGCCGGCCGCGACGATACGATCGCCAGTTCGGACATCGATAACAGACCATTGACGACGATCAGCACGACGACGATTGCAAGTTCAGTAGCCAGCATGGGGAAGGGGTTCGATCCTGTCGGTGGAGGGGTTGACCCCCAACATAAGCGCTGCGGCGCGGTTTCCCCAGCGTCCGCCGCGCCAGGCGGGCGTGGAGGCAGACAAAATCCTTGGTCCGCAGATTATTACGAGGGATCATTCATCCATGACATCAGCGGCAAGCGGGGCCCGTGGCCGGCTCAGTCCCGCGACTCGGCGGCCTTGGCCTCGTTCCACAGCGCGTCCATTTCGGCGAGCGAGGCCTCCGTGCAGCCGCGGCCCTGCACCGCCAGCGCGCGTTCGATGTAGCCGAAGCGGCGCTCGAATTTGGCGTTGGTGCCGCGCAGCGCCATCTCCGGGTCGGCGCCGACGTGACGCGCCAGATTGACCAGCGCGAACATCAGATCGCCGGTCTCCGATGCGATCTCGGCGCTGTTGCCGGCGTCGAGCGCGGCTTCGATCTCGCAGGCTTCCTCGCGGATCTTGGCCAGCACCGCACGCGGATCGTTCCAGTCGAATCCCACCGTGGAGGCCTTGCGCTGCAGTTCCATCGCCCTTGTCAGCGCCGGCTGCCCCGGTTTGACGCCGGACAGCAGCGACGGCGTCTGCTCGGGCTGCGCGGGGCGCCGCGCCGCGCGCTCGGCCTTCTCCTCCGCCTTGATGCGCTCCCAGGCGCCTTCGACGTCCGACGGCGTCAGCCGGCCGGTGCTGTCGGCGAACACGTGCGGGTGCCGGCGGATCATCTTGCGGGTGATCGCCTCGACCACCCCGCCGAAGTCGAACGCGCCCTGTTCCTCGGCCATCCGGGCGTGGAACACGACCTGCAGCAACAGGTCGCCGAGCTCGTCGCGCAGGTCGTCGAGGTCGTTGCGCGCGATCGCTTCCGCGACCTCGAAGGCTTCCTCGATGGTGAACGGCGCGATGCTGGCGAAGTCTTGTTCGAGATCCCAGGGGCAGCCGGCCCCCGGGGTGCGCAGCGCCGCCATGATTTCGAGGAGACGGGCGATATCGCGGGAAGGGGTCATGGCACACCGGGGCTTAAGACGCATGCGCCCTCTATGCCGCAGCCGCGGCCGGCCGCCCAGCAAAAAACCGCCAGCGGTTTGGCCTGGCCGCCCGGCAATGCTAAGGGCAGCCGATGAGCCAGATCTTGCAACACGACGCCGCCCTGGTGCTGTTTTCCGGCGGCCAGGATTCCGCCACCTGTCTTGCCTGGGCGCTGTCGCGCTTTGCCCGGGTGGAGACGCTGGGCTTCGCCTACGGCCAGCGCCACGCCGTTGAACTGGATTGCCGCGAGCGGCTGATCGAAGGCCTCAAAGACATCCATCCGGACTGGGCGAAAAAACTCGGCGACAGCCACACGCTTTCGATCCCGACGCTGGCGACGATCTCCGACACCGCTTTGACCCGCGACGTCGAAATCGCGATGGGCGCCGACGGCTTGCCCAACACCTTCGTGCCGGGACGCAATCTTTTGTTCGTGAGCTTCGCAGCCGCCTTGGCGTATCGGCGCGGCATCGGCGCGCTGGTCGGCGGGATGTGCGAGACCGATTACTCCGGCTATCCGGACTGCCGCGACGCCACGCTGAAGGCGCTCAATGTGGCGCTCAATCTTGGCATGGCGACGGATTTTCAGCTGCACACCCCGCTGATGTGGCGCGACAAGGCCGCGACCTGGACGCTGGCGCATGAGCTCGGCGGCGCGGCGCTGGTCGACCTGATCCGCGAACATTCTCACACCTGCTATCTCGGCGAACGCGGCGGACGGCACGATTGGGGCTATGGCTGCGGCGAATGCCCGGCCTGCCAGCTCCGCGCCAAGGGTTGGCGGGAGTATCAGGCCGGCCAAGCGTCGTTGTCTGCCGGCACGGCGTCATCCTGAGGCGCCTGATCTGCGCGCGAGTGCGCGCAGATCAGGCCTCGAAGGATGGGCAGCACATTCGGCGCGTCATCCTTCGAGGCTCGCCGCTGACGCGGCTTCGCACCTCAGGATGACGCCGCCGCGACATCGCTCGCACATAACTTCGCGCCCAGCGCTACGTCGCAAAATCCTGCGGCTGCAGCAGGATCGGCGCGCCATGCGGGGTGCGGTCCGCGGCGCGGTCCCAGGCGTCGCGGGTGCGATGCAGAGTTTCCACGCTGGCGACGCCTTTCTCGGCGATCAGCCGTTCCAGCGTCGCCAGCCAATGCTGGTAGTAGCTGTCGCCGCGGTCGGGATCGCCGGCGGCCTGCGCGCGCGCAATCTCCTCGGCCAGCGTCGCCGCCCATTCGCTCCAGCTGAACAGCCCGCGCTGATGCAGCGCCAGCGCCATCGCAAAGGCCTGCGCCTGCCACGGCTCGGCAAACACCGGGCCATCGTCGTCGCGCGGCAGGCCGGGCAGTTCGACCGCGCCGTCGATCGTCGGGTCGGCGCGCTGCGTCATGGCGCCGGCTCCAGATAGGATTCCCAGGCCTCGACCGAAATCCGGGTGTCCGGCTCGGCGGCGTCGCCCCACAATTCCGAGCCGTCGAAGCTGACGGTGTAGAGCCATTGCGGATCCTCATTGCCGCAGGCATTGGCGTCGGCGAATACGTGGCAGCCGTGCACGCACCAGATCACCCCGAGATGGCCGCGAACGTAACGCGGCAGCCGGGTGTGCCCCGGCGTTTGCAGCGACCGTGCGCGCACCCTCGCGCCGATCGCAAACCGCGCCGGGCGCGCCGGCTTGCGCAAGGTCGGCGCGCCGCGTTGCAGCATTGCCGCGACCTCGTCGGCGCGCAGCACCGGCAGCGGTTTTGCCGGATGCAGCGACCGCCCGGCTTCGATCTCCTCGGGCGTCACCAGGCCGCGCTCGGCCATCAATCGTTCGAGCCCCGCCAGCCAGATCTGGTAGTAACTCTTGCCGAGATAATCCTGCGGGGTGCGGTTCTCGCGGGCAAAGCGCGCCATGTCGATGGTCCAGCCACCGGGCTTGGCCATCGCCAGCGTCAGCGCGAAGGCGCGGCGCTCCCATTCCGCATGAAACACCGGCTCGTTCGGCTCCGGCAGGATCGGGCCGAAGCCGGCGACGCCGCCCATGTCGTGCGCGCCATCCATCAGCGCGGCTCCGCGGGATGTTTGGCAAGCCCGGTGCCGATCATGCTATCGCGGGTCACCAGCTCCGCCAGTTGCTGCTCGCTCCAGCCCTCGGTGCCGGCGGGCCGCAGCGGCAGCACCAGATAGCGGATTTCAGCGGTGGAATCCCACACCCGGATCTCGGTGTGCAGCGGCAGCGTGACGCCGAATTCGCGCAGCACCGCGCGCGGCTCCTTCACCGCGCGGGAGCGATAGGCGGCGGATTTGTACCACACCGGAGGCAGCCCCAGCACCGGCCACGGGTAGCAGGAGCACAGCGTGCAGACCACCATGTTGTGCAACGAGGGCGTGTTCTCGACCACCACCATGTGCTCGCCCTGGCGGCCCTGGTAACCGAGTTCGGCGATCGCCGCGCTGCCGTTCTCCATCAGGCGGGCGTGATAGGCCGGATCGCTCCAGGCCTTGGCGACGACGCGGGCGCCATTGCGCGGCCCGACCTTGGTCTCGTAGGTTTCGATCAACAGATCGAGCGCCTTGGGATCGACATAGCCCTTCTCGACCAGAATGGTTTCCAGCGCCCGGACCCGCAATTCGGTCTCGGACAACTCCGAATGCTCATGGGAATGCGGGTGCTCGCTGATGCTCATGCGATGCAGGATAGGCGGGAAATCGTCGCGCTGTCGAGGCGCTTTGCCCGGCGCTGCCATGTTGCAGCGCGGTGCACGGCGGCATCGGGCGACGGCTTGCGCCATGCGATCGTCGCACTACCTGCTTAGCATCGCAGGCCGGAGCGGGGACACCGGCCCCGACCGTAGGAGGCATCGAGATGATCACGACCGTGGTGCAATTTCATCTGCCGGCGCCGATCACGCTGCAGGAGGCGACGCGGCGCTTCGCCAGCAGCGCGCCGAAATATCACAAGCTGCCGGGCCTGATCCGCAAGTACTACATCCGCTCGGAAGACGGCCGCACCGCCGGCGGGGTCTATCTGTGGGAATCCCGCGCCGCTGCGGAGAAGGTCTATGATGGCGAATGGACGGCGCGGGTGACGCAACTCTACGGCGTTGCGCCGGTGATCAGCTGGTTTGAAAGTCCGGTGATCGTCGACAATCAGATCGAGCCACCGATCAGCACCGCGGCGGCGCCGGCGCGGTAACATCCCGCGCGATTGTGAAGCCATTCGTTGCGCCGCGGCAACGATCCCGACCCACTACAATTAGCCGTGATTTAACTTCGGGTCCGGAATGTGCAACTCTACCTTGCACAAAGTTGGCTCTCGCGAATTCATTTCATGTCGTTGGAGGCTACTATGTTCGAGCCCGAACTCTCCCTCATTCCTCAACCCGATGGCAGCTTCACGCTGTTGGTCAAGGCATTGGTTCCCAACTCGTGCTACACCGCCGGCGCGATTACCAAGCGGCCGAGCCCCATTGCCGGGGCCGAGTTCTTCAATTTTGAAATCGCGCATCGCCACGGCCTTTGCGCGCAGTTCGTGCATTATGTCTCGGATTCGCTGGCCGGCCTGCATCCGCGGCCGGGCAAGGACTCCTTCGTGGTGGTGTTCAGCATCGTCGACGGCAAGGAGGCCGGCCACGCCGCCGTGACGTTCCCGAAGATCGAGGCGCTGCCCGATCTGAGCAGCAAGCCGGTGCCGGACTTTCCGATCTTTCCGGACAGCGTGTCGGCGATCGTGCATTCCGGAGTGGTCGGTCCGGCCGAACTCAGCGTCAGCTGCCTGGTGGCGACGCCGACGCCGGGCTTCAAGGCCAAGCTGGAGGAAGCCAGTCCACAAGGCTTCAATCCGGCGATCCTGTTGCTCAATCTGATCGTCACGCCGCCGCATCAGCGGCAGATCCAGATCCCCGGAACAGCGGGCGCGCATTACGAGAAGAGCCCGTATAAGGGGCATTACTCCGACGTCTCGATCCTCAACGGCAGCCAGATCGTCACGGTGCCGGTGATCGTGATCTTCTCGGCGTTCGAAGCGGCGCACAAATACGACTTCAGCACCCGAGGCGTCAGCGCCTGACGCCGCGTCGCAGCTGCGGCGTCGCATCGGCAAATGCGATGTCGCTTCTGCGCACAGCCGACACCGGCGGAGCGCGCGTCGCGCCGATCGATCTCGCAGGATGCGCGGATCGTTCGGCGAGGTCTGACTATCGCCACATGCCGCGCATCCGCGCGCCGATGTCGAGCCGCGGACCTTGTCGCTGCGCGGCGGCGGTGGCCGCCGTCACCCGCGGCCAGCTGACGCGTTCGAACAGTCCGAGCAGCCGATCCGGAATGAAACGGCTGCGCGAGGCGTAGACGTGGCGGTCGCCCTGCGCGTTCTGGCCATGGGTGAAGAAACGCTGCGGCACCACCAGATGCAGGTCGTCCTTGGCCCTTGTCATCGCCACGTAGAGCAGCCGGCGTTCTTCCTCGATCTCGGCCGAGGTGCCGGTGCCGAGGTCGGACGGCATGCAGCCGTCGACCACGTTGAGCACGAACACCGACTTCCATTCCTGGCCCTTGGCGGAATGGATCGTCGACAGGATCAGATAGTCCTCGTCGCGCATCGGCACGCCGGCCTGGTCGCTGGTGGCGTCGGGCGGATCCAGCGTCAGCTCGGTGAGAAAGCGTTCGCGCGACGGATAGCCGCCGGCGATCTGTTCGAGCTGGATCAGGTCGGCGCGGCGGGTGAGGGCGTCCTCGTGGATGCGGTCGAGATGCGGCTCGTACCACAGCCGCGCACGCTCCAATTCGGCCGGCCAGCCGGCGCCGCGGTGCAGATCGATGAGCGTGGCGATGAGCTCGCGCCAGTCGGCGGCGGCGCGCGGCGGCGCCGGGGCCTCGCCGAGCGCTGTCATCGGATCGGCCGCGGCGGCGATGTGATCGAGCACGCGTTGCGCCGAACTCGGACCGATGCCCGGGATGAGCTGCAGCAGCCGGAAGCCGGCGACGCGGTCGCGCGGATTCTGCACGAAGCGCAGCAGCGCCAACAGGTCCTTGATATGCGCGGCATCGAGGAACTTCAGCCCACCGAATTTGACGAACGGAATGTTGCGCCGGGTCAGCTCGATCTCCAGCGGGCCGGAATGCGACGAGGTGCGGAACAGCACCGCCTGTTGCTTCAACAGCGCGCCCGACTCGCGATTGTCGAGCACGCGCTCGACGATGTAGCGCGCCTGATCGGCCTCGTCGCGCACGCCGACCAGTTGCGGCGCTGAGCCTGCGGCGCGATCGGTCCACAGGTTCTTGGTGAAGCGCTCCTTGGCCAGATCGATCACGCCATTGGCCGCCGACAGAATGGCCTGCGTTGAACGATAATTGCGGTCCAGCGTCACCACGGTGGCGCGCGGGCTGAACTGGCCGGGGAAATCCAGAATGTTGCGCACCGTCGCGGCACGAAACGAATAGATCGACTGCGCGTCGTCGCCGACCACGGTGAGGCCGGCACCGCTGGGTTTCAGCGCCCGCAGGATCGAGGCCTGCAGCCGATTGGTGTCTTGATATTCGTCGACCAGCACGTGATCGAAGCGGCTGGCGACGTCGGCGGCGAAGCCGGCATCGGCCATCGCCTGCGCCCAGTACAGCAACAGGTCGTCGTAATCGAGCACGCGATGGCGCTGCTTGGCTTCGACATAGCCCGCGAATAGTTGCTTCAGCTCGGCGGCCCAGCCGGCGCACCACGGAAACGACGCGCCGAGCACCTGATCGAGCGCCGCCTCGGCGTTGACGCAGCGCGAATAGATCGAAAGACAAGTGCCTTTGGTGGGAAACCGACTCTGGGTTTTCGAAAATCCCAGCTCGTGCCGCACCAGATTGATCAGGTCGGCGGAATCCTCGCGGTCGTGGATGGTGAAGGCCGGATCGAGCCCGAGCTGTTCGGCGTGCTCGCGGAGTAGCCGCGCGCCGATGCCGTGGAAGGTGCCGGCCCAGGTCAGCGCGTCGCTGACCACGCCGGCCTGGGTCCCCATCGCCTTGCGGACGATGCGCTCCACCCGACGGCTCATCTCGGCGGCGGCGCGGCGTGAAAACGTCATTAACAGCAGCCGCCGCGGGTCGGCGCCGTTGACCAAGAGATGCGCCACCCGGTGCGCCAGGGTGTTGGTCTTGCCGGAACCGGCGCCGGCGATCACCAGCAGCGCCGGGGCAGGCGGCGCGCCATACCCCGCGCCGATGCCATGCTCGACGGCGCAGCGTTGCTCCGGATTGAGTCCGTCGAGATAGGCCTGCGGCACGAATCGTCCTTCGGAAAACCCGACGCTCCCAGATTCCTGCTTTGTTCGCAATCGGCATCGCGCGCAGATCTCGGCGCCAATCGCGGCCGCCGGCTCAACTGGTAGTTCCACGAATGACTTCCTCAACTTTTCCGCAATTAATCGTCGGCAAGGTTGCACGATCGAATCTTGCGCCAGGCCCTTGGCGCCGTCCTGTCGTCGCGGGCCCGCCGCAGCCCAAAGGTTGCGAGGGGAACCGATCGCGCAGCTTGGCGGGGACTGGCATAATCTAAAGGAAGTCCGGTGCGCATTTCGCTGAAGACGTCGCTGATCGGGATCGTCTCGTTGCTGCTCGTGGTGCTGATCGGGCAGGCGTGGATGTCGCTGTCGAAGATCGGAGCGGTCAATCTGAAGAGCGAGGACATCGCCTCGAACTGGCTGCCCTCGGTCAAGCAGCTTGGCGAGATCAAATACGCCGCGGTGCGCTACCGGGTGGCGAGCCTGCGGGTGCTGCTCGCCAGCGACGCCGACTACCGCCAGAAGCTGGTGGCCAATCAGGCGATGCGGGCAGGGGCGGTCGAAGAACTGGCCAAGCGCTACGAGCCGCTGATCAGCAGCCCGCAGGAACGCAAGCTGTGGGACGAGGTCAAGGACAAATGGTCGGCCTATCTGAAGCTGCAGTTGCAGATGTCGGAATTGGCCAACTCGGGCAAGGGCGGCGACCTGTTGAAGGCCGATGATGCGGGTGCCCGGCCGATGTTCGACGAGGTGCTTCAGGTGCTCGACGCCGACGTCGATCTCAACGACAAGGGCGCCGCCGCGGCCACTGCCGCGGCGCGCGACTCCTACAATTCCGCCTGGTCGACCACGATCGTGGTTGGCTCGCTGGCGGTGCTGATCGGCATCGCCGCGGTGCTGTTCGTGATTGTCCGGGTCGCCGCCGGGCTCACCGGCTTGAACGGCGCGCTGGCCAAGATGGCCGGCGGGCAGCTCGACATCGAGATTCCCGGCGCGCAGCGCGCGGACGAAATCGGCGACATGGCCAAGAACGTGGTGACGATCCGGCAGAACTCCGAAAACGCCGCGCGCGAGCAGGCCGAGGCCAAGGCGCAGCGCGATCGTCAGGCCGCCGAGCAGCGCCGGAGCGAGATGCACCGCATGGCGGACGATTTCGAAGGCGCGGTCGGTGAGATCATCGAAACCGTGTCGTCGGCCTCCACCGAGCTGGAAGCCTCAGCCACCACGTTGGCGGCCACCGCGGAGCGGGCGCAGAGCCTCGCCACCGTGGTCGCGGCAGCCTCCGAGGAAGCCTCGACCAATGTGCAGTCGGTGGCGTCGGCAACCGAGGAAATGAGCTCCTCGATCACCGAGATCAGCCGCCAGGTGCAGGACTCCGCCCGGATCGCGGGCGAGGCGGTCGACCAGGCGCGCACCACCAACGACCGGGTCGGCGAACTGGCGAGCGCCGCGGCGCGCATCGGCGACGTCGTCGAACTGATCAATTCGATCGCCGGACAGACCAATCTCTTGGCGTTGAACGCCACCATCGAAGCGGCTCGCGCCGGGGAAGCCGGCCGCGGCTTCGCCGTGGTGGCCTCCGAGGTCAAGGCCCTGGCCAGCCAGACCGCCAAGGCCACCGGCGAGATCGGCCAGCAGATCACCGGCATTCAGTCGGCGACGCAACAGTCGGTCGGCGCCATCAAGGAGATCGGCACGATCATCGGCAAGATGTCGGAAATCTCCTCCACCATCGCCGCGGCGGTCGAACAGCAGGGCGCCGCCACCCAGGAAATCTCCCGCAACGTGCAGCAGGCCGCGGCGGGCACCCACGAGGTCTCCGCCAATATCAGCAACGTGCAGCACGGCGCCAGCGAGACCGGCTCGGCCTCCTCGCAGGTGCTGTCGGCGGCGCAGTCGCTGTCACGCGACAGCAACCGGCTGAAGCTGGAAGTCGGCAAATTCCTCAGCACGGTGCGCGCCGCCTGAGCGGACATCAGCGTCGTCGCAGCCTGCAGGGCCGCGACGGCGCCCGAAAAATCAGATCTCGGCCTTACGCGCGGCCAGGATGCACAGCAGCGACACTGCTGCGGCGGCGAGCTGATAGTAGCCGACATAGCTCATGCCGTAATTGGCCTGCAGCCAGGTCGCGATATAGGGCGCCAGCGACGCGCCAAAAATGCCGGCCAGGTTGAAGGTGATCGAGGAGCCTGTGTAGCGCACCCGGGTCGGGAAGGGCGCCGCGAGGGCCGCGCCGATCACGCCGTAATTCATCCCGAACAGCAGCATGCCGACGGTGGTGAAGACGTAGATGCCGAGCAGGCCGGCAGCTAGCAGCGGCGCCAGCGCGAACGAGAACAGCCCGAAGATGATCGTGCTGGCGAGCAGCAAGGTGCGGCGTCCGAAGCGGTCGCCGAGCTTGCCGGCGGCGATGGTGCTGAGGCCGAACAGCGTCGAGCCGTAGACCTGCACCAGCAGCGCGTCGCGAAACGACACCCCGGCGACCTTGACGTTGTAGGACAACAGATAGGCCGTGCAGATGTAGAATGCGACGAAGGTCACCAGCGCCATGAAGGTGCCGATCAGCAGGCTGCGCTTGTGATAGCGGAACACGTCGAGGACCGGCACCGCGACCCGCTCGGCCTTGTCGATGGCGCGCTGGAATTCCGGGGTCTCGGTGATCGACAGCCGAACCCACAGGCCGATGGCGATCAGCACGATCGATGCGATGAAGGGAATCCGCCAGCCCCAGGCCAGCAGCGCGTCCTGCGACATGAAGTGCAGCAGGATCCAGAATACGCCGGAGGCCAGAAACAGCCCGACCGGCGCGCCGAGCTGCGGAAACATGCCGTACCAGCTACGCTGGCCATCGGGCGCGTTCTCGGTGGCCAGCAGCACCGCGCCGCCCCATTCGCCGCCGAGCCCGAATCCCTGGCCGAACCGGCACAGCGCCAGCAGCAACGGCGCGATCACGCCGATCTGCTGATAGCTCGGAATCAGACCGATCACCACGGTGGAAATTCCCATCGTCAGCAAGGCCGCGACCAGGGTGGTCTTGCGCCCGACCCGGTCGCCGAAATGCCCGAAGATGATGGCGCCGAACGGCCGGGCGAAGAATGCGATCGAGAAGGTGGCGAACGAGGCCAACAGCGCCGTCATCGGATCGTTATTGGGAAAGAACAGCGTCGGAAACACCAGCACGGCCGCGGTGGCATAGACGTAGAAATCGAAGAACTCGACCGTGGTGCCGATCAGGCTCGCCAGCAGCACCTGCGCGGGGGAATTCAACGGCTTGCGGCGCACGGCGGCGGCGCCCGCCGGCCCGAAATTGGTTGCGTCCATGATGATTCAGATCCGTCAGATGCGGTTGCGCCCGCAGCCGCGGGGCGCTCAAACCCGGTGAAACCGGCGATTTAACCCAATACCGGCGGGGACGGTAGCCAATATCGCCGGGAATCTTGCAAATTTCGCCGTACCGGCCCGGTCCAACGAGCGGATCGGCCCGGCGTCGCTCGCACGGCCCGAGGCCGGAGGTTTTCCAAGGCGGTGTCCCGGATCCGAACACCGTCGGATCCGGCTGCTCATCGGGCCAGGCTCGCCGCGACGGAGCGAGCCACCGCGGCATGGGTCGCGTTGCGCTCGTCGTCGGAGCCCGACGTTTCGGTGAGATAGGCCGCGATAATGAGAGGCGGCCGATGCTGCGGCCAAATCACCACGACGTCGTTGCTCGAACCATCGCTGCCGCTTCCGGTCTTGTCGCCGACGCGCCACGACGGCGGCAGTCCGGCCCGCAACCTGGCGCTGCCGGTCTTGCAGTCGACCAGCCATTTGATCAGACGATCCCGCGAGGTCGGGGCGAGGGCCGTCCCGAACACGAGCGTCCGGACGGTGCGGGCCATCGCTGCCGGCGTGGTCGTGTCGCGAGGATCGCCCGGTGTGGCTTCGTTGAGATCCGGCTCCGTGCGATCGAGCCGTGTCGCGTCGTCACCGAGGAAGCGGGCATACCCGGTCAACGCGGCCGGGCCACCGAGCCGGGTCAGCAGCAGGTTGGCCGCGGTATTGTCGCTGAGCACGAGCGCCGCTTCGCAGAGTTCGGCGACCGACATGTCTTGTCTTGGCCGACCCGCTGTTCGGAGATCGGCGCATAGGAAAGGAGGTCCTGCGGTTCGATGCGCACGTGTCGCTCGAGCTGTTCAATTCCGGCATCGACCCGGGCCAAGATGGCTCCCACAGCGATGAGCTTGAACGTGCTGCACATCGGAAAACGTTCATCCAGACGGTGACCGACGATAGCGGCAGATTTCACATCGAGAACCGCAACGCCAAGTCGGCCGCCGCTGGTTGCTTCGATCCCGGCAAACGCCGCCGGCAGCGATGCGAAGCAATCGCCATCTGCCGCGACGGCAGATCCCGGCGCCAGACAGGCTCCCAGCACAGTCGCCAGACCGCGTTCGGTGAAGTGGCGTCGTGTGTACATCGCTGCTCCTGCAGGTCTCGCCGCGTCTGTGAAAACCTGTCGATCTTATCAGGGATCGCGACGGCCTTTGGAGCCATGTCGATCTTTGAGGGTGCGCAATATCTGCGCCGTCGGCGCCGGGGGAGCGCTGGCGCCTGGGTGGTATAATTCGCATAAGGTATATTATGGAATATAAATTCACAGCGAATATTGAAATCAGCTCAAAGAGTTGCGCCGCGCGGCGACCATGGTCGCCGCAGAACCTCCTGTCGGTCAGCTCTGCCAAGCGGTCTGCCGCGAAGCCCCGTCCGCTGCAGCGGAGCGCCGCGCAAGCCTCGGCGGGTAAGCTGCCGGCCGCGGCGGCGTGGCACACCGCGGCGCGCCGTGCAACGCAGCAGGCTCTGGCGAACCCGCGTCGCGCCGTGGACGGCGTCGGCTGGTTGCTCGAACGCGCTGGAAACACTTGACCGGATCGAGTTTGAATGATGACCAGATGACCAACGCGCATTTGCGGGCTTGGCGACAACAAGGATTGGCGGGGGAAAACCGATGAGGGTTTCGCGGCGGACAATGTTGAAGGCATCGGCGGCCGTGACCGTGCTGGGCGGCGGCGCGGCGCCATGGGCGGCACGCGCGCAACAGGCCGAATTCATCTACAAATACGCCAACAACCTGCCCAGCACCCATCCCTTGAACGTGCGCGCTCGCGAGATGGCGGCGGCGATCAAGGCGGAGACCGGCGGCCGGGTCGACATCCAGATCTTCCCCAGCAATCAGCTCGGTTCCGATACCGACATGCTGAGCCAGATCCGTTCCGGCGGCGTCGAGTTCTTTACGTTGTCGGGGCTGATCCTGGCGACGCTGGTGCCGGCCGCCTCGATCAACGGCATCGGCTTTGCATTCCCGGACTACGACACGGTGTGGAAGGCGATGGACGGCGAACTCGGCGCTTACGTGCGCGGCGAGATCAGCAAGGCCAACCTCGTGGTCATGGACAAGATCTGGGACAACGGCTTTCGCCAGACCACCTCCTCGACCCGGCCGATCACCGGCCCCGACGATTTCAAGGGCTTCAAGATCCGGGTGCCGGTGTCTCCGTTATGGACCTCGATGTTCAAGGCCTTCGACGCCGCGCCGGCCGCGATCAATTTCAGCGAAGTGTATTCCGCGCTGCAGACCAAGGTGGTCGAGGGCCAGGAAAATCCGCTGGTGCTGATCTCCGCCGCGAAGCTCTACGAGGTGCAGAAATATTGCTCGCTGACCAACCATATGTGGGATGGTTTCTGGTTTCTGGCCAACCGCCGGGCCTGGGAAAAGCTGCCGGAGGATCTGCGCGGCATCGTCGCCAAAAACATCAACGCCGCAGCGACCAACGAGCGCGCCGACACCGCCATGCTGAACGAGACCGTGCACGGCGAGCTGATCGCCAAGGGCCTGACCTTCAACCAGACCGCCGCTGCGCCGTTCCGCGAAAAACTGCGCAAGGCCGGCTTCTACGCCGAATGGAAAGCCAAATATGGCGAGCAGGCTTGGTCGCTATTGGAAAAATCCGTCGGCAAGCTCGCCTAAGCATCTGTAGCCCGAGCGTTGCCCTGCCCGCACCGGCGCGGCGTGATCCGCTGGCGCGGATGCCGGGTTGGATTATTGTGGCCGTGTTCCCTGGTCTTCGATCGGATTCGGGGACCGCCCAAAGAGCCGGCACCCTGCTGTCGCATCGGTCAAAGAAACGCGCCCAACGTTTTGATACAATGAGGTTTCGTCCATGACATCCGAGTCGAATCAATACCGCATCGGGTTGCAGCAGACGCCGGCCAATTACGTGCCGCTGTCGCCGCTGAGCTTCCTCGAGCGCAGCGCCAACGTCTATCCGCAGCTCACCAGCACGGTCTATGAGGGCCGGCATTTCACCTGGGGGCAGACCCGCGAACGCTGCCATCGCTTTGCGTCGTATCTGGCCGGATGCGGCGTCGGACGCGGTGATACCGTGGCGGCGATGCTGCCCAACGTGCCGGCGATGAACGAGGCGCATTTTGCGGTGCCGATGCTCGGCGCGGTGCTGAACGCGCTCAACATCCGGCTGGAGCCGTTATCGATCGCGTTCCAGCTCGACCATGGCGGCGCCAAGGTGATCCTGGTCGATCCGGAATTCTCCGCGGTGATTTCCGACGCGCTGGCGCTGATGGCCGGTCCGCGTCCGCTGGTGATCGACGTCGACGATGCGAGCTTTAGCGGCGGCCAGCGGATCGGCGAGATCGAATACGAGGCGGCGGTGGCCGCCGGCGATCCGGATTTCATCGCACAGCGCCCCGACGACGAATGGGACGCCATCGCGCTCGGCTACACCTCCGGCACCACCGGCAATCCGAAGGGCGTGGTGACCCATCACCGCGGCGCTTATCTCAACGCGGTCAGCAACATCCTGGCCGGCAATCTCGGGCCGCATCCGGTGTATCTGTGGACGCTGCCGATGTTTCATTGCAACGGCTGGTGCTTTCCCTGGACCATCGCCGCGGCCGCCGGCGTCAATGTCTGCCTGCGCAAGGTCGATCCCCCGAAGATCTTCGCGCTGATCGAGCAACACGGCGTCACCCACATGGCTGGCGCGCCGATCGTCTACAACACGCTGATCAACGCCCCCGGCGCGCCGAAGGCGCCGCGCAACAAGCCGGTGGTCGGACTGATCGCCGGCGCGGCCCCGCCGGTCGCGGTGCTGGCCGGCGCGGAAACCATCGGCATCAAGCTGACCCACGTCTACGGCCTGACCGAAGTCTACGGCCCCGCCTCGGTGTGCGCCGAGCAACCCGGCTGGGATGCGTTGCCGGCGCCCGAGCGCGCCCAGTTGAAGCGCCGGCAGGGCGTCCCCTACCCGCTGCAGGAAGCCGTCACGGTGCGCGATCCCGACACCATGGCCGAGGTGCCGCGCGACGGCGAGACCATCGGCGAGGTGATGTTCCGCGGCAATATCGTGATGAAGGGCTACCTGAAAAACGAGAAGGCCACCCAGGAAGTCTTCACCGGCGGCTGGTTTCACACCGGCGATCTCGGCGTGCTTGATGAGCAGGGCTATGTCATCATTAAGGATCGCTCCAAAGACATCATCATCTCCGGCGGCGAGAACGTCTCCTCGGTCGAGGTCGAGGACATTCTCTACAAGCACCCGGCGATCCTGTTCGCTGCGGTGGTCGCCAAGCCGGATCCGAAATGGGGCGAAGTGCCCTGCGCCTTCGTCGAATTGAAGGACGGCGCGCAAGCCACCGAGGCCGAGATCATCGCCTTCTGCCGCGAACACATGCCGGGCTTCAAAACCCCGAAGGTCGTGAGGTTTGCGACGATTCCGAAGACCTCGACCGGCAAGATCCAGAAGTTCATGCTGCGCGACCAGGTGAAATCAGCGAAAGCGATTTCGGAGTAGCAGCCACTGGTAGTGCTACCAGCTATCAAATTAGGGATTTGTTAACCATCAACTCTCAGCGTAAACTTTGACTCAAATCTCATAATGCGATGAGCGCATTCGCTTAAGCGTGAGGAGTTTCCTTTGTTGCACAAGGAATCACCATGCTTGAGTCCGGGGCTGATTGCTCGCCTATCCGCTCGTCCCCTTGTCCTCGACGATCGCTGCGTCGTTTGGAAAAGCGCGCGCGCAAGCTCGGTCTGCGGCTCGCCTGGTTGACCCTGCTGGTGGCGCCGTCGGCCGCGTGGGCACAGACGCCCAACCTCGGCTCGGCCGCCAATTTTGCGGTGCTGGCGGGCTCCGCGGTGAGTAACACCGGCCCGACCGTGCTGATCGGCAGCCTTGGCCTCAGTCCGGGCAGCTCGGTGAGCGGATTTCCCCCGGGCATTGTGACCGCGCCGGGCGGCATTTACATCGGCGACGCCATCGCCATCCAGGCCCAGATCGATCTCGCCAGCGGCTACAACGCCATCGCCAGCCGGCCGACCACCGGCGATCTGACCGGACAGAATCTCGGCGGCCTGACGCTGACGCCCGGCGTCTATAATTTCGCTTCGTCGGCGCAGTTGACCGGCGCGCTGACGCTGAATGCGCTCGGCAATCCCAATGCGATCTTCATCTTCAACATCGGCAGCACGTTGACCACCGGCAGCGCCGCCAGCGTCACGGTGATCGGCGGCGGCCTCGGCAGCAATGTCTATTGGCGCGTCGGGAGTTCGGCGACGCTTGGAACCACGACGGCGTTTGTCGGCGACATTCTGGCGCTGAGCAGCATCACGCTCAACACCGGCGCCAACATCAGCTGCGGCAGCGCGCTCGCGCGCAACGGTGCGGTGACGCTTGATACCAACAACATCGCGGCCAGGGCATTGTCGAGCTGCGCCCCGGTGACGTTGCTGCCGACTACCCCGGTGGTTACGACCCCAGTGGTGACGAACCCGGTGGTGACCACCCCGGTGGTGACGCCGCCGGCGACGGTGGTGACCAGCATCATCAACAATGCCTTCGTCAATGCGATCGGGAGCGACAATACCGTGGCCGGCAGCTTCCCGCAGGGCTTCCTCAATCTGTCGGCGCTGTCTCCCGAGGCGCTGGCGGTGGTGCTGCGGCAATTGTCGGGGGAATCCAGCACCGGGATGGCGCAGACCGGCATCCTGGCGATGAACTCGTTCTTGTCGCTGGTGCTCAATCCCTACGCCAGCGGCATGACCGCCGACGGCCGCGGCTTCGGCCCGGCGCCGGTGGTCCGCACGCTCGGTTACGCGCCGGAGGGCCGCATCGCCACCAAGGCGCCGGCCGCCGCGGCGATCGACCGTGGCCTGTCCACCAATCTGGATCCGCGCTGGAGCGTCTGGGGCGCGGCCTATGGCGGCCAGAGTCAGACCCGCGGCAATGCCGCGTGGGACACCAGTGATCGCTCCAGCCGCGGCTTCGGCTTCGCCACCGGGTTGGACTATCGGATCTTGCCCGACACCATCGTCGGCTTCGCGCTCGGCGGCGGCGGCACCAATTACGCCCTGGCCAACGGATTGGGCAGCGGACACAGCGACATGTTTCAATCGGCGATCTACAGCACCACCCGCTTCCACGCCGCCTATGTGTCGGCGGCGGTGGCTTACGCCTGGCATGACGTCACCACCGATCAGTTCTTGTCGGTGGCCACCGCCGACCACCTCACCGCGCATTTCAACGCCAACAATCTCGGCGCGCGGCTCGAAGGCGGCTATCGCTTCGCGGTGCCAAGCGTGTGGATGGTCCCGGAATTCGGCATCACGCCCTACGCCGCGCTGCAGGCCCAGGCATTCTGGACGCCGGCTTACGCCGAGACGTTTAATTCGGACTTCGCGCGCGGCTATGACGCCCGCACCGAAACCGCGGTTCGGACCGAACTCGGCGCCTGGTTCGATCAGTCCCATCCGATCGGCGACGGCGACGTTCTGATCCTGCGCGGTCGCGCCGCCTGGGCGCATGACCGGGTCTCCAATCCAATCATGAACGCCTCATTCCTGGCGCTGCCGGGCTCCAACTTCACGGTCTATGGTGCTGCGACGCCGGACGATCTGCTGCTGGCCACGGCGGGCGCGGAATTGCGCTTCCGCAACGGCTTCTCGGTCGGTGCGCAGTTGGATGGCGAATTCGCCGAGCACGCCACCAGATATGGCGGCAGCGGCCGGGTGCGTTACTCCTGGTAATGGATCGCGATCCTAGAGCTATTCCAGTTCTGATAGAATCAGAACCGGAGTTCTAGATTCTCATTTTGACGCGTTTTCGTCACGCGAACCGGAATCCACTTCGCTCGAAAACGCTATAGCCGTCGCGTCATCCAGGGGTAGCCGCATGCCGTCATAGGCCGGAATGACCTGCGGCGGCAGCTGTCCGCGCAGCACCTCGTAATCGAGGTCGGCGTGCATGTTGTTGATCACCGCGCGCTTCGGCTTGAAGCGGTCGATCCAGCCGAGCGCCGCTTCGATATTGAAGTGGCTGCCATGGTGCTTGTAGCGCAGCCCATCGATGATCCACAGATCGAGCCCCTCGAGCTGCGGCCAGCTCTGCACCGGAATGTCGTGGACGTCGGGCGTGTAGGCGGCGTTGCCGATCCGATAGCCCAGCGCCGGAATGCTGCCGTGCTGCACCAGGAACGCCGTCAGCGTCAGCGCCCCGCCCTTGCCTTGCACCGTGCGGCTTTCGCCGGCTTCGATGTCGCGCGCCTCAAGGATCGCCGGATAATCGCTGCCCGGCGCCTGTTCGAAGCAATAGGAGAACCGCAGCAGGATATGCGCCGCGGTGGCCTTGTTGAGATACACCGGAATCCGGCTGCGTTGCGCCATCACCACCGAGCGCAGGTCGTCGATGCCGTGGGTCTGGTCGGCATGTTCGTGCGTGAGGAACACCGCGTCGATGTGATCGACCTCGGCATCGATCAGTTGCTCGCGCAGATCCGGCGAGGTGTCGATCACCACGCGGGTGATGCCCTCGCCCGACGACAGCTCGGCCAGCAGCGAACAGCGGCGGCGCCGATTCTTCGGGTTGGTCGGATCAGCCGCGCCCCAGCCCAGCGCCGGGCGCGGCACGCCGGCGGAGGATCCGCAGCCGAGGATCGTCAGCGTCAGCGTCATGCGACACCCGCAGGGCGCGGCACTTTGTTGAACAGCGCGAAGAAATTCGCGGTGGTCTGCCGCGCGATGGCATCGGGCGAAACGCCGCGAAGCTCCGCTAAAAGCTTGGCGGTCTCGACGATGAAAGCCGGCTCGTTGCGCTTGCCGCGGAATTTGCCGGGCGCCAGATACGGCGAGTCGGTTTCCACCAGAATGCGATCCGCCGGCAGTTCGGCGGCGAGGTCGCGAAGCGCCTGGGTCTTCTTGAAAGTGAGAATGCCGGTGAAGCCGATGAACAGTCCCAATTCGATCGCCGTCATCGCCAACTCCCGCCCGCCGGTGTAGCAATGCAGCACCGCCTTGAAAGGTCCCTTGGCCATCTCCTCGCGAAGAATTTCGGCGCAATCCTGGTCGGCCTCGCGGGTGTGAATCACCAGTGGCAAACCCGTGGCACGCGCCGCCGCAATATGGACACGAAATCCGCGATGCTGCGCCTCGCGCGAGCCGCGCTCATAGAAGTAGTCGAGCCCCGCTTCGCCGAGCGCCACCAGCTTCGGATGCGCGGTGGCCGCGATCAGCTCCTCGGCTGAGATGCCGTCTTCCTCGTCGACGTGATGCGGATGGGTGCCGACCGAGCAATACACGTTGGGAAAGCGCTCGGCGATCTTGATCAGCTCCGGCAACCGCCGCACCCGGGTCGAGATCGTCACCATCCGGGCGATGCCGGCGGCTTCGGCGCGCGCCACGATGCCGTCGAGGTCGTCGGCGAAATCCGGAAAATCCAGATGGCAATGGCTGTCGATCAGCATCGGCTGCGGCGCGCTCACTGCGGCGTCGGCTCGACATAGCGCGGAAAGATCGGCGCCGGCGCCGGTAGTTGCGTGCCGGGCTTAATCCGCTCCTGACCGCCGAGCCGGGTGAAGTCGCGCTCGGCCTCGGGAATGCCGAGGCTGTCGAGTAGCTTCGCCGCCGAGGCCGGCATGATGGGCTGCGCCAGGATCGCGACCTGGCGGATCACTTCGGCGGTGACATACAGAACGGTGCGCTGCCGCTTCGGATCGGTCTTGGCGAGCGCCCACGGCGCTTCGCCAGCGAAGTAACGGTTGGCCTCGGCGACCACCGCCCACACCGCGTTCAGCATGTGGTGGATCTGCTGCGTCGCCATCGCGCTACGCGCCTGCTCCACCATCGCGTCGGCTTGGGCCAGAATCGCCGTGTCGTTGGCGCTGAAATCGCCGGGCGCCGGCAACACGCCGCCCAGCTGCTTGCCGATCATGGTCAAGGAGCGCTGCGCCAGATTGCCGAGGTCGTTGGCGAGATCGGCGTTGGTGCGGTTGACGATCGCCTCGTGATTGTAGCTGCCGTCCTGGCCGAACGACACCTCGCGCATGAAGAAGTAGCGCATCTGGTCGACGCCGTATTGCTTGGCCATCTCGAACGGATCGACCACGTTGCCGACCGACTTCGACATCTTCTCACCGCGGTTCAAAAGAAAGCCGTGGCTGAACACCCGCTGCGGCACCTCGATGCCCGCCGACATCAGGAACGCCGGCCAGTACACCGCGTGAAACCGCACGATGTCCTTGCCGATGACGTGCAGATTGGCCGGCCAGTAGCGCTGGAAGCTGTCACCGTCGACGTCCGGATAGCCGGCGGCGGTGATGTAGTTGGTCAGCGCGTCGATCCACACATACATCACATGGCCGGGCGCGCCCGGCACCTTGATGCCCCAGTCGAAGGTGGTGCGCGACAGCGACAGATCCTGCAACCCGCCCTTGACGAAGCTTGCGACCTCGTTGAGCCGTTCGCGCGGCAGTACGAAATCCGGCACCTTGGCGTAGAGCTCGAGCAATTTGTCCTGATAGGCCGACAGCCGGAAGAAGTAGGTCTCCTCCTCGGTCCATTCCACCGGCGAGCCGAGCGGCTCGCGGCGCACGCCGTCCTCGCCGACCGTGGTCTCGGCCTCGTCGAAATAGGCCTCCTGGCGCACCGAGTACCAGCCGGCGTACTTGTCGAGATAGATGTCGCCGTTGTTCTCGATCGCGGTCCACAGCGCCTGGCAGGAGCGTTCGTGCCGAGGCTCGGTGGTGCGGATGTAGTCGTCGTAGGAGATGTTCAGCGCCGCCATCATGTCGCGAAACCGCGCCGAATTGCGGTCGGCGAGTTGCAGCGGGGTCAGCCCTTCGGCGATCGCGGTCTGCTGCATCTTCAGTCCGTGCTCGTCGGTGCCGGTGAGAAAGCGCACGTCGTAGCCGTCCAGCCGCTGAAACCGCGCGATCGCGTCGGTGACCATCGCGGTATAGGCGTGGCCGATATGCGGCACGCCGTTCGGATAGAAGATCGGCGTGGTGAGGAAATAGGCCGGACGGGCTGAAGCGGATGCGGACGCCATGGGGGTACTTTGAAAACCTTGACTCAAACGGTTGCGGCGGGATCGAGGATGGCCGGACAGCAACGTCGCATCGATCAGCGGATCGCCTCCGCGAGCAGCCCGAACACCGAAAACACCAGCGGTTTGCGCTCCAGGTTGAAGGCTTCGGTGTCGCGCGCGGCGCGGTTGATCTTTTCCCATACCTCCGCCAGCCGCGCAAGACGCGGCAGATTGGCGTTGGGATCATCGACCCGCAGCCGCTGCGCCACCCAGCGATCGACGCCGTCCATGAAGCTCGCCAGCGCCACGCGGTCGACGCCGCCGAGCGCGTCGCCGAGCGCATGCAGCGCGCGCGGATCGACATTGGGCAGCGTGTCGAGCAGCGCGGTGGTGCGCTGATGTAGGTTGAGCGCGTCGCCGCCGAGCAGCGTCAGGGTGCGGGCGACGCTGCCCTCCGACGCCGCGGCGGCCTCCGCCAACAGGGGATCGCCGGCGTCGGTCTCGGTGGCGAGCGCCGCGGCGGCGATCACCGAGGCGACCTCGAGCGGGCGCAGGGCGAGCTTGCGGCAGCGCGACTGGATGGTCGGCAAGACGCGCGCCGGGGCGTGGCTGATCAAGAGGAACAGCGAGCGGCGCGGCGGCTCCTCGACCACCTTCAGCAAAGCGTTGGCGGCATTGGCGTTGAGTTCGTCGACGGTATCGACGACGCAGACCCGCCAGCCGTCGATCGCCGCGGTCGAGCCGAAGAAGCCGATGGTCTCGCGCGCCTCGTCGACGCGGATCATGGTACGCAGCACGCCCTTGTCGTTCAGCGTGCGCTCCAGCGTCAGCAGCCCGCCATGGGCGCCGGCCGCGATATGCCGCGCCACCGGATCGTCGGGCCCGACCTCGAGCGTCGTGGCGTCGCGCACCGCGGCTGCGGTCGGATCGGGATGCGCCAGCACAAAGCGCGCCATCCGGTAGGCCAGCGTCGCCTTGCCGATGCCCTGCGGGCCGCCGATCAGCCAGGCGTGCGGGATCCGGCCGCTGCGATAGGCGCCGAGCAGCGCCTGCTCGGCGTCGTGATGGCCGAACAGCGCGGTGGTCTCGCGCGGCCGGCGCACCGCGATCTGGGGTTCGCCGCGGCGGGTGCTCATGCGTGCTGCACTTCGTTGAGCTTCGACGACAACAGCCGCTGCTGCACCGCGGCCCACACCTTGGCCGCGACCGGCTTGAGCTTGGCATTGGCGTCGATCAGCACGCAGCGTTGCGGCTCGTCGACGGCGATCTGCCGATAGGCCTCGCGCAGCCGGCGGTGAAACTCCAGGCTCTCGGCCTCGAAACGGTCGGGCGCCGCGGTGCCGCGGCGGGTCGCGGCGCGCTTGACGCCGATCTCCACCGGGACGTCGAGAATGAGGGTGAGGTCCGGCTTCAGATCGCCGATCGTGACCCGTTGCATCGCATTGAGCAGCGCCGGCGCCACCTCGCCCATCTGGCCTTGATAGGCGCGGGTGGAGTCCGAAAAGCGGTCGCACAGCACCCAGAAGCCCTGCGCCAGCGCCGGCTCGATCACGGTGTGGACGTGATCGTCGCGGGCGGCGGCGAACAACAGCGTCTCGGCCTCCGGCCCGCCGATCAGCGCGCCGATCCCGGAGAGGATCATATGCCGCATGATCTCGGCGCCGGGCGAGCCGCCGGGCTCGCGGGTCAGCAGGGTTCGGATCCGCGCGGCGTTGAGCCGTTCGGCCAACAGCTTGATCTGGGTCGACTTGCCGGCGCCCTCGCCGCCTTCGAAAGTGATGAACCGGCCGCGGGTCACGGTGCGGTTCGAGGTGCCCTTTGCCATGGTCAAAGCTTCTCTGCGCCGGCGCGGATCAGTCCGATCACCAATTCGCTGGCGCCGTCGACCGCGCGCTGCAGGGTGGTGCCGGCGGCGACCGGCTCCGCCGCCTGCAACGGCACCTCCACCGCTAGATTGGCGCCGCGCCACACCTTGACCACGCCGATCTGCTGGCCGGGCGCGATCGGCGCCTGCACCGGGCCGTTATAGACCAGCCGCGCGATCAGCTTGTCGCTGCCGTTCTTCTGCACCATCACCCGCACCGGCTCGGTGCTGGTGAGCTTGACCGACCGGCTGTCGCCGCCGAACACCTTGGCGTAGCCGACCGCGTCCTGCGGATTGAACAGCGTGCGCGATTCGAAGTTCCGGAAGCCCCATTCCAAAAGCTTCTTGGCTTCGGTGGCGCGGTCGTCGATGTCCTCGACGCCGTTGATCGCCACGATCAGCCGCATGCCGTTCTGCACCGCGGAGCCGACCATGCCATAGCCACCGTCCTTGGTGTAGCCGGTCTTCAGGCCATCGGCGCCGTCCAGCATGGTCAAGAGCGGATTGCGGTTGGTCTGGCGGATCTTGTTCCAGGTGAATTCGCGCTCGCCGAAGATTTTGTAGAACTCCGGATAGGTCTGCATGATGTGACGGGCAAGCCGCGCCAGCTCGCGCACGCTCATCTTGTTGCCGGGGTCGGGCAGCCCGTTGGAATTGGCGAAGCTCGATCTGGTGAGGCCGAGTTCGCGGGCGCGCTTGGTCAGAATCTCGGCGAAGCCGCGTTCGCCGCCGCCGAGCGCTTCCGCCAGCACCATGCAGGCGTCGTTGCCGCTCTGGATGATGGCGCCGCGCAGCAGGTCCTCGACCGCAATCCGGCTGTGGATCTCGGCGAACATCGTGGAATTGCCGGCCGGCGCGCCGCCCTTGCGCCAGGCGTTCTCGCTGACCTGATACTGGTCGGTGAGCTTGATGTCGCCCTGCTGCAGCGCGTGGAACACGACCTCCACGGTCATCAGCTTCATCATGCTGGAGGGCGGGCGCAATTCGTCGGCGTTCTTCTCGTACAGCACGCTGCCGCTGGAGGCCTCGATCAGGATCGCGGTCGGCGCGTCGGCGTCATAGCCGCCGTCGTCCTTCTTGGCGCCCTGCACGCTGTTGTTGGCGGCCAGAGCCGCGCCGCCAAGGCCGATCGCGAGCGCCAGCGCCGCGGCGATCAGCCGGCGCCACGGTCGCCGGACGCTGCCAGATGATGCGGGGGAGACGGCCATGCGGAGGTCCTGAATGCGCCGTTTGGCAGCAGGATGACGTTTCGTCGACTCGTCATCCAGCCCTAGCATTTTGATTGAGCGGGGTGTTTTCCGAAAAACCGGGATCCACTGTTCGGGATCATGCTCTAACAGTTGCAAATGGCACGAACAACACAAGTGGGCGCGAACGCGGCCTGCCATCGCGCCGCGGCGCGCAACTTTGTGCCGCCCCGGATGAACCGCCCGGAGTCCCCTGGCCGGCCTCGCAAAAAACCTTAGCGAACCAGGCTTAGTCTTTGGCGTTGCTTAATAAAGCCCGCGTCCTGAGATCATGTTGCCGATCTCGTCGCGACCCGACGGCGCGTAGGCTGCGGGCGCGGCGGCCGCCTGCGCGTCAAGGCTGTCGGGCTCGTAGGCCACCGCCCGGCGATTGTCGACCACGCGGCCCGATCGCAGGCTGCGCGACGCCGACATCTCCGAGGTCGCCGAGATCGAGGCCATGTCCACCGAGGTATTGCCGAGCGTATAGGGCCGGCCCTCCGGCAGCGGCACGTCGCCGCGCAAGGCGCGGTTGGGCGCGGCCATTTCCGGCACGAAGCCGCGCGCCGAAGCCACCCGGACGGTGGCCGGCGACGGCGCCGGCTCGCCGGTCCGCAGCGTCGCCATCAATTGCCGGTCGTCGGAGCCTTCCAGCGGAGCGCGGCCGACATATTCGACGCGGACCCGCGCGGTGCCGTGATTCTTGAATTCAAGCAGTTCGGCGGCGCGGTTGGAGACGTCCATCAAGCGGTCGCTGTGATACGGTCCGCGGTCGTTGACGCGGACGATCAGCGATTTGCCGTTCTTGAGATTGGTGACGCGGGCATAGCACGGCATCGGCAGCGTCGGATGCGCCGCCGACAGCGACGCCATGTCGAACACTTCGCCATTGGCGGTGAGCCGGCCGTGGAAATCGTCGCCGTACCAGGACGCCAGCCCCTCCTCGCGATAGCTGACGTTCTCTTCCGGGACATACATCCGGCCGCCGACCACATAGGGCTTGCCGACGCGGTAGGTGCCGCCGCCTTTGGGCACCGGCTCGCCGGGCTCGACCACGCGCGGGCTCGCCGAGACGCCGTATCGCGGATCGACCCGGCTGGCGAATTTGCCCGACGACGCACAATTGGCGAGCAGAAGGCACGCGCTCACGGTGGCAACGGCGCGCGCCGCGCGGCCGATCGAATCTGACTCGCGATTCCCCATAGTCCCCAAATACCATTCCTGCGGCCGGTCGCCCACTGGCGCCCCTCCGGCCACGAATATGATGCGACCCACATCGCACCACGCGGAGAGCATACCGCAGCGCGATCACGGCGAAAATGGGGTGAAGCCCGGGGTGGTGACCGAATGGTTAACAGCTGATGTCGCGGCGCCCTCGCCGCGTCCCGGTCGCAGCCTGCGGCGAAGGCCTATGACGGCCACCAGTCGCCGCGCCGGCGCGGTGACGCCGCGCGGCTTGCCCTGGCGCGAAATTGCCGAAAGAGTATCGCAAGCTTCGCCGCGACGCGCGGCGTTTCAACAAGGATGGCCCGTGACAACTTCCACTGAGGATCGTGTTCAGACCCGCAATGACCTGGCTTGGGCGATCGCTGTCGGCGGCGCTGCCACGGTGGCGTTCGCCGGCCTGTTGTTCGCGGCGTGGTATTTTGCCGCCACCCTGTTCCTGATCTTCGCCGGCATTCTGTTCGGGGTGTTTCTCAACGCGGTCACCGAATTGCTCGGCCGGCTGATCGGCGGCGGACATGGCTTGCGGCTGGCGCTGGTCTGCGTGGTGCTGGCCGGCCTGTTCACCGGCGTGCTGGTGCTGGGCGGCACTACCATCGCCGAGCAGGCCACCTCGCTCAGCAACACCATCAAATCGCAGATCGTCAACGTAAAGAGCTTCCTCGACGACCACGGCGTCGACACCGGCTTCCTCGACCTCGGCACCCCGGAGCCCGCCGGCACCCCGGCGCAGCCGCGCAACCTGCCGAGCGCCGGCGCCCTTGCCTCGGGCGGCGGCGCGATCGTCAGTCAGACCCTGAAGCTCATTCTCGGCACCATCGGCGCGGTCGGCAACTTCTTCATCGTGATCTTCCTCGGGCTGTGTTTCGGCGCGCAGCCGGCGATCTATCGGAAGGGTCTATTGCGCAGCGTGCCGGCGCGCTATCGGCCGCAGGCGACCGCGATCGTCAACGCCATCGGCGAGATGCTGAAGCGCTGGCTGTTGGCGCAGATGATCACCATGGCGGCGGTGTTTGCCGTGACCTCGATCGGGCTGACCCTGATCGGCATCCCCGGCGCTTTCATCCTCGGCATTCAGGCCGGGCTGTTGGCGTTCATCCCGACCATCGGCGCGCTGCTCGGCGGGTTGATCATCGTGCTGGCGTCGCTGGGCTCCGGCTGGGTCGCGGTGGCCAGCGCGTTCGCGCTGTTCCTCGCGGTCCACGCCATGGAGAGCTACGTGCTGACGCCGTTGATCCAGCAGCAGGCGATCGACATTCCGCCCGGCACTCTGTTCGCCACGCAGATCCTGCTCGGCATCGTGTTCGGGCTGTGGGGACTGGCGCTGGCGCTGCCGCTGATGGCGATCGCCAAGGTGGTGATGGATCACTTCCCGGTCGAAGAGACCGCCGAGCCCTTGGCGATTCGCTGATCAGGCGGCCGAGGTCAGCACCGTCTCGGTGTGTTCGACTTGCGGCGGCGCAGCGAAGAACGGCCCGACCAGGCCGCGCCATTCGGAAAAGTTCTCCGAGCCGCGGAAATCCACGGTGTGGCTCTCCAGCGTCTGCCACTTCACCATCAGCCGGTAGCGCTGCGGATGCTCGATCGAGCGATGCAGCTCGAAACCGTGAAAGCCCTTGGAGCGGCCGAATGCGGCGCGCGCCTTGGCCACGGCTTGTTCGAAATCGGCTTCCGAACCCGGCTTGATCTCGATCTGGGCGATTTCGGTGATCATCTTGGCTCCAACGCTACGGTGAGGTTGCCTCTCTGTATCGCAACCTTGCGCCATGTTGAAGTCCGCCGCGGGCTATGCTGCCGACAGCGCAGCGCGGAGCCTCACGCGACGCCGGCCAGCCCGACCTGTTGCGGCAGCGCCGCCTGGCCGATCGCTAACGCCGCCTTGCGCCGCTCCGCGCCCACCGACAGCGGCTCTTCCATCGCCGCCTCGACGCGGTTACGGCCGCTGCGTTTGGCCTGATACAGCGCGGTATCGGCCGCGGCCAGCAGCACGTCGAGCTCGGTGCGCGCCGGGCCGCCGGCGACGCCGATGCTCACCGTGGTCTCCACCGGGGCGTCGTCGACTACGATGCCGCAGCTCGCAAACGCCTCGCGCACCCGCTCGGCGGCGACCAGCGCTTCGTCCATCGCGCACGGCAACAGCGCGGCGAATTCCTCGCCGCCGATCCGCCCCGACAGGTCGGTGATCCGCAGCGTGTTGGTGACCAGGGTGGCGAACAGCTTCAGCAATTCGTCGCCGGCGGGATGGCCGAAGCGGTCGTTGATCGACTTGAAAAAGTCGATGTCGAAAATCATCACCGTTACCGGCCGGCCGGCGTCAGCTTCGCGCGCGATCATCCGCGCGGTGGCCTCGGCAAAGCCGCGGCGGTTGAACATCCCGGTCAACGGATCGATCGCGGCGGCGGTCTTGTGCGCGCGCACCGTGCGCTCCGACACCAGCATGAAAATCACGAACACCGTACCGACCGCGTAGAGCACCAGTTCGACGGCGAACATCGTCACCCAGACGTTGCCGGCGACGGTGCGGTCCGACGGCGTCAACAGATCGGCCAGCAGGATCGGCAGCATCAGCACGCCGCCATGCAGCAGCGGCACGACGATCGCCACCCAGCGTCGCTGCACCGACTTGCGGCGTTCGGCGCCGAGCTGCGCCGCGGTCAGTACGGCGTAGCCGGCGACGATGCCGGCGCCCAGCGTCATGCGTAGCGCCACCGCGTCCGGCGCAATGCTGACCACCGCCGCCACCCAGGCCAGCGCGCCGATCACCAGGCCCGGCCAGTTCGGTTTGCGGCCGTGGAACACGCGCGCCGCGTTCCAAACCATGCCGCAGGCGATGAAGCCGAGCGCGTGGATCGCCTGCCCCAGCGGCTCCGGCAGCGTCGGGCTGGCCAGCGCCCACAACGCCACGTCGGTGGCGCCGAGCAGATAGGCGTAGCCCCACCAGTCCAACGCCGCGATGCGCTCCTGCTTGCCGAAGTACATCATCATCCCGCCGAGCAACGCGGCGAGCAGCGTTGCGACCAGATAAAGCGTTGAAATATCGGGAGACATAGCGGGCACCGGAATTACGATCAGGCGACGTTAAAAACCCGACGTTGAAATCGGGTTTGGATGCCGGTGCAAAGTTTCACGAAAATTCGCCGCAGTTCGGCGACGTTTTGTCGGCAACGCGCGCCAACCATTCGCAAGCGGACTCCGCCAACAAAAAAGCCGCCCGAAGGCGGCTTTTGAGAGCGATGGTTCGCGGAGCGAATAAGGTCGAAGGCGATCAGCGCTTCGAGAACTGGAACGAACGACGCGCCTTGGCCCGGCCGTACTTCTTGCGCTCGACGACGCGCGAGTCGCGGGTCAGGAAGCCGCCCTTCTTCAGCACGCCGCGCAGATCCGGCTCGAAATAGGTCAGCGCCTTGGAGATGCCGTGACGGACCGCGCCGGCCTGGCCGGACAGGCCGCCGCCGGCGACGGTGCAGACCACGTCGTACTGGCCGGCACGCGCCGCGGCCAACAGCGGCTGCTGGATCATCATGCGCAGCACCGGGCGGGCGAAATAGATTTCGACCTCGCGGGCGTTGACGGTGATCTTGCCGGCGCCGGGCTTGATCCAGACCCGGGCGACCGCGTCCTTGCGCTTGCCGGTGGCGTAGGCGCGACCGAACTTGTCGACCTTCTTTTCGTATTTCGGGGCGTCGGGTGCGGCGACCTTCAGCGAACCCAATTCTTCGAGAGACTGCATGGTATCGGACATCTTATGCGGCCCTCATATTCTTGCGGTTCATCACGGCGACGTTGAGCGGTTCGGGTTGCTGGGCTTCGTGCGGATGGTCGGGGCCGCCATAGACGCGCAGATTGCCCATCTGCATGCGGCCGAGCGGGCCGCGCGGGATCATGCGTTCGACCGCCTTCTCGACGACGCGCTCCGGGAAACGACCCTCGAGGATCGACTTCGCGGTGCGCTCCTTGATGCCGCCGATGAAGCCGGTGTGGTGATAATACACCTTGTTCTCGCGCTTGCGGCCGGTCAGCACCACCTTGGCGGCGTTGACGATGATGACATGGTCGCCGCAATCGACATGCGGAGTGTAGGTCGGGAGGTGCTTGCCGCGCAGCCGGTTGGCCACCAGCGTCGCGAGCCGGCCAACCACCAAGCCGGTGGCATCGATCACGATCCACTTCTTGGTGAGCTCGGCGGGCTTTGCCGAAAACGTCTTCATGTGAAAAATTCCGTGAAAAGGGGACATTCGGCGACAGCGCACCGGACTGGCCGCGGTTTTAGATAACCGCCCCGTCGCCGTCAATCCCCGCGCGGGCCATATTGTGCTTTGGAAACAAGGCGTTATAATTATGGTGCGATATTACCTTCTAAATCAGCCAACAATCGGAATGGAATAGGTGGATGTCACGTGGGCGATCGGGTCGGGCGAGGTGCCCGACAGCAGCACCACTTCGCCGACCGCCAGCCGCTTGCCGAGCTTCAACAGCCGCGCCTGCGCCAGCACATCCTGGCCGGGCAGCCCCTTGCGCAGAAAATTGATGTTGAGATTGGTGGTGACGGCGAGCCCGACCGGGCCGATCGCCGACAGCAGCACGACGTACATCGCGAAATCCGCCAGCGCCATCAAGGTCGGCCCCGACACGGTTCCGCCGGGCCGCAGCATCCGCTCGCTGTAGCGCTGCCGCAGGAGGCTGGTTGCGCCGTCGGCGCTTTCGATGCTGATGTCGTCATTGTTGAAGGCTTGCGGAAATTCGAGGTGCAAGAAACTCTCGAGTTCCGTTACGCTCATCTTCGCCTTAGCCATGTCGTTGCCGCCCTGCTCCCGCTTCTCCTGGTCTGTTACATTAACGTGACGCCCGTTCCCAGCCCCGGATTTTCGATGACAGCACAGCCCGCTTACGTCGCGACGCCGCATCCGCCGATTCTGCTGCGCGAAACCATCGACGGCGGATTGGCGGTTCTGACGCTGAACCGGCCCGCCCAGCGCAACAGCCTCTCGAAGGACCTGATCGGCGAATTGCAGGCTGCGCTCGACTCCATCGCGCATGACGACGGCGTGCGCGTGGTGGTGGTCGCCGCCAACGGTCCGGCGTTCTGTGCCGGCCACGACCTCAAGGAAATCACCGCGCACCGCAACGATCCCGACCAGGGCCGCGCCTGTTTCGCGCGGCTGATGACCGCCTGCAGCGCGATGATGCAATCGATCGTGGCGCTGCCGAAGCCGGTGATCGCCGCGGTGCAGGGTGTCGCCACCGCCGCCGGCTGCCAACTGGTCGCCAGTTGCGACCTTGCGGTGGCCTCCGACGACGCCAGCTTCGCGACGCCCGGCGTCGACATCGGGCTGTTCTGTTCGACGCCGATGGTGGCGCTGTTGCGCAACGTGGCGCCCAAGCACGCCATGGACATGCTGCTGACCGGCGAGCCGGTCGGCGCCGAAGCCGCGCGCGCCATCGGTCTGATCAACCGCGTGGTGGCGGCGGGGCAAGCGCGCGACGCCGCGATCGCGCTCGGCCGCGGCATCGCCCGCAAATCGGCGCACACCGTCAGGATCGGCAAGGCGGCGTTCTACCGCCAGGCCGAGATGGATCTCGCCGAGGCCTATCGCTTCGCCGCCGAAGTGATGACTGAGAACCTGATGTCGGAAGACGCCGACGAGGGCATCCGCGCCTTCATCGACAAGCGCGACCCGGTCTGGAAAGATCGGTGAGAGATATCACCCGCCATGTCGTCATTGCGAGCCGAGGCCGGCGCGCAGCGCCGGCTGAGAAGCGAAGCAATCCAGGGGCATCACGTGCGGCCCTGGATTGCTTCGTCGCAAGAGCTCCTCGCAATGACGCGTCGAGCGCGGATTTCGCCGAAACCGATCGATGTGAGAGCGCGCCGCAGCCATGAACCACGACGCCTATGCCGACGATGACATCCGCGAGATTCTCAACCGCGTGAAGACCATCGCCATGGTAGGCGCCTCGCCGGTCAATGTGCGGCCGAGCTACTTCGCGTTCAAATATCTCGCCGGCCGCGGCTACGACATGATCCCGGTGAACCCGGCGCATCGCGGCAAGAGCCTGCTCGGTATCCCCTTCGCGGCGTCGCTCGCCGAGATCGGCCGGCCGATCGACATGGTCGACATCTTCCGCAGCCCCGAACACGTGCTGCCGCTGGTCGAGGAAGCGCTGGCGCTCTCGCCGCGGCCGCAGGTGATCTGGATGCAGCTCGGCGTGCGCAACGACAAAGCCGCAGCCTTGGCCGAAGCCGCCGGGCTGAAGGTGGTGATGAACCGCTGCCCGAAGATCGAATACGGCCGGCTGTCGGCGGAGATTTCCTGGCTCGGCGTCAATTCGGGAGTGCTGAACTCGAAGCGCGCCGCGCCGCCGATCAAGGGCATGCAGCTGTCGCTCGGCGCGGCATCGCGCCGCAAAACCGATCCGCTGTGAGCGACCGCGGCGCGGCTTGACGCCCCTGCCCGATGCGCTCAGATACCCGCCACGCCTGTCTCACAAGCATCTCAGGGATTCACGATGACCGATCGCACGCCAGGGTTCGCCACGCTCGCCGTCCATGCCGGCGCCCATCCCGATCCCACCACCGGCGCCCGCGCCACCCCGATCTATCAGACCACCTCGTTCGTGTTCAACGACGCCGACCACGCCGCCTCGCTGTTCGGGCTGCAGGCGTTCGGCAACATCTACACCCGCATCACCAACCCGACCACGGCGGTGCTCGAGGAGCGCGTCGCCGCGCTCGAAGGCGGCACCGCGGCACTGGCGACCGCCTCCGGTCACGCCGCGCAGCTCGTGGTGATGCAGCAATTGATGCAGCCCGGCGACGAATTCATCGCGGCGCGCAAACTCTATGGCGGCTCGATCAACCAGTTCAAGCACGCCTTCCAAAGCTTCGGCTGGAACGTGGTGTGGGCCGATCCCGACGACGTCGGCAGTTTTGAGCGCGCGGTGACGGCGAAGACCAAGGCGATCTTCATCGAATCGATCGCCAATCCGTCGGGCAGCGTCACCGACATCGAGGCGATCTCTGCGGTGGCGCGCAAGGCCGGGGTGCCGCTGATCGTCGACAATACGCTGGCGACGCCCTATCTGATCCGGCCGATCGACCATGGCGCCGACATCGTGGTGCATTCGCTGACCAAATTTCTCGGCGGCCACGGCAATTCGCTGGGCGGCATCATCGTCGACGCCGGCACCTTCGACTGGTCGCGCGACGGCAAATATCCGATGCTGAGCGAGCCGCGTCCGGAATATCACGGCATCAAGATCCAGGAGACGTTCGGCAACTTCGCCTTCGCGATCGCCTGCCGGGTGCTCGGCCTGCGCGACCTCGGTCCGGCGCTGTCGCCGTTCAACGCCTTCATGATTCTCACCGGCATCGAGACGTTGCCGCTCAGAATGCAGAAGCATTGCGAGAACGCCAAGGCGGTGGCCGACTATCTCTCGACCCATCCGGCGGTGGCGACGGTGAACTACGCCGGGCTGCCGACCGATCCCTACCACAAATTCGCCCGCAAATACGCGCCGAAGGGCGCCGGCGCGGTGTTCACCTTCAGCCTGAAGGGCGGCTACGACGCCGGCGTCAGCCTGGTCAGCAATCTGAAATTGTTCTCGCATCTGGCCAATGTCGGCGACACCCGTTCGCTGGTGATCCATCCGGCCTCCACCACCCACAGCCAGCTCGACGACGCGCAGAAGACCGCGGCGGGCGCCGGCCCCGACGTGGTGCGGCTGTCGATTGGCATCGAGGACAAGGACGATCTGATCGCCGATCTGGCGCAGGCGCTCGGCTAGCGCGCAGCGCCCCGCCGTGGCGATGCGCGAGATCATCGAGGGGCTGTGGTTCGTGGCGCTGGGCAGCGTGTTCGGCGGCATGGCGCGGTTCTGGCTGTCCGGCATGGTGGCGCGGCGGATCGGCGAGAGCTTTCCCTGGGGCACGCTGATCGTCAACGTCTCGGGCGCCTTCGCGATCGGGGTGTTCGGCGCGCTGGCCGCCGCCGGCCACGGCGTGTTCGCCACGCCGGGGCCGTGGCTGTTCGCGGTCACCGGCTTTCTCGGCTGCTATACCACAGTGTCGTCATTCGCGCTGCAGACCCTGGCGCTGGCGCGCGACGGCGAGGGTTTTCGCGCGATCAGCAATGTGATGTTCTCGCTGGTGTTCTGCCTGATCGCGGTGGCGCTGGGCTTTGCCGCGACGCGGGTGATGACATGATGTCGGCCGACGAGCTGCGCAACCGCGCGGTGCTGTATGCACTGATCGCGGCCGGCAGCGTGATCGGCGGCTGCGCGCGCTATCTGGTGAACGTCGCGCAACTGGCGTGGCTCGGGGTAAATTTTCCCTGGGCGACGCTGTTCGTCAACGTCACCGGCTCGTTCGTGATCGGCTTCTATGCCGCGATCGCCGGCCCCGACGGCCGGCTGTTCGCTTCCAGCCGGCAGCGACAATTCGTGATGACCGGGATCTGCGGCGGCTACACGACGTTCTCCGGCTTCAGCTTCGAGACCTTTCAACTGCTGCGCACCGGCCACGCGCTGGCGGCGCTGATCAATCTCGGCGTCTCGCCGCTGTCCTGGTTGGTTGCGGTGTGGCTTGGCCATGTCATGGCCACAAGGCTCAATCGTCTGAAAGGAACGTGATCATGCAGATTCCCAGACAAGCGGTGCTGCTGCGGATTTTCATCGGCGAGGACGAACGCTTCGAACACGGCCCCTTGCACGAAGCGATCGTGCGCAAGGCGCGCGAGCTGCATCTGGCCGGCGCCACGGTGCTGCGCGGCGCGGTCGGCTTCGGCGCTTCCAGCCGGCTGCACACCTCGAAGATCCTGCGGCTGTCGGAAGACCTGCCGCTGGTGATCGAGATCGTCGACAGCGAGGACGCCATCAACGGCTTCCTGCCGCTGCTCAACGACATGATGACGGCTGCCAGCGGGCTGGTGACGCTGGAGAAGATGCAGGTGTTGCAATACGGCCGGGCGGCGTCGGGGCCAGCCTGAGCGCGAAGCTCAGCTCGGCGCCGGCGCACCGAGCCCCGCCGGCGCTGCGGCGTGTTGCGCAGCCTGCACGACGCCGGGGCTGAACCGGGCGAGCTGCCGCACCGCCAGCGTCAGCACCAGGATCGCCATCGCCTGATGCGTCAGGCCAAGCCCGATCGGCACCGCGGTGAGCAATGTGGCGATGCCGAGCCCGGCCTGCAAGGTGATCGCCAAAGCCAGCACCAGTGCGCCACCGGCCGCCGCCCGCGTCCGCCAGGCGTCGATGGCGTGCACGATCGCCAGCGCCCACAGCGCATAGGCCAGCATGCGATGGTCGAACTGCGCGGTGAGCTGGTTGTCGAACAGGTTCGTCCACCATGGCTGTTCGAACCACAGCCGCTCGGCGGACGGAATCAGCGCGCCGTCGATCTCCGGCCAGGTGTTGTAGATCCGCCCGGCGCGTAATCCGGCGACCAGCGCGCCGGCAAAGAGTTGCACGAAGGTCAGCCCGAGCAGCGCCATCGCGGTGAGCTTCAGCCGTAACGGCGCCACGATGGCCGGCCGCGGCACGAGCTGGCGCAGCGTCCAGACGATCGCGGCATAGATCAACAGCGCCAGCACCAGATGCGTGGCGAGCCGCAGTTGCGAGACCTCGACGCGCTGCGACAACCCCGAGGCCACCATCCACCAGCCGACCGCGCCCTGCAGCGCGCCGAGCCCGAAGATGAGCCACAGCCGGCGTTGCAACGCGCCGCGCAGAGCGCCGCGCGCCAGGAACCAGAGAAACGGCAGCAGGAACGCCAAGCCGATCAGCCGGCCGAGCAGCCGGTGGCTCCATTCCCACCAGAAGATGGTCTTGAATTCGGATAGATTCATCCCGGCATTGAGCGCGCGATATTGCGGAATCGTCTTGTAGGCCTCGAACGCCTGGGTCCACTGCTCCAGGCTGAGTGGCGGCAGCGTGCCGGTGATCGGCTTCCACTCCACGATCGACAGTCCGGATTCGGTGAGCCTGGTGGCGCCGCCGACCAGCACCATCAGCACGATCAGGCCGGCGATCAGCGTCAGCCAGATCCGGACGGCGCGCAGCGGGCGATCGGCGGGGACAGCTTGCATGGATCCGGCACCTTGAATGAATTGCGCCAAACTTTATAGTCGCGCGGCTTGCGCGCACAAGCCGCGCGGTACTGTGTTCCGGACCCGCATCGCCATGAAAATCCGCACCCGAAAATTCCTTGGAACCATCTGCCTGCTGGTGCTGGCGATTGTGTGGTCGCTGTTCGGCATGGCGCTGGCGCAATTGCCGGTGATCGAGAACTCCAAATGGCTGCAAGGCGCCTTCTATGTCGTGGTCGGCATGGGCTGGGTGCTGCCGGCGATGCCGATCGTGAGCTGGATGTCGCGGCCCGATCTGGCCTGAACGCGGCGCCGCAGCCCCGGTTCCCAAGCGCCGGCGACAGCCGGGCGCGGGCGTTTGTCCTCATGGTTTGTTGACGTTTGTTTGCCAAGCTGCGCGCCGCAAAAGCCGACGATTCAGTATCAACGATCGAGTACCAACGGTCTTGGGGGCTGCGATGGCGATGATGACGGCGGTGATCGAGGACGCGGCCGCGCCGGCTCAGCCGTCCGGCGCGATCAGCCGGATCGCCCATGTCGAGGTGCTGCAGGATCTGCACGCCGCCGAACCGATCTGGCGGGCGCTGCAACAGCCGCCGCATCTGTCGACGCCGTATCAGCGCTTCGAGCTGCTGGCGGCCTGGCAGCGCCATGTCGGGGCCGCCGCGCAGGTGTCGCCGTTCATCGTGGTCGCCTCCGACGCCGAGCGCCAGCCGCTGCTGCTGTTGCCGCTCGGGCTGGAGCGCGGCTTCGGCCTGCGCATCGCGCGCTTTCTCGGCGGCAAACACACCACGTTCAACATGGCGCTGTGGCAGCAGGAATTCGCGCAGCGCGCCGGCGCCGCCGATCTCGCCGCCCTGCTCGCCGGCTTGCGCGGCCACGCCGACAAGGCCGACGTGCTGGCGCTGCAGCAGCAGCCGCTGAGCTGGAACGGCGTGGTCAATCCGCTGTCGCTGCTGCCGCAGCAGCCCTCGGTCAACGACTGTCCGGTGCTGACCATGGCGCCCGGCGCAGCACCGCTCAGCCTGATCAGCAATTCGTTCCGCCGCCGGCTGATGAGCAAAGAGAAGAAGCTGCAGCCGCTTGCGGGCTATCGCTACGGCATCGCTTCGAGCGACGCCGAGATCGACGCGGTGCTGGATTGGTTCTTTGCCGTCAAGCCGCTGCGGATGGCGGCGCAGAACCTGCCCGACGTGTTCGCGGAGCCCGGCGTTGCCGGCTTCATCCGCGAGGCCTGTCACGCCCGGCGCGACGGCGGCGGCCGCGCCATCGACATCCACGCGCTGCGCTGCGACGACGAGGTGATCGCGATCTTCGCCGGCGTCGCCGACGGCCAGCGCTTCTCGATGATGTTCAACACCTACACGCTGTCGGACAGCGCGCGCTACAGCCCCGGCCTGATCCTGATGCGCAACATCGTCGATCACTACGCCGCACTGGGCTACAGCGCGCTCGATCTCGGCATCGGCTCGGACGACTACAAGCGATTGTTCTGCAAATCCGACGAGCCGATTTTCGACAGTTTCGTCGCGCTGACCGCGCGCGGCCGGCTCGGCGCGATGGCGATGTCGGCGGCGGCGCGCGCCAAGCACGTCGTCAAGCACAGCCCCGGCCTGATGCGCGCGTTGCAACTGGCGCGCGGCGCGCTGCGAAGGTAGGCGGCTTTCCAATCGTTCAGTCGACGAGAGTTCGTCATCCTGAGCAACGCGGCGAAGGACGAAGCAGGGTGTCTCGAAGGATGACGGTTGAGCGCGCTTGCGGCCCATCCTTCGAGGCCGCGTCGACGCCGCTGTGCGTCATCGACGGGGCACCTCAGGATGACGTCGGGAGTGCATTGCGCGGAAAATCACGCCGCCACGGTCCCCGACGGTTCGTCCTGATCGTCCTGCCGCGAGGCCCGCTGCAGCAGCGTGACCTTGGCAAAGCCGACGCTCTCCAGTTGCTGGCACATCTCCAGCCGCGCCTCGGCGCTCATCGACGGCTCCGGCACCAGCACGGCGCGGGCCTGCCCGGTGAGCAATTCGGCCGGCAGATCGGTGGCGGTGCCGGCGTCGAGCAGCACGTGGTCATAGACCCGCAGCAGCGCGTCGAGCGCCAGATTGAGCCGTGGCGACGCCAACAGCGCGCGATCGAAGCCCGGCTTGCCGGCGCTGACCAGATGCAGCCGCGACAGCCGGTCCTTGCTGATGATCTCGCCGAACGATGCCTCGCCGAGCATCAGCTCGGCAAGCCCCGGCGCGTCGGGATCCGACACCGCTGCCAGCGCCGGCGACGACGCCGACAGATCCACCAGCACCACCTTGGCATTGCGCGCCAGCAACCGCGCCAGGGTCAGCGCGGTCAGCGTCACGCTGGCGGTCTGCCCGGAGCCCAGCACGGTGATCTTGCGCGCGGCGTCACCCGCGGCGCGCAGCTCCTCGGCGACCTTTTCCAGTTCGCCGACCGGGCTCGACAGTTCGGGATGGGTGTCGGGCAGCGACGACGCCAGCGGCGGCGGCGGCATTGGTGCCACGGGCTCGATACGCACCGCCGGCGCCGGCTCCGAGGGAGCTAGCGGCGGCTGTTGTCGTGCCACCGCAGCGAATTCCGGCCGCGGCGCGCTAACCCGCAGCAATTCGCCGGTGACGATGCCGCCGGCGGTCAACAGCAGCGTCGCCAGCGTGGCGATCAGCACGATCGGCAGTTTCTTCGGATAGGCCGGGGTGTTGGAAACGATGGCGCGGGAAATGATCCGGCCGTCGGCCGGCCCGGCGTCGATGCTCTCGCGCGTGGTGGCTTCGCGGAATTTGGCCAGATAGGATTCCAAGAGGTCGCGCTGCGCCTTGGCCTCACGCTCCAGCGCGCGGAGCTGCACGTCCTGGCCGTTCGACGACGACGCCTGCTTCTTGAGTTGCTCGAGACTGGCGATCAGGCCGTCGACGCGGCCGCCGGCGATCCGGGCGTCATTGTCGAGCGAGCGCGAGATCTTGCTGGCCTCCTCGCGCAACTGCCGATCGAGATCGCCGAGCTGCGCCTTCAATTCCTTGATCCGCGGATGGCCGTCGAGCAGCGTCGAGGACTGCTCGGCGAGCTGCGCGCGCAAGGTGACGCGTTGCTCGGATAATCGCCGCGTCAATTCGGAGTTCAACACCTCGGAGGCTTCGATCGGCTTGCCGCTCTGCAGCATCTCGCGGATCAGCCGCGCCTTCGACTCCGCATCCGACTTCAGCGCGCGGGCGTTGTTGAGCTGGGTGTTGAGTTCGCCCATCTGCTGATTCGACAGCGAGGTGTTGTTGGTGCCGATGAACAGGCTGGACTTCGAGCGGAAATCCTCGACCTTGGATTCCGCCTCGGCGACCTTCTTGCGCAGATTGTCGATTTCGCCGGACAGCCACTGCCCGGCCGACTTCGCCTGCTCCTGCCGCGCGCCCTGCTGTAGCACCAGATAGCCGTCGGCGATCGAATTGGCGACGCGGGCCGCGAGTTCCGGATCGCGCGACTGAAATTCGATCACCACCACCCGCGACTTGTCGACGGCGTAAGCGGTCAGCCGGTCGAAATAGGAATCCAGCACGCGCTCTTCCGGCGTCATCGAGAACGGATCGCGGCCGATTCCGATCAGCGCCAGCAGCGACTTCAACGGCGACAGGCCCTGCAGCACCGGATCGAATTCCGGCCGCTCGGCGAGCTTGTTCTTCTTGATGATCTCGCGCGCCAGATCGCGCGACAGCAACAGCTGCACCTGACTGGTGACGGCTTCGGGATCGAGCGCGCTGCGCTCCTCGTTGCGCTCGCCGCTCGGCCGCAGGAATACGTTCTCGCGGCCGTCGATCAGGATGCGGGCTTCCGATTTGTAGCGCGGCGTGATCATGTTGACGATCGCCAGCGACACCACCAACGCCAGCAGCGTCGGCGCGATGATCAGGTGTTTCCTGCGTCCCAGCGCGCGCAGCATGGCGCGACCGTCGATGTCACCGAGCGGCGCCGCGACCGGCGGCGCACTGACGACGGCCGCCGCAGGTCGCCTGGGAGTCGACGAGACCCGGGGGGCGATCCTGGCAGTCTCTTTGCCGGTCTTGCGCCAGAAAACAAACCGCATTGCTCACTCCCGCTTAACGCGATCACCGCCCCAACCACCCGCGATTACACTCCATTAAGGTTGCTACCCGGTTAATTTGCCCAGCCCTGCCCGCATATGCGATTCACCCGCAGCGATCATGTTTTGTTAACCATCGACGCGGTTAATCGGTCTGCAAATCGTTCAGGACCTTCGATGCAACGCCGACGCGCACCGATCATCTGCTTGCCCTGTACGCCGGCGCCGGGCCGCGACGTGCAAGGTTTCGGCGTGCTCGCCGCTCGCCGCGAAGGCGGGTTCTAAGCGCGATGCCGCCCCTTCCCGATCAACCGCTTCGCATCCTGCACGCCGTGCGTGCGCCGGTCGGCGGCATCATCCGGCACATCCTCGACCTTGCCAACGGCCAGGCCGACCGCGGCCACCAGATCGGCCTGATC
>NZ_DASWPE010000092.1:0-10042 GCF_036404135.1 Rhodopseudomonas sp. | reverse complement strand
CCGTCAAAATCGAAGTGTCGCAAGACAGATCACACGAATTCCCGATTCTGGAATCCCCCCAGCAACACCCGAGTCAATCCGTCGCACCCAAGATGTGTGCATGCCTTAGTGCGCACGCAGGGACCCATACGGCGCGGAGTCTCGTTTTGCGATTGGCCAAAGCCGTTCTTCATCTCTGAAGCCAGGGGTGACGGGTCCCTGCGTGCGCAGGGACGACCCGGGGAGGGGTCGTGCTCGATCGCTGCCATGCGTTGCTAAGCTGACATCATTATATGCGATCGCCCTGCCCTAAAGGGGGAGGGTCGGCGAGCAGCGCGCGCAGCGGGCTGGGAGACGGTGGGGTGAAGCTACAAGCTCTGCGGCAGATCGTTCACCCCCCCCGATCGGCGCCGCGCTTCGCGCGGTGCCGATCGACCCTCCCCCCCAAGGTGAGGGTAAGAAAGAATCTTCACGCGCTCTTTTCGAACAATTCGCGGCCGATCAGCATGCGGCGGATCTCGCTGGTGCCGGCGCCGATCTCGTAGAGCTTGGCGTCGCGCAGCAGCCGGCCCGTGGGATAGTCGTTGATATAGCCGTTGCCGCCGAGCAGCTGGATCGCGTCCAGCGCGCATTGCGTCGCGCGCTCCGCGGCATAAAGAATGGCGCCGGCGGAATCCTCGCGCGAGGTCTCGCCGCGATCACAGGCCTTCGCCACCGCATAGACATAGGCGCGCGAGGCGTTCAGCGTCACATACATGTCGGCGAGCTTGCCCTGCACCAGTTGGAACAGGCCGATCGGCTGGCCGAACTGCTTGCGCTCGTGGATGTAGGGCATCACCACGTCGAGGCAGGCCTGCATGATGCCGAGCGGCCCCGCCGCCAGCACCGCGCGCTCATAGTCGAGCCCGCTCATCAGCACGTTGACGCCGCGGCCGACCTCGCCGAGCACGTTGTCCTCCGGCACTTCGCAATCCTGAAACACCAGCTCGCCGGTGTCGGAGCCGCGCATCCCGAGCTTGTCGAGCTTTTGCGCGGTGCTGAAGCCTTTCATGCCTTTCTCGATGATGAAGGCGGTGATGCCGCGGGCGCCGGCCGCGGCATCGGTCTTGGCATAGACCACCAGCGTCTCGGCGATCGGACCGTTGGTGATCCACATCTTGCTGCCGTTGAGAATGTAGCGGTCGCCCTGCCTTTCGGCGCGGGTCTTCATCGACACCACGTCGGAGCCGGCGCCGGGCTCCGACATCGCCAGCGCGCCGACGTGCTCGCCCGAGATCAGCTTCGGCAGATATTTGCGCTTCTGCGCCTCGTTGCCGTTGCGGCGCAACTGATTGACGCAGAGGTTGGAATGCGCGCCGTAGGACAGCCCGACCGAGGCCGAGGCGCGGGAAATTTCCTCCACCGCGATGCAATGTTCGAGATAGCCGAGCCCGGCGCCGCCGTACTCTTCCTCGACGGTGATGCCGTGCAGCCCCAGCGCGCCGAGCTTCGGCCACAGGTCGCGCGGGAACTGATTGCTCCTATCGATCTCATCGGCGCGCGGCGCAATTTCGTTTTGCGAAAAATCCCGCACGGTGTCGCGGATCGCGTCCGCGGTCTCGCCGAGATCGAAATTGAACATCCGCTGCGCGTTGGGAATCATGGGGTCGCCTCCGGTCGCCTGCTGGTCTGTGCCAAAGTGTTGCTGCAGGTCTATTCGCCGCCGCCGGCAATGTCACGGGGCGGATCGCCGCGCCGCCACCGTCGGCCGGGCCTTGCGCCGCCGCGCCCGACGCGGTGTAATTCGCCCACCGCCTCGGGCATCACCAGGCGGCCTCGGGAGCACAGCACACAGGAGCGCGGCATGCACGGCAGCGTCGAGTCCGAGAAGGCCGCCCAGCTGCGCATCGCCCGCGCGCAGGCCTATGCCACTCCGCTGAAGGATTTCCATCCCGGCGCGCCGCGGCTTTTCCGCGACGACACGCTGTGGCCGTGGTTCGAACGGCTGCGCGCCGAGGCGCCGGTGCATTACTGCAGCAACGCGCCGATCGAGCCGTATTGGTCGGTGACCAAGTACAACGACATCATGCATGTCGACACCCATCACGAGATCTTCTCCTCGGATTCCAAGCTCGGCGGCATTTCGATCCGCGACGCGCCGCAGGGCTACGACTGGCCGAGCTTCATCGCGATGGACCAGCCGCGGCACGCCGAGCAGCGCAAGACGGTGTCGCCGATGTTCACCCCGGAGCATCTCGACGAACTGGCGGTGTTGATCCGGCAGCGCTCCGGCAAGGTGCTCGACGCGCTGCCGCGCCACGAGACCTTCAACTTCGTCGAGAAAGTCTCGATCGAGCTGACCACGCAGATGCTGGCGACGCTGTTCGACTTTCCGTTCGACGAACGCCGCAAGCTGACGCGGTGGTCCGACGTCGCCACCGCGCTGCCGAAAAGCGGCGTGGTGGAGTCGGAGGCGCAGCGCCGCGCCGAGATGAGCGACTGCGCCAGCTGTTTCACCCGGCTGTGGAACGAACGCGTCAACGCCGCGCCGCGCAACGATCTGATCTCGATGATGGCGCATCACGACGCCACAAGGCACATGGATCACGACAATCTGATCGGCAACATCATCCTGTTGATCATCGGCGGCAATGACACCACCCGCAACACCATGACCGGCTCGGTGCTGGCTTTGCACGAGAACCCCGAGCAATTCGCCAAGCTGCGCGACAATCCGGCGCTGCTCGACAGCATGGTGCCGGAGGTGATCCGCTGGCAGACGCCGCTGGCGCATATGCGCCGCACCGCGCTCTGCGACACCGAACTCGGCGGCAAGCTGATCCGCAAGGGCGAGCGCGTGGTGATGTGGTACGTCTCCGGCAACCGCGACGACGAGGCGATCGAGCGGCCAAACGATTTCATCATCGACCGCGCGCGGCCGCGCACGCATCTCGCATTCGGCTTCGGGATTCACCGCTGCGTCGGCATGCGTTTGGCCGAGCTGCAACTCAGGATCGTATGGGAGGAAATGCTGAAACGCTTCGATCACATCCACGTTGTCGGCGAACCAAGGCGGGTGTATTCGAGCTTCGTCAGGGGCTATGAGTCCTTGCCGGTGCGATTGTCGTGAGATGGGCCTGAAATGCCAATCAATGCGTTGAGTTCGTCATTGCGAGCCAACGGGCCGGCGCAAAAGCGCCGCCCGTTGCGCGAAGCAATCCAGGGGCGCCGAGCACGGAGCCCCTGGATTGCTTCGTCGCAAGAGCTCCTCGCAATGACAAACGCGAGGCGTTGACTCGATTGAGCGCGACGTCACGGAAATCATGTAATCATCTCAGCGAGACGCAAACTCCCCGATGACCATTCAGCCCTCGGAGCAGGACGAATTCCAAGATATCCGCGACGCCGTCGCCAGACTGTGCGGGCAATTTCCCGGTGAATACTGGCGCAAGCTCGACCGCGAGATGGCCTATCCGCAGGCCTTCGTCGACGCGCTGAGCGAGGCCGGCTATCTGTCGGTGCTGATCCCGGAAGAGTATGGCGGTTCCGGGCTGACGCTGTCGGCGGCCGCGGCGATCCTCGAAGAGATCCAGAAGGCCGGCTGCAACGGCGGCGGCTGCCACGCCCAGATGTACACCATGGGCACGCTGCTGCGGCACGGCTCCGAAGCGCAAAAAGCCAAATGGCTGCCGAAGATCGCCTCCGGCGAGGTGCGGCTACAGGCGTTCGGCGTCACCGAGCCCTCGAGCGGCACCGACACCTCGTCGCTGAAGACCTTCGCCAGGAAGGACGATAACGGCGACTACGTCGTCAACGGCCAGAAGATCTGGACCAGCCGCGCGGAATATTCCGACCTGATGATTCTATTGGCGCGAACCACGCCGAAGGAGCAATCCGCCAAGCGCACCGACGGGCTGTCGGTGTTCCTGGTCGACATGAAACAGGCCAAGAATCACGGGCTGTCGATCCGGCCGATCCGCACCATGATGAACCACTCCACCACCGAAGTATTCTTCACCGACCTGCGGGTGCCGGCGGAGAATCGGATCGGCGAGGAGGGCAAGGGCTTTCGCTACATTCTCTCGGGCATGAATGCCGAGCGCATCCTGATCGCGTCGGAATGCGTCGGCGACGCCAAATGGTTCATCGCCAAGGCCACCGCCTATGCCGGCGAACGCGTGGTGTTCGGCCGGCCGATCGGACAGAACCAGGGCGTGCAGTTTCCGATCGCCAAGGCTTACGCGGCGATGCGCGCCGCCGAGCTGATGGTCAAGGAGGCCGCGCGCAAATACGAGGCCGGACAGGATTGCGGCGCCGAGGCCAATATGGCGAAGATGCTCGCCGCCGATGCCTCGTGGGAAGCGGCCAACGCCTGCGTGCAGACCCATGGCGGTTTCGGCTTCGCCGAGGAATACGACGTCGAGCGCAAATTCCGCGAGACGCGGCTGTACCAGGTGGCACCGATCTCGACCAATTTGGTGCTGTCCTATCTGGCCGAGCACGTGCTCGGCCTGCCGCGGTCGTATTGAGAGGCGCATGATGCAGAGGCAGAGCGCTGCGACAGTCGCTCCCTCTCCCCGCTTGCGGGGAGAGGGGCGGGGTGAGGGAGCGCCGCAACGCGGACTCGACTCATTCCTTGTAGGAACGCCCCCTCACCCGGATCATCGCTGCGCGATGATCCGACCTCTCCCCGCAAGCGGGGAGAGGTAAGTGCTGCCGCTTGAGGGACTGACCGTGGTCGCCGTCGAACAGGCGGTCGCAGCCCCCTATTGCAGTTCGCGGCTGGCCGATGCCGGCGCCCATGTGATCAAGGTCGAGCGCCCGGAAGGCGATTTCGCCCGCGGCTATGACGACGCGGCGAACGGCCAGAGCAGCTACTTCGTCTGGCTCAACCGCGGCAAGGATTCGGTGGTGATCGATCTCACCACCGCCGCAGGCCGCGCCGATCTGGAGACGCTGATCGGCTCCGCCGACGTGCTGCTACTGAACCTCAAGCCGGGCTCGTTGGACCGGCTGGGCTTTACCCGCGCGCGGTTGCGCAAGGACTATCCGGCGCTGATCCTGTGCAGCATTTCCGGCTATGGCGACGACGGCCCCTATGCGGATCGCAAGGCCTACGACCTGCTGATCCAGGCCGACAGCGGGCTCGCCTCGATCACCGGCGGCGCCGACGGCCCCTCCCGCGTCGGCATATCGATCGTCGATATCGCCACCGGAGCGACGGCGCAGGCCGCGATCCTCGAGGCGCTGATCGGCCGCGCGCGCCATGGAAACGGCGCCGACATCCGGATCTCGATGTTCGACGTGATGGCGGACTGGCTCACCGTGCCGCTGTTGAACGCCGAAGCCGGCCGGCCGCCGCAACGCATGGGGCTGGCGCATCCCTCGATCGCGCCCTACGGCGTGTTCACCTCGCAGGACGGCCGCGACATCCTGATTTCGATCCAGAGCGAGCGGGAATGGAAGCGGCTGTGCGCCGAGGTGTTGCGCCAGCCGCAGCTCGCCACCGATCCGCGGCTGTGCAACGGCGTCGAGCGGGTGCGCAACCGCGCCTTCACCGACCAGACCGTGGCCGCGGCGTTCGCCCGGCTGACCCGCGAAGACCTGTTGGCGGATCTGACCGCCGCCGACATCGCCTTTGCCGAGGTCAATACCATGGCGGATCTGGCCCGACATCCGCATCTGCGGCGGATCGAGGTGGCGACACCCAACGGTCCGGTGAGTTATCCAGCGCCGGCGACGATCGTCGTCGGCGAGGCGCGCTGCTACGGCGCGGTGCCCGGCATCGGTGAAAGCCCGAACACCACCACCAAGGCGAAATCTTCATGACCGACACTCTCGATCTCGACCATCTCAAGCAATGGATCGGCCGCAGCGAACAGGCCTCCGACATTGTCACCGCGCAACTCGTCAAGGGGCTGCGGGCGACGTTGTTTCTCGACATCGGCACCCCCGCCGAGGGCGACGCCGCGCCGTTCACGGTGCATTGGTGCCTGGCGCAGCCGGTCGCGCCGATGGCCGAGCTCGGGCCCGATGGCCATCCGGCGCGCGGCGGGTTTCTGCCGCCGGTGCCTCTGCCGCGGCGGATGTGGGCCGGCGGGCAATTGCAGTTTCTCGATACGCTGCGGGTCGGCGACGCGGTGACGCGCACCTCCACCATCGCCGACGTCACGCTGAAGCATGGCTCGACCGGGCCGCTGTGCTTCGTCGCGGTCGAGCACATCATTTCGACGGAGCGCGGCGTCGCGGTGCGCGAGCGCCAGGACATCGTCTATCGCGAGCTGTCGAGCGCCGCCGCAGCGCCGGCAGCGCCCGCCGCGGCGCCCGCCGCGCAGCATCGCGAGAGCCATTTCGCCGATGCGGTGCTGCTGTTTCGCTATTCGGCGCTGACCTTCAACGGCCACCGCATTCATTACGACCGCGACTACGTCACCAAGGTCGAAGGCTATCCGGGGCTGATATTTCACGGCCCGCTGCAGGCGGCGCTGCTGGTGAATTTCGCAACCAAATTGCGTGGCGCGGCCCCGAAACAGTTCAGCTATCGCGGCGTGCAGCCATTGTTCGACGGCGGCGAATTCAGCATCAACGCCAATGAAACGGCCGCTGGCCTCGAACTCTGGACGTCCAACGCCGCCGGCGCACCGACCATGAAAGCCAGCGCGAGCTGGTGATACACCGCAGCAGTCATTCCGGGGCGCGAGCACTTGCGAGCGAACCCGGAATCTGCCGCCCGCTCAAAGTCTGCCGCATGTTGCGAGCTTCCGGGTTCGCTCGCAGCAAAGCTGCTTGCGCCCCGGAATGACGGTCTTAGGCAGGGCGCCTCACGCCAGCACGGTATCGAGCACCGCGGTGTAGTGGCAGGCGGCGCCGAGCAGCACGAAGGAATGCCAGATCGCGTTCTGGAATCGCAGTGCCCGCCAGGCGTGAAACACCACGCCGAGCGTGTACAGCACGCCGCCCACCGCGATGAACCACAGCGCCAGATGCGGCACCGCGGCCGCCACCGACTGGTAGGCGATCAGCCCGCTCCAGCCCATCGCCAGGTAGAGCCCGATCGACACCTTGTCGAAGCGGCCCGGCACGAACAATTTCAGCAGGATACCGATGATCGCGACGCCCCACACCCCGCCGAGCAGCGCGGCGGCGAACACCTGGTCCTTGATCTGCGCCAGCAACGGCGTGTAGGTCGCGGCGATCAAGAGATAGATCGCCGAATGGTCGAACCGCCGCAGCATCCATTTGCGCCGCGATACCGGCCACAGATTATAGGCCGCGGAAAACCCCAGCATCGCCAACAGCCCGCCGGCATAGACCAGCACCAGCATGATGTCGGAGGCCGAGGAGAACACCCCGGCCAGCACGATCATCACAGTCACCGCGATGACGCCGAGCGCCACGCCCAGAATATGCACGACGCCGTCGGCGATCAGTTCGGCGCGGTCATAATGCCAGCCGACCGCACCGGCGGCGGCGTGGGCGGAATGGGCAGCGGCATGGGCGGAGTGGGCGGCGAGTTGCTTCAATTGGAAGATCGTCATGCGGCGTTTCCGGTTGAGAACCCTGTTCTAAATTGATCTGGCGCATTCAGGCCGGCCGACGCGGCAGGATAAATCATATTCTGTTGCCGGTCGATGACATGCAGACTATTCGTCGCAAACCCGGCAAACCCAAGGCTTGATTCGCCAGAATCGCTGCTTTCCGGCTAATTTCGCCCGGTTTCTCTGTTCGATCGAGCCGATACCGAAGCATGGCGTTCAATTTCTCCAATCTGATCGAGGAAGCGCGGCTGTCGGCGCGGGCGTTGCTCGATTACAGCGACAACCTGTTCAACCCGACGATCCGGCTCGGCGTCACCGGGCTGTCGCGCGCCGGCAAAACCATCTTCATCACCGCGCTGGTGCACGGGCTGTCGCGCGGCGGCCGCTTCCCGATCTTCGAATCGATGGCCACCGGCCGGATTGCCAAGGCACGACTAGAACCGCAGCCGGACGATGCGGTTCCCCGGTTCGATTACGAGCACCACCTAAGAACGCTGATCACCGAGCGCAATTGGCCGCATTCCACCGTCGACATCAGCGAGCTGCGGCTGGTGGTGGATTATCAGCGCAAGAACGGCGCCAACCGCACGCTGACCATCGACATCGTGGATTATCCCGGCGAATGGCTGCTCGACCTGCCGCTGTTGAACCAGAGCTATGAGCAATGGGCGGCGGAGAGCTTCAAGCTGTCGATGCAGGACCCGCGGGTGCGGCTGGCCGGCGAATGGCACGCCCATCTCGCCACGCTCTCGCCCAAGGGCCGCGAAAGCGAACAGGCGACGCTGACCGCGGCCCGGCTGTTCACCAAATATCTGCGCGAATGCCGCGACGAGCAGTTCGCCATGAGCCTGTTGCCGCCGGGGCGCTTCCTGATGCCGGGCAACCTCGCCGGCTCGCCGGCTTTGACCTTCGCCCCGCTTGACCTCCCCGCCGACGGCGAGGCGCCCGACGGCTCGTTGTGGGCGATGATGCGGCGGCGATTCGAGGCCTACAAGGACGTCGTGGTGCGGCCGTTTTTCCGCGACCATTTCTCCAGGCTGGACCGCCAGATCGTGCTGGTGGACGCGCTGACCGCGTTCAACGCCGGTCCGGAGGCGTTGCACGATCTCGAATCGGCGCTGGCCGGCATCCTCGATTGCTTTCGGATCGGACGCAGCTCGCTGTTGAATTCGCTGTTCCGGCCGAAGATCGACCGCATCCTGTTCGCCGCCACCAAGGCCGACCACCTGCATCATTCCAGCCACGACCGGCTGGAGCTGATCTTGCGCCGGCTGGTCGAGCGCGCCGCGGCGCGGGCGGAATATGCCGGCGCCGCGGTCGACGTGGTGGCGATGTCCGCGGTGCGCGCCACCCGCGAAGCCCAGGTGCAGCGCGGCCACGACCGGCTGCCTTCGATCGTCGGCACGCCGATCGCCGGCGAAACCTCCGGCGGCGACATTTTCGACGGCGAAACCGAGGTCGCCACCTTCCCCGGCGACCTGCCGACCAATCTCGACGAGATCTTCACCGCCGGGGCGTTTCGCGGCCTGGCCGCCGGCTCCGCCGAATATGCCGACTACCGTTTCCTGCGCTTCCGGCCGCCGCATATTGCCGATCGCGGCCCGGATGATACCATCCTGCCTCACATCCGCCTCGACCGCGCGCTCCAGTTCCTGATCGGAGACAAACTGCAATGACGGAGCGGTTTCAAAGTCGCAGGCCGGCCACCTTCAAGCTCGACGACCCCAGCGTCGTGGTGAGCGATCCGGTCGACGACGCCAGCCGTCCGCCGCCGCGCGGCCGGGTGCAGATCACGCCGGAAAAGGAACAGGTCGCAGCCGTCACGGTGCCGGCGGAAGCAGCGCCTGTGTTGGCGGTGCGCAAGGGATTCCGCTGGGCGACGCTGTTCTGGAGCGCGCTCAGCGGTCTGGTCTCGCTCGCCGCCTGGTTGGCGGTGACCCGGCTGGTCGAGGACCTGTTCGCGCAGAACAAGACGCTCGGCACCATCGCGCTGGTGCTGGCGGTGATCGCCGGCGTAGCGCTGGCGGTGATCGTGATCCGCGAGGTGATGAGCCTATTGCGAATGGCGGCGATCGAGAAACTGCACCGCCGCGCGCTGGTGGTCCTGGAGACCGACAACCGCGCCGAGGGCCGCGCCATCGTCAAGGAATTGCTGACGCTGGAAAACCAGAACCCGCAGCTCGCCCGCGCCCGCACCACGCTCAACACCCATATCAACGACATCATCGACGGTGCCGACCTGATCCGGCTCGCCGAACGCGAATTGCTGGAGCCGCTGGATCAGCAGGCCCGCATCCTGGTGTCGACCGCGGCGCAACGCGTCTCGCTGGTTACCGCGATCAGCCCGAAAGCGCTGATCGACGTGCTGTTCGTGTTCATCGCGGCGTTGCGGCTGGTGCGGCAGCTGGCGCGGCTCTATGGCGGGCGCCCCGGCACCATCGGCATGATGCGGCTGATGCGGCAGGTGATCGCGCATCTCGCCATCACCGGCGGCGTCGCGATCGGCGACAGCGTGGTGCAGCAGGTGCTGGGTCACGGCATCGCCG
>NZ_DASWPE010000091.1:0-17090 GCF_036404135.1 Rhodopseudomonas sp. | reverse complement strand
CGGGCAGGTGCTGTGTTTTTCTCCGACGCTGTGCTTTTACCGTTGTCGCGGCCGGGCTTCGGCGCGCCGCGCGCGGCAATGTCGGCGACCAGTCCGGACAGCCCGCCGACGCTGTTGAGCATGAGCCCGGCATCGCCGCCGGCGTCGCCGCGCGCCGATTCGGGCAGCACCGCGCGGGCAAACCCCAGTTTGGCGGCTTCCTTCAGCCGCGCCGAACTCTGCGCCACCGGCCGCACCGCGCCGGACAGCGAGATTTCGCCGAAATACACCGCGTCGGTGGGCAGCGGCGCGTTGGCGAGCGACGACACCAAAGCCGCGGCGGCGGCAAGATCAGCCGCCGGCTCGTTGATCCGCAGGCCGCCGGCGACGTTGAAATAGACGTCGTAGCCGGAGAGCTTGACGCCGCAATGCGCCTCCAGCACCGCCAGCACCATCGACAGCCGCGAGGAATCCCAGCCCACCACGGCGCGGCGCGGCGTGCCGAGCGTGGTCGGCACAACCAGTGCCTGCAATTCCACCAGCACCGGGCGCGTGCCCTCCATACCGGCGAACACCGCGGTGCCGGGCGAGCCCAGATCGCGCTCCGACAGAAACAGCTCGGAGGGGTTGGCGACTTCGCGCAACCCCAAGCCCGTCATTTCGAATACGCCGATCTCGTCGGTCGGGCCGAAGCGGTTCTTCACCGCGCGCAGAATCCGGAACTGCTGCGAGCCTTCGCCCTCGAACGACAGCACCGCGTCGACCATGTGCTCGACCACGCGGGGGCCGGCGATCTGGCCGTCCTTGGTGACGTGGCCGACCAGGATGATCGCCGCACCGGATTTCTTGGCAAAGCGGATCAGCGCCTGCGCCGAGGCGCGGACTTGCGTGACCGTGCCGGGCGCGGATTCCACGGTGTCGGTCCACATCGTCTGGATGGAATCGATCACGATCAGCCGCGGCACCGCGCCTTCCGACAACGTGGTGATGATGTCCTCGACCGAGGTCTCGGCGGCGAGCTGCACCGCGGCGTCGGCAAGCCCGAGCCGTGCCGCGCGCAGCCGCACCTGCGCCACCGCCTCTTCGCCGGAGATGTAGACGATGCGGTGGCCGTCGCGCGCCATCAGGCTGGTGGCCTGCGTCAGCAGCGTCGACTTGCCGATCCCGGGATCGCCGCCGACCAGCAGCACCGAGCCGCGGACGAAGCCGCCGCCGGTGACGCGGTCGAGTTCGCCGAGCCCCGACGACACCCGCGGGGCGTTTTCGCTGCTGCCGGTGAGGCTCTCCAGCTTGAAGGCGCGGCCGCGGCGTTTGGAGCGGATCGACGCCGGCATCGAGGCCGCGCCGGTCAGATCCTCCTCGGCCAGCGTGTTCCACTCGCCGCAGGATTCGCACTTGCCCTGCCAGCGGTTATAGGCGGCGCCGCAGTTCTGGCAGACGAAGGACAGGGTGGCTTTGGCCATGGGGCGGAATCGCGGTGAGTGACGCAGAGGATTGTTCGTTATTTGTTCTTGGTTGACGCGCGAAGTCAAGCGATTGCCTAGGATACGGTCGTGTTATAGTTCCATGCGGAGAGTTAGATGGCCGACCAACAACCGAGCGATCTCCTGGTTAAGCAGGCAGAGCTAACGTATCAGTCGATTATTGAGCTTCGGAAATCGGCTTATTCGTCCCAGGCTGAATATGGTCGCTGGATGATCAACACGCTGTGGCTGATGCATTCCGGAGCCATTGTTGGACTTCTTTTCAAGGCCCATGCCGGTGAGCATCCTCCGGCGTATGCGGGCTCACTTTTTTGGTTTGTGGCCGGTATCGTCTTCGCATTCATCGCGGCAGCTTCCGCATTTTGGAATTTCACTTTCGCGGCGCAGCTTTTTCACTCCTGGGCCGATGCTCGAATGCTATCCAATTTGGATGCTTGGCCCAAGAGAGTGAAAACGCTGCGCTTCGTAATAACGCTTTGGATATCGATGACGGGCGGACTGCTCTCGCTCAGTTGCTTGGTATTGGGCAGCATTTCCGTTCTGCACAATTGGAATTAACAGCGAGTAGCCCGCATGAGCGGGTGCCTCGAGGACAAGACCTGGACGGCGCTTCGCTGATCCGGGCTACTGGCGGCCCCATCGATAGCAACGGTTGCAAAATCTTGAGCCGTCGCAAGCCATATGCCAAGCTGTGATAGCAAGCGTGAGGAGCATGGCCATGCCGTCTGTCAGCATCGTCACCGGCGAATGGGCCCGCGGCCGCGAGGCCGAACTGATCGAGGCGGTGCAGTCCGCGATGGTGAGCGCGATCAAGATCCCGGACTGGGATCGCGACGTCACCGTCGATCTCTACGAACCGACCCGGCGCGCGGTGCCGACCGGCAAGTCGGAGCGCTTCACCCGGGTCGAGGTCAAGCTGTTTTCCGGCCGGTCGATCGAGGCCAAGCGCGCCTTGTATCGTGCCATCGTCGACAATCTCGCAGCGCTGGGCGTGCCGGAATTGGAGACCAAGATCATCCTGGTCGAAGTGCCGAGCCACAATTGGGGGCTGAGGGGCGGCATCCCCGGATCGGAGATCGAGATCGGTTTCAAAGTGGAGGTGTAGCGCGGACTTGGCGGCAGCCGCGGTTTGGTGGCAGACTGGCCGGCAGGGCCAACCATAGAGCATCCCCCATGCCGTCGAAGCCGTACAAGCGCAAAGAGCAGTACATCCTGCGGCAGCTCGCCGGCCAGTTCGGGTTCGGCGCGGCGCTGGGCGCCGCCTTCGCACTGCTGCTGTTGTTCAAGAACATGTTCGGCCTGCACGACATGATTGCAAACAGCATCGCGCCGCGCACGCTGGAGGCCTGGTTCGTGATCGGCGTCTCGATCCATATCGGGCTCGGTGCCGCGGTCACCGCGTTGCTGATGCTCGCCGCGGATGATGAGTGAGGTTTCAAAGGTTGCAGGCGCGCCTCTTTCCCTCGCCCCGCTTGCGGGGAGAGGGTGGCGTGACAAGCGAAGCTTGTCGCGCCGGGTGAGGGGGCGCCGCGTGATGCCGCGGCGCCCCCTCACCCGACCGGGCTTCGCTGGCGCTACGTCGGGTCGACCTCTGCCCGCTTGCGGGCGGGGCAATCGCATATGAAAGTTGGCGGTTGCTGCGAGGATCACCCTCCCCTGGAGGGGGAGGGTCGCTCGCGCAGCGAGCGGGGTGGGGTGGCGAAGAGGTCATCCGCCGTGCGTGCTGCTCACCCCACCCCGGCGTGCACCGCGCTTCGCGCGGTCACCGCCGACCCTCCCCCTCCAGGGGAGGGTGAAGAGAGCTGCGACGCAATGGCCTGCGAAAATCCATGTGCGACCGCCCTGCCGCACGCGGGGAGAGGTGAAGTCAGTGCTCGCGGCGTCATTGCGAGGAGCTCTTGCGACGAAGCAATCCAGGGCCACGCGTGCAGCCCCTGGATTGCTTCGCTGTCGCTCGGCGGAGCGCGCCGCGCTCGGCTCGCAATGACAAAACCTGCTTTTGCGCGCTGCTTTTTCGGCCAGGCTCGCAGGAATTCGCCGGCGCCTAAGTCTTCGCCGGTGCGTCCGGCTGTGCCGCGTCGCCCGGCGCCGTGGCGGCGCCGGTGTAGTGCCGGGCGTAGCGCTTGCCGAGGCTGGTCAGCACCTCGTAGCCGATGCTGCCGAAATGATGCGCCAATTCGTCGACGGTGATGCCGTCGCCGATCAGCGTCGCTATGTGGCCGCGGCGCGCGGCGTTCGGCGCGAGGTCAGTGATATCGACCGCGAGCAGATCCATCGAGATCCGCCCGGCCACCGGGCAGCGTTGGCCCGCGATGATCACCTCGGCGCCGCGGGTGCCGTCGCTGGAGCCGGCGGCGCGGAAATAGCCGTCGGCATAGCCCGCCGCGACCACCGCGATCCTTGTCGGCCGCCGCGCCGTCCAGGTCGCGCCATAGCCCACGGTGTCGCCGCGCGCCACGTCGCGGACCTGCAGGATGCGCGACTTCAGCGTCACCACCGGCTGCATCGGATTGTCGGCCTCCGGCGTCGGATTGATGCCGTACAAGGCGGCGCCCGGCCGCACCAGATCGAAGTGGAATTGCTGGCCGAGATAGATTCCCGACGACGCCGACAGCGACGCCGGCACGCCGGAAAACCCGCTGGCGACGGCGCGGAAATGGGTCGCCTGCCTGGCGTTGAGCGGGTGGTTCAGCGTCTCGGCGCAGGCCAGATGGCTGATCACCAGCGTGATGCCGTGATCGCCGGCGGTGATCCGCGGCACGATGCCTTCGGCCTCGGCGATGCCGAGCCCGAGCCGGTTCATCCCGGTGTCGATATGGATCGCGGCGCCGCCCTTCCAGAAGCTGCGGCGGCAGAACGAGTCCCATTCGGCGAGTTCGTCGAGGCTGCCGATCACCGGCTTGCAATCGAACTCGGCATAGCCGTCGCCGCAGTTCGGCAAGAACCCGTCGAGCACGTAGATGACGGCGGCGGGGGCGGCGGCGCGCAGCGCGCGGGCTTCATCCAGCGTGGCGACGAAGAAGGTCTTGCAGCCGGCCGACGATAGCGCGCGCGCCACCGGGCCGACCCCGCAGCCATAGGCGTCGGCCTTCACCACGCCGGCGCATTCCGAAGGCACCGCGGTCTTTTCCAGCTTGCGCCAGTTCGCCACGATGGCGTCGAGGTCGATGCTGAGCACCCCGGTGGCGGCGGTCTCGGCCGGCCCCGCTGCGGCGGCGACGGGAGACTCGGGGGCGATCGACTTCGGACTGGGGACGACGTTCATGATGAAAAGAGATTCCTGACGCTGGCATCGCGTCGCCGGAGCGCGGCGCGAGCGGCGCAACATCGGCTGCGAACGCGGCAACATTACGCACGCCGCGGGCGCGGTTCAACGCCGCGCGCCGAAGGGCTCACATGCGGTCGGGCAGGTGGCTGTCCTGGGTAAGATCGCTGAACCGGGTGAACTGGCCCTCGAACTGCAATTCGACGGTGCCGGTGGGGCCGTGGCGCTGCTTGCCGATGATGACTTCGGCCTTGCCGTGGACCAGATCCATGTCGGTGGTCCATTTTTCGTGCTCCGGCGTGCCGGGGCGCGGCTCCTTGTTCTGCAGATAATATTCTTCGCGATAGACGAACATCACGACGTCGGCGTCCTGCTCGATCGAGCCGGATTCGCGCAAGTCGGACAATTGCGGCCGCTTGTCGTCGCGGCTCTCGACCTGACGCGACAACTGCGACAGCCCGATCACCGGCACGTTGAGCTCTTTTGCCAAAGCCTTTAGGCTGGTGGTGATCTCGGTGACTTCCTGGACGCGGTTGTCGGAGCGCTTGCCGCTTCCCTGCAACAGCTGGATATAGTCGACGATGATCAGATCGAGGCCCTTCTGCCGCTTCAGTCGCCGCGCCCGCGCGGTGAGCTGCGAGATCGACAGGCCGCCGGTTTCGTCGACGAACAAAGGCAGCGATTGCAGCTCGATCGAGTAATCGCGGATCTTGTCGAAATCCGCCTCGGTGATGCCGCCGCGGCGGATCGAGGACGAAGAAATCCCGGTCTGCTCGGCGAGAATACGGGTGGCGAGCTGTTCGGCCGACATTTCGCAGGAGAAGAAGCCGACCACGCCGCCATTGACGGTCTTGGTGCTGCCGTCGGCCTGGATCTCGCCGCGATAGGCGCGGGCGACGTTGTAGGCGATGTTGGTGGCGAGCGCGGTCTTGCCCATGCCGGGGCGGCCGGCGACGATGATCAAGTCGGAGTGCTGCAACCCGCCCATCTTGTTGTCGAGGTCGCGCAGTCCGGTGGCGATGCCGGACAACCGGCCGTCGCGCTGGAACGCGGCCGCCGCCATGTCGACCGCGACGGTGAGCGCCTGGGAGAATTTCTGGAAGCCGCCGTCGTAGCGGCCGGACTCCGCAAGCTCGTACAGCCTTCGCTCGGCGTCCTCGATCTGCGCTTTCGGCGCGAAATCCACCGGCGCGTCATAGGCGACGTTGACCATGTCGGTGCCGATCCCGATCAGGTCGCGGCGCAGCGCCAGCTCGTAGATGGTGCGGCCATAATCATGGGCGTTGATGATGGTGGTGGCTTCGGCGGCGAGCCTGGCGAGATATTGCCCGACGGTGATGCCGCCGAGATCGGTGTCGGCGGGCAGGAAGGTCTTCAGCGTCACTGGGGTGGCGACCTTGCCGGCGCGAATCAGGCTCGACGCGGTGTCGTAGATGGTCTGGTGGATCGGCTCGAAGAAATGTTCCTGCTTGAGAAAATCCGAGACCCGGTAGAAGGCGTCGTTGTTGATCAGGATGGCGCCGAGAACGCTCTGTTCCGCCTCGATATTATGCGGCGCCATGCGGTAGGCGGGCGTGCCCGGTTCCGGCGCGAGCTTGAGAACGTTCGAATCAAATGCGGCCATGGTCTCTATAGGTCTATCGGAGTTTGTCTGGAACGGGGCGGGACTAAAGCGCCATTCCCGGCTCGGGGGAAAGGGCGGTGGCGGCTTATGCCCGATTCACACACGCGTCGGGCGAAGGCCGCGGCGGTTCGGCTGTCATGAACCATTTGCGCCGTGACGGCGACAAATTTCCGCCGCCTCGCGCTGCTCCGCTGGCGCGATGCGGCTCGCGGCGTGCGGCTTGCAGACAATTGGACCCACTGGCTTAAGCGTTCCGTGATCCCAGTCCCGTAACGAGATGAGGCTGCACCAGGTGAGGCTGCACCAGGTGACGCTGCCGGAATTTTGAGGAACCGATTTGCCGGCATCGGGTTGTTAATGTCCGAAACGAGGGGTGACCGATGGCCCAGCAGGTCCCGTTGCACGATCGAAACGCCGCCTGGCTGCTCGGCCTGGTGCGCGCCATCGAATCGGTCTCGCAGCCGGCGCTGCACGCGATGCCCTGCGATCCGGCGCTGCTCGCCGCCGCGGAACAATATCTGGCGCGGCCCTGCGCCATCGACCGCCCGGCGCCCCACGCTCAGGTCCGCGTCGAAGCCCGCTCCGAGTTCATTCGCCCGCGAGCTGAAACCGCGGACGATGACGGCGCTCGATCTCACGCAGCCGAGTTTCTTCACGCGTGATGTGATCGCGGGTGATCGGCACCACGCCCTGGCGTTTGGCGAGCTGGATCTGAAACACCATGGTGTTCTGCTTGCGGAAGGTCATTTCCGAGGCGGCGAGATAGAACTCCCACATCCGCACAAAGCGCTCGTCATACAGCCTCGCCGCTTCCTCCCGCCGCGCCAGGAAACGTTCGCGCCACGCCTTCAGCGTGTCGGCGTAATGCAGCCGCAGGATTTCGATGTCGCAGACCAACAGGCCGGCGCGCTCGATCGCCGGCAGCACCTCCGACAGCGCCGGCAGGTAGCCGCCGGGGAAGATGTATTTGGCGATCCAGGGGTTGGTGATGCCCGGCCCCTCGGAGCGGCCAATCGCATGCAGCAGCATCACGCCGTCTGGGTGCAACAGCTCGGCGCAGCGTTTGAAGTAGGTGTCAAAATGCGCCACCCCGACATGCTCGAACATCCCGACCGAGACGATGCGGTCGAACGGCCCTGCGACGTCGCGATAGTCCTGCAGCACAAACCGCGCCGAGCCGGCAAGATTGTTCTCGGCGGCGCGGGCGTTGGAGAGATGCAATTGCTCCTGCGACAGCGTCACGCCGGTGACGTCGGCGCCCAGCATCTGCGCCAGGTATAGCCCGAGCCCGCCCCAGCCGGAGCCGATGTCGAGCAGCCGCTGGCCGGGCTGGATCAACAGTTTCGCGGCGAGGTGGCGTTTCTTGGCCAGTTGAGCATCGTCCAGCGTCGCCTCGGGATGTTCGAAATAGCCGCAGCTGTATTGCCGGTCGGCGTCGAGGAAGAGCGCGTAGAGCCGGCCGTCGAGGTCGTAGTGATGCGCGACATTGTTGCGGGCGCGGCTGCGCGGATTGAATTGCTGCAGGCTGCGCAACAGGTAGCGCACCCACCATAGTGGCTTGCCCCAGCGCGGCGCCAGATCCGGCTGGTCCATCACGACGGCCAGCACCTCGGCGATCGAGCCCTGCTCGACCACGAAGCTGCCGTCCATGTAGATTTCGCCGAACGCCAGTTCAGGGTCGAGCAGCAGCCGGCGTTGCGCGCGGGCGGTCACAAACCGCGCCGCCACCGGCTCTCCGCTGCCGTCGCCGCAAGTAAAGCTCGTGCCTGCGGCGGTGGTGAAAGTGATGGTGCCCCGGCGAATGAAACGCGACAGGAAGAAACGCAGTAAACCGTCCATCGGCTACGCCCCATGATTGCATGGTGAGAACCTACGAGTGACCTCCCTGCCATCGAGATAGGAGCGGCGTTGCGCGGGGCCAAGAGTTTGGACACGTGCAAAAAGATACCAGCAGTCATGTTCACACAGATGCGTCATCTGCGTGCTTCCATTCACGGCCCAATCGGCTAAAAGGTGTCGCCGTGTTTCGGCGCTACCCACATCAGGAGAATACGAATGTCGAGCCGAGCGCTCAGTTTAGCGACGGTGCTGCTGCTGATCGGTGGGGCCGCGGCCGCGCCGGCGCAGGCTCAGAACCTCGAAGCCGGCAAGAGCCCGTCGCAGATTTTCGCCGGCGCCTGCAGCGCCTGCCACAAGAGCCCACGCGGGCTGTTGCGCACCGTGCCGCCGGGATCGCTGCCGGCCTATTTGCGCCAGCATTACACCACGAGCAGCGACATGGCGGGGCTGCTGAGCTCCTATCTGGTGTCCAACGGGGCGACCGATACGCGTTACGGCGTAGCACCGGCCAAGCCGGGCCGCGAGGGCAAGCCGGAAGCCGCGCCCAATGCCGCGCCGGAGCAGGCCGAGACCCGGCCGGGCCGCAGGCCGCGCCAGGAGGCGCAGCCGCAGGAGGCCGCCAAGCCCGATGCCGACGGTTCGCCGGCGCAGGAGGCCGCTCCGAGCCGGCGCAAGTCCAAGCGGCAGGCCAAGCCCGTAGCGGAGCCCTCGGCGGCCCCGGCGGTCGCCGCTCCCGCGGTCGAGGGCGAAGCGCCCGCGGTGGTCGAGGAGAAGCCGGCGCCGCGGCAGAAGCTCGGCAAGAAGGGCAAGCATCGCCAGGACCGCAACAAGCCCGTGCCCGCCGATGCCGACAAGAGCGAGCCGGCCAAGCCGGAGGCCGCCAAGCCCGAGCCGGCGAAGTCTGAACCCGCGAAGTCTGAACCCGCGAAGTCTGAACCCGCGAAGACCGAACTACCCAAGTCTGAACCGGCCAAGTCTGAACCGGCCAAAACCGAACCGGCGAAGACCGCGCCCGCGAAGGACGACGCGTCGAAATCCGAATCGGCCAAGCCGGTCGAGCCGGCAGCGTCCGAGCCCGGCAACGGCGCGGGCACGCTGCGGCCCGATCCGGTGCCCGCGGTGACGCCGGCGCCGAAGGCCAGTGACAGCGAACCTGCGGCCAGCTCGCGCCCCGCTGCGGAAGCGCCGGCCTCGCTGCCGCCCGCCGCGCCGACGCCGTCGCCTTCGGACGAGATGGTGCCGCCGCTGAAATAACGCAGCGGCGCTGCGACCGCAGACGTCAAGCCGGATCGCCGCAACTCGCGACGCCGATACCAAAAAGCCCGGCCTGAGTGATCAGGCCGGGCTTTTTCGTGCAAGTGGGGCGGCGGCCTCACGGCCGACCGAGGCGAATAAACAGTCAGGGTAACACCGCGCCGAAGTTGGATCGAAGCGGTGCGGCATACGCTCCCTCGCCCCGCTTGCGGGGAGAGGGTGGCGTGACAAGCGAAGCTTGGCGCGCCGGGTGAGGGGGCGCCGCGTTCTGCCGAGGCGCTCCCTCACCCGACCCGGCTTCGCTAAAGCTCAGCCGGGTCGACCTCTCCCCGCAGGCGGGGAGAGGTGAAGCAGTGCGCGCAGAGCGGCCAACTTTCCGAAGAGGGCCTCTTCCGGAAGCAACTCCCGCAGCGGAAAGATCGCCGCGGCTTACTTGTCGCCGGCTTCTTCCGGCTCGTCGTCGTGCTGGGCTTCCGGATCGAAGAACTCGCCGGCGGCGGCCAGCGCTTCGGCGGCGGCGTCCTGGTCTTCCTGGCGGGTCGAGATGTCCTCGCCGCGGTTGATGCGTTCGGCTTCCAGCGCGCTGCGCGCCACCGTCACCGACACCGAGACTTCGACTTCCGGATGCACGGCGATCGAGATGCTGTGCTTGCCGATGGTCTTGACCGGGTGGTCGAGCAGCACCTGGCTGCGGTTGATGTGAACGCCATCGGCGGTGAACTGGGCAATGATGTCACGCACCGTGACCGACCCGAACAACTGGCCGGTTTCCGAAGCCTGGCGCAGCACCACGACATTGCGGCCGTCGATCTTCTCGGCAACCTTGGTGGCCTCGGCCTTGGCTTCGATGTTGCGGGCCTCGAGGTCGGCCTTCATGTGCTCGTACTTGGCGCGGTTGTCGGCGGTGGCGCGCAGCGCCTTGCCGCGCGGCAAGAGGAAGTTGCGCGCAAAGCCGTGCTTGACCTTGACGACTTCGCCCATCTGACCGAGCTTGCCGACGCGTTCCAGCAAAATGACTTCCATGGTGTTCTCCTTGTGGGTTGAGTAGCTGTCGGGTTTGGTTGGATTGGTGAGGGTCAGGGCAGCGCGACCGGCGGCGGCGGGGCGCGCTGCAGGTAGCGCTGCCGAAGGTTGAAGATGGCGTCGGCGAGCCCCAGCGCGACGATCAGTAGCACCGGCCAGCCCAACACCATCACCAGCGCGTAGCACGAACTCAGCCAAACGCCGCGATGCCTGATCGCGCGCGTCAGGGTGTGCAGCGTCGCCAGCCCGTTCAGCGCGTAGGCCATCATCAGCGCGGTGCTGGCGGTCTGCGCGATCATGCCGAGGAGGCCGCCGAGGAAACTCAATCCGATCGCCAGAGATAGCGCCGCCAGCGTCATCGGTGGCAATGCGGCGGCGTTGAGGTCGGGCCAGGGCCGTTGCAGCCGCCCCGACATCGCGGTGACCTTGCCGGCGAGCCAGAGGTTGAGGGTCAGCGTCATCATCGCGACGATTGCGGCCGCGGCCGGCGCGATCCTGACCAGCGCATCGACCCTCGCATTGTCGCTGGGGTTCATGATGCGCAACAGCCCGCGACGCAGCTCGGCATTGATGCTCTCGCTGTCGGTGCCGAGCGTGAACAGCGCCGCCATCGTGGTCAGCGCTGCGAGACCCGCGGTCCAGGCGATGACGCGGCCGATCGGATACCATTCGATCGATGTCGGCCCCCCGGCAGGAGACACGCCGAGCGGCGCCGGGCGGCCGAGCAGCGCGAGGTGGCCGAGCCAGCCGGCCGGCAGCACGACGGTGAAAACGAACGTGGCGAAATAGGACAGGCCGAACAGCGCGACAAGGGCCGTGCCGGCGATCAGGCCGCCGAGCGCAGCGCCCGCGGCGCTCCAGCCCAAGGCGGCGACCATCAACGGCAGCGGGGCGAGGTAGAACAACAGCAGCGAGATCGCCGCGCCCGAAATGAGCGAGGCGAACATCAGCGCCGACGCAGAGCCGGCCGCAAGCGTGATCAGGGCGGTCAATATCATCAGCTGTCCCGCTCCTTTCGAGCGGTTAGAGGTCTGTTTGACCCCAACCATCGGCGCGCGGAACGACCCGCCGCCTTATGAAAACTGCAAAGCAAAAGCCCGCGGCGCGAACGCCGCGGGCCGCAACAGGTTAGCGAATGACGTAGGGCAGCAGACCGAGGAAACGCGAGCGCTTGATGGCGCGGGCGAGTTCACGCTGCTTCTTGGCGGAGACCGCGGTGATGCGGCTCGGCACGATCTTGCCGCGCTCGGAGACGTAACGCATCAACAGCTTGGAATCCTTGTAGTCGATCTTCGGCGCGTTCGGACCCGTAAACGGGCAGGTCTTGCGGCGGCGGAAAAACGGACGGCGGGCACCTGCTTCAGCCATGATTCTTACTCCTCAGTCGCTGCGGCGGGGGCGGGGGCGTCGTCACGCGGACGGCGCGGACCACGGTCACCACGGAAACCGCCGCCTTCACGGTCGCCGCCACGGAAACCACCTTCACGATCGCCACGGAAGCCGCCTTCGCGGTCGCCACGGAAACCGCCACGGTCGTCGCGATCGCGATCGCGGTCGGTCTTGCGCATCATCGCCGACGGGCCTTCTTCCAGCTCATCGACGCGCACGGTCAGGTAACGGATGACGTCTTCGTTGATGCGCTCCTGGCGCTCGACTTCGGCGACCACCGCGGAGGGGCCGTCGATGTTCAACAGCACGAAATGCGCCTTGCGGTTCTTGTGCATGCGGTAGGTGAGCGAGCGCACGCCCCAGGATTCCATCTTGACGACTTTGCCGCCGAGACCTTCGATCACGCTGGTGATCTGGGTCGTCAGTTCTTCCACCTGCTGGGTGCTCGCATCCTGACGCGCGAGAAAAACATGCTCATAAAGAGGCATGGCTGTCCTTTCCAAGGTTAGCGCGGCGCCCGGCGGCAAGCCCTTCGAACCCTTCGGAAAGGACTCGAGAATGCTCAGAAGGCGGAAGCACGGGACGACGGACCTACTGGCCCTGTCGCATCAACATCGCCATACCTAAATAAAAGCAGGTGAAATTGCTGAGACCGTCCGTTCAGCTCCCGGCCGGGATCCACGGATGCGCGGTTTATACGGATTTTGCGTGGAATGGCAAGCCGGCGCCGGCCGGTCACAGCCCCCCATGCGAATGGTTAAGGCCAAGCGCGGGCGGTTCGCTTGACAGACCTGCCCGCGCCGGTGTCTTACGGCCGGTATTGCCGCGCGTTCCAGCAAGACCAGCCGGATTGCCCGGAAAAACGCGCAGATTTTGATCGGACCATGGCCGTTGGCGCCGCGGAACGGGCTTTGCCCGGCCGCGCGGCCGTTGCAACGCCGTGGTCCCAGCCTCGGGGAATGCAAATGACGGCCGCTTTTACCTTTCCTGGCCAAGGATCCCAAACCGTCGGCATGGGCAAGGCCCTGGCCGATGCGTTCCCGGTGGCGCGCGCGGTGTTCGACGAGGTCGATTCGGCGCTCGGCGAAAAGCTTACCGCGACGATCTGGGACGGCCCGGCCGAGACCCTGCAACTGACCGAGAACGCCCAGCCGGCGCTGATGGCGGTGTCGCTGGCCACCTTGCGGGTGCTGGAGACCGAGGCCGGCTTTTCGGTGGGGCGGCACGCCGTGTTCCTCGCCGGGCATTCGCTCGGGGAATATTCCGCGCTGGCCGCGGCCGGCAGCCTGACGATCGCCGATACCGCGCGGCTGCTGCGGATCCGCGGTCAGGCGATGCAGAAGGCGGTGCCGGTCGGCATCGGCGCGATGGCGGCGCTGATCGGGCTCGACTTCGACGCCGCGGTGACGGTGGCCAAGGAGGCGGCGCAGGGCGAGGTCTGCCAGGCCGCCAATGATAACGGCGGCGGCCAGGTGGTGGTGTCGGGCGACAAGGCCGCGGTCGAACGCGCGCTGGAGATTGCCAAGGCCAAGGGCGCCAAGCGCGCGGTGCTGCTGCCGGTCTCCGCCCCGTTCCATTGCCGGCTGATGCAGCCGGCGGCCGACGCCATGGCGCATGCGCTGGCGGCGGTGAAGGTTCTGGCGCCGGTGGCGCCGTTGGTGGTCAACGTGCTGGCCAAGCCGATCACCGCTCCCGACGAGATTCGCCGGCTGCTGGTCGAACAGGTCACCGGCACGGTGCGCTGGCGCGAATCGGTGGCCTTCATGGCCGCCCAGGGCGTCACGCATTTCTTCGAGATCGGCGCCGGCAAGGTGTTGAGCGGCCTCGTCAAGCGCATCGCCGACGGCGCGGTGGGAATCGCGGTCGGCGGTCCCAGCGATCTCGACGCGGCCAAGCTGGCGCTGGCGGCGTCCGCCACCGCGTGAGCCGCCAAGGCCCACGCGGCGATCGGCTTGCCGATTGCGCATGATCTGGTCCGGAAACCGCGATCCACTTTTCGGGATCATGCGCTGGCTATAGCGTATTCGAGCGAAGTGGATCCCGGTTCGCGTGAAGAAACCGCGTCAAAATAACAAGCTAGAACTCCGGTTCTGATCTATCAGAACCGGAATAGCTCTAGATCGTCGCTGACAGCATCTCGTCCGGCGCGGCGCTGCGGCGCTGCTCCGCGGTGAAGTAGAAGTAACCGTAGGCCAGCGCCATCAGCACCAGGAACAGCAGGCTCAGCATGGCGTTGAACCACATCATGGCGCCGAGACAGACCAGCGCCAGCACGAGCGCGATCGCCGGAAACAGCGGATAGAACGGCGCGCGATACGGCCGCGGCATCGACGGTTCGCTGCGCCGCAGCTTGAACAGCGCTGCCATCGAAATCAGATACATCACGATGGCGCCGAGCACCGACATCGTCACGATGTTCGCCGTCAGCGTCTGGCCGCCGAACTGCACCCATTCGTCGCTGAAGATCGCGATCACGCCGACCACGCCGCCGGCCAATAGCGCGCGGTGCGGGGTGTTGAAGCGCGGACTGAGCGCTGCGAACATCGCCGGCAGATAGCCGGCGCGCGACAGCGCGAAGATCTGCCGCGAATAGCCCATGATGATGCCGTGAAACGACGCGACCAGGCCGAACAGCCCGATCCATACCAGCATGTGCAGCCAGCCCGAATTGTCGCCGACCACCACCTTCATCGCCTGCGGCAGGGGATCGTTGATGTTGGCAAGCTTGCTCCAGTCGCCGACGCCGCCGGCGAAGATCATCACGCCGAACGCCAGCAGCACCAAAGTGAGAATGCCGCCGATATAGGCCAGCGGAATGGTGCGCTGCGGATGATGGGCCTCCTCGGCCGCCATCGCCGCGCCCTCGATGGCGAGGAAGAACCAGATCGCGAACGGGATCGAGGCGAAGATGCCGGAGATCGCGGCACCGTTCAGCGCATTGCCGCCGGCCCAGCCATTGGCGACGAAATTCGACAACGACCAGCCCGGCAGTACCACGCCCATGAACACCAGCAATTCGAAGATCGCCAGCACGGTGACGAACAGCTCGAACGCCGCGGCGATGCCGATGCCGATCCAGTTCAGCCCGATGAAGATCACATAGGCGCCGAGCGCGAACCATTTCGGGTTGATGCCGGGGAATTGCACGTTGAGGTACGCGCCGATCGCCAGCGCGATGGCCGGCGGCGCGAACACGAATTCTACCAAAGTAGCGAAGCCGGCGATGAAGCCGCCGGTCGGCCCGAAGGCGCGCCGCGCGTAAGCAAACGGCCCGCCGGCATGCGGGATCGCGGTGGACAGTTCGGTGAAGCTGAAGATGAAGGTGGTGTACATCGTCGCCACCAGCACGGTGGCGACCAGAAAGCCCAGCGTGCCGGCGCTATTCCAGCCGAAGCTCCAGCCGAAATATTCGCCCGAGATCACCAGCCCGACGGCGATGCCCCAGAGCTGAACGGGGCCGAGGACCTTTTGCAGGCCGGGGGATGGTGGAGTGGTCTCGCTGATCGACATCAAAGGCCTCCTGTGCCAGTCGCTTGGCCGGCGCGTTTCGCGCCGTTTTGTGCCGAATTTCATGCAAGACAAATGCCATGGCGTGCCGGCGGAGGCGGAAAGCGTGCGCCGGCGCCGCCGCCGCGCCGCGCCTCCATCCAACTGTCAAGCACGTGGATCATTGACGGCAGGCGCTTTGTCGCGGCATTTCGCGCTGATCTTCGGCCGCGCCGAAATGGCGGCGCTGGCCCGCCGTGCTTTCTGTAGGGAGACTTGGATGTTCGATTTGACTGGCAGGACCGCGCTGGTGACCGGCGCGACCGGAGGCATCGGCGGTGCGATTGCGCAGGCCCTGCACGCGCAGGGTGCCACGGTGGCGATTTCCGGGACCCGCCGCGAGGCGCTGGAGACGCTCGCCGCCAGCCTCGGCGCGCGCGTTCACGTGCTGCCCTGCAATCTGTCGGACGCCGCCGAGGTCGAGGCGCTGGTGCCGGCGGCGGAAAAGGCGATCGGCGGGCTCGATATCCTGGTCAGCAACGCCGGTATCACCCGCGACAATCTGTTCGTGCAGCTGCGCGACGAGGACTGGGACGACGTGATCAAGGTCAACCTGACCGCGACCTTCCGGCTGGCGCGCGCCGCCACCAAACTGATGATGCGCAAGCGGTTCGGGCGGATTATCGCGATCACCTCGGTGGTCGGGGTCACCGGCAATGCCGGGCAGGGCAATTACGCCGCCTCCAAGGCCGGATTGATCGGGATGATCAAGACGCTCGGCGCCGAGTATGCCAAGCGCAACGTTACCGCCAATTGCATCGCCCCCGGATTCATCGCCACGCCGATGACCGACGGGCTCAACGACAAGCAGCGCGAAGCGATTCTCACCAAAGTGCCGGCGGGACGGTTAGGCACCCCGGACGATATCGCCGCCGCGGCGGTGTATCTGGCGTCCAACGAAGCCGGCTACGTCACCGGGCAGACGATTCACGTCAACGGCGGAATGGCGATGATCTAACGGAGTTTTCCACCGCCGCCGGGCGATCCCGTCCGCCGGCCGAGGCTTGTAGTCAAGGCATACGAAGTATGATAACCGAACGACGAACGGATGGGCAAAGAACGCCATTGCAGGACAGCGAAACCCTGTATATTGGCGGTGCAGAGCCTGCGGTCGTTGCCGGGCTTTCATCCCTGGGGACGGGGATAATCACGACTTACGCGATTGCGACGGGAACTTAACGAGTTAACGCACCACGATGGCTCGTATCCTAGCGGTCGGGTCCAATGGAACAGCACGAGGTTTGAACGATGAGTGAGATTGGCGAGCGGGTTAAGAAGATCGTGGTGGAGCACCTTGGTGTCGAGCCCGAGAAAGTGGTCGACGGCGCGAGCTTCATTGACGATCTCGGTGCCGACAGCCTCGACACCGTCGAGCTCGTGATGGCATTCGAAGAAGAATTCGGCTGCGAAATTCCTGATGATGCCGCAGAAACCATTCTGACGGTTGGCGACGCCACCAAGTTTCTCGAAAAGAACGCAAAGAGCTGACGCTCTCGCGCGGGACTAACGAAGCCGGGCGGGCCGCACCCATGCGGTCCACCGGCTTCTTGTTATGACCGCGCCGCGAGCCGGAGTGCTGGATATGAGGCGGGTTGTCGTCACGGGCCTTGGCATGGTCTCGCCGCTTGGCTGCGGCGTCGAGCAGACCTGGAACCGGGTGCTTAGCGGCGAAAGTGGGGCTCGGCAG
>NZ_DASWPE010000090.1:0-9537 GCF_036404135.1 Rhodopseudomonas sp. | reverse complement strand
TCAGCGCTGGTAAGCCCAAAATGGTCGCCCTGATCGCCGTCGCCCGAAAGCTCCTCACCACCCTCAACGCAATCCTGCGGGACAATCAGCCATGGCAAAACGCTTGACAACCAAGACAGTCGCTGAGGAACCCGGCGTAGCTCGAAGAGCGAAGCCGGGTATCTCGAAGGATGGCCGCGGGCAGAGGGCGGTCGCAATCTTCGGAGCCGCATCCTTCGAGGCCCTCGCGTTGCTCGGGCGCCTCAGGATGACGACGCCGGGGGTGATGAGCGTCAGAATACGCCCCAGGATGACGACTCAAATCAATGCTGCGCCTCACGCCGACCTTGTTGCGCCTCACGCGGGTGCTGCGCCGTTTGATGTTCCAAAAGCCGCGCATTCGGGGTACTGAGCCGCGCCGACGTTTGCATTCATGCAAATGGCCAAAGCCAGCCGCCCAGGACCCGACCCATGCACGACATCAGAGCGATCCGCGACAATCCGCAAGCCTTCGACGACGGCCTGAGACGGCGGGGACTTAAGGACGAGGCAACATGGTTGGCGACGACCAATGAGCGCCGGCTGGCGATCATTAGAGTTCTCGAGAGCAAGAGAAACCAGCGAAAGGTCGCCTCCGACAAAATCCATCAGGCAATGAAGGCTAACGATCTCGGAGCCGCGGCCACGCTGAAACTTGAGGTTGCTGAGTGCAAAGCTTCAATTGCGAGCTTGGAAGCGGAAGAGAAAGAGATCGATGTTCAATTCCGTCTAAGACTTGAAGGGATACCAAACCTTCCGCTCGCCGACGTGCCGGAAGGCAAGGATGAGCACGACAATGTGGTGCGCAGCCATTACGGGGTGAAGCGCAGTTACGCCTTCACGCCGAAGCCGCATTACGAGCTCGGCGAAGCCTTGCAGCAGATGGACTTTGAAGCCGCGGCGAAGTTGTCCGGCGCGCGTTTCGTGGTGCTGAAGAAGGGCCTGGCGCGGCTCGAGCGCGCGATCGGGCAGTTCTTTCTCGACGTCCACACCGAGGAGCACGGCTACACCGAAGTCAACCCGCCGCTGCTCGTCAAAGATGAGGCGATGTTTGGGACGGCGCAGTTGCCGAAGTTTGAGGACGACCAATTCTTTGCAGGGCGCATATCGGATATCGATACTAGGCAACAAGCTGCAGCCATCGAGTGGTTTTCTACTGACGAGGAGGAGGAGGAGTACGCGAAAGGAAGTGGGAATCCCAATCTGATAAAGGCGTTCCGGGCGTACCAAGCTGCGAAAGACTCTGAGGAAGAACCGCGGATTTGGATTGATTTTTTCCGGGCCGAGTATGCCCGAGCACGTATTGCCCATCACGCGGGCGTCCCGCCGCGTCTCTGGCTCATCCCCACCGCCGAAGTGCCGCTGACCAACCTGGTGCGCGAATCTATCCTCGACGAAAAGGAACTGCCGCTACGGATGACCGCGCTGACGCAGTGCTTCCGCGCCGAGGCCGGCGCCGCCGGGCGCGACACCCGCGGCATGATCCGGCAGCATCAGTTCACCAAGGTCGAACTGGTCTCGGTGACGACGCCGGAGCAATCCCGCGACGAGCATGAGCGCATGCTGGCCTGCGCCGAGGAAGTGCTGCGCCGTCTCGAATTGCATTACCGGGTGATGACGCTGTGCACCGGCGACATGGGCTTTGCCTCGCAGAAGACCTACGACATCGAAGTCTGGATGCCAGGACAACTATCAAGCCAAGGCGAGGGCGGGGCGTATCGCGAAATCTCGTCGTGCTCGATATGCGGCGATTTCCAGGCGAGGCGGATGGACGCGCGCTCGCGCGGCCCGGACGGCAAGCCGCGCTTCGTCCATACGCTGAACGGCTCGGGAACGGCGGTCGGCCGCGCGCTGATCGCGGTGATCGAGAACTATCAGCAGGAGGACGGCTCGATCGCGGTGCCCACCGTGCTGCAGCCCTATATGGGCGGGGTGAAAGTGATCAGCAACGGCTGAGCCGTAGCACGTGCTGCGCATCGGATGAAGTGCGGCAATAAAGAAGTCGTCATTCCGGATTGCGAGTTCGTTGGAACGAGCAAGTCCGGAATCGATAACCCCTGCAGGGGGTATGGATCTTGGGTTCACTCGCAGCTCACGCCACTCGTGCCCCGGGATGACGGCGTTCTATGGATTGCGCGCGCTACGCAACATCGGCCATTCAACTCACGCCCGCGCGGCGCCGAGCAGGCTGCATTTGCCGTAGGAGGCGTTGAGATTGACGTGGCCGACCAGGGTGTCGGTGAAGGTTTTTTTGCTGCGGGTGTTGACGACGTCGTGCAGCACCCGGCGGCGCTGCGTGGCGTAGCTGCCGTCCTCGCTGCGGAACGCGCAGAGGATCTCCAGATCCTTGATCGGGAAGCGATTGCGGTTGCGCACCGTGAAGGTCGCCAGCGCCTGCGAGCCCATGCCGCCGCGCTTCCAGGATTGCCGGCCGAGGCTGATGCGCTTCAGCGGCGCCGTCGCAGCGGGCAGCATCGCCTGGGCGTTGCGGGTCGCGGCACTCGGCGCGACGGACCCCGGCGGGTCCTGCGGATTGGAAGAATCGTCTTCGGCGGCTGCCGGCGCCGCGTCGGCGAGGCCGACCGGCTCGGCCGGGTTGCGCAGCGCGGCCAGCAGATAGACGCCGAGCCCCGCCAGCACCAGCAAGCCTGCAACGATCGCCGATCGCGCGCGCGTCATCGCCATGTCCGCCACCCGCTCCGCCGCCTGGCGCGGCGATTGAGTTTTGATCGCCGGAAAACGGCGTTCGCGCGCGAAGGTTCCGGGGGACTGGCGATAGCCGGCGCGGCGCCGTGCCGTCGCGGCAATGCCAAAAAACGGTTGGTAAAACCGCCGCAGGCTGGCAAAAGTCCGCTCCGCCATCCACCCCGGCAGTGAAGAAGGCAATTCAGCGCATGCGGATTCTGTGCACCAATGACGACGGCATCCACGCGCCGGGGCTGAAGATCGTCGAACAGATCGCGCGCGAACTGTCCGACGACGTCTGGGTGGTGGCGCCGGAGCTCGACCAGTCCGGGGTGTCGCATTCGCTGTCGCTGAACGATCCGTTGCGGCTGCGCGAAATCGGGCCGCGGCATTTCGCGGTGCGCGGCACGCCGACCGACTGCGTGATCATGGGGGCGCGGCACATTCTCGGCGACAACGGGCCGGATCTGGTGCTGTCCGGCGTCAACAAGGGCCGCAACGTCGCCGAGGACGTGGTCTATTCCGGCACCATCGCCGGCGCCTTGGAAGGCAGCATTCTGGGCTTTCCGTCGTTCGCGCTGTCGCAGGAATTCTCGATGGACAATAAGGGCGTGCCGCTGTGGCAGACCGCGCTGGCGCATGGCCCGGCGATTCTGCGCAAGATCATCGCACAGGGCGTGCCGAAGAACACCGTGATCAACATCAACTTCCCGGCGCGGGCGCCGGAGCAGGTGGCGGGCGTGCAGGTGACGCGGCAGGGCAAGCGCAACCAAGGCTTCCTGCGGGTCGACGAGCGCCGCGACGGCCGCGGCAATCCGTATTTCTGGATCGGCTTCGAGCGCATCGCGGTGGTCGACACCCCGGCCGAGGGCACCGATCTCGCCGCGCTCGCCGCGGGCTACGTCTCGGTGACGCCGCTGCGGCTCGACCGCACCGACGACGCCTTCTCGCAGGTGCTGAACACCACGCTGGGGTAGGGGCGGCACTCGGGCCGCTTCACCACGCGCCGTCATCCTTCGAGGCTCGCCGCCGTCATCCTGAGGAACCCGGCGAAGCGCGCAGCGCGAAGCCGGGTGTCTCGAAGGATGCGCGGCGGCCGCGCGGCCCGGTCATCCTGCGAGGCTCGCCGCAAGCGCGGCGTCGCACCTCCGAATGACCTCGAAAACAGCACTCTCAGCCAACGGGATCGCAGCGATGCGGTCCCGTTTTTCTTTGGCGCGTTGCGACTTGCTTGTCAAAATGATGCAGGTAGTCTGCAGCAACAGGGCAGGCCGATGACCGGGCATCGATCGGGCAAGTTCAGGACGTTCTATGCCGAATTGATCGCCGGCCACCGCGGCGCGCGGATCCGGGACGCGTTCGCTGCCGTGCCGCGCGAGCCGTTCGCGGGTCCCGGTCCCTGGCTGCTCAAGGGCCTCGGCAAGGACTATGTACAGACGCCCGACGCTGATCCGGCATTCCTGTACCAGGACGCGCTGCTGGCGCTGGTCGCCGCGCGCAACATCAATATCGGAATGCCGAGCGCCCACGCGCTGTGGCTCGGGGCGATCGATCTGCGGCCGGGCGAGCGGGTGCTGCAGGTCGGCGCCGGCGCCGGCTACTACACCGCGATCCTGGCTCATCTGGTCGGTGAGGCGGGCCGGGTGTTCGCCTATGAGATCGATCCAGCGCTTGCCGGACGGGCCCGCGGCAATTTGACGGCATGGCCGCAGGTCGAGCTCTACGGCCGCAGCGGCATCACCGACGATCTGCAGAAGGTCGACGCGGTCTATGTCTGTGCCGGCATCACCCAGCCGAGCTGGGCGTGGATCGATGCGTTGCGGCCCGGCGGGCGGCTGTTGTTTCCGCTGCAGCCGCCGGGCGGGGTCGGCGGCATGTTGCTGATCGAGCGGCCGGCGCAGGGCGTAGCGTGGCCGGCTAGATTCGTCTCGCGCGCCGCCTTCGTCGATTGCATCGGCCCGCAGGTCCCCGACGCCGGGCTCAGGCTCGCCGCGGCGTTTGCCGGCGGCTGGGACCAAGTGCGGGCGTTTCGCATCGACGCGGCGAGTGATGACAGCTGCTGGTATGCCGGTGACGGCTGGTGGCTCTCGACCGCGGGGGCCGATCCAAGCTAGCGTCTGACAGCGGCGATCACGGCAGGAGGCTCCCATGCGATCCATCGTCATCACTGGCGTATCCACCGGCATCGGCCACGCAGCGGCCAAGCTGCTTTTGGCGCGCGGCTTTGCGGTGTTCGGCAGCGTGCGCAAGGAGGCTGACGCCCTGCGGCTCAAGGCCGAGTTTGGCGAGCATTTCACGCCGCTGATCTTCGACGTCACCGACGAGGAGGCGGTGAAGGCGGCGGCGCGCGAGGTGCGCACCGCGCTGCGCGGCGAGATCTTGGCCGGCCTGGTCAACAATGCCGGCATCGCGGTGGCCGGGCCGGTGCTGGAATTGCCGATCGCCGAGTTCCGCTATCAGTTCGAGGTCAACGTGATCGGGCCGATCCTCGCCACCCAGGCGTTCGCGCCGCTGCTCGGCGCCGATCCGCATCTTCAGGGGCCGCGCGGCCGCATCGTGATGATCAGCTCATTGGCCGGTAAATTCGGCAATCCCTTGATGTCGGCCTATTCGGCCTCCAAGCACGCCATCGAGGGGCTGTCCGACGCGCTGCGCCGCGAGCTGATGCTGTTCGGCATCGACGTCATCGTGATCGCGCCGGGCGCGGTGAAGACCCCGATCTGGGCCAAGGCCGACGAGGTGGATATTTCCGGCTATCAGTCCTCGCCGTTCTTTCCGGCGTTGCAGCGGGTGCGCAGCTATCTGCCGAAGATGGCCGCCAAGGGCCTGCCGGCGGAGCGGATCGCCGATGGCATTCTCACCGCCTTGACCGCGGCGCATCCGCGGGCGCGCGTCACCTTGACGCCGGATCCGCTGCGCAATTTCATCACCAACATCCTGCCGAAGCGCACGGTCGACAACATCGTCGCCAAGAGTCTGGGGTTGCTGCCGGCGAAGTAGTCGCGCTGTGTTGCAGCACAGCACCGGCCGCCGCGCTCGGCCGCCGTGAGCCTGTGTGACTTCTGTAAATTGATTGCGCCTTTGTGACGCTTCAATTACGCTTTGATGACGCGATGCGTCAGCCGGCTGCGTCGTCCGCCCCCTGGTCACCGCCAGCCAGGGCCAGAGAGCCCCGCCGCGCCAGGTGTGTCCCGTGATGGGGCTGCCGCCCAACCCAGTGCCATCGGTGAATGCGGCGACCGCAACGTCGGTCAGCGTGTGGCGGATGCTGGCGGTGGTGCCGCCGCATCTCGCCGCATTGGCGCTGATGCTGCACAGCGAAACCGACCTCAACGGCCGGCTCGGCTTCCTGCTGGCCTGGGGACTGATCAACTGCGGCTGGATCGCGGCGCTGCGTCGGCCGGCTTTGTCCGGTGCGTTGTCGCTGACCATGGTGGTGTTGCTGGTGCTGCTGTCGCGGCTGAAGCATGACATCGTGCAGATGACCGCCAACTTCGTCGACCTGATGGTGATCGACCGCGACACCGTGGCGTTCCTGTTCACGATCTTTCCGGATCTGCGCTGGTCGGCGATCGGCGCTGCACTGCTGACCATTCCTCTGATGTACGCGCTGTGGTGGCTCGACCCGTTTCGGATCCGCCGCCAGCCGGCGCTGGCGGCCGCGATGCTGTTCCTGGCGGGCCTGGTCGGCTACGCGACGGCCTGGCCGGACGAGGCCTGGCGCAGCTATTACGACGACGGCTATCTGTCGAAATTCGCCCGCTCCGGAGTGACCGCGGTGTCGGATTTCTTCAACTACGGCTTCATGGAGTCCGACGCGGTGGTCGCCGATCAGCTGAAGCTGCCGCTGGAGCAGGCCTGCCATCCGGCGGGGCGGCGGCCCAACATCATCATGATCCACGACGAATCCTCGTTCGACATCCGCGCCGCGGCGCAGGTCAAAGTGCCGGCAGGCTACGGCGCGCACTTCAAATCGTTCGACGGCCAGGCGCGCAAATTTCTCGCCGAGAGCAATGGCGGGCCGAGCTGGTTCACCGAATACAACGTGCTGGCCGGACTGTCGTCGCGCTCGTTCGGCCGCTTCGCTTACTTCGTCACCCGGATCGCATCGAGACGGGTGGAGCGCGGCTTGCCGCTGGCGCTGCGCCGCTGCGGCTACACCACGACGGCGCTGTATCCGGCCAACGGCGCCTTCATGAGCGCGCGCAATTTCCAGACCACCACCGGGATGCAGCGGTTCTTCGACGCCCATGATCTCGGCTCCAGCCGTGTCGAGCCGGATCGCTTCTTCTACGACAAGGCGCTCGGGCTGATGCCACAGCGGGGCGCCCAGCAGCCGTTCTTCATGTTCGTCTATCTTGCCGCCAATCATTTCCCCTGGCAGACTAAATTCCGCCCCGAGCTGACGCCGGATTGGCGCAATCTCGGCAACGCCCCGGTGGTCGAGGAATATCTGCGCCGTCAGGCCTTGAGCGTCACCGACTACGCCGCGTTCCTGGCGCGCTTGAAGAAGCAATATCCGGCGCAGCCGTTCCTGATCGTGCGGTTCGGCGATCACCAGCCGGAATTCTCGCCGCAACTGCTCGATCCCGAACTCGACGAGGCCGGCATCGGCAAGAAGCTGATGGCCTATGATCCGCGCTACTACGCCACCTACTACGCGATCGACGCGCTGAACTTCCAGCCGGTCGACAGTCCGGCGATCATGGACACGATCGACGCCGCCTATCTGCCGCTGGTGATCCAGGAGGCGGCGGGGCTGCCGCTCGATCCGTCCTTCGCGGAGCAGAAGGCCATCATGCTGCGTTGCCGCGGGTTGTTCTATGGCTGCGGCGACGGCGCCGAGGCGCGGCGCTTCAACCGGCTATTGATCGACGCCGGGCTGATCAAGAATCTGTAACGAAGCAATCAGCAGCCCAACTCCGTCATTGCGAGGAGCTCTTGCGACCAAGCAATCCAGGGCCACGCGTGCCGCCCCTGGACTGCTTCGCGGTTCGGCCGGCGTTGCGCGCCGGCCTCGGCTCGCAATGACACTGAATTTGCTCGCTGCTTTTTCAGCGAGGCTTTAAGATCATACCCGGGCGCCGCGCTGGACGCTGCCTTGCGTTGGATCAGACCGGGTTATGGACTCTTCGCTGCTCATGCGCCTTGGCGCCGCCGCCTCCGTCGCCGGCCACGTCGTGGTGTTGGCGCTTTTGTTGCTGGCCGGGGTGTACCCTTACGAGTCGGTGAGTTCCGACGCCATCACCGTCGAACTGGTGCCGGCCGACGAGGTCAAGCCGCCCGAGGTGACGCCGCCGCTGCCGTCGCTCGACGACGCGGCGCCACCGCAGCCGCAGGCGTCGGCCCCACCGCCATCACCGTCGCAGGCGGCCGCGGCGAAGGCGCAGCAGACCGCCGCGTCGGACAAAACCGCGACGCCGCAGCCAGCCGAACAGCCCGCGCAACAATCTGCGCAGCAGCAACCGGCGCCGCAGCCGGCCTGGCCGGCGCCGATGGCGGCGCCGCAGCCGCCCGACGTCACCGAACGGTTTCACGTCATGCTCGGGCTGCCGGCGGAGGCGATCGGCAAGGAGGTCGGCGGCGAGGCCGCGGAGGGCGCCAATATCGCCGCCTCCGACACCGAGAAGCTGCGCGCCCATCTGCGCACTTGCGCGGCATTGCCCGGCGCGGTGGCGCCGAGCGACAAGGTGCGGATCGTGATGCGGATCGCGCTGACCCCGGACGGCCGGCTGGCGTCGCCGCCGGCGCTGATCGAGGCCAGCGCCTCGACCAAGGGCCCGCTGCTGATGCAGGCGGCGATCAAGGCGCTGCAGGACTGCCAGCCCTATACCATGCTGCCTTCGGACAAGTATCAGGAATGGCGGGTGCTCGACATCGGCTTCACGCCGCAGGATTTCAAGGGGTAAGCGGCTCAGCGCGGCGCGATGCGCTGCCATAGCCAGCGCGCCACCGCATCCGGCGAACTCGTGCCGTCGCCGCCGGCGGCGCGCAGATTGGCCTCGCGCATCGCGGCGATGTCGATCCTGCCGAGCAGCGGCGAAAGCGCCGCGCGCAACGCTTTGTCGTCGGCGCGCCGTGGCGATAGCAGCAGCACCGCATCATAGGGCGGGATCGCTTGCTTCGGATCCTCCAGCGCCACCAGATCGTATTTCGCGATCAGCCCGTCCGAGGTGTAGCCGGCGATCACGTCGACTTCGCCGGACGCGACCGCGGCATACATGAAATCCGGCTGCAAGGTGCGCTGGCTGCGAAATGCGAGGCTGTAAGCCTGGCGCAGCCCGGCCCATTCCGGCCGCGAGAAGAATTCGTAGTCGCCGGCGATCGACAGCGAGCCCGCGTGGGCCGCGAGATCCGCGATCGAGCGAATTCCCAGCGCATCCGCACGCGCGCGCGGCATCACCAGAGCATAGGCGTTGGCGAAGCCGAGTTCGCCCAACAATGTCACCTTGGACCGCGCGAGCTCGCCTGTCAGCTCGGCGATGAGCTGCGCCGGCGGCTTGATCTCATTGTGGTGAAACTGGTTGGCCCACAGCGTGCCGGAATAATCGATGTAGACGTCTATATCATTCGAGGCGAGCGCATCATAGATGACGCTGGAGCCGAGACCCTGCCGCGTCGTGCTCGCCAGCCCCGCCGCCTGCAGGCGCTGCGACATCAGCGCCGCCAGCACATATTGCTCGGTAAAGGTTTTGGCACCAACGACAACGCGTGTGCCGGAGCGCGCGAAGGAGGGCACCAGCGTCGCGATGACGAGGATGGCGATGCCGAGCGCGCCGGCCAGCATGCGCAGCCGGCTGCGCAGGCGAATGCCACTTTCGATCAGGGCCAGCA
>NZ_DASWPE010000089.1:0-72745 GCF_036404135.1 Rhodopseudomonas sp. | reverse complement strand
TGGTTCACCAGGGTCTGAAACAGCTCGCGCAAATAACGCGGCTCGGTGTTGTAGGTCGGCGTCAGCACCGAAACCAGAAAACCTGCGTCCGAAATCCCAAGATGCGGCTCCGAACCTTCCGGATTGCATAGATCCGATAATGATCGGCTCGACTGATCACCGTCGAAGGCATTGCAGAAGCGGCCTTCCGCCAATCCGAAATGCAGGTAGTGATGTAGCGGCGGGACGCCCGACGCGCGAACGTCGCTGTATGTTTCCAGATACCAAGTCGCATCGAACTTCAGCCGTGCCGAGGTTGGATTGGGGTATCGCCCCTCGTTTGATCCGAAGTGAATGTAGTGCTGCACCGGATCGACGGCGGCGGCGCAGACGTCGGGATATTCCAGAATGTACCATTCGGCGTCGAATTCATGCCGCATGGCCAGCATCAGGTCGGACTCCGACTCGCTCAGCGTTTGCCCATTATTCACGCGGGCGCGAGGTCCAGGGGCCTTCAAGAAGTAAGACAAGGCGCGCTGCAGGCGACTGCGCGAATGAGCTGGAAGACGACGAACCATGGGCCGAAACGGTTCCAGCGCGCGTAAAACGATGTTTTCGACCAAAGCGGAGCGAGCGGGCTCAGTGTTCATTAACATACCTCGTACGCAGTTCGTGCTCAACGACGCCGTGTTGCCAAACCGAGACTTGGCGTCGCCCTGAACCACTCAAGGAAAACAAACAAAAGGCCGACGATCTCTAACATCGTCATTCATAAACTCGCTTGCCCGTATAGGCAACCAACTTGGACAACCATTGGGAGTGGCAGAAACATCACGGCGGGAACTTGAGCAAGTCATTGCTCGCGGGTGGAGATTCGTAGGCGCGAGTGGGCGGCGACAACAACGGCGCGGGTCGCAGAAAGTAGCTGCGTGCAGCACGACTCGCGCGTAATCGCAGCGTCGCGCCACATCCATAGTTGACCATCTTGATGCCGGCATGACATGCGAGCGGGCGGCTCGCCGGGCTGGTGATTCGATCGTCTGCGCGGCATGAGCGCGCTGCACCCAGTGTCGAATCGATGCAGAGCTGCTTCAGCGCGGACGCCGCCATGGCGCGGCATATCGCGGCCGCTTCCGGGAAAATTCAACGCAGGTCGCTGCTGATGCCGGGTCTTTCCGAGCCGATGCGCGGTCCGGTGGTGGCGCGGGGGATTTCGAGCGGGCCGGCTCGATTAGGCAGCCTTTTGTTGCAACAATGGGTTATTTGAAATAGGCGAAGGCCGGGACTGGTCGGGGTGACAGGGCGAGCTATGAAAGCGGTAATATTGGCGGGCGGCTTGGGAACGCGGATCAGCGAAGAATCCCATTTGCGACCGAAACCTATGATTGAAATAGGTGGCAAGCCGATCCTTTGGCACATCATGAAGATGTATTCCCACTACGGCATCGATGAATTCATCATCTGCCTCGGTTACAAAGGATACGTGATCAAGGAGTATTTCTCAAACTACTTTCTGCACATGTCGGACGTCACCTTCGACATGCGCAACAACAAGATGCAGATTCACCAGAAATTCGCCGAGCCGTGGACGATCACGCTGGTCGATACCGGGGAATCGACGATGACGGGCGGCCGCTTGAAGCGCGTTGCGTCCTACATCGGAGACGAGACGTTCTGCTTCACTTACGGCGACGGGGTATCCGACGTCGATATCGGACATCTTGTGGCCGAACATCGCCGCGCGGGACGTTTGGCGACGGTGACGGCGATCCAGCCTCCCGGGCGATACGGCGCGCTGATCATCGAGAACGACGCGGTGCGCTATTTCCAGGAGAAGCCCGCCGGCGACGGCGCGTGGATCAACGGCGGATTCTTCGTGCTGGAGCCGAGCGTCGTCGATTACATCGACAATGACGAAACGGTCTGGGAGCGGACGCCGCTGCAGCGGCTGGTCGCCGACAACCAACTCACCTCGTACCAACATAACGGGTTCTGGCAGGCGATGGACACGCTGCGCGAAAAGACCCATCTCGAAGAACTGTGGTCTTCGGGCAACGCGCCCTGGAAGACATGGTAACGATGTTCGGGAATGTTTACCAAGGTCGCAAAGTCCTCGTCACCGGACATACCGGCTTCAAGGGAAGCTGGCTCACGCTGTGGCTGGAGAAGCTGGGTGCGAAGGTCGGCGGCCTCGCCCTGCCGCCGGAGACCGTTCCAAATCACTGGAACCTGCTTCGGCTGAACACCGAATCGCATCACGTCGACATTCGCGACGAGGCCGCGCTTCGCGAAACCATCCTTCGGATCGCGCCCGAGGTGGTGTTTCATCTGGCGGCGCAGCCGCTGGTGCGGCGCTCCTATCAGAATCCGATCGAGACCTGGGCAACCAACGTAATGGGCACCGCGAATGTGCTGAACGCGTGCCGGCAGCTCGATCATCTTGCCGCCGTGGTCGTGGCGACGACCGACAAATGCTACGAAAATCGCGAATGGGTGTGGGGCTATCGCGAAATCGATCCTTTGGGCGGCCGTGACCCCTACAGCGCGTCGAAGGCCGGCAGCGAACTGGTCGCTGCGAGCTTCCGCAGCTCGTATTTCGGCGGTCCGGAGCAGGCGCTGATCGCCACCGGCCGCGCCGGCAACGTGATCGGCGGCGGCGACTGGTCGGAGGATCGGCTGATCCCCGATCTGGTTCGGGCCGTCACCGACCGCAAGCCGGTGCAGATCCGTTCGCCGCACGCCACCCGACCCTGGCAGCACGTGCTGGAATGTCTGTCGGGCTACCTGCTGCTCGGGCAACGCTTGATCGAACGCGATCGGGCGTCTGCCGACGCCTGGAATTTCGGACCGGACCATGAGGGCAACCAGCCGGTGGTCGCGGTGCTGACCTCGCTGAAGCAACACTGGCCCGCGGTGGCGTGGGAGGTGCTCGCGCAGCAACAGCTTCACGAAGCATCGCTGCTGCAGCTTGACAGCAACAAGGCGCGATCGAAGTTGCAGTGGCGCCCGGTGTGGACGTTTCAGGAAGGCGTTGCCGCCACGGCGGAATGGTACCGCGCCTGGACCGAACGGCAGGAGGTCATCAGCCGCCACCAACTGGATCGCTACATCGCGCTGGCGACCGGCCAGGGCCTGTCCTGGACCAAAGACGCGCGGTCATGAACATCTCGGCCACCGCCATCGCCGGGGTGTGGATCGCCGAGAGCACGGTGCGGCAGGATCACCGGGGCGCGTTCTCCAGATTGTTTTGCGCCGAGGAGGAGAGCTCGTTTCTGCAAGGTCGATCGATCGTCCAGATCAACCTCTCTCTCACCACCGCGGCCGGCGCGATCCGCGGCCTGCATTTTCAGCACCCGCCCCGCGCGGAGATGAAAATCGTCAGATGCCTGCGGGGGCGGGTGTTCGACGTCGCGGTCGATCTGCGCAAGGGCTCGCCGAGCTTCCTGAAATGGATCGCGGTCGAACTCGCGCCCGACAATCATCGGGCGCTGGTGATCCCGGAGGGCTGTGCGCACGGCTTCCAGGTTCTGGAAGCGAACTCCGAATTGCTTTATCTGCATACCGAGTTTTATTCCCCGGCTTGCGAAGGCGGCGTCAGGTTTGACGATCCGATGGTCGGCATTGATTGGCCGTTGCCACCGCGAGACTTGTCTGAAAGAGATTTGGGCCACCCGCCGCTGGCTGGGAGCTTCGAAGGACTGAGCATATGAAGTGCCGTCACTGCCAAACCGAGCTGCAGCACGTTTTTCTGGACCTCGGCCATGCTCCTCCGTCGAACGCTTATCTGTCGGAACAGGCCTTGCACGCGCCGGAAGTGACCTTCCCTCTGAAGCTGTTCGTTTGCGATCATTGCTGGCTGGTTCAGACCGAGGATTACGCGCGGGCCGACGTGCTGTTCACCAGCGACTATGCCTATTTCTCGTCGACCTCCGCGGGATGGCTGGCTCATGCCAAAGCGTATTGCGAGAAGATCACCCGAAAGCTCGCTCTCAACGCCGACAGTTTCGTGATCGAGGTCGCCTCCAATGACGGCTACCTTCTGAAGAATTTCGTCGCCGCCGGGATTCCCTGCCTTGGCATCGAACCGACGGCTAGCACCGCCGACGCGGCTGAGCGTATCGGCGTGCCGGTGCTGCGGGAATTCTTCGGGACCGCGACGGCGACGGCGTTGGCAAAGCAAGGACGAACTGCCGACCTGATCTGCGGCAACAATGTCTACGCCCACGTTCCCGATATCAACGATTTCACCCACGGGCTCCGCATCGCGCTGAAACAAGGCGGCACCATCAATCTGGAATTCCCGCATCTCAAGAACCTGATCGCGCAGAACCAGTTCGACACCGTCTATCACGAGCACTTCTCCTACCTGTCGCTGATCGCGGTGGACCGTATCTTCAAGGCGGCCGGGTTGCGGATCTTCGATCTTGAAGCGTTGCCGACCCATGGCGGAAGTCTCCGCGTCTATGGTTGCCACGCCGATGATCCGCGTCCCACCGCCGATGCGGTCTTTGCCATGCTCGCCGAGGAGCAGGCGTTCGGATTGCAGGACCTCGCAGTTTATCGGAATTTTCAGCAACGCGCGGACAAGGTGAAGAACGACTTCCTGGCGTTTCTGATCGAGCAGAAGCGTGCCGGCAAGACCCTGGCGGCCTATGGCGCCGCCGCCAAGGGAAATACCTTGATGAATTACGCCGGGCTGAAGCGCGATCTGATCGCCTTCGTCTGCGATGCGGCGCAGTCGAAACAGAACAGATTCATGCCGGGCAGCCACATTCCGATCTGTCACCCCGCCGAATTGGCCCGCCACAAACCGGATTGGATCGTGATTCTCCCCTGGAATATCGCGGCGGAAGTGGCGCAGCAGCAAAAGGACGCCAAGTCGTGGGGCGGCCGCTTCGTCGTCGCGGTGCCCGAGATCAAGGTTCTGCCGTGAAAGTCCTGGTGACAGGCGCCACCGGCTTTGTCGGGCGGCATGTCGTCAAGGAATTGCTGCGCGGCGGCCATTCGGTCGTCGCGCTGGCACGCGACGTCGAACGCGCGAAAGCGATGCCGTGGCATTCCGACGTCGAATTCGTCGCCTGCGACCTGACCGGCATCGTCCAGCCGGTTCTGGAACGCTGTCGGCCCGAGGCTCTGATTCACCTGGCGTGGTCGGGGCTGCCGAATTTCCGAAGTTTCTTTCACATCGAAAAAAATCTTCCCGCCGACATGGTTTTTCTCAAGGCCTGCGTGGACTTCGGACTGCGCCAGGTGATGGTTGCCGGGACCTGCCTGGAATACGGCCTGCAGTTCGGCCCGCTCACCGAAGACATGGAGACGAGGCCGCGCACGCCCTATGGCTTTGCCAAGGATAGCCTGCGCAAGACCTTGCAGTTTCTGCAGCGGGAGAGCCCGTTCCAGCTGCAATGGATGCGGTTGTTTTACATGTATGGCGAGGGCCAGAATGAAAACAGCCTGCTGGCGAGTCTCGATCGCGCGATCGATCGCGGCGATGCGGTTTTCAATATGTCGGCGGGAGATCAGCTGAGGGACTATCTGTCGATCGACGAGGTCGCGCAGAACTTCCTGCTGGCACTCGAAAGCCCGGAGCAATGCGAGGGCGTGGTGAACTGCTGCAGCGGACGTCCCATTTCCGTTTTCGACTTGGTACGACAGCGATGCGAAGAGCGATCGAGCAGCATCCGGCTCAACAGAGGCTATTATGACTACCCGGATTATGAACCGTTGGCGTTCTGGGGAATCCCGGACAAGCTGGAAACGCTGACGCGGATGGCCCATCGCCGGGAGTAGTGACAGGGCTGTATTGACGACGATCGGCTGAACCGAGCATTTCAATGGCGCCGCCCCAATTATCGCGTCGCGTGCGAGTGAGCATGCCGATTGGCAGGCTGCCTGAATAGACCAGACGTGCGGCAACGGCGTTGCGCTCTGGCGCAGCTTTCCACCACTGCGGCGAGATTAATCGTCATCGCAAGATCGATTGTTTCGGCGGGAAGACGATATTGCGTGAGCATTTTCTCAGGAGATCAGCGTTGATTGACAGTTTGACCCGCCGTTCCGTAAGCGTGCTTGCTGCCGCCCTGGTGGCTGCGAAATACGCCATCTACGGCGCGTTCCTCGGAGCGTCCGCGCTTCGAGGCGTTTCCAGCGTGCGAACGCTGTCGGCCGGAACGCTGACCATCGTCGGGCCGGCCGACAAGGCGCGCGATTATGCCGCCGCCGGCGGAGCGATCGTCTTGGCGTTGATCGCCTTCATCGCGATGTTCGAGCTGTTCGAATGGCTGCGCCGCAACGTGTCGCCGCTGACCATCACGTCGTTGCAGCAGAATCTCATTCTGGCGAACATTCCTGCGGTGTTCGCGGCCTCCGGCTTGCTGTTCGCCACCCGGATCGACGTTGTCATCGTGCTGTATTCGACGGTGGCCGAGACGGTGCTGCTGAGCTGCCTGTTCGGCCGGATGTTGCGCAATCGCCAGGCGTGGGCGGTGGCGCTGAATTTCAACTGGGTGCTGCCGTTTCTGGGGTTCGGCCTGCTGGCCGGGGCGCTGACCGTCCCGAGTTGGGCCGCGCTGCTGGCGGCGACGACGCAGTGGCCGATCGAAACGCTCGGCGTTGCGACGATCTCCTCCGTTCTGGCCAAGCTGTCGTTGATCGGCTGCGGTATTCTCAGTGTGATCGTCTTCTCGCAAGCCGACGTTAAATCGATCGCGCGTTACGGATGCCTGGCGCTCGGCTTGGCGCAGGCCTGCCTGTTGGCCGGCGCGGTCCGGCTGATCGGGCCGCTGATCAAGACCGGGACCAGCCTGGACTATCTTCTGCAGGTCTCGCTGTTCGGCGCACTGTGTCTTGGCGTGTTAATGATCGCGTCGATCGTGCGGACCTTGCGCGCGAGTGCCGCGGCCTGGCGGCTGCCGGATGCGCTGCCGAATCTTGCAAACGGCAGCCTGTTGAATCCGGTGGCGGTAGCGCTTGCCGCGATCACCCTCAAGGTCAGTTTCGATCTGCCGACGTTCCACCTGCTCGACGACTATCACACCGGCGAAGCCGCGCTGCCGTTCTGGGCGCTCATCAAATTCCACATGCTGCCCTATGTCGATCTGTCGCCGGCGCGGGGATGGGTCAATCTGGTGTACGGCGCCTTCGGCGAATTGATGTTTCGGCCGGGCTGGGTGAATTACGGGTTCATGGCGCCCTATTTGGCGTTCTGCGTGTATGTGTTTCTTTTCGTCGCGTTGCGGAGCCTGACCGGGCCGTGGCTGGCGTTCTTTCTGGTCTGCATCGCCCCGGCGCCCAATAACCTGTCCGAAATCGATCTGGTGATCACCGGATTGTTGGCGGCGATCTGCATCAGCAGCTTGAAACTGCGGCCGGCGACATGGCTGATCTTATGGGTGATCCTGGGCACCGTCGCGGTGTTGTTCGCGCCGGGGCAGGGCGGCCTTTTGGTGCTGGCGACAGCGTTCCTGGGCGCTTTCCGCTTCGTCGAGGCGGTGCGCGGCGATCGGGCGGTGCTGTTGCGAAACTTGGCGCTGCTGGCGTGTCTCGGCGGGGTGCTCTACGCCTTCACGCCGCTGGGCGCGATGATCGGAGGGGCGATCCGCTACGGACTCGAGCAGTCATCGGCCAACACCGCGATGAATGGCATTGCCTGGAGGCCCAGTGCCCACGGCCTGCTCTGGGAAATCTTCCGGATCTCCTGGATCATCGTCACGATTGGGATCGGCATTGCGGTCTATCTCGGGATTCGCCAGGCGCGGCCCGCGACGGTCGGGCTGGCGGCGTTTCTGCAACCGCGCACCCTCAACGTCATCATCGGGGTGCCGATCTTCCTGTTGGGCGTGTTGTTCATTCCACGCGCCGCAGGCCGCATCGATCCGGGGGAAATTTCCAGGCTCGGCTTCGCGAGCCTCTGGTTTCTCACCATCCTGCTTCCGCTCTATGCATTTATGCGGTCCCCGTCTGGAAACTCTCGCCGCGTTGCGATCGCGCTGGCGTCCGCGGCGCTCGCCGGCGCGTTCGCCCCGCTGGTCAACTATAGCTGGAGCATGAATCCGTTCGACCGCATGATGGCGGTCGACAGCCCGGCCGACGTCCAGCATGGCGAGCAGGCCGGTCTGCCGCGGCTGGGGGCCTTTCTCTGGGATCCCGAATGGGTGAAAAAGCGCGCGGCGTTGAAGGCGTTTCTCGATGCCAATATCGCCGCAAGCGATACGTTTCTCGATCTGACGAACCGCAGCGGGCTTTACTATCTGTTCGATCGGCGTCCGCCGATCGAGGGCGCGGTGTACAATCTGACCAACGTCAATCAGGAAAAGCGGGCGATTGCCGCGCTTGTGCAACGCCCGCCGGCGTTGGCGCTGGCGGGTCCGGACGCGGTGCTGCACGACGGGGCGCCGGTCGGATTGCGGTCTCCGCTGTTGTTTCGCTACGTGATCGAGAACTACCGGCCGATCGAAGGCGGCGGAGGGATCTGGCTGAAACCGTCCTCATCGCCGGGCGAAAGTCCCGACCTCACGCGCTCGCAACAAGAACTCGATCTGTTGACGACAGCGCTGGTGCTGCGCGATCTGGGCGCGTTGCCGCGAACCTGGGGCAAAGTCTGGAACCGGCTTGCGCCGCAACTGGCCTTGCAAAGGACGGTGGCGTTTACGGGCGCCGGCTTGCACGACGCGTCGCAATCCGCCGACGGGGCGATCACCGCGCAGGGGCCCGACCCCTTTGCGGTGGTGGACCTGTCGAGGCTCGACGTGGTCGGCTCGGACATGGGGATCATTTCATTCAATTTTGAATGCCTGGCCGCCACCCCGGCGTCGGCTCTCGAGCTGTTCTGGACGACGGAGCAAGCGCCATCGGTCGAGACCAAGCGATCGGTCAGCTTTCACGCCCACAACGGCCGCGTCGTCGTTCCGGTCGACGCCTTTCCGGCCTGGGTGCTGGGAGGTAAGATCACATCATTGCGGTTCGATCTTGTGGATCGCGCATCTTGCGGCTCGTGGCGTATCGCCGATCTGGCGTTGTCGCAGCGGTCCGATCTCCAAGAGCTTCGCAGGGCATCGCGGCCCTAGGTTTGCTACATGTCTCGAATCGTCGCGGATGGCATTGCCGAACTGATATTCGCTGCCTCGGAGTGCCGGGCGAGTGATTTTGCGATCGATCCCGCGCCCCGCGGCGGCGTCCCGCGGCCGCGCTGCGCGCCGCTGGCGTGTTGCGCAACGGCCTGAAAGTGGCTAGAAACCGCCTGCGAGACGGGAGCGTTCGCGACACTGTGCCGCGCGTCTGAGATATGACTGCGAGCAGCATCGGTAGATAGATCGTCGAGCCTGAAATCGCGAGCGAAGCGCGTGGCTTCCAGGTCTCGCGGAATTTTCATGGCTTGAGTTGTGCCCGAGATGCAGATTGAACGTTTGGAATTACCCGACATCCTGTTGGTGACGCCGACCAAGCACGGCGACCAGCGCGGCTTCTTCTCCGAAACCTATCGCGCGGACCTGTTTGCCAAGTTCGACGTCGACGCCGTTTTCGTCCAGGACAATCACGTTCACTCGGCGCAAAGGGGCGTGCTGCGCGGTTTGCATTTTCAGCTTCCACCGCATGCCCAGGGAAAGCTCGTGCGTTGCTCGAAAGGCGCGATTCTCGATGTGGCGGTGGACATTCGCGGCGGGTCGGCGACCTTTGGTCGCCACGTCGCGGTCGAACTGTCGGCGGACAATTGGCGTCAGTTGTGGGTTCCGCCGGGCTTCGCCCATGGCTATGTGACGCTGCAGGACGATTGCGAGGTGATCTACAAGGTCACGGATTATTACGCACCGGAGTGCGACCGCGGCATCGCCTGGGACGATTCGTCCCTGGCCATCGATTGGCGATTGGCGGCAGCGGACCTTATCCTCTCCGATAAGGATCGTAAGCAGCCCCGCCTCGATGCCGCCGCTCCGCCTTTTTCAGTCTGATTTCAGGAGCGCAAGATGCGGGTTCTGGTTACGGGCGGCGCGGGCTTCATCGGATCGGCGGTCTGCCGGCATTTCGTCGCCGATCTCGGCCATGACGTCGTGGTCATCGACAAGCTGACCTATGCGGGCAATCTGGCCTCGCTGCAGCCGGTGGCCGGCAGTCCTCGCTACGCGTTCGAACGCCACGACATCTGCGACGCCGACGCCGTCAGGGCGATCTTCGCCAAGTATCAGCCGGATGCGGTGGTGCATCTCGCCGCCGAAAGTCACGTCGACCGCTCGATTTCCGGCTCCGACGTTTTCGTCAAGACCAACGTGCTGGGCTCCTTCACGCTGCTTGAGGCGGCGCGACGCTACGTCGCTTCGGGCCGCGACAACGCAGCGACCGAGTTTCGCTTCGTCCACGTCTCCACCGACGAGGTGTATGGATCGCTCGGCGATGACGGCCTGTTTACAGAAACCACACCCTACGACCCCAGCTCGCCCTATTCGGCCACCAAGGCGGCATCGGATCATTTGGCGAAGGCCTGGCAACGGACCTACGGCTTGCCGGTGATCGTCTCCAACTGCTCGAACAATTACGGTCCCTATCACTTTCCGGAAAAGCTGATCCCGCTGATCATCCTCAACGCGTTGGATCGCAAGCCGCTGCCGGTCTATGGCGACGGTTCGAACATTCGCGATTGGCTCTACGTCGAGGATCACGCCCGCGCGCTCGGCATCATACTCGCCAAGGGCCGCCCGGGTGAAACCTACAATATCGGCGGCCGCAACGAACGGAAGAACATCGACGTGGTGCGGGAAATCTGCAACTGGATGGACCGGCTGCGTCCCGATGGCGCTTCGCATCATGATTTGATCAGCTTTGTGACCGATCGTCCCGGCCATGATCAGCGCTATGCAATCGACGCCAGCAAGCTCGAGACCGAGTTGGGCTGGCGCGCCCACGAGACCTTCGAAACCGGAATCGAAAAGACCGTGCGCTGGTACCTGGATCGGGCTGACTGGTGGGAGCCATTGCGCAACCGTGTTTACGCCGGGGAGCGGCTTGGCCTTGTCAAATCCTGAGCGATCATGAGGCTTTATGTCATCGGTGGCGACGGTCAGGTGGCGCGGTCGCTGCGCGAAGCAGCGGCGCTGCAACCGGACATCGTGTACGGCTACGGCGCTCGGCCGCTGGTCGATCTGCAAGACCCGTCGTCGCTTGAAAACGCGATCGGCAATTTCAAGCCGGACCTGGTGATCAATCCGGCGGCCTATACCGCGGTCGACAAGGCCGAAGCCGAGCCGGATCAGGCCTTCGCGATCAACCGCGACGGCGCGCGATCCATTGCGCGGATTACGGCGAAGCTGGGTATTCCGATCATCCAGTTGTCGACCGACTACGTTTTCGACGGCAACAAACAAGGGGCCTATGTCGAGAGCGATCCGGTGGCACCGCAGGGAATTTACGGCCGCTCCAAGCTCGAGGGTGAAATCGCCGTCGGCCAAGCCAATCCAAAGCATATCGTGCTACGCACGTCGTGGGTTTACGCGCCGTTCGGCAGCAATTTCGTCCGCACCATGCTGCGCTTGTCGGCCGAGCGCGACCGGCTGCGTGTCGTCGATGATCAGCATGGATGTCCGACCTACGCGCCCGATATCGCCAACGCGATCCTTGCCATAGGCCGAATCTGGGGCGATTCAGGCTGGAATTCACGCTTCGCAGGTGTTACGCATCTTGCCGGTCCGGAGGTGATGACGTGGTGCGATTTCGCGCGGGCGATTATCGCCGGCGCTGCTTTACATGGTGGGCGAACCATCCCGGTTGATCCGATTACCACTTCGGAGTATCCGACACCTGCATCAAGGCCGTTGAATTCACAGCTCTCAACGGCGAGGCTGAATTCCCTGTTTGGCGTTCATCTTCCGCCGGTGAAGACGTCGCTCGGCGACTGCTTGGACCGGCTGCTACGGCAAGAGGCATAGGGGGCATCGTGAAGGGGATCATTCTGGCTGGAGGGAGCGGCACGCGGCTCTATCCCATGACGTTGGTGACATCGAAGCAGTTGTTGCCGGTCTACGACAAGCCGATGATCTACTATCCGCTGACCACCTTGATGCTGGCGGGCATCCGCGAAATTCTGATCATCTCGACGCCGCATGACCTGCCGCTGTTCCAGTCGCTGTTGGGTGACGGACAGCGCTGGGGACTGTCGCTATCTTACGCCGAGCAACCGAAGCCGGAAGGCTTGGCGCAGGCGTTCATCATTGGTGCGAAATTTGTCGAGGGCGGCCCCTCGGCGCTGGTGCTCGGCGACAATATCTTCTTCGGTCACGGCCTTCCCGAACTGTTGAAGCATGCCGCCGCGCGCGCCGTCGGCGCCACGGTGTTTGCCTATCATGTGTCCGATCCCGAGCGGTATGGCGTCGTTGCCTTTGACAAGACGGGAAGGGCCACCTCGATCGAGGAGAAGCCGAAACAGCCGAAATCCAACTTCGCCGTCACCGGATTGTATTTCTACGATCAGCAGGTGGTCGATATCGCCGCGAACATCCGACCTTCGGCGCGCGGCGAACTCGAAATCACCGACCTCAACCGAGTCTATCTCGACAAAGGGCAATTGTCGGTCGAGCGAATGGGACGCGGTTTTACCTGGCTGGATACCGGGACGCCGGACAGCCTGTTGGAGGCCGGGGAGTTCGTCGCGACCCTGGAGAAACGCCAGGGCTTTCGGATCTCCTGCCCCGAAGAGGTGGCGTTCAATCAGGGCTTCATCGATCGCGAGCAGATGGCGCGGCTTGGCGTTGAACTCGGAAAAAGCGACTACGCGCGCTACGTCTCTGGACTTGCCGCGTATCCGTCGGACATCTGGTGAGCGAGGCGGCGGCGTGGCGCACAACGTTCGCCGCTGCGGTTGCCGATCGCCGCTCCATCGGCCCAACCCGATTCGGCCGTGGCGCGTCGGAATCGCCCTAGAGCTATTCCGGTTCTGATAGAATCAGAACTGGAACTCTAGATTGTTAATTTGACGCGTTTTCTTCACGCGAACCGGGACCCACTTCGCTCGAAAACGCTATAGCATCGTTTTGCGACAGACCGCGAGGCTGAGTTGAATCACGCAAGATCATGTGTCGTGCTCGGCGGCGGCGGATTTATCGGCACAAATCTGTGTCGCCGCTTGGTCCGGGAGGGTTGGCGGGTCCGCGCCTTTGGCCGGCGGTCGGCGTTTCGCGCGCAGATGGAAGGCGTGGAGTGGTACGAGGGCGATCTGTCCGACGCGACCTCGCTGATCAATGCCGTGCAATCGGTGGATGTCATTTTCCATCTTGCCAATTCCGCGACGCCGCAATCGGCCAATGCCAATATTGCTGCTGATGTCCAAAGCAACCTGCTACCATCGCTGGCGTTGCTCGATCTCGCATCGAAGCAGTCGATCGGACGGATTGTGTTTGTGTCGTCGGGGGGGACGATCTACGGCCCGTCCGCGGTGATACCAACGCCGGAGTCGGCGCCGACCGATCCGATGACCGCCTACGCGATCAGCAAGCTCGCCTTCGAGAAATATTTGGCGCTCTACGGCGCGATCCACGGCCTGCAGTATCGGATTCTGCGCGTCAGCAATCCTTATGGTCCGTTCCAGAAGACCGGAAAGAACCAGGGGCTGATCGCGGCGCTGATTTCGCGCCGCCTTGCCGACGACGACATTGAAATCTGGGGTGACGGGTCGGTGGTTCGTGATTTTATCTATGTCGACGACGTGGTCGATGCGATGCTGGCGGCGGCGGACCATCACGGCAACGAGCGCATTTTTAACATTGGCAGCGGCGAGGGCAAAAGTATCCGCGATATTATCGGCGCGGTGGAAGCTCAACTGGGGAGTCTCAGCACGGTCTGGAAGCCGAACCGGCCGGTCGACCTGCCGGTGTCGATTTTGGCGATTGACCGCGCCAAGCAAGCGTTAGGCTGGTCGCCGAAGATTTCGTTGCAGGAGGGCATCGCGCGAACGATCGCTTGGTGGCGCAGCGAGCATCCTTGAACGAACCTCGGCGGCTTGTGCAACAGCCGGGTGGTCGGCTTGCGCCAGCGCTGAAAGTTGCCTAACCTCTAGTTGAACAGAGCCGCAATGCCCCCCCCCTTGGAAGCACCCTCGCGAGCCGTTTCGAAAGAATATCGAATATCCCACCCCTGGATGCCTCCTTTTCTGGTTGAGCGATGGTGAATGAAATTCTTGAGATTCCGGCTCACGAACAGGCTTTAGCCTGGACGGGCGAGAGAATGGTGCCCGGTCTCGGCGGCCGGATCGAGTTCGAGCACTATCATCGTTATTTGCTCGCGCGGGAATTCTGTCGTGGCAAAGCGGTTCTCGACGTCGCATCAGGTGAGGGCTACGGCTCGGCGTTCCTGGCGCAGGTCGCCAGCACCGTTGTCGGAGTCGATGTCAGCGACGTTGCCGTGGCGCATGCCCGCGCAGCCTATGCCGGCCAGCCGGGGCTGTCGTTTCACTGTTCCGATGCGCTCAGCATTCCGCTGCCGGACCACTCGGTCGACGTCGCGATTTCGTTCGAGACCATCGAGCATCTCGATCGGCAGGACGATTTCATCACCGAGATCAAGCGGGTTTTGAAGCCCGACGGGTTGTTCGTCGTCAGCACGCCTGACCGCGACGTCTACAACGATTTGGACGAGCCGCCGAATCCGTATCACGTCAAGGAGCTGTCGAGAGACGAGTTCTCGCAACTGATTGCCCGGCATTTCCCGCAACACGGGATCTTGGATCAACGCGTGATCGCCGGGTCGGCGATCTGGCCGCGGGGGGAGCCCAAGGGCGACTGGCGTCCGTGGATGTTCGAGCGACGGGACCGGACGAGTTTCCAGACCTCGCATGAAATTCCCGCGGCGCGCTATCTGATCGCCTTGGCGTCGGCGGCGGCCATTCCATCGCTGCAGCCCAGTCTGTATTTCGATCAGAACTTTTTCGACGAATTGGACAACGCCGGCGGCGCCGCTGCGAACCTGGGTGGCGCCGGCAATCTGGCCGCGGGGCCGCTTGGGCTGATCGCGTCGACGCAGCAGGACTACATCCGCAGGTTGAACGAAGCCGAGCAACGGCTCAGCAGCCTGAGCGACATCCGGACTGAACTTACCGGACAGCTGGCGGCCGCCGATGCCCACGCGATGCATTCGGTCGCGCAGATCGAGGCCAGCAGAACCGAGATCAACAACCTCAATGAACGCCTACAGGCGCTGACCGGACAAATCGCCGCCAGCAACGAACAGCTCGCGATTGTCGGGATTCGCCTGAAGGCGGCCGAGGCTCAGCGCGAGGATAACCAGGAGACCATTCGGAGGCTGAGCCTCGAGCTCGAAGAGCTCAAGCTCGGGGCGCTGGAGCGCGCCGATGCGTCGCTCATGGCTGACCAAGAAGACCCCGGGCGCGAGGCCTTGCGCAATCTGGTTCGTCAGCAGTCGAGCATCATTGAGCGCCTCAACCATGACCTTCGTACCGTTCAGAGCGAACGCGCCCGTCAATTCGAAAATGTCCGCCTGCATGCCGACGCCACCGAGCTCAGCCAAAGCGAGTTTCGCGAAATTGTCAGGCAGTACGAAGCTGAGCGAGAGGCAAACGAGCGGCAACTGGCGGACCTTCGCCAGCAGTATGATGTGGTGCTAACTCGCTATCAGCGCGTGGCGTCGCTGGCCAAATGGCTGCCCGGTTCGGTGAAACGCTGGATCAGGCGTGGGCTGACGCGGTTGGGCCGGTAACGGACGGGCACGGGAATTGATCTTGGGATCGGGATGCAAATTGCAGCAGGCGCCGCGCAGCTCGCCTGCAGAGACGATGTCGGGCGTGGGCTGTTGCGTGCCGGGCTTGCTCTGTCACAGCTTTTTTCAGCAATTGCGCCGCCCGGTGCTTGCCTCGCCGCGGCGGGCAAAGCAGGGTTCTGATCGGGTTTTTGTTATTTTGGTTGCGAGATGAATATTGATCTAACCGGGCCCGAACGCTTGATGATCAAGGAAACGGGGCTCTTCGAAGACGTCTATTATCGAGCGCAGGCGCGACTGCATCCGACACAGGATGCGGTGAACCACTATCTGCAACAGGGCTGGATAGCTGGATTGTCGCCGCACCGCGATTTTGACGGCGCTCTGCTGGCCTCCTATTTCGAGTCGGCGGGATTCTCCGGGCCGCCGCTGTTGACGTTGGCGGTGCTGCAGATGGCCGGATGGCCGGTCTACAAGAATCGCGACGAGCTCGATCGGTTCGCCGAGGTCATGCGGCTCAGTCCGTTGTTCGATGTCTCCTATTATCGCCAGCAGGTCGGGGCGGCGCTGGCGGGTCTCGATCCGGTGCTGCACTATCTGATTGTCGGCGAACAGCTCGGGTTCAGGCCGTCGGCCGGGTTTGATCCGGTCTACTACGCGGAACGCTACGCCGACGTGGCCGGCGCGCGCTTGAATTGTCTGTATCACTTTGTGGCGAATGGACAATATGAGAACCGTTGCGCGTTGTCGGTCGCCGACCGGCAGCCGATCGACCTGACGCGGTTCTCACCCGCGAAGCGGACCGTCGTCGTGGTCAGCCATGATGCGTCGCGAACCGGCGCCCCCATTCTGGCCTTCAACATCGCCAAACAGCTCGCCGAAAATTACAACGTGGTGGTGATCCTGATGCACGGTGGGGCGCTGGTCGGCGATTTTGCCGCGATCTCCTCGCACCTGATCGTCATCAAGGACGGCGAGCGCACGCCGACCGAACTGAAGTTCTTCGTGAAGAGCATCTTGAACGCCCGCAAGGTGCGGTTTGCCGTCGTCAACAGCATCGAGTCGCGCGATATCGTGCAGCCGTTTTCGAGGTGCTTCGTTCCGACGCTGATGTTGATGCATGAGTTTTCATCCTACACGCGGCCGTTGGAGTCGGTGCGCCAGGCGCTGTGCTGGGCGACCAAGATCGTCTTCTCGGCGCGGCTGGTGCTGGAAGCGGCGGTCAGAGAACACCCCAATCTGGCCGATCTGGACTGTCAGGTGATCCCGCAAGGGCTGTGCGACCTGACGGGTCTGTTGCCGATCAAGGCGAAAAAAGACGAGTCCAAGGAACTGAAGAAGGCGATGCGTCCGGAAGGGCACGAGAACGATTTTGTCGTGCTCGGCGCCGGCTCTTTGCACATTCGCAAAGGCATCGACCTGTTCTTGATGACCGCCGCGGAGGTGTTGCGACGGGCGCCGCAGCTGCCGGTTCGGTTCGTGTGGATCGGCCACGGCTACGAGCCGGATCGCGACATGAGCTATTCGGTCTACATCCGCGAGCAGATCCTGCGCTCCGGCTTGAACGATCGGGTCAGTCTGCTCGATGAGGTTGTCGGTTTCGAGAACGCCTATGCCAACGCCGATGCCTTCTTTCTGTCGTCGCGGCTCGATCCGCTGCCGAACGTGACGATCGACGCGTCGATTCATGGCCTTCCGGTGATCTGCTTCGATCAGGCGAGCGGCTTTGCGGAGATCCTGCTGCGCGATCCGGTCGCCAAACTCACGGTGGTTCCGCATCTCGATGTCGGCGCCGCCGCGAGCGTGATCATGGAGCTATCCAGCGATGCCGGGCTGCGCCAGCGTCTCTCGGAAGCGACGCGCGCGCTCGGCCACGCCACCTTCGACATGCGCCGCTATATCGGCCAACTCGAAGACCTTGGGCTGTCTGCGATCGGCGCGGTGTCGCAGCGCTTGCAAGACTTCCATACGATCCGAAACGATCCGCTGTTCGATGACACGATCTTTCTGCCGCCGTCGAGCCGCGGCGAGTCGCGCGACGACGCGATCAAGCGATTCCTCGCCTATTGGTCCTCGACCCTGATGGCGCCGTCGCCGCTGCAGATCCTGCCGGATTTCAGACGGCCGTTTCCCGGGTTTCATCCGCAGCTCTATGCCGAGCGGAATGAGCCACTGACGCCCGGCAGCAACCCGCTGGCGGATTTCATTCGCCGCGGCCAGCCTGAAGGGCCGTGGCTGCACAGCGTTTTCCGGCCGATCCCCGGCGACAACAGGCTGAGCGGGCCGACCAAATTGCGGGTCGCGATCCAGGCGCATTTCCACTACCCGGAACTCATCGTCGATTTCCTGGCCAAGCTCGGGGCCAATCAGCATCGATGCGACTTGTATTTGACAACCGACACCATCGCGAAAGCCAAGTTCCTTGAAACGGCCACCGCGAAATACGATCGCGGTTGCGTGGTGACCAGGGTGGTACCGAACCGTGGGCGCGACATCGGTCCGTTTCTCACCGCGTTCCGGCAGGAACTCGTGGGCGGCTATGACGTGATCGGGCATTTTCACGGCAAGCGCAGCCTGTCGGTCGATCCGGCGGGCGGCGAGACCTGGCGGGATTTTCTTTGGCATCACCTGATCGGGGATCTCTACCCGATGATGGATTTTGTGCTGCATCGCTTCGAGGATGACCCCGGGCTCGGCATGGTGTTTGCGGAGGAGCCGCATATCGTTGGCTGGAGCAAGAATCGCGGCCTCGCCGAGCAGCTTGCAAGGAAAATGAACATCGCCCTGCCGCTGCCGCAGTTTCACGAATTCCCGGTGGGCACGATGTTCTGGGCGCGGGCGGAGGCGCTGGCGCCGATGTTCAGCCTCGATCTCGGCTGGGAGGACTATCCGGAGGAGCCGATCGACGACGACGGCACGGTGCTTCATGCGCTTGAACGGCTGCTGCCGCTGGCGGCCGGCCATGCCAATCTCAGCTTTGCGACGACCTATATCCAGGGCGTCAGCCGGTGAGCCGTGCTGGCCGCGAAGACGAACGAACCGCGATGGTCGAGAGCATGATCCCGAAAAGCGGGCACCCGCTTTCGGAAAAGATCACGCTTTAGCTGCGATGTTATCCTTGTACCACGCATAGGTCTGCGTCACCCCGTCGCGAAGCGCGATGCGGTGCGTCCAACCCAGTCGCGCGATCGCGGTGACGTCGAGCAGTTTGCGCGGCGTGCCGTCGGGCTTGCTGCGGTCGAACACGAAAGATCCTTGATAGCCGACCACCTGCTTGATGGTTTCCGCGAGTTCAAGAATGGTCACGTCGACGCCGGTGCCGACGTTGAGCGGCACAGCGCTCTCGTGAAATTTCATCAGGTGAATCGTGGCGTCGGCGAGATCGTCGACGTGCAGGAACTCGCGGCGCGGCGCACCGGAGCCCCAGATCTCCACCGAAGGGCTGTTCTGCAGCTTGGCCTGATGCACCTTGGCCAGCAGCGCCGGCAGCACGTGGCTCGAGGTCAGGTCGAAATTGTCGTGCGGCCCGTAGAGATTGGTCGGCATGCAGGAGACGAAGCGGGCGCCATATTGCTGCCGATAGGCCTCGCACAGCTTGAGCCCGGCGATCTTGGCGATCGCATAGGCCTCGTTGGTGGGCTCGAGCTTGCCCGCCAGCAGTTCTGATTCGGAAATCGGTTGCTGCGCGAATTTCGGATAGATGCAGGACGAGCCGAGGAACAATAGCTTCTCCACGCCGGCCTGCCAGGCGGCGTGGATGATGTTGGTCTCGATCACCAGGTTCTCATAGAGGAATTCCGCCGGGTGTCGCGAGTTGGCGAGAATGCCTCCGACCTTGGCGGCGGCGAGGAAGATCGCCGCGGGCCGTTGGGTCTCGATGAAGCGCGCGACGTCGGCCTGCACCCGCAGGTCTAGCTCCGACCGAGAGGCGGTGATGATCTCGCAGTCTTCACTCTGCAGCCGCCGCACGATCGCGGAGCCGACCATTCCCCGATGGCCGGCCACCCAGATCTTGCGGCCCTTGATCGCGAACGGGGTCTTTTGCACGGCGGCTTCGGCGTCCATCTCGCACCTGTCAAACTGGGCGGTTTGCCCTGCAATTCTCGCGGCTGTTGCCGTGGCCGGCTCGGCGCGCGGTCACGTCGTCAACTGCTCCCAGGCAGCCGTCAGTACCGCGCCACGCGGTTCAAGCCGGTCGACCGAGCTCCCTCCACAGGTAGCTCAGCAACAGCTTGCCGGTGCGGAACGCCTTGAAATGCGTCTCACCGGCAATCCGCCTGGACTCCCGCGTCGGAAATTCCACCGCACGGTAACGCTTGCGGTAGCACCTCGCCACCATTTCGATGTCAATCGAAAGACCTTCCTGCAACGGTTCGATCGCCAGGAAGCGGTCCTTGCGCATGCCGCGGAAACCGTGCAGCACGTCCCAGATGATCGGGCCTTTGCGGCGCCACAGTACAGCGGTGACGAAGCTGATGCAGAGCACGAACCATTTGCGCGGACGAAACCAGTCGTCGTCCTCTTCGTTCTTGGAGCCTTCGATATTGCGGCTGGCGATGACGAGGTCATTACCGGCCTCGAACAGCGGGCGAAATTTCAGGATGTCCTGCTGATCGACCGTTCCTTTTGGGTGGAACAGCACCAAGGCATCGGTCGTGCACTTGGAAAATGCGAACAGGTAGGCCTGATTGTAGCCCTTGACGGGTTGCCGATACACCGGGATTCCCAGCGATTCCAGGTATTCGACCGTGCCGTCGGTGCTGCCGCCGTCGACCGCGAAGACTTCTTCATAGGCATGCAGCGGCAGCCGCGGCGCGTCCTGTTGGCAGCCCTTCAACTCGTTCCATGTCAGCAGACACAGCGACAGCCGGAGCTGACCCTTGGTGTTACTTGGTTCCACTGCGCCCCTCGCTGATATCGTTGAGATCGCTGATCCAGGCGTTGAGCAAAGGCAGTTCATCCTTGCCGATGACGTCGAGCTTCACCAGCGCTTCGTAGCAGCGGGCGAGGTTATCGAGCATGTGCGCGGTGCCCTTGCGCAGCGGGGTGTCTTCGAGGGTCTTGCGGATCCGGTCGTTGTTCAGATAGCCGGGGACCTCGTCGGCGAAATCCTTGATCAGGCTGTGTTCGTTACGCTCCTGATAGACGGTGGGTTCGTGGAACAGGATGTGCCAGTCGTTCTCCCAGGCGATGCGCTGCGCGACGAAGCTGCGCCAGATATCGGTCATCCGAAACGAGCAATAGGCAGGCAGATACAATAGCGGATAGGTCTCGGGCCACCAGGTGGTGTTCTGGCTGTTGAACGGGCACCAGGCGCCTTGGCCGAGCGCGACGCGGCGGTCGCTGCGGAACGACTGCGGCAACGGCAGCAGCAGCCGGTAGACCGCGTCGACGTCGGGGTTTTCATCGGCGAGGCCCTGCTGGATCGGGCAATCCAACCGTTCGACCGCGAGGCTCTCGAAATCCGGCGCGGGCTGCTGAACGAACTCCAGCGGCAGGCCGCGCGGCCAGATCTGCACGTCGGAAAAATAGCGATACACGTTGATCCATCGCGATTCGCGGATCGCGCTGGCCTCGACGTGACGATGCCTGGCGCCGAAGAAGTCCGGCCGCGGAATGTTATCGTCGTCGGTTTCCAGGATCAGCGGCGCGCGCTCGGCGATCGCCAGCAGATAGCCGATGTTCTTGCGGGCGTAGTGCCGGGTCGGGCAGCTCTGGGCGAAGGCGAGGCCGGTCTTGAGCTGCGCCGCGACGTCCAGGAAACGGCAGCCGTCGAGCGAGAAATCCGCCGGACTTTTGGTGTCGCCGATCACGATGAACTGAAACCCGGCCTGCTTGGCTCCATCGGCGATGATCCGCAGTGCCTCATTGGGCGCGTTGATGGAGGTCAATACTATGTGCATGTAACTCACTCGCTCGGAAGAGGGGCTGACCGGAACGACTCGTAATCGAGTTGCGATCTAGGCTGTGGGATGGGCTTCCATGTTGGTTTTCCAGAACACGCCGAAGGCACCCGGCAGGCTCGTTAGCACGAGGCTGAGCCCGAACGCCACCGACACCGCAAAGGAGGGACCGCTGGCAATCCCGAGCAGGCCGAAGCCCGCGACGGTAGCGGCCTCGCGCACGCCCCAGCCGGCGAAGGAGATCGGCAGGATCATCAGCAGCATGATCGGCATCAGCAGCACCGCCATCTCCGCAACCGAGGCGACGATGCCGGCGCTGCGCGCGATAAAGATCATCGCCACCACGTTCAGCAAATGCATCAGCGCGCTCAGCGCCACGATCGCCAGCGAGGAGCCGCCATGGCTGAACATCATGCGGACGATCGACACCAGATCCGTGGCGATGGAAAAGATCCGGTTCTGCATCAGCTTCATCGAGGACAGCCGATCGTTCCGGTTGAAGATGCCGAGCCCGACCGCGCCGGCAAGCCCGGCCGCGGAGGCGGCCGACAATAGCAGCAGCGACATTTGCAGGACCGGAGAGGAGTCCGCCAGCTCGTAGGTCACCGGCGTGACGATCACCACCATCCCCAACAGCGTGAGCAGGCCGATCATGCGATCGAGCATGATCACCTGTGCGGCCACCCGGCGCCGCATTCCGGATCGTGTCAGTTTGACGACGCGGGCAATATCGCCGGCCACGAAGGTGATCAGAACCTGGCTGAGGAAAAGCCCGGCCATCCAGATGTTGAGCGATTGCAGGAAACCCACCCGCTGCCCGAACATCGCCACGACGTATTGCTGGCGAACCGCCGCGAGCAGCGACTGCACGAAAAGAATCACCACCGACCCGATGATCGCGTAGAGCATGTTGCGATCGAGCAACACCGACTTGACGCTGTCGATATTCAGGCGGGGCAGAACCAGGAAAATCAGGGCAACGCTGGCAAGTATTTTGACGATTAGGGAAAGTCTTGCCGTCAATGTTTTCTTGAGCAAAAGCCTAATCCCGAATTTGGCCTGAATTCATGACCCTGGCGGCGCGCGAAGCGACCACAAATGTTGTTCAGCTCCCACGCGGGCGGTGCGTTGACCAGCCGGAAATGCTAGCCAAGCTGTTACGACAACATCCATGTCAGATCAAGTCGGCCGCCCCTCCGGGCGGCCTTGCCCGGGGGCGAAACCGCTCTTTTTTCAGATCGGTGCCGGGCGCTTGGATCCGGCATTCACACTCCGACGGGACTCGGCCGGGAACGCTTCAGGATGCGATTGTTACATGACGTTGGCGGCGGCGGGGCCGCCGGCGGGCGCGACCGCCAATCTAAGGCTTGAACAACAACTGCAAGCGATATAATCGACGATGAGGTATATTGTGACGGGTATCTAGCCCAATGGTTTAGCTTCAGCGCCTGCAGCATTTCCCCGGCTTGTCTTGGTCCAGTTGTAGTCTTGGCTACTCGGATTGTGTATGAACCGAGACTAGGCTGCCGCCCGAACCGTGCTTAGGACATTGCAGGATATGACGAAAAAAGTTGCGCTGATTACCGGCATCACCGGCCAGGATGGTTCTTATCTCGCCGAATTGTTGCTGACCAAGGGCTATGCCGTGCATGGCATTCGGCGGCGTACCTCGTTGTTCAATACCGATCGTATCGATCACCTGTATCATGACCCGCACGAAAAGGGCTACGATCTTACCCTGCACTCCGGCGATTTGACGGACTCCACCAGCCTCATTCGCATCATGCAGGAAGTGCAGCCGGACGAAGTCTATAATCTCGCCGCGCAAAGCCACGTCGGGGTTTCCTTCGACGAGCCGGAATACACCGCGAACTCTGACGCGCTCGGGGCGCTACGCATCCTCGAGGCGATCCGCATTCTCGGGCTGATCGGCAAGTCGCGGTTCTACCAGGCCTCGACCTCCGAATTGTACGGGCTGGTCCAGCAGACGCCGCAGTCGGAAACCACCCCGTTCTATCCGCGGTCGCCCTACGCGGTCGCGAAGCTGTATGCGTACTGGATCACCGTCAATTATCGGGAATCCTACGGCATGTATGCCTGCAACGGCATCCTGTTCAATCACGAGTCCCCGGTTCGCGGCGAGACCTTCGTCACCCGCAAAATCACCCGGGCGCTGGCGCGGATCAAGCTCGGCCTGCAAGACCGGCTCTATCTCGGGAACCTGAACGCGTTGCGCGATTGGGGCCATGCCCGCGATTACGTCGAAATGCAGTGGCGGATGCTGCAGCAGGAGAAGCCGGACGATTTCGTGATCGCGACCGGCGAACAGCATTCGGTTCGCGAGTTCGTGCAGGCCGCGGCCGGTGAGATCGATCTGAAGCTGCGGTGGGAGGGCGAGGGAATCGACGAGAAGGGCTACGACGCCGGCACCGGAAAGTGCCTGGTCGAGATCGATCCTCGCTATTTCCGCCCGGCCGAGGTGGAAACTTTGCTGGGCGATCCCAGCAAGGCCAAGCGGCTATTGGGCTGGACGCCGACCGTGAGTTTCGGCGAACTGGTGCGGGAGATGATGATCGAGGACTTCAAGTCGGCGCAGCGCGACGAACTGGTTGCGCATCACGGCTTCAAGTATTTCAATTACAACGAGTGAGAAATCACGGGCGGCGGCACGCGGCGAATTGCGAGCGGATGGCGCTGCCGTCCGGCTTGCGTAATCGCGCAGGGAGGACGCCCTCGGTTGCGGCGCCCGATGTGGCTGCCGGCGGCGCGCTAGGCCGCGGCGCGGTCAGGAATTCGGGTTGCGCGCCGCGCGAATTGGCGGTGACTGAAAGAGGTCCGTGATGCTGGATTTCTCCAGGTTCAATCGACAGAAGATCATGATCACCGGCGGCGTCGGGCTGATCGGCTCGGCGCTGGCGCGGCGGCTGCTGGAATCCGGTGCCGAGGTCGATATTCTGCTGGTCGATAGCCTGAACGAGAATTTCGGCGGCAACCTGTTCAATATCGGGGCGATCAGGGATCGCGTCCGGGTGAACATCTCCGACATCCGCGACACCCACGGGCTGCGTTATCTGCTGCGCGATTGCGATATCATCTTCAATCTCGCCGGCCAGACCAGCCACCTCGATTCGATGAGTGCGCCGTTCGAGGATCTGCAGATCAATTGCCTGGCACAATTGTCGCTGCTGGAAGCCTGCCGCGAGATCAATCCGGACGTCCGGATCATCTATGCCAGCACCCGGCAGGTCTACGGTCGCCCGCAATACCTTCCGGTCGATGAACGCCATCCGGTCAATCCGGTCGACGTCAACGGCATCAACAAGGTGTCGGGCGAGTCCTATCACCTGCTGTATCACACCGTGCACGGCCTACCCACCACCGTGCTGCGCCTGACCAACACCTACGGGCCGCATATGCGGATCCGCGACGCCCGGCAGATCTTCCTCGGGATCTGGGTGAAGAACCTGATTCAGGGAAAACCCTTCGAAGTCTGGGGCGGAGCGCAGCGCCGGGATTTTCTGTATGTCGACGATGCCGCCGATGCGTTTATTGCCGCGGCGCTCAGCGACAGCACGATCGGCAAGGTCCTGAACGTCGGAGGTTCCGACACCGTGACGCTGGAGGAATTGGCGCAGCGGCTGGCCGGCGTGCGCGGGTCCTCCGGCTTTCAGGTCTGCGAATTTCCCGCCGATCGAAAGCGGATCGATATCGGTGACTATTTCACCGACGATACCGCGTTCCGGCAATTGACGGGCTGGCAGCCGCTGACGTCGCTGGCGGACGGGCTCAGCCAGACCGTGGATTTCTACCGCAAGCATATCGATGCCTATCTCTCGTCCTGATCGCGCTTGCGTCCCTTCGCGACATCGGCATCGCTTGCTCGCCCGGTTGCGCCAACAGCGGTTCACAGCATGACACCCCAGGTTCCCCTCAACGATTTGAAGCGGCACACCGAACCGGTGCAGACGGAGATTCTACAGGCGGTCAGCGAGGTCGTCGGCAGCGGATGGTTCGTGCTGGGTCGGCAGGTCTCCGCGTTCGAGGCCGAATTCGCAGCCTATGTCGGCGCTGCGGCTTGCATCGGGGTGGGCAACGGCACCGACGCGCTGGAACTGGCGCTGCGCGCGGTCGGATGCGGTGCCGGCAGCGAGGTGGTCACGGTGGCGAATGCCGGCATGTATGCCTCGGCGGCGGCCGTGGCGATCGGCGCGACGCCGGTGTTTGCCGATGTCGATCCAGTGACCTTGACGATGGATCCGCGGTCGCTGGAGGCCTGCATCGGCGAGCGCACCAAGGCGATCGTGGCGACGCATCTCTACGGCCAGATGGCTGCGATCGAGCTGATCGCCGACATTGGCCAACGCCGCGGCATCCCGGTGGTCGAGGATTGCGCGCAGGCCCATGGCGCGAAACGCGGCGAGCGGCAGGCCGGCAGTTTTGCCGCGGCCGCCTGCTTCAGCTTTTATCCCACCAAGAACCTCGGCGCGATGGGCGATGGCGGTGCCATCGTCACCAGCGATCCAGCGCTCGGCGCGACGTTGCGGTCGCTTCGGCAATATGGCTGGGGGCGGAAATACGAGGCGGTCGCGCCGCACGGCCGCAACAGCCGGCTCGACGAAATCCAGGCCGCCATCCTGCGCAAGAAATTGCCGTATCTTGATGGCTGGAACGCGCGGCGGCGCGACATCGTGCGCCGCTACCATGCCGTCGCCGCGCCGCAGATCGTGCTGCCGGACGCCGCCGACCCCGCCTATGTCGCGCATTTGTGCGTGGCCCGGACGCCGCATCGGGCGGCGTTGCGTGCCTGGATGGACAGCCAGGGCGTCGCCACCGAGCTGCATTATCCGGTTTCCGATCACCAGCAGCCGGCGCTGCAGGGGCTGTCCCGCGCGCCGGTGTCGCTGGCGGTGACCGAGCGGGTCGCCGCCGAGATCGTGACGCTGCCTTGCTTCCCAGAAATGACGGAAACTGAGATAGTCAGGGTCTGCGACGCGTTGCACGTGTTCCGAGCTGCGGATTTGTGATGACCGATAAACCCGACATCGAATGGGACCAGCTCGATTACGCGCGATTTGCGCAGCTCGCCTCGGACGATCGGCTCTCGATGTATGAGAAGATCGGCTTTCCGGATTCCTATCGCAAGGGATATGAGGAGCTGATCGTCAACGACATCGCCGCAAAGCTGCCGCGGCTCGGGCAGTGCGGCCTCACGGTGCTGGACATCGGTCCGGGATGCAGCGCGGTGCCGCACATGCTGATCGAGCTCTGCCGCCGGCAGCAGCACCGGCTGTTTCTGGTGGATTCGCCGCAGATGCTGGCGCAGCTTCCCGATCCGGATTTCGTCGTCAAGCGGCCGGGTCAGTTTCCCGAGTGCGCCGGCGGCCTTGCCGAGCTGAACGGCGCGGTCGATGTGGTGATTTGCTACTCGGTGTTTCACTATGTCTTTGCCAGCGGCAATCCCTACGCCTTCGCCGACGAGATCCTGCGGCTGCTGGCTGCCGGCGGGCAGTGCCTGATCGGCGACATTCCGAACGCCTCGAAGCGCTACAGGTTCTTTGCCAGCGACGCCGGCATCGCCTTCCACAAGCAGTTCACCCGGAGCGATACGCTGCCTCCGCAGCGGCCGGACGGCCCGCAGCCCGGCGTGATCGACGATTCGGTTCTGATGGGGCTAGTTTTGCGCGCGCGGGCGGCGGGGGCGGATGCCTATCTGGTGCCGCAGCCGGCCGAGCTGCCGATGGCGAACCGGCGTGAAGATCTTCTGATCAGGAGGCCCTGATGAGCTCGCCAGCCACGATCAAATCCAGAGATCTGGTGATTATCGGCGACAGCGCCTTCGCCGAGGTGGCCTGCGAGTATTTTACCCACGATTCCGATTACAACGTGGTCGGCTTCGCGGTCGAGCGCGGCTATCTCAAGACCGAGCGATTGCTGGGGCGGCCGGTGGTGGCGCTCGACGAACTGACCACGCGGTTTCCGCCGGCGGACCACGACGTCTATGTCGCGATCGTCTACAGCCAGCTCAACTGGCTGCGCCATCGTCTTATGCGCGCCGCCGAGGAGCTGGGCTACGGGCTTGCGAGCTATGTCAGCAGCCGCGCCTTCGTCTGGCCGAATGTCAAGATCGGCAAGCATTGCTTCATTTTCGAGAACAACGTCGTGCAGCCGTTCGTGACGCTCGGCGACAATGTGGTGCTGTGGAGCGGCAACCACATCGGCCACCACTCGCATATCGCCGACAACGTGTTCGTCTCCTCGCATGTCGTGATCTCCGGGTTCTGCGAGATCGAGGCGAACTGCTTCTTCGGCGTCAATGTGGCGGTGGGCAACAACATCACGGTGGCCCGGGATTGCTGGATCGGCCCCGGGGTGGTGATCAACCAGGGCACCAAGGAGGCCGAGCTGTATCGCGCGCCGGCCGCCGAGCCGTCCAAGGTGAGCGCACTGCGCTTCTTCCGGGTGAAGGATTGACGCATGGCGTGGCGCAAGCTCGGTCTGGTCTATGCGCCCGAAGGCGACGCGCCATGGGCACGCTCGCACGCACTGGCGCCGACGCCGGTGCTGCGCGACGACGGCAGGCTGCGCATTTATCTGTCATCCTGCGACGCGCAGATGGTCGGCAGCGTCGGCTATGTCGAACTCGACCCGGCATCGCCGACGCGCGTGCTCAAGGTGGCGCACCGCCCGGTCTTGGGGCCGGGCGCCCCCGGCTGCTTCGACGACAACGGCGTCAACGTCACCGCGATGCTGCGGGTCGGTGACGAATGGTGGATGTATTATTTCGGTTATCAATTGTGCCAGCGCGTGCGCTACGTGCTGTTTGCAGGGCTGGCGATCAGCAGGGATGACGGCGAAACCTTTCAGCGGGTGTCCCAGGTACCGATTCTCGACCGTAGCGACGGCGAACGCTACGTTCGCAGCGCGCCCTTTGTGCTGCGGCAGGGCGACGGCTTCCGGATGTGGTATGTCAGCGGCGACGAATTCATCGACGTCGGCGGCAAGCAGGTGCCGCGTTATGGTCTGCGCTATCTGGAATCGGACAACGGACTGGATTGGGCGAAGTCGGGTTTGCCGATCGTGTCGCCGCAGGGCGTCGACGAATACGGCTTCGGCCGGCCTTTCGTGCTGGCGACGCCGTCCGGCTATCGGATGTGGTATTCCCACCGCACCCGCTCGCAATGGTACCGCATCGGCTATGCGGAATCCCAGGACGGCGTGCGCTGGACGCGGCGCGACGGCGACGCCGGAATCTCCACCTCGGAGACCGGGTTTGATTCCGATATCGTCTGTTATGCCTCGGTGATCGACACCAGCGCCGGGCGGTTGATGTTCTACAATGGCAACGACTACGGCCGGACCGGGTTCGGCGTCGCGATCGAACAGGCTGGGCAGCGATGACAGACCACCGCAAGACGCTCTCGCTGGTCGTGCCGGTGTATTACAACGCGGAATCGATTCTGGAGTTGCACTCGGAACTGGAGAGCCTGTCGCGTCGACTCGATAGCCGCGGCGTCGATCTCGAACTGATCTTCGTCAATGACGGCTCGGGCGACGAGTCGCTGGCCCGGCTGCTGCAGGTCAAGCAGTTGCGGCCCGCCACCAAGGTGATCAACCTGTCGCGCAATTTCGGCGCGGTGGCGGCGTCGAAGACCGGCTTCGGCTTCGTCACCGGCGATGCCTTCACCGTGATCGCCGCCGACCTGCAGGATCCGCCCGAACAGATCCTCGAAATGGTCGACCGCTGGCTGGCCGGCGCCAAATTCGTGATCTCGGTGCGTGCCTCCCGCAAGGATCCTCCGGTGACGCGGCTGTTTGCCTGGATCTATTACCGGATTGTCGACTGGATGGTGGTGAAAAATTATCCCGCCGGCGGCTTCGACCTGATGCTAATGGACCGCGCGATGCTGCAATACATGATCGGCAGCACCAAGAACACCAATCCGAACATGTACGCGTTCTGGCTCGGCTTCACCCCGGTGAAGCTGCCCTATCACCGCCGCGAGCGCCGCCACGGCCGCTCGCGCTGGACGTTCGGCAAGAAACTGAAATTCTTCGTCGACACGGTCAGCGGCTTCTCGGTGACGCCGCTGCGCATCCTGTCGCTGTTCGGCATCGGGGTGGCGCTGGCCAGTTTCGCCTACGGTGCCAGTGTCGCGGTGTCGGCCTTGCTGGGACATGTGCAGGTTCGCGGCTTTGCGACGCTGGCCGCGCTGATCAGCTTCTTTTCGGGGCTGATCCTGTTCATGCTGGGCGCGCTCGGCGAATATCTCTGGCGGGTGTTCGACGCGGTCAACAACAAGCCGGAAGCCGTGATCGAAGACGTATTTCTCTAGGGATCGATAACGATGACGATCGCGATCAGGCGCTATACGAACGAGATGCGCCCGGCCTGGGACGACTTCGTGCGGTCGAGCAAGAACGGCACGTTTCTGTTTTGCCGGGACTATCTCGAATATCATCGCGACCGCTTCGACGACTACTCGCTGGTCGTGCTCGACGGCGAGCGCATCGTCGCGCTACTGCCGGCCAATCGCGTGGACGACGAGTTGCAGAGCCATGGCGGCCTGACCTATGGCGGCTTCGTCACCAGCGAGACCATGACCACGCCGCTGATGCTGGAGCTGTTCGCCGCGCTCGGCGATTATCTCCGCGAAGCCGGCTTTCGCAGCGTCTATTACAAGACGATCCCCGCGATCTATCATGCGGTGCCGGCCGAGGAGGATCTCTACGCGCTGTTCATCGGCCAGGCCGCTTTGGTGCGGCGCGACGTGCTCAGCGTGGTCAGGATGGCACGGCGGCCGAAGCTGCAGGAGCGCCGCCGCCGCGGCGACGCCAAGGCCGCGCGGGCCGGCGTGAAGGTTGCGCGATCCGACGATTGGCCGGCCTATTGGGCGCTGTTGTCGGACCATCTGCAGCAACGCTTTGCCACCGCGCCGGTGCACTCGCTGGCTGAGATTTTTTATCTGCAGGGTGCGTTTCCGGCCAACATCCTGCTTTACGCGGCCTGGCTGGACGAGGAGATGGTGGCTGGCGTGGTGATCTACCTCTCGGCCGAGGTGGCGCACGTGCAATACATCGCCTCGTCGGCAAAGGGCCGCGATCTGCATGCGCTGGACCGGCTGTTCGTGCAACTGATCGATGAGCCCGCGATCCAGCGGCGCTATTTCGATTTCGGCATCTCCAACGAGCAGCAGGGTCGGGTGCTCAATCGCGGGCTGATCGAGCAGAAGGAAGGGTTTGGCGGCCGCGCGGTGGCGCATGATTTCTACCGGATCGATCTCGACGCGGCCCGGCAATGAGCGACCCGCAGCAGGCGCCGCTGCGGCACGGCCTCAAGCGGCAGTTCTCGCGTTTCGTCGGCGTCGGCGTGGTCAACAGCGTCGCGACCTTCGTGCTCTATCAGATGCTGCTGTTGGCGATGCCGTATTGGCTGGCGTTCACCCTTTCATTCGCCGCCGGCCTGGTGTTCGGCATGATCGCCGGGGCGCGGCTGGTGTTCGGCCGCAAGATCAACCTGGTCTCGGCGGCGAGCTTTTCAGCTTATTACGTATTCAGCTACGCCTTGAGCTTGCTGATCCTGATGGTGGTGGTCGACCGGCTGCAGATCTCGGCGCGGCTGGCGCCGTTGATCGTCATTGCCATCATGGTGCCGCTGAATTTTCTCGGCAGCCGCTATGCGCTATCGCTGCGCTCGCAGCCGCGCGACGCGGGCGAACGCTAGGCCGAGGCGGATTCCGTCTCGGCTTCAGGCACGGCCCGTCGGAACGGCCAGCGCGGCTGCCGCATGGTGTGGATCCACAGCGCGACGAATACGCTGACGTTCATCGCCGCGACCAGTAAGGTGACGTCGATGCCGCCGATCACCCGGGGCCAGCTCGACAGATAGGCGAATAGATTGAACGTCATCGCGGTGGCCCAGAAGATAAACACCGGCAAATAGCTTGGCGCCGCCGCCGCCAGCAGCGCCGAGCTGATCACCGCGATATGAAGATGGTTTTCATGCACCTCGGTATGCAGCATGGCGTAAGACACTGTGGCGGTGGTGCAAAACAGCAACAGGGTGCGGGGCGATCGTTTGGTGAAGCCAAATCCGACGATCAGCGCCGCAAATGACGTCAGCGAGACGATCTGCGAGGTGGTCCACAGCCAGCCGGGCACGTGAAACAGATATTGCTTGATCGTCAGCATCGGCGAGGTCGGGCCGAGGTCGGGGACGGAGGCCTCGCCGCTCGCCAGCGCATTCACCCAACCGACCACCCAGTTCAGGTTGAAGGCGTTGCCGGAAAAGAAAGTGCGGGCGCCCGGCGCGCGGAGAATGCCGAGGATGACCTCGCTGCCGAAAAACCCGATCTCGGAGCCGAGCACCACAAGCGCCGCCACCAGCAGTTCGGCCCAAACCCGAGGCCGCCTGAGTTCCGGCCAGATCCAGATCAGGAAGAACGGCGTCAGGATGATCGGCTGCCATTTGAACAGAAGGGCGATGCTGTACAGCGTCGAAAACATGATCCAGCGCCGGTCGGCGAGCGCGATCAGGGCTCCGATCAGGAACGGCGTGAAAAAGATGTCGGTGGATTCGAAGATCATCGAATTGGCGGCGAGCCCCAGCATGGTCGCGGTGGCGATGCCGAGGTTTCTACGCCAGGCGTAGACCGACACCCCGGTTGCGAACAACAGGATCGATTGGATCACCTTGAAGGTGGCGTATTGCGGCCAGGGCAGCAGCGATATCAGAGCAAAGACGCTGAAGGTCATCGGCGGATAGACGTCGCGCACGGCGTAGTAGCCGGCGACCAGCCCGTGCTCCTGGAACTGCTTGATCCAGATCGCCCAATGGGTGGCCCAGATTTCCGGACCGAGCCGCGACGGCACGAACGACAGCGTCGACAGCGCGACCACCACATAGGCCAGAACGAGGATGTCCCGCATTCCGTTTTGCGGATATTCGCTTAGGTTCATGTCATGACCTGATGTAAGCGAGGTGAAGCGGACAATACGCCTTGGTAACCGAACGCTGCATCGCAGGGCGAACCCCACGAGGTGAAATGCGGATCAATGGGCACGGCCGTCGACAAGATAGACCGCCCCATGGTCGTCATGAAAGCTGGCGCGGGCGTAGCCGGGATCAAAGCCGGGCGGGGCCGGTGCGACCCAGGCGTAGCTGGTGACGTTCGCTTCCCGCAGCAGCAGCATCGCCGCTTCGGCATCGGCGGAGCGCTCCACCCGCTGCAGCCGATCCATCCGGTCGATCGCGATGTTGCGCCGGCTGTCGTCCTGCTTCAGCTGGCTGGCGGCGCGAGCCAGGAACGTCGGGGTGTTGGTCAGGCTCGCCAGGGCGGTGGCGGTGTCGACGATGTAGGCCTTTGGGTCGACGGGGCCGACCGCCACGGTGGCCTTGGCGTCGCTTGGATGAAGCCTGATCCATCGGGCCGCGGCGATAATGCCGGGATCGGCCGCGACGTCATAATATTCCTTGCCCCAGGCGAAGCGCGGCCGGGCCGGATCGAATCCCGTCGCGGCGATGGCCGCCGCCGCGACGCAGACCGCGCCCAACCAAGCAACCGCGAGCCGCCGCTCGGCGGCAAGGCCGCCGATCGCCGTGACCAGGTATTGCGCAATCCAGATGATGAGCACCGCATAGAGCAGCACGAAGCTGCGGTGCTGATATTCGCTGATATCGCCCCAGGGATCATGCGGCGCGTACAGCACCATGGCGAAAAACACCGCGATCAGCGCCAGCGGTAGCGTGTCGAACGCGCCCCAGCGCCAGCCCGCCCGCTGTTTGGCCAGCTTGAGCGCGATGGGGTATAGCAGCAGCAGCGCACCGACCGCCGCGGGTAGCAGCAACAACGTGCCGGCGAACAGGCCGGGCAGCTCGCCGGTCCGCGCGATGATCCGATCGTACAGCCCGGGATAGGCGGTCGGCTCGTTGGCGCGGTAGATGAAATTGAGGTACGGCACCACGGCCGAATGCGCCAACCAGAGCTGTCTGGCCGGCGCAATGGCGGCCACCGCAATGATCGCGGCAAACGCTGCCGCGCCGGCCCCGCCGAGCCAACGCCACGGGTGGCTGCGCGCGGGCTTCGACTGCAGCAGGAAGCTGATCGCCAGCGCCGGGGCGAGCCAGATCAGGAAATGCACCCGCATCTGGAAGATGGCGATGGTCATCACGAGGGCGCCGATCAGCGTGGCGGTTGCCCGGGTCCGCTGCCAATCGTGCAACAGGATCAAGGCGACGCAACAGGCGGCGATGCCATAGCCCGCTCCCGGCGTGGTAAACAGCAACCAGTAGAAGCTGTAAAAACCGTTCTCGAAGCCGTAACGCGCGGCATCGGGAAGTAGCGTCAAGCCCGCTATGGCGGCCACGCCGGCCAGCCTGCCGGCAAACTGGCTCGCCAGCAGATAGCTCGCCGCAAGTGCCAGCAACAGCCCGAGCGGCGCCAGCACGGCGGTAGCGATCGCCATGCCGGAGGCGTTGACGGCCCCCAGCACGGCGGAGGGCAGCATGTACATGCCATAGTGGTAGAACACCCGCGGGTAATCTGCGAGCAGGATCGAGCCACGGCCGGCGGCCAGCGGATCGCCGAATTCGGCGAGCTGGGCGCCGTGCACGTAGTAGTCGCTCCAGGCGTGCAGCCTGCCGGTCGCGTCCAGAATCGGCGCGGTCTGAGCAAAGCCGCGGCACCAGATTGCGACGATCACCGCCACCACCAAGAGCGCTGCGAGATCACGCCAGTCGGTGGTCCGCGGCACTTGCCGCCAGCCCGCGACGGCACCGGCCAGCGGCAGAACGATCACCCCTGACCACAGCAGTAAAGCGCCGCTCGGCACGCCGCTGCCGAACGATCCCACGAGCAGCAGGATCGAACTCACGACGGCGCCGGTCAGCATCGCCATCGGCGCGCGCGGAACCAGTGCCGAGCAGGAAAACAGCGTCAGCATGATCTCGCCCACGGCCAACACGATGCCGCTGCCGATCAGCATCTCGGCCGCGCCGCGCAGCGTCAAGGGCACGTCGGCGAGGGACAGCATGGCGAGCAGGAATGCGGTGGCGATCAGCCCGGCTGCGAGATATCCGGCCAAAGCCAGCGCCGTCTCTTTGGCAGACTCCGCTCGGCCGGTGCGGGGACTCTCGCTTGCCGCAAGGCGGATCTGGCGCTCGACCGACGATGTCATTGCGGCGATCGCCGCAGCCTGGCGACGCCGGTGCGCAACAGGCGCGACAGGTCACCCAGCACGATGAACGGCAGCGCCGCGGCGATGCAGCCGACCGGAAACAGATAGCGCGGCTGCATGCCCGACCAGGCGCTGGCGTCCAAAATCGCGAACAGCAGAACCCGTGAGGCGACCAGCGCCAGCATCGCGCCGAGCGCCAAGCTAAGCACTGGCGACAGCGGCCAGCGGCGGACCAACACGGCGGCCGCGAGGAAGCAGGCCAGCGCGAGCCAGCAGCTCCATTTGAGGGTCGCGTTGTAATGGGCGAAGATCCATTGCGCCGCGGTCGTGCGCCATTCCGTCGTTGTCGGTGGCTCCTGCAGCTTGCTGATGTTCATCTGGATCAAGTCGTTTTCGCCGGCGTTGAGCAGGATCGGGTTGTTCAGCGGAACATGCTCAAGTCCCGGCGTCAATTGCAGCGTGCCGTTCTCACGCTCGATCCGAAACCCGTAGGGCGTCAGGCCCTGCCGGAATGGCCATTCGATCTTGAAGGCCAAGGCCGGTTGCGGGTTGTCCTGCTGCAGGCCGACCCCGGCTTCCCGCCGCAGCTCGGTCTTGGCCTTCACCGCGATCAGGTCGTGCCCGACCAGATCGAAACTCTTGATCGGAGATCCCGACGACGACAGCCAGCCCTCGATGGTTGCCACGGCGGAATTGTCCTGCGGCGGCGGCGCGCGGCGGTTGGCGATGCGGTCATAGAGCGCAATGATGTTCGGGGGCAGCACGCTGTCGGCGGCGCATTGCGAAAGATGCGCGGCAAACAGCAGCGTGGACACGTTATACAGCGAGGCCGGCAGGTATGGCAGCCAGGCCGACAGATTTGGATCGATGAAGGACAGCGGCACCCGACGCGCCTTCACGGTTCCGGCGTGAAAGGCCTGTTCCATTTCATCGGCGATCCGGCCGTAGAACGCCTCCGCCTGCGGTGCGCTGGAATAATACCCCTTGGCATTGACGGCGTCGCGTAGCAGCCAATAGAAATATCCAGCATAGAGGTCGCTGGTGCCGGCGAACATTTCTCCTTCGTGGCGTGCCCATTTGGCCGCCGGACTGTCCTCGAGGAAAGGCCGCAACTCGGCGAACGCCGGACTGACCTGATAGGCTTTTTCGCGCGCCGCCTGCGACACCGGCACAAAGCGCGGCGAGGGGGCGTCGATCTGCTGCAGCTTGGTGAAGGCGCGGACGTAATTCGGCGCGGTGAGTTCGTTGGTTGCCCACAGTCCGAAGCGCGCGCCGCTGATCGAGATCAATACGGCCCCGAGCGCGACGACGAGCACGGCCGGTGCGATGACCAGGGCCGCGGTGAGCCGCCAGGCCGCGGCAAAATCAACCCGCCGCAGCAGCCAGACAGCAACGATCCCGGCGAAGCTCAGCGCCAGGAATCCCCCCAGCAACGGCCCGGCTTCCTTTCGGGTGTGCCAGGCCAGCGCTAAAAAGATGGCGAACAACGCCGCATTCAGCGCCAGGTCGCGCCCGTTTCGGTAAGCGATGACGCGGACAAATTGGCCGCCCGCCAGCAGCATCAGTATTGCGTAGAAATTTTCCGCAAAGGTGCAGTCGAACAGATCGATGCTGTAGGGATGGAACGCGATCGCGGCGAATGCCAGCAACTGCGCCCAGCGCGGCACCGCAAGCCGGCCCCACGCCACGGCAAACGAGATCGCCGCAATCAGAAATACCAACTCGCTGGCAATTCGCAGCGGCAGTCCGGTCTGGCTGACGAGGGCGATCGCCAGCGGATAGATCGGCAAATGGATCAGCGCCATGAAATCGTAGGGCCGCCGCCAGTATCAGGCGTTGGCCGACAAAACCTGCCAGTAATCATCATGCGCGCGACTGGTTGCAGCGATCTCGTGATGCGCCACCAGCACGATTTTTAGGATGACAAGGGCGACGATCAAGCTTGCAAAACGCCAAGAAGTATTGGATGGCTGAGTTGCGTTTTCAGGGAGCTTTGTCATGGTGACGCAGGTAGCACGGCTTGCATCATACGCCAAGAAGCCAGTTTAAAAACCCGGCCGGTTTCCACGAGCGCGGGGCCATCATGGGCCTCGGTTAGCCGGTTTGTGGTCCCGTTTTAAGATATCTATTGGGATTATCCCGAATGAATCTCGCGTTTCGAAGAGGCGAAGGGAGTGCCTGGGCGCTGCTCGCGGTGTTTGTGGTTGCGCTTGGTGGCTACAATGCCAGATTGATTTACGACGACATCTATTTGATCACCTATTTTAAGATCATTCATAATAGCCACTTCGGTTTTCTCCCAACATTAATCTTGAACCTAGATCTTGCGCCTGCTGAATATCGGCTTTACGGGTTTTCGCGGCTGCTACACTACATTTTGTGGAGCTGTTTTGGTTCACAAGCGTGGTTTTATGGTTCTGTAATCAGTGCCACGCAAGTGGCGGCAGGATATGGGATTTCCCGATTATTACTTAGAGCCGGCGCCGATCGATTTCAGGCTAATCTGGGTGGAGTTGTCTGTTCTCTTTCGGCCTTTATCGTGACGTCCTGCTTCCATCACTATTCCTATTTGATTTTGCCTTATCAGTTGACGATCTTCTGTGCGCTTGTCATCAAGCGCCGAAAACTTGTATTGGGTATTTCCATTGCCATCGCGCTTTCGGGCGAGGCGCATCTTGCCGGGGCGGCAACCCTTCTCCTTTTGGCGGCGTTGATTGATAAGGAACGGTCGTTGCGAACCCGCCTCACGGACGCAGCGTTACCAATTTCGGCCATGTTCCTGACGGTTGTTACTCACCGACTGATATGGCTCTATCTCGTCGGGGACAGTGCCGCTCCAACGCGTTACAATCTGAGTTTTCCAACCCGAACGGAGTTAATTGAGCGCACCGGCCGCTGGCTGAACTCTTTGTTCCCGGGAATGACGACCCAAATTTTCGATATTTTCACGTTCTCCGGAGGCTGGGCCTTATTCGGATTTCTCATGGTGATTCTGGCGAGCGCCTTTGTTCGCTTCGTCCCTAAGCCGGGGAGCGACGCCGGGTGGCGCATTCCATTGGGCTTGGCTGCTATCTTTTTGTCCAGCCTCGCAATCTTGTGGGCACTCAGTGCATTTTCGGGACAGGTTTCGGCCGCCCTTCCGCGGCGGTACGGCTATGTTCCCAACACTATTTTTGTAGTCCTGGTCGTCGTCACCCTAAGCGCCCCGAGAATCAGGGCGAGGCTTAGTGCCGGTCCTGCAATCGCGGCAGCCGCGCTTAGCATATCGATCTGGGGGCTGCTTGAGTGCGTGACGCTTCCCTTGGTCAACATTCAAGACGGGCGGGTTTGGGACGTGCTACGTGGCACATTGAAGGCGAAAGGTGATGGAGCCGGCGTCTTGTTCGTGAGTGCCAGTGACTGGTCGGCTACCCAAGTGGATGAACTCAAGAAACTCGACAGCGTCTCATTTCGTGGCGATCCGTCAGAGGTGTTGGAGTCTCCCTTTAGCGGTTATGCTTGGGAGGCAGAGTATTCAATTGTCGTTGCAGGCGCAGCGTTTGCGGCTCACCGGTGGCGCACGGTTGACGAAGACCATGTCGAGCTTTTTGGCAACGGTTTGAATTTTCGTGCTTCACGGTTGGTGGAGAAGAAATCCGTAGTGGTGTTTTTCGATGAACGCCCGGCGGTTCGTCCGCTAAGCGACCCAAGGGCTATTACGACCTTTATGGATTGGGACAAATTTCATGCGGCGGTGACTGCCAAAGGATTGAAATGGTAATTGTCGCCGACCGCGCGGGTATTCCGATTCAAGTGGGACTCGGGTTGATCGTGAATTTAAATAATGAAATGCGGGATCTGTTTGTCGAGTGATCGCCGCCCTAATTCTGCGCCGCGTGTTTCGGCAGATCGACGATGGCGCGTAAGCCGTCCCAATCGGTCGGGCCGCCGGTGATCTTCAGTGACGGCGCGGGCGGCGAGTAGACGCCAAATCCGATCCGGATCGGCGTTGTGTGATTGAGCTGCGGGATCGGGAAACGCTCGATCCATTCGGTCACCGCGGCGCTGTCGGCGCAGCCCGAACACAGCGGCCGGTCCAGCCCGCCGACGATCCCGTTGGCGTCGATGAGATGGAAGAACATCGCTTCTGCGGGCAGCGGCGGCCCGGTCCGGCGCAACGCCAATTCCGCGATCAACTGGTCGCCGGATTGGCGGAAATTCACAGCCGTGACGGCATATTGATGTCCGAACAGCAGTCCTGAGGGCGGAGTGCCAGGCGGCTGCCGCGAGGTGATTTCGACGTTCGGGAACGGCGGCCGTAGCAGAAAGAAGCGGCTGCCATCGGGCTGGGTGGCGTGCAGTTCGGTCTTGCTGAAGCCCTTGCTCACCATGGCGGCGATCACCTCGGATGAAAACCGGCCGAGAAATTCCGGGTCGTAGGGCGGCGACTTATACAAGAGCGCACCGCCATAGGCGGTCTGCTCCGCGGAGTTTTCGATGTCCGCCGCCGTCAGCCGGGGAAATGACTGGAACGGAAATCCGGTCCAGGATCGGCCGTTGCCGCGCAGCAGGCTGACGAAATTGAACAGCGCGGCGTGAAAGGCCGGACTGCCGCCGAGCTGATAGATCGGCCCGCCGGTGGTCAGCGTTTCGGTCTCCGCGACGATCTCGGCGACGTGCCAGTCGCGGCGGTCGGGCGACGGCGGCGCCATTTCGAGCGGGTAACGCGACAACGGAAGTCGCATCGCCTCGGGCAACAGCGCTGCGACCAGGGCGGCGTTGATCAGCGGTGCGAGCAGGCTGGCGCCGATCAGCACGCGGCTCGCGCGGCTCCGCGCCGTCCACAGCAGGCCGAGGCCGAGGCCGGCGCCGAGAAACAGCGGGCCGTAGCCCGGATAGGCGTAGCGCTCGTCCTTGAAATTGCTCAGCGCCACGATGGCCAGCGGCAACACGAATCCTGCCGCCGTCATCGCAAGGAACAGCAGCCTTGGCGCGGCTCTGCAGATCAGGCCGTAGCCGACCGCCGCCGAGAGCGCCAGCGCGCACAGCAGGAATTCGTAGCCGTTGAGCAGGCGCCAGATGAAGCGCAAGGCGCCGATCGGATCGCCCGCGCCGCCTTTGGCGTATACCGCAGCGACGCCGGCGGAGCTCAAGAAGCGGGTGGTTTCGAGCACCGCACGCCAGTTGATGACATAGGATGGAGCGGCCAGCAGCAGGCTCGGCAGCGCGATCAGCGCCAGACCGATCAGGATTTCACCGGCGGCTCGGCGTTGCGTCCATCGCCACAGGATCGGCAGCGCCGGCCCGATCAGAAACGCCGGCGCAGTGACCTTGGCGAGCACGCAGCCCAGCACCGCGGCGCCAAACAGCAGCGCCCAACGCCGGCTGCCGGATTGGAAGTAGCGCAGCCCCGCCGCATAGCCGAGCAGCACAAAAGTGATCAGCGGAAACTCGATCAGGAAGGTATTGGAGAGATATTGCGTCGCCGGGTAGATCGCGAACAGCAGGCAACCAAGAAAACCCGAAATCGCCGCCGCGGGCGCCGACAGGCCGAGCACGGACATGCCGAGGGTCTTGGTGGCGTCGTAGAGCGCAAAGATCGCCAAAGGCCAGAACAGAACGAAGATCGCAATGGCAGCGTCGGGGGAGGGACCGAACAGCAAGAAGCCGGGCAAGGTGAGCAGGCTTGGCAGACCGCCGCGGCCGGGGTCGACGGTGAGATAGGCGTGGATGAAATTCGACAGCGATCCGGAGAGCAGCGCCTTGTATTCGATCAGCCCTGCCAGCAGGTAGGAGGACTCGTCGAATTTCGGCGGTCTTTGGTCGAGCGCTTGCCAACGCCAGAACAATAGCGCGCAGCAAAGCGCCAGCAACGCCGTGGCACCCGCCGCCGAGATCGCCGGGCGGATCACAGCTTTTGGGACTGCTTGGAGACGAACCATTACCGCCTTGCCATCGCTGGATCAGCGAATCTGCGCGCGTTTCAGATAGCGCATTGCCGGTCGCGTGCAAAGTGCGGGTTGTGCGCGCCGTCGTGGCGCAGAGCTGCCCAACCGTCGAGATGGGGCTGCTCAACGGCACGGCGCGCCTCGCGTGGTTCGCGCTAATCATGACCGCGGCGAATCCGTGGTTGCTCGGCGCGGCGATGTCCGCCCGCGCGACCGTGGCCTCGCGAAATATAGGGAAATGGCCGCCGCCGCGATTGGGAAATTTGCGCCGGCCGCGCGCCCGGTAAACGTTGCACATTGATTTTTGCGCATGTATGCCGTGCGTAGCTTTCCCGAAAAGCGCCGATCGTGCGGGCGCGGTGCGCGCGTTTCGGCAGTGCAGCGGCGGCGAGCGGAGGAATTGGGTTGATGTCAGGCCCGTTGGCCGATGCGGCAGGCCGGGACGCCGGCTTCGGTCGTCTGCAGTTTTCCGCACAGCCGCGGACCGGCTCCGCCCGCTGGGCCGCGGCGCTGCTCGCGGTGGTGTTCGCGGCGCTGTTCGTCCGCTGGCAGATGCTCGACCGGGCGCCGCCGGAGTGGGACGAGGCGATGTATCTGCTCGACGGCCTCGGCGAGTATCAGGCCGCCAAAAGCGGCGGGCTGCTGGCGTTTTATCACGCCTTTCTCACCACCAATCCCGGCCGCGTTGGCCTGTTGGCATTGATCGCGCAGCCCGGTTTCTGGCTGTTCGGCCCGTCGGCCGATGCCGCCATCGCGCCGTTCGCCGTGCTGTGCCTGCTGGCGGTGTGGGCGTTTTATGATTTTACCTACCATCTGGCCAAGCACGGTCTCGGCTTTGGCGACCGCCAGGCCGGGCTGGCCGGCGTGGCCGCGGCGCTATTTTTCGTGCTGTATCCGGCGACCGGCTATCAGTCCAACAAGTTTCTCGCCGAGTTTCCTTTAGTGGTCAGCGTTGCGGTGCTGAACGCCGCGGCGATGCGCTATTTTCTGCGCGGCGGCTCGCTGTGGGCGCTGGCGCTCGGCGCCAGCATCACCGCCGGCTTCCTGGCCAAGATTACTTTCCCGGCGCTGGCGATCGTCGCCGCGGGCCTGGTGCTGGCGCGATGGTGGCCGAGCCGCGATTGGCGCCGGGCGGCCACCGAAGCTGTGCTGATTGTCGCCCTGCCGTTGCTGGTGGTGGCGCCGTTTCTGATCCGCAATTTTCATACGATCGTCGAGCAGACCCGCTTCCTGGCCTCGGCACAGCTCGCCAGCGTTTACGGGTTTGGCGGCGCGCTGGATCTGCGCAGCTCGTTTCTGTTCGTGTTCGGACTGGCGCATCAGTACGAATTCCTGCTGCTCAACCTGCTGGCGCTGGCCGCCGTCGGGATCTGCGGGCTCAGTCGCAGCTCGTCGTTGAAATGGCTGGCGCTGCTGGCGGCGGGATATCTGGTGCCGCTGTCGATCGTGGCGTTCAGCAACTTCAAGATCGAACGCTACGCCTATCCCGGCGAGGTGACGCTGTTCTGTCTCGCCGGATTAGGGCTGGTCGCGCTGTGCCGCGGACGGATTGCGGTCGCCGCGTGCCTGCTGGTGGCGCTGTCGATCGTGCCGGGCATCAAATACGCGATCGCCAACAACCTGCTTGCACCGAGCGCGAGAGGACTGGTCGCCTGGAGCTACAGCCACGGTCGGATCAATGAACGTTACTCGATCCTGCCGCTGGAACCGGCCCGGCGCGACGACATCGCGGAATTGATCCGCGAGGTCGACCGCAACGCCGGCGCCGGCCCGGTGATCCTGCTCGGCGGCGCGCCGGATTTCCAGGGCGCGCTGTTGACGTTCCAATCCCGGCTGCAGGGCACCGACCGCATTTACACGACCTTCGCCACGTGGATGACGGACGGAGACGCAGCGCAGCGCAACATGCTGGAGTTCGTCAAGAGCGTCGCGCCGGCCGCGTTGTTGTACAAGACCCCGCCCTATGAGCCGGCGTTTCTCGGCAGGCTGGTTCCGGAGACGGTCGAGCTGCTATTGCGTGGTGGCGGCTATCGGAAGATCGACCTCGCGGTGACGCAGCCCAATGGCAGCCGTTTCATGCTGCTGGTTCCCGGTCACGACGACGGCGGCGGGCAGGCGGCGCCCACGCCCGCGCCGGCGCCGTTGCGTTATGGCGGCCGCTACGAATCGACGCTGCCGGAATTCGCGCGCGATGGAGAGAGGCTGATCGTAAAAATGCTGTTCCGCCGGATCGGGCCGCCGATCCCGGCAGAGACGATTTTCTTTCACGTGCTGGACGATGCCGGCAACATCATCGGCAATCTCGACCGCGCCTTCTGTCAGCAATGTGCCGATCCGGCCAAGGTTCAGGTGCGCGAGCAGCGCTTCGTGATCCAGCCCGACGTGCTGGCGCGGGCCAAGCGGATCGGGTTCGGCGTTTACTCCGCCGAAGCCGGCAGCGTGCCGCTGGCGACCGAGGGCGGCGCCACGGATTGGGATGGCCACCGCCTGGTGCTGGCCATTCCCGAACCAATCCGATGACAGATCCGCGATGACAGTTTCGCGTTCCGCGGCCGACAGCCGCCACAACGACGGCTTTGGATCGTCACCACAATGGGGGCCTCGCAATTTGACAACCCGGGTATTTCTCGCGCTGCTGACGCTTGCGCTGCTGTTGATCGTCGGTCTGTACGTCTCGGCGTCGCACCTGAACAACGATGATATCGTGTTCAACACCGGCTATTTCGACGACCTCAAGGCGTTGCCGCTGCCGCAGCGGCTGTGGCTGCTGCTGTCCAATGGCGACGTCGGCCGCGGCCAATTCCGCACCTATGGTCTCGCCCGGGTCATCCAGTATCTCGAAATCGAAGCGCTGGGGCGCAGCCCGCTGGCGGTGTATGGCAGCATCGTCGCGCTGCAATTGGCGAGCGCCGCGGCACTATATTGGGCGCTGACGCGGCTCGTTGCGGATTCGCTGGCGCGATTGCTGATCGCGGTGATCTGGTTCGGCAATCCCTTCGTACTGCTGATCTCGCACACCTTTCATCACTACCTCTACACGGTCGGCCCATTCCTCTTCCTGTTCATCTGGATCGGCCTGGCGCTGAACCGGCCAAAGACCCCGTGGGTGATCGGCGCCGCGCTGTTGAACGCGGCATGGCTGATGGGGGAGGCCGCGATCCCGAGCATCTACCTGCTGTTGCTGCTCGGCATCGTCGGCGCCGAGCGAAAGCGGCCGTTCCTTTATCAGTTGGCGGCGGTGTCGTTGCTGCTCGCGGCCTATATCGTGTATCAGCGCTCGGTGCTGTATGATCCGACGCTGTCGCGCTGGACCTTCGTCGCGCCGGCGTCGTTTGATGACGCCTGGTATCGGGCGATCCACGTGTTCGACCGCATCTTCCACGATGGCCGCGCCAGCGTCGGGCTGGACTATCGGGATTTCGACATGCCGGGCGGGTTGGTCGCCGGCATGGAGATCTACAGTAATCCATTGTTCTGGGGTGCGCTTATTGCGCTGGGCGGCGTCGCGCTGTGGTTGCCCCGGCAGCCGGGCCGGATCGCCGCCACGCCCCTGATCGCCGCGCTGTTGTTCGCGGCCAGCACGTTCTCGCTGTATTTTCTGCTTTACGTCGCCACCGGCGCGCCACCCTTCACGCTGCGCTACATGCCTCCGGTCGGCGCCGTGCTGGTGGTGACGCTGGTTCTGCTGCTCGGCAGCCTGCTGCGGCGGCCGCGGCTGGTGGCGGCATTGAGCTGCGTGGTGCTTTTGTGCATCACCACGCTCGGCCTGTGGTCGCTCAGGCAGAGCGTCGACGCCGATTTCAACGACAAGGTCGGCCGGCTGATCGCCGCCAGGCAGCAGGGCAAGACCGCGGTGCTGATCTACAACCAGTTGCCGGAGATCGGCGTGCCGCGCGTCAGCGGCAACTATCCGGCGCTGGGATCGCCCTACGAATCCGCGGTCAATCATCCGCTGGCGGTGATGTGGACCACCCACTATTATCTGTGGCTGGTGCTGGGCTTTCAGGCGATCGGGTCGGACTACAAGGAGATCGACGCCGACAGCATCGATCTGATGTATGGGCCGTCGGCGGTGCGGGTGAAGAAGTCCGATCTGGTGATCGTCGGCATGGAGCCGTCACCCTATCCGGTGTATCGCCCGAATTTTGTCTGGTATCGCGACTGGGACGAGTTTCTCAAGCGCTGACGCTGTCACGCGGGCGAGCCGGTCACTTTTCCCGGAAGGCGTGGGCGATCTGGTCGTTCAGCGGCTTGGTCAAAAAGCTCATCACGGTGCGCGGCGTGGTCTGCACGAAGGCTTCGACAGGCATGCCCGGGATCAGCTTCAGCCCGCCGAGCCGTTTGATTTCGTCCTCCGGCACACCGATCCGCAGCGTGTAGTAGCGGCTGCCGTTCTTCTGGTCCTCGCTGACGTCGGCCGAAATCTGCTTCACGCTGCCGATCAGCTCCGGAACGCTACGCTGGCTGAACGATGAAAAGCGGATCAGCGCGAGCTGGTCGAGCTCGACCTGGTCGATATCCTGCGGCTGTAGTCGGACCTCGACGCTGAGCATGTCCTTGTTGGGGACGATCAGCATTATCTGCTCGCCGGCGGAAATCACCCCGCCGACGGTATGGATGCTGAGCTGCAGCACGCGCCCGGCCTGCGGCGCGCGGATGTCGATCCGCCGCAGCAGGTCCTCGGCGGCGACCTTCTTCTCCACCAGTTCGGCGATCTTGCCGCGGATGTCGGCGAGGTCCTTGCCGACCTCGGTGCGCATGTCCTGATCGATCTGCAGGATCTGGATTTCGGTTTCGGTGATCTTGCCTTTCGACTGCGCGATCGAGGCTAGAAGCTGGCCGCGTTCGCCGTCCAGCCGTTCCTTTTCGCGTTCCAGCGTGGTGACGCGGGTATAGGGCACCAGGTTCTGTTTCCAGAGCCGGTCGACGCCTTCCAGTTCCTTGATGATCCATTCGCTCTGCTTGAGCTTGGAGCCGATCTGAGCCTCGTAGCCGGCGATCTCCTCGCGCAATTGCGCGACGCGTTCGCGAAGCTGCGAGCGCTGGCCGTTGCGGGTCTGGCGGCGGACCTCGAACTGGGTGCGCTCACCGCGGATCGCCTTGGCGACGTCGGGGCTGCCGATCCGATCCAGCAGGCCGGGCGGGAACGCGACGACGTCCTCGCCGTCGCGTTCGGCCTCCTCGCGGGCTTGCCGAGCCGCCAGTTCGTCCAGCGCCTTGGTGATGATCGCGACGTTGGCGCGGGTCTGGGTTTCGTCGAGGCGCAGCAGGATATCCCCGGCGTCGACGAGGTCGCCTTCCTTGACCCGAACCTCGCCGACCACGCCGCCGGTCGGGTGCTGGACCTTCTTGACGTTGGAATCCACCACCAGCAGGCCCTGCGCGATCACGGCGCCGGAGAATTCCGTTGTCGTCGCCCAGCCGCCGAGGCCGAAAATCAGCACGCCGGACGCGATCCCGGCCGCCCAGATGTGCCGGGTGAGCGAACCCCTGATATTGGCGAGGGGCGTGGTCATCGTCCCGGCATTTCGTTACGGATGCGCCAGCCGGCGGCCGCCGCGGCGGCCGGGGGCGTCGCGGGCGGTGGTGTCGGGGCGACGCGACGGACCATCCTGGACAGAATCTCGTCTTTCGGCCCGATCGCCTGGCAGCGGCCTTGCACCATGACCATCACGGTATCGAGGCTCGCCAGCGCGTTCGGCCGATGCGCCACTACGATCACGATGCCGCCGCGCTGCCGCACGCCGAGGATGGCGCCGCTCAGCGCCTCCTCTCCCTCGGCATCAAGGTTGGAGTTCGGCTCGTCCAGCACCACCAGGAACGGATCGCGGTACAGCGCCCGCGCCAATGCGATGCGCTGGCGTTGGCCGGCCGACAGCGCGCTGCCGTTCTCGCCGATGTCGGTATCGTACCCCTTTGGGAGACTCACGATCAGCTCGTGGACCCCGGCGCAATGCGCGGCGGCCACGATCTTGGCGGGGTCGGGGGCGGGCTCGAACCTCGCGACGTTTTGCGCGATGGTTCCGGCGAGCAGTTCGACGTCCTGCGGCAGATAGCCGATGTGCTGGCCCAACACCTCGGGCGTCCACTGATCGAGCGCCGCGCCGTCGAGCCGGATGGTGCCGCGCGCCGCCGGCCAGATCCCGACAAGCAAGCGCAGCAGCGAGGATTTGCCGCCGCCGCTCGGGCCGATGATGCCGAGACCGGCGCCTTTCTCCAGCCGAAACGAGACGTCCTGAACCACCAGCCGGCTATCTGCCGGCGGCGTGGCGCTGACCCTGTCGGCCTCGAAGCTGGCGCAGGGCGCCGGCAGGCCCATCTGCGGTGCCGGCTCCGGCAGCTTCGCCAACAGCTTGTTGAGGCGTTTCCAGCTCTGCCGGGTCGAGACGAAGTTCTTCCAATGCGCGATCGCCAGATCGATCGGCGCCAGCGCGCGACCGCCGATGATCGAGCCGGCGATGATCACCCCGGCGGTGGCCTCCTGGCGGATCACCAGCCAGGCGCCGATCCCCAGCATGGCGGATTGAATGACCATCCGCGTCGTCTTCGACACCGCCCCGAAGCCGCCGCTGATGTCATTGGCCTGCTGCTGCGCGTCCAGATACTGCACGTTGCCGGTGTTCCACACCGAAGTGATCCGCGCCGTCATTCCCATCGCATGCAGCACCTCCGCGTTGCGCCGCGACGCCTCTGCGATCGCGTTGCGCCGCACCGCCAGCTCGGTGGCGGCGCGCGCCGGCTCGGTGGTCAGCCGATCGGTCAGGTAGGTCAGCGCGATCAGAAACAGCACGCCGAGCAGCGCGGCGACGCCGATCCAGACGTGGAACAGAAAGCAGATGCCGAGATAGATCGGCAGCCAGGGCAGGTCGAGAAACGCCACCGGCCCGGCGCTGGACAGGAAGCTGCGCAGCTGGTCGAGATCCCGCAGCGGCTGCAGGCCGTCGCCGGCGCCGCGCGACGTCAGCGAGATCCTGGACAGCAGGCCGAACACCCGCGTGCTCAGATCCTGGCCGACGTAGCGCCCGATCCGGATCAGCATCCGCGAGCGTAGCAGGTCCAGCAGCGCCTGAAATCCGAACAGCAGGCCGGCCAGGATCGACAGCCCGGCCAGCGTCGGCAGGCTGCGGCTCGGAATCACCCGGTCGTAGACTTCCAGCATGTAGAACGAGCCGGTGAGATAGAGCAGGTTGATCAGTGCGCTGACCGCGCCCAGCGCCCACGGCGCGGCGGCGCAGGCAAATAGCGCCACCTGCAATTCATCCCGGCGGAATCGCTTCGAAATCATGTTTCGCGGCCATTCGGACGTGATCAAATGGAAAAAGAAATTGCTGCCAGTCAATCCATGGTCGAACGAACGATGCTGAAAGCTAGCGCATCCGGCAATAAAGCCAAGTCCCTTCGCGGGGCGGCGCCTTCTGCCGACCGCCGGGCCGCTGATGTTGAACTATTGGCCTGTCGCAGCGCCGCCGCGCGGTGCCCTGCGGCCTTGTCGCGGCAGTCGGATGTGTTAAATTCCCCACGTAGCACGCCGTCGGCCGAATCACCCGGTAGGTACCTGCAATCATTCATGTTTAAAGATTGTCGAAGGTTTTTGTCGACGTCGGGCCTTGGATCATTGTCGTTTGATCATTGTCGGGCCAACACCTGAATCACCGGAGTATTGTGCGCTAGCGAACTTAGGATAAGTTTCTATGTCAGACCCGACCTACGTGGAAGATGACGTCAACGAGGACGGCGCGATCGTCGAGGCGTTCGCAAAGTTGATATTTGAGAATGCCAGGGCTCTTGCGAAGGCGCCGGTCGCCGCGATCATGAGCGCGTTTACCGTTGCCGTGCTTAGCGGGTCGCTTGCCAAGGGGGTTTTCGTCGGCGTCATCTGCCTGTTCGCGTCGCTGTTCAATACCTGGCGGCGGTTCATTGAGCCGATCAGCTTCTGGTTTTTTCTCATCTCCATCGCTTTCTGGTGCGACCCCGACATCGTCAACGACATCAAGCTGGCGCTGGCCTGGACGAAAATCGCATCCTGAACATTCCGGGCTGTCACCAGCCGGGCCTTCGGCGCGCCGACAGGCCGGATGACGAGGGATGTCGCATCCGGCCTTCGCGGATAGTCCGCTCAAAATGCGAACGCGATCTGCACCGGCGCGGCGGCGCGCAATGTCATCCCGCCGGACACCGCAGCGGCAAAAAGAAACGCAGCCATAGCTAGGGGAATGGCGAGCAATCTGAGTACTTCCGTTGACGGACGCATGGCCATCTCCTGGAGAGTCAACCCGGTTGAAGCCTGCATAATTATGGTTAACGCGCGCTTAACGCGGGTATTGATACGCGCCCACTACCAGCCGATCAGCCCGCCTATAGCCAGCGCTTCCGACGCTTGAAGCTCTTGAGATTCTTGAAGCTCTTGCGCTGGTCGCCGGCGCCGCCGAGATAGAATTCCTTGACGTCCTCATTGTCGCGCAACTCATCGGCCGAGCCGTCGAGTACTACCTTGCCCTGTTCCATGATGTAGCCGTGGCTCGCCACCGACAGCGCCGCGCGGGCGTTCTGTTCGACCAGCAGGATGGTGACGCCGAGGTCGCGGTTGATCTGCTTGATGATCGCAAAGACTTCCTTGACCAAGAGCGGCGACAGCCCCATCGAAGGCTCATCCATCAGGATCATCTTCGGCCGCGCCATCAGCGCCCGGCCGATCGCCAGCATCTGCTGCTCGCCGCCGGAGAGATAGCCGGCAAGGCCGGTGCGCTCCTTCAGCCGCGGGAAGTAATTATAGACCATCTCGATGTCGGCGCCGATCCCATTGTCGTTGCGGGTGAAGGCGCCGAGCCGCAGATTTTCCAGCGAGGTCATGTCGGAGATGATGCGGCGGCCCTCCATCACCTGGAAGATGCCGCGGCGCACGATTCTGTCGGGATCGATGCCGTCGATCCGCGCGCCGTCGAACACGATCTCGCCGCGCGTGACCTCGCCGTCCTCGGTCTTCAACAGGCCGGAGATCGCCTTCAGCGTGGTGGATTTGCCGGCGCCGTTGGCGCCGAGCAGCGCCACGATGGCGCCCTGCGGCACTTCCAGGCTCAGCCCGCGCAGCACCAGGATGACGTCGTCATACACCACCTCGATGTTCTTGACGCTGAGGAGGGGGGCGATGGCCACAGTGGGAGCGGGATGGATGTCTGGTTGCACAATCGTCTGCACGGCGAAACCTCCGGATGCGACTTCTTTCCCTCCCCTTGCGGGGAGGCTGGCCCGGCGAGCGAAGCGAAGCCGGGTCGGGTGGGGGTTGCAATTGTCACAGTGCTTACGGCACCCCCAACCCCGGCCTCCGCTTTCGACGATGCTGCGCATCGTCGTCGCCCGGCCGACCCTCCCCGCAAGGGGGAGGGAGCCATTGTCGGCTTCGCTAAAGTAAGCAGTTTTCAATCACCACCCCGCCCATTCCGCTTTGCGCGGCAGGTCGATGGTCGTGACTTTTTCGAGCTTCACGGTGCCCTTCTTGATCAGATCGTTGAGGTCGCCATCGGTCGGCCCCGAGACGCGAGAGCGATACAGGTTCACAGTCAGCGTGCCGCGGTGGTCCTTGTCGGTCCAGGTCGAGGGATTGCATACGCCTTCCATCCCGGCCGGCACCCAGTCCTTCTTCTGATAGAATCCCTTGGCGACGTTCTCGCCGGTGGCACCGCCATTCGCCGCGGCCCAGTCCAGCGCCTCCTTCATGTACAGCGCGCTGCAGATCCCGGCGAGGTAATGCACCGGCCGATAGACGTTGCCGGTCGGGTCGGAGATCCTGGAGATCTCCTGCACGGTCTTGATGCCGGGCGCGTCGCCGCCCCAGCCGACCGCGGTGCGCAGCGGGAAGATCACGCCGTCGGCGGCGTCGCCAGCGGTCTTCGCGGCGTTCTCGTCCATGCCCCAGACATTGCTCATGAACTGCACGTCGACCCCGGCGGCCTTGCAGGCCTTCATCACCGAGATGTTGGAGGCCGCGGTGTTGCCGAGATAGGCGTAGTTGGCGCCGGCGCTTTTCAGGCTGAGGCATTGCGCGCTGTAATCGCCCGGCGACAGCGCGAACACCAAAGGCGGCAGCACCTCGAAGCCGAGCTCGGTCGCCATCGCTTCGCCGGCGGCCTTCGGCGCGTTGGGGTAGGGGTGGTTGGCGCCCATATGCACGAATTTCGGCTTGCCGGGCTTGCCCTTGGCCTTCCAGTCCTCCGCGGCCCAGCTCAATTCGGCGCGCAGCGCGTCGGAATAGGACGGACCGTAGAAGAAATTATACGGCGCCGGCTTGGCCTTGCCGCTCAGGCCGACGGGATCGGTCAGTGCCGCGGCGTAGGAGCCCGACAGGTCGGGGATCTTGTCGTTGGCGAGGAAGCCGGTCAGCGCCTCGGTGTCCGCGGTGCCCCAGCCCATGATCGCCGCCACCTTGTCGCCGCCGGACCATTTCTTGTACAGCGCGATCGCGCGCGGCACCTGATAGCCGTAATCGTTGGTGTCGACGTTGAGCTGCTTGCCGGCGACGCCGCCGTGCTTGTTGACCCAGGCGAAAGTGTCGGCGACGCCCTGGCCGTAGGGGGTGCCGACGTCGGAGGTGCCGCCGGAATAATCGGCGAGGTGGCCGATCGCGATCTGCGCCTGCGCGCCGGCCGCCGCGCTGCCGATCAACAGCGCCAGCGAGGCTGCGCCCAACAAGGATTTCATCGTCATGGTGTTTCCTCCGATGGTTTTCTCTTATTGTATCTTGGCGTCGGTCGTCCTCAATGCGAGAACGGGTAGAGTTTCCAATAGGTCTTGATCTGCCGCCAGCGATGCGCGAGCCCATCCGGCTCGAACATCAGGAACGCGATGATGATCAGCCCGATCGCGATCTCGCGCAGGAAGGTCAGGTTGTTGTTGAGCGACAGCGCGCGGTCGATCGCGCCGCCTTTCAGACCGGCGGAAATCCATTCCATCGATTCCGGCAGCAAGACGACGAAGGCGGTGCCCATCAGGCTGCCCATGATCGAGCCGGTGCCGCCGATGATCACCATGGCGAGGAAGATGATCGAGCGTTCGATGCCGAAGCCCTCGTTGGAGACGACGAGCTGGTAATGCGCGTAGAGCGCCCCCGCAATGCCGGCGAAGAAGGCGGCGAGCCCGAACGACAGCGTGCGATATTTGGTGAGGTTGATGCCCATGATTTCGGCGGAGAGATAATGGTCGCGCACCGCCACCAGCGCGCGGCCGTCGCGGCTGCGCATCAGATTGGTGACCAGCAGATAGCTCGCCAGCACATAGGCCAGCACGACGTAGAAATATTGCCGGTCGCCGCGCAGCACGTAGCCGAAGATCGAGAACGGCTGCGCCATCGCCGGCACCGAGCCGCCGGAGAACCATTCGGCGCGCGAGAAGAAATCCAGCAGAATATATTGCGCCGCCAGCGTGGCGATGACCAGATACAGCCCCTTCAGCCGCGCCGCCGGCAGGCCGAACACCAACCCGACCAATGCAGTGATCACGCCGGATAGTGGAATCGCGAAGAACACCGGGATCGGCAGAGTGTTGGAGAGATAGGCCGAGGTGAAGGCGCCGAGCAGGAAGAACGCGGCGTGGCCGATCGAAATCTGCCCGGTGAAGCCGACCAGGATGTTCAGCCCGAGTGCCGCGATGCCGTAGATGCCGATCTGGATCAGGATGCTGAGCCAATATTCCGAGAGCAGCATCGGCGCAAAGCACACCAGCACGATTCCGAGAAGCGCGGCGTTGCGGCTCATCGGGGTCGGGAAAATCGTGGTGTCGGCGGCGTAAGAGGTGCGGAAATCGCCGGCGGGAATGATCGAGGGAGAAGCCATAAGGATCAGATCCGTTCGATGTCACGTGTGCCGAACAGCCCATAAGGCTTGATCATCAGGATGATGATCAGCACGTAGAACGGCGCCACTTCGTAGAGATTGCCCCAGTGCAGATATTCGCTGTCGACATATTGCGCGAGGTTTTCGAGAAGCCCGATGATCAGCCCGCCGACCACCGCGCCGCCGATGCTGTCGAGCCCGCCGAGGATCGCCGCGGGGAACACCTTGATGCCGTAGCTGGACAGCCCCGACGACACCCCGTTGACCACCGCGACCACCACGCCGGCGACCGCCGAGACGGTGGCGGAGATCGCCCAGGCCATCGCGAACACGCTTTTCACCGAAATGCCGAGCGACTGCGCGACCTGCTGGTTGAACGCGGTGGCGCGCATCGCCAGGCCGTATTTCGAGACCTTGAAGAACCACGCCATGCCGATCATCATCGCCACCGAGACCACCAGGCTCATGACGTAGACGGTCTGGATCTGTAATCCGGCGAAGGAGACCGACTGGCTTTCGAACACCCGCGGAAACGGCTGCGGGCTGACGCCAAACATCCATTTCAGCGCCGCCTGAAACACCGTGGACAGCGCGATCGTCACCATGATCACCGAGATGATCGGCTCGCCGATCATCGGCCGCAGGATCACGACCTGCACTGCGATGCCGAAGCAGAACATGAAGGCCAGCGTGATTGGCATGCCGAGATAGAACGGCACCTGATATTTGGTTAGCAGCGTCCAGCACACCCAGGCGCCGATCAGCAAGAGTTCGCCCTGCGCGAAATTGACGACCTGCGTGGCCTTGTAGATCAGCACGAAACTCATCGCCACCACGCCATATAGCGTGCCGACCACCAGGCCGTTGACCAGGAGCTGGATCAGGAGCTGGGCGTTCATGCGGGCGAGGCTCCGGGCTGACCGAACGTTGGATTGCTGATGGTCTGAAGCAGCTTTACGCTTCTGTATTTCCACGCGTGCTGAGCTAACCTCTCCCCGCTTGCGGGGAGAGGTCGGATCATCGCGCAGCGGTGATCCGGGTGAGGGGGCGTTTCCTCATGCGAGAAGCTAAGGACGTTCAAACCGCGCGTGCCAGGCGGCTGCGACGCGCGGCGACCGAGGCCGAGAACGCGTTGTGGCATCGGCTTCGCGCGCGTGCGCTGGATGGCCACAAATTCGTCCGCCAGGAGCCGGTCGGTCCTTATACCGTGGATCTGATCTGCCGCGAACGGCGACTGATTATCGAGATCGACGGCGGGCAGCACGCCGATAACGCGCGCGACATTCGCCGCGATCAATGGTTGCGAGCGCACAATTATCGCTTGCTGCGGTTCTGGAACAACGACGTGCTGGGCAATATAAACGGCGTATTGGAAACCATCGCCGCCGCCCTTGCCGAAGCACCCCCTCACCCGGATCGCTGACGCGATCCGACCTCTCCCCGCAAGCGGGGAGAGGTGAACTTGCTGCGGCGCTCCGGGCTGTCTTTCCCCAAGCGCGGTGGAGACAAGAGACTGCTGAGGTTCAACGAACCTCTCCCCGCTTGCGGGGAGAGGTCGGCGCGGGGCCGGCGATGCGCAGCATCGTCGGCATCGGGCCGGGTGAGGGGGCGTGTCTCCCTGGGTAGTGTTAGCGGCAATGCGATATTCCTGATCGGAGCCGAGCGGAATGTCGCCCCTCTGCTGCAACCCATCATGGCCGCGTTGTCGCAATTGGCGCCCCCTCACCCGACCGGCTTCGCTGCGCTTCGCCGATCGACCTCTCCCCGCAAGCGGGGAGAGGTGGCGCCCGCGGCTGGCTTCGGTGGTTAAAACCAAGGCCCCGTTCATTCCGCCGCCTCCATCGCCACCACGTCGCGCGCAAGATCGACCACCGTGAGCCGGGTGCGGATGCGTTGCGTGGTGCCGTCCTGGAACTGGATCATCGTGTCGACCGCAATTTCCGGCGCGCCGCCGTAAATCCCTGCGATGATGTCGGCGTATTTCTCGTTGATCACGCTGCGGCGCACCTTGCGGGTGCGGGTCAGTTCGCCGTCGTCGGCGTCGAGCTCCTTGTACAGCAGCAAGAACTTGCCGATCCGCTGCGCCGGCGGCAGCGTGGCGTTGACCGCTTCGACCTCCTTGCGCAACAGCGCGTAGACCTCCGGCCGCGAAGCGAGGTCGGTGTAGGTGGTGAAGGAGATCCGCTTCTTCTCGGCCCATTTCGAGATGATCGAAAACCGGATGCAGATCATCGCGGCGAGCTGATCACGGCCGGCGCCGAGCACCACGGTCTCGCCGATGACGTCGCCGCGCTTGACGCCGAGCTCGCGCATGCCGAGCGCGAAATTCCGCACCCGCTCCTGATAGTCGGCCCAGGAGATTTCGCGCCACAGCCCAAAATCCTTTTCGCGCAGCGCGATCTCGGCGCCGTGCTCGCTGGCGTTGAGCCGCAATAGCTTCGGGTAAGTGTCGGCCTGCGCGACCCGACCCGCATAGTCCATCATGCCGCGGTCTCCGTGGTTTCGGCGACCGCCGGCGGATCGTCGGGATCGACCAATAGCTCGTCCTCTTCGCCGAGATAAGCGCGCTTGACGTGGCTGTCGGCGAGCACCGCGGCCGGCTCGCCCTCGGCGATCTTGCGGCCGAAATCCAGCACCATCACCTTATGCGAGATGTCCATCACCACGCCCATGTCGTGCTCGATCATCATCACCGTCATGCCGTATTCTTCGTTGAGGTCGACGATGTAGCGCGCCATGTCCTCCTTCTCTTCGAAGTTCATCCCGGCCATCGGCTCGTCGAGCAGGATCAGCCGCGGCTCGAGCGCCATCGCGCGGGCGAGTTCGACGCGCTTGCGTAGGCCGTAGGGCAGGGTGCCGGCGGTGGCCTTGCGCACGCTCTGCAGGTCGAGGAAGTCGATGATCTCCTCGACCTTGCGGCGATGCTCGAGCTCTTCCTGCCGCGCGCCGGTCAGCCAGTACAAGGAGCAGGTGATGAAGTTGTTTTTCAACAGATGGTGGCGGCCGACCATGATGTTGTCGAGCACGCTCATATGGTGGAACAGCGCCAGATTCTGGAAGGTGCGGCCGATGCCGAGCGAAGCGCGGGCGTTGGGCTTCAGCGCGGTGATGTCGCGGCCATGATAGAAGAGCTGGCCCTCGGTCGGGCGGTAACGGCCGGAGATGCAATTGACGATCGAGGTCTTGCCGGCGCCGTTCGGGCCGATGATTGAGAACAACTCGCCGTCGCCGACCGCGAAGCTGACATCGGTCAGCGCCCGGACCCCGCCGAAGCGCAGCGACACTGCGCGCAGCTCCAATGCGTGTTGCACGCATTCCCTCCCCTGGTTCGCTGTCGCGGCGGCGCTGCACGCGCCTGCCGTCGCAACGTCCTCGATCCGGGCGTTTCGACGCCCTTAATCACGCGGTTGATCCGCCGCCCGAGCTTACACGGTTCGAATCCGGCTCATATTCGACTATTGGGTTTGCCGATGTCAAAGCCGCCGGCCGCGACCGATATGCGCATCGGGATCGCGCGAGCTGCTGCGCCGCAGCATGCAACGCTCGTGGCAGCGCCGGCGCGCGGCGCCGGTCAGGCCGTCAAGCGGACCGCGGTCTTGCGCCGGCGGCGGCTTGTGCAGAGCGCCAGCGCCTCCTGCAGCGGCATCGGACGGCCGAGCAGATAGCCCTGCACCTTCTTCACCCCGATCGCGCGCAGCGCGTCGAGTTCGGATTGCCGCTCGACGCCTTCGGCGACGATCCGGCTGCCGGTGTCGCGGGCGAAGCCGACCAGGGCGCGGGCTAGCGCCTTGCGCGCCGGGTCGAGGTCGATGTTCTGGGTCAGGCCGATGTCGAGCTTGATGAAGTCAGGCTCCATGTTGAGGATGTGCCGCAGGCTGGAATAGCCGGCGCCGGCGTCGTCGACCGCCAGTCGCAAGCCGCGCTCGCGCAGCGGCCGCAACACGTCGATGATGGCGTCGTAGTTGCCGACCGTGGAATGCTCGGTGATCTCGACGATCAGCCGATCGAGCGGCAGGTCGGCGAACACCGTCGCGAAGTCTTTGCTGAGGATGGTGGCCGCCGAGGCGTTGACGCCAAGATCCATCGGCGCGGGAAAGCTATCGAGCGCCTGCAGCGCCTTGCGAATGGCGTGCAGTTCGAGTTCGACGCCCATGCCGACCTCGGCCGCGTCGGCGAACCACTTGTCCGGCGAGCGCAAAGGCTGCGGCGAAAACCGCGCCAGGCATTCGAAGCCGACCGGCTGCATGATGTTGGTATCCCAGATCGGCTGGTACACGATCGACATCTGGTCCCGCTCGATCACATGGCTGACCCGGCTCTGCTTGTCTCGCAGCTCGCGTTGCGCCTCCAGCTCGCAGCCGATTTCGAACGTGGCGATCTCGGCGAACGCCTTCATGGTCGCCAGGTCGCGCTCGTTGAGCGAGCGATCGGGCTGAAAGCCGATGCAGCAGAACATGCCGTAGGTCTCGCCGTTCGGCAGCTCGATCGGCACGCTAAGATGGCTGCCGACATGGCAGGCGGCGGTGATCGGCATCGCCATCGCCAGCGGCTCGGCGGAGGTGTCGGGAATCAGCTGCGGCAGCCGGCCTTCGAGAATGTGCCGGCAATAGATCTCGTCGAGCGCACGTCTGTCGCCGGGCTTGATCAGGTGCTCCAGCCCCGGCGCATCGACCACGCGAAACACCGACTGGTCGCCTTCGAACTTCGAGACATAGGCGACCTGCAGGCCGAGATGGCTGCGCACCGCCTGCAGCGCCCGCCGGATGCGGTCGCTGGCATCGCCCTCGCGTTTGACCGCTGCGAACAGCGGACTGAGCTCGGGATCGTTTCCGCTCAGGATACGGTTCATCTCGCTGGCCTCCAGAAGCTAACGCTTCATACGCTGCTCATCGGTGACCAATCAGACATGCCTGGACTCGTTCCGGCGTGCATTGTTCCATTACCAGCGTGATTAACGGGTGCTTGCCGGCGGATTGCCAAATAGGTTAACGGATTCCGCAGTGCGATGCGGGGTTCCGCGGGCTCGCCGACATCAGGCGGGGCAGCGGCCGCGCGCCTGGCCGGCCGGGCGGCGATCAGACCTCCAGCCACTCCTTGCGCACCGCGTCGTTGGCCTTGAGTTCGGCCGGCGAGCCTTCGAACACGATCCGGCCGTGCCCCATCACGTAGAGCCGATGCGAAATCCGCAGTGCGATCGAGAGTTTCTGTTCCACCAGCAGGATGGCGACGCCGCGCCGGGCGATCTCGGCGATCAGGTCGCCGACCTGCTGCACGATGATCGGCGCCAAGCCCTCGGTCGGCTCGTCGATCATCACCAGATCGGGGTCGCCCATCAGGGTGCGGCAGATCGTCAGCATCTGCTTTTCGCCGCCGGACAGCACGCCGGCGGCGGTGTCGGCGCGCGCCTTCAGGTTCGAGAACATCTCCAGCATGTCGTCGAGCCGCCACTTGCCGGGATTGCGCGGGTCCTTGACGCCGAGCATCAGATTCTGTCGCACCGTCAGCCCGGGGAAGATGTCGCGATGCTCGGGCACATAGCCCAGCCCGCGATGCGCGATCTTGTAGCTCGGCAGGCCGGCGATATCGGCGCCCTTGAAGCGGATCGAACCCACCGGCGGCACTTCGCCCATGATCGCCTTTACCGTGGTGGAGCGGCCGACGCCGTTGCGGCCGAGCAGGCTGACCACCTCGCCGGCGGCGATCTGCATGTCGACGCCCTGCAGGATGTGGCTCTTGCCGTAATAGGCGTGCAGGTCCCGGACTTCGAGCATCACGCCGCCTCCTCGCCGAGATAGGCTTCCTTGACCCTGGGATTGCCGCGGATCTCCTCCGGGGTGCCGGAGGCGATGATCTGGCCGTAGACCAAGACCGAGATGCGGTCGGCGAGGCCGAACACTACGCTCATGTCGTGCTCGACGATCAACAGCGTGCGGCCCTCGGTGAGCCGGCGGATCAGCGACACCGCGCGTTCGGTCTCGGCGTGGCTCATGCCGGCGGTCGGCTCGTCGAGCAGGATCACGTTGGCGCCGCCGGCGATGGTGATGCCGATCTCCAGCGCGCGCTGCTCGGCATAGGTCAAAAGGCCCGCCGGCACGTCGCGGCGGCCGACCAGATGGATGTCCTCGAGAATCCGCGCGGTGCGCTCGCGCACCTCCGGCAGCCTGTCGATGTTCTTCCAGAACGCGTAGCGCTGCCCGGTGGCCCACAGCACCGCGCAGCGCAGATTTTCCCACACCGTCATGTTGCCGAACACGTTGGTGACCTGGAACGAGCGCGACAGCCCGCGCCGGTTGATCTGGTAGGGCGCCAGCCCCGAAATCACCTCGTCGCGCAAAAGGATGCTGCCGGTGGTCGGCCGCATATAGCCGGAGATCAGGTTGAACAGCGTCGACTTGCCGGCGCCGTTCGGGCCGATCAGCGCGTGGCGCTCGCCCTGCGCTACCTTGAGGTCGACGTTCTGGATCACCTTGGTGATGCCGAAGCTCTTTTCGACGCCGCGCAGTTCGATGGCGCTCATGCGGCAACTCCGTTCTGGCGGGCGGCGGTGAGCGCTTCGTCCCAGGCATGGCCGACGCGGCGCCAGCTCAGCCGCGCCAGCGCGAAGCCGCCGATGATCAGCACGAGCGCGGTGGCCCAGGTCAGCGGGCTTGCGGCATTGAACGGCAGGCCGAACGGGCGGATATGCGGGTCCTCGCCGGGATTGACGGTGTAGTGCACGGTGGTTTCGATCGCCAGCATCAGGCCGACGACCATCGCCAATGTGGGCAGCAGCGCCACCGCGTAGCTCGGCAGCACCCGGGCCATGGTGCCGCCCTTGATCAGCGGCCGGTGCATCATCAACAATCCGGTTATGCCGCCCGGCGCGAACATCACCACCGCGATAAAGAACAGCCCGAAATACAATTGCCACACCGGGGTGACGTCGCTGAGGCCGAGCGACAGGAAGGTGACGAAGATCGCGCCGACGATCGGGCCGATGAAGAAGCCGATGCCGCCGATATAGGCCGCGAACAGCACGGTGCCGGACTGCACCGCGCCGAGATAGGCGGAATTGGCGATCTCGAAATTGATTGCGGCGAGCGCGCCGGCGATGCCGGCGAACAGGCCGGCGAAGCAGAACGCCAGATAGCGGACCACATGCGGATCGTAACCGACGAACTGCACCCGCTCCGGATTGTCGCGGACCGCGTTGCACATCCGGCCGAACGGCGTGCGGGTCAGCGCGTACATCGCGATCACCGCGAGCAGCGTCCAGCCCGCGACCAGATAATAGATCTGGATCTGCGGGCCGAAATTCCAGTCGAACAGCTTGAGCAGCTTGGTGCGGTTGGCGGAAACCCCGGCCTCGCCGCCGAAGAAGCTGCGCAGGATCAGCGCTGAGGAGGCGACCAGTTCGGCGAGCCCCAGCGAGATCATCGCAAAGGCGGTGCCCGAGCGCTGCGTCATCACCCAGCCGATCAAGGCGGCGAAGAACAGCCCGGTGGCGCCGCCGATCAAGGGCACCAGCGGCAGCGGGATCGGGAATCTGTGGCCGACGATGAAGTTGATGGCGTGGATGGCGAGGAAGCCGCCGAGCCCGTAATACACCGCGTGGCCGAACGACAGCATCCCGGTCTGGCCGAGCAGGATGTTGTAGGACAGCGCGAACATGATCGAGATGCCGATCAGGCTGAAGGTGGTCAGCGAGCCGCCGGAGGAGAAGATCTTCGGCAACAGCAGCAGCGTCGCCGCCACCGCGATCCAGATCAGGTAGAATTTCAGCTTGTCGGCCAGTGCCGGCGGCGGAGGGGCTGCGCTCACGGTGACGTCTCTCATGTGTCGCGGGTCCCGAGCAGGCCCATCGGGCGGAAGATCAACACCAGCACCAGCAGCAGATAGGGCATGATCGGCGCGATCTGCGCGATGGTGACGTTCCAGATGTCGCTGAGCCAGCTTTGTGCGAGGTCGGGGCTGAGCGGACCGAGCAGGCCGGCGAGCGAGCCGTTCATCGACACCGCGAAGGTCTGCAACAGGCCGATCAAGAGCGAGGCGATGAAGGCGCCGGGCAGCGAGCCGAGCCCGCCGACCACCACCACCACGAACAGGATCGGGCCGAGCAGCCCGGCCATGTTGGACTGCGTCACCAGCGCGGGACCTGCGATCACGCCGGCGACCGCGGCCAGCGCGGTGCCGACCCCGAACACCAGCATGAAGATGCGCCCGACATTGTGGCCGAGATGGCCAACCATATGCGGATGGGTCAATGCGGCCTGCACGATCAGCCCGATCCTGGTTTTCTTCAGCGCCAGCAACAGCCCCAGAAAGATGCCGACCGAGACCAACAGCATGAACATCTTGAAGGCGGGATAGTTGGTCGAGAACAGCGTGAAGGCGGGGAAGTCCAATAGCGGCGGCACCCGGAAATCCACCGGGCTCTTGCCCCAGATGATCTGCACGATCTCCTCGATGGCGAAGGCGAGGCCGAAGGTGAACAGCAGTTCGGCGACGTGGCCGTTCTTGTGCACGCGGCGCAGCCCGTAGCGTTCCACCGCGGCGCCGATCGCGCCGGCCAACAGCGGCGCGATCAGCAGCGCCGGCCAGAACCCGACCCAGCGGCTGATCTGGAAGCCGAAGAAGGCGCCGAGCATGTAGAAGCTGGCATGGGCGAAGTTCAGCACGCCGAGCATGCTGAAGATCACGGTCAAGCCGCTGGCCATCAGGAACAGCAGCATGCCGTAGAGCACGCCATTCAAGGTGGAGATGACGATCAGTTCAAGCACGGTGTTGCCTGCGATCTTGAGAATGGAGGGGCGCTTACTTCGCCTCTCCCCGCACGCGGGGAGAGGCGAGGGCGCGCGGCGCGTCGCGGCGACGGCGCTACGGCCGCTCCATCTTGCAGGTGGTCGGCAGCACCGTCGCCGGGGTGTCGATCTTGGCGACCAACCGCCAGCCCCAGCCGGTCTTTTCTTCGTCGAACGGCTCCTTCTCGCTGCGCTCGCCGAAGGAGGAGATGTAGATCGGCTGGAAGAACTGGTGATCGTCCTTGCGCATGGTGCCGTCGCCGCCGTTGAACACGTCGATCTTCATGTCTTCCAGCGCCTGCGCGACCTTGACCGGCTCCAGCGACTTGGCCTGTTCGGCGGCCGCCGCGAACATCCGCATTTCGTTGACCGCGCGCGGATACCAGACGCCGAAGTCGTATTTGGCGCGGAACGCCTTCTCGAAATCCTGCGACGCCTTGTGGTCGATATTGGCGAAGCCTTCGGTGATCTGGAACACCTGGTGATTGAGCCCGGTCTGCTTGATCGCGGTGGGGCCGCCGCTGCCGCCGGCGTAATAGGTGTACCAGTTGACCTTCAGCCCGGCGTCGGCCGAGGCCTTCAGCAACAGCGCGATGTCCTGGCCCCAATTGCCGCTGACCACGGTGTCGGCGCCGGAGGCCTTGATCTTGGCGACATAGGGCGCGAAGTCGCTGATCTTCAGCAGCGGATGCAGTTCGTCGCCGACGATGGCGATGTCCGGGCGCTTGGCCGCCAGCATCGCCTTGGCCTGGCTGCGCACCGACTGGCCGAACGAATAGTCCTGGTTGATCAGGTAGACCTTCTTGATGTCGGGCATGCCCTTCATGTAGTTGGTCAGCGCTTCCATCTTGATGTCGGAATTGGCGTCCCAGCGGAAATGCCAGAAGCTGCACTTGGCGTTGGTCAGGATCGGATCGACCGCGGCGTAATTGAAATACAGCACTTCCTTGCCGGGGTTGCGCTCGTTGTATTTGGTGATGAAGTCGCTCAGCGCGCCGCCGACCGCCGAGCCGTTGCCCTGCGTCACATAGCGCACCCCGGCGTCGATCGCCTTCTGCGCCTGGATCAGGCTTTCCTGCGGGTTGGTCTTGTTGTCGAGCGGCACGATCTCGACCTTCTTGCCGAGCACGCCGCCCTTGGCGTTCAATTCCTCGGCGAGGTATTGGAAGGTCTTCAGCCCGCCTTCGCCGACGCTGGCGCCGCCGCCCGACAACGGGTCGATGTAGCCGATCTTGACGGTGTCTTTGCCGGCGTCCTCGGCCATCGCGGCCTGGCCGAGCATCGGCAAAGCCAGCGCGGCGGCCACTACGAATCTGCGCATGGGGTCTCCTCCTTGGTTTTTTGTTATGGCGTTTCTTGTTGTGGTGTTTTTGTTAGGGCAGAGGGTATTGCCGAACGCGCGTGGCTTTTCAAGCCGCCCGACCATCCCGCTTTGTTTTGATTGTGAGGCAATGAACGCGGCGCCGCAAGTGCGCCGATCGTTCGACGCACGGCGCGGATTCGGCCGTTCGCTCTGGGAACCAGGATGCGGCGCCGCGCCAGCACGCGCGTCGGCTGCGCCGGCCGGCGGATGCTGCGCGCGGTCGCGCGCGCGGCGCATTCCGCGCAGCGGGATAGGGCTTGCGATCGGCCGCGCAATTTGCGCAATGTCGCGCGCCGCCGCGCTAGCGGGCGGCGATCGAATCGGCTCGCCGGCGCGGCGGTCGATCGGATCGAATCGAAATCATCAGGGGCCGGCCGAGCGCCAAACCGCAGCTTGTCGCGACGCGGCCGATCCCGCATCAACAGGTCGCGGCGGCGGACGGCGCCGACCCACCCTGCGGCGTCTCGTCGGCGAGACGCCGGCACAGCATCTGGAAGTCAGAAATGAAGCTTGGCAAGCGAGTATTGGTCACCGGCGGCGCCGGCTTCTTGGGATCGCATCTGTGCGAGCGGTTGCTCGGGCTCGGCCATCAGGTGATCTGCGTCGACAATTTCTTCACCGGGCAGCGCCGCAACATCAAGCATCTTTTGGCCAACCCCGACTTCGAAGTGATCCGCCACGACGTCACTTTCCCGCTCTATATCGAGGTCGACCAGATCTACAATCTGGCGTGCCCGGCCTCGCCGATCCACTACCAGCATGATCCGGTGCAGACCACCAAGACCAGCGTGCACGGCGCCATCAACATGCTGGGGCTGGCGAAGCGGCTGAAATGCAAGATTTTCCAGGCCTCGACCTCGGAGGTCTATGGCGATCCGGAAATCCATCCGCAGGTCGAGAGCTATTGGGGAAGGGTCAATCCGATCGGGCTGCGGTCGTGCTACGACGAGGGCAAGCGCTGCGCCGAGACGCTGTTCTTCGATTACCACCGCCAGCACGCCACCGCGATCAAGGTGGCGCGGATCTTCAACACCTACGGCCCCAGGATGTATGTCAATGACGGCCGCGTGGTGTCGAATTTCGTGGTGCAGGCGCTGCGCGGCGAGGACATCACGCTGTATGGCGACGGCGCGCAGACCCGGTCGTTCTGCTACGTCGACGATCTGATCGAGGGCATCATCGCGCTGATGGAGACCGCCGACGACGTCACCGGCCCGGTCAATCTCGGCAATCCGGTGGAATTCACCATCCGCGAACTGGCCGAGCAGGTGGTGGAATTGACCGGCGCGCGCTCGCAGCTGGTGTTCGCTCCATTGCCGTCCGACGATCCGCGGCAGCGCAAGCCGGACATCTCGCTGGCGACGCGATTGCTGGACTGGCAGCCCAAGGTGCAGTTGCGCGAGGGACTCGGCAAGACCATCGAACATTTTCGGGCGGTGCTGGCCGAGTAACGACGCTTGCTCACGGCACCGCGGCGCGCGGCTTGCGGGCGCTGAGCGCGGTCGCCATCGCGCTGATCAACGGCTTCATGAAGAAGGCGTTGTTGGCCGGATAGATGTCGGTGCGCAGGCCGTAGGCGGCCAATTCCTCGGACACCACCGGGCCGACCGAGGCGATCGGCGTCGCCCCCAATGCGGCGCGCAGCCGCGGCTCGCAATGATGCGCCCGCGCTACGTCGATCAGCCGGCGGATCTGCCCCGAACTGGTCAGCGCCAGCGCGTCGATCTCGCCCGCCGCCATCGCATCGATCGCCGCCAGCACGTTGCTCTCGGCGGCGCGGGCGTCATAGACGTAAGGCAAAACCGCATCGACCGCGGCGCCGCCGGCGGCGATCGCTGCGATCAGCACGCTGTGGTCCTTGTCCGGATAAAGCTGCAGCCCGAGCCTTCGGCCGTGCAGGTCGATTCCGGACAGCGTCGCGGCGATGCCTTCCGAAGTCGGCACCTCGGTGACGACGCTGGCCTCCAGGCCGATCTCGCGCAGCGCCCGGCCGGGCTTCGGGCCGCGCGCGAAGGTTCGCGATTGTCCGATCGCCGCGATCAACGGCTCGCCGAGTTCGATCCGCCGCGCCGCCTTGAGCAGCCGGCGCAGCCCTTCGCCGGTGGTCAGCACCAGGTCGTCGAACGGCTGCGCGATGGCGCGGCGGATCCAGGCCTCGACCGGGGCGGGGTCCGGGGCGTCGTGAATGGCGAACATCGGGCATTGCAGCACGGTCGCGCCCTGTTCGGTCAGAAGCCTCGCGAACTGGGCTTCCTCGCGGGTTTCCAGGATCAGGATGCGATAGCCGTCCAGTCGTTCGACCATGTGATGTCCTGCGCTCGGGGTGTTGGCATCTTGCCGCTTTGGACGGGATTGGCGCAAGGCCGCCGCGGGTGGTAGAGCAGGGGCGCATTCCGCCGTTCCCGCTTCGTCCTCGCATCAAGCTGGCCTCATGCCTCATCATCAATTCGTGCTGACGGTGTCCTGTCCCGACCTGCCGGGCATCGTGTCCGCCGTCTCGACCTTCCTGTTCGACAACGGCCAGAACATCATCGACGCCCAGCAATTCGACGACAGCGAAACTGGGCTGTTCTTCATGCGGGTGGTGTTCAACGCGGCGCAGACCAGGGTGTCGCTGCAGGGCTTGCGCGAGGCGTTCCTGCCGGTCGCCGAGCGCTTCATGATGCGCTGGCATCTGCGCGACCGCTCCAATCGCCGCCGGGTGATGCTGCTGGTGTCGCAGTCGCACCATTGCCTGGTCGACATCCTGTATCGCTGGCGCACCGGCGAACTGGAAATGCAGCCGACCGCGATCATCTCCAACCACCCGCGCGAGACCTACAAGGACATCGAGTTCGGCGAGATTCCGTTCCACTATCTGCCGGTGAACAAGGAGACCCGGCGCCAGCAGGAAACCGCGATCTCCGGCGTGATCGCCCACACCAAGACCGATCTGGTGGTGCTGGCGCGCTATATGCAGATCCTGTCGAACGAGATGTCGGGCCGGCTGGAAGGCCGCTGCATCAACATCCACCATTCGTTCCTGCCCGGCTTCAAGGGCGCGCGGCCGTATCATCAGGCCCACGAGCGCGGCGTCAAGCTGATCGGCGCCACCGCGCATTACGTCACCAGCGACCTCGACGAAGGCCCGATCATCGACCAGGACGTCGAGCGCATCAGCCATCGCGACACCCCGGCGGATCTGGCGCGCAAGGGCCGCGACATCGAGCGCCGGGTGCTGTCGCGCGCGATTCGCTATCACCTCGAGGACCGCGTGATCCTGAACGGCAAGAAGACCGTGGTGTTCATGGATTGAGGCCTTAACAGCCTGCAACAGCAGCCGTCATCCGGTGGGTGAGCTGGCCGGATTGAAATAATTGAACACATATTCATTGTTCTTAAATTCGACTTGGTTTGGCCGTAACGGCGCAGCCGACGGCGGGCCAGGGCGACCGGCCGGTGCCGCCAGGGGCGATCGATGCCCCCGGGAGTGCCCGGGCGTCGGGCGTTTCATGTTACCGGCTCTACCTAGCGGCGGTATCGCGCGGCAAGCGGTTTTGGTAACAACAATTGCATCGGGCGCTGCCGGCCCAATCTGCTATGCAGCCGTGCCGCCGGCAGATCAGCGCCGCGGCCCGCCGCTTCAGCGAAAGTGAGTGATGAAACATCCCCCAAGATTGTCCGCCGCTCGATGACCAGGATCTCCGCGTTTACCTATCGGAACTGGCTGATCGCGATTCACGACGCCGGGGTGACGGCCTTTGCGGTGATCGCCAGCTTCTTCCTCCGGTTTCAAGGTGAGAATTTCACCGAGCGACTGCCGCTGCTGCTGACGATCCTGCCGTATTTCGTCGCCTTCAGCTTCTTCGTCTGTTACATTTTTCATCTCACCACCACCAAGTGGCGGTTCATTTCCGTCCCCGATCTGTTGAATATTCTGCGCGCAGCCACGGTGCTGACCGTGGCGCTGCTGGTGCTCGACTACATCTTTCTGGCGCCCAACGTGTTCGGCACGTTCTTTCTCGGCAAGACCACCATCATCATCTACTGGTTTCTGGAGGTGTTCTTCCTCAGTGGCTCGCGGCTGGCGTACCGGCATTTCCGCTATACCCGCACGCGTAACAAGGCGATGTCGAAAAACGCCGCGGCGACCTTGCTGATCGGACGGGCCGCCGATACCGAGGTGTTTCTGCGCGGCGTCGAAAGCGGGGCGGTGCAGCGGCTGTGGCCGGTCGGCATCCTGTCGCCGGCGCTGTCGGATCGAGGCCAATTGATTCGCGGCATTCCGGTGTTGGGCACGATCGACGATCTGGCCAATGTGGTCGACGATTTCGCCAGCCGCGACAAGCCGATCAAGCGCGTGGTGATGACGCCGTCGGCGTTCGAGAGCGAGGCGCAGCCGGAATCGGTGCTGATGCGGGCGCGCAAGCTCGGGCTCGCGGTCAGCCGGCTGCCGTCGCTGGAGGAAAGCCGCGATACTCCGCGGCTGGCGCCGGTGGCGGTCGAGGATCTCTTGCTGCGTCCCAGCGTCAAGATCGATTACGCAAGGCTCGAGGCCTTCGTGCGCGGCAAATCCGTGGTGGTCACCGGTGGCGGCGGCTCGATCGGCTTCGAGATCTGCGACCGCGTCACCACCTTCGGCGCGGCGCGGCTGTTGATCATCGAGAATTCCGAGCCGGCGCTGCACACGGCGATGGAAGCGATTCTCGGCAAGGAGTCCAAGGTCGCGGTCGAAGGCCGCATCGCCGACGTGCGCGACCGCGAGCGCATCCGGCAATTGCTGATGGCGTTCAAGCCGGACATCGTGTTTCACGCCGCGGCGCTGAAGCATGTGCCGATCCTGGAGCGCGATTGGGCGGAGGGCGTCAAGACCAACATCTTCGGCTCGGTCAATGTCGCCGACGCCGCCTTGGCCTCGGGCGCCGCGGCGATGGTGATGATTTCCACCGACAAGGCGATCCAGCCGGTGTCGATGCTGGGGCTGACCAAGCGGTTCGCCGAAATGTATTGCCAGGCGCTGGATCGCCAATTGATGAGCGGCGCCGATGGCGGCCGGCCGCCGATGCGGTTGATCTCGGTGCGGTTCGGCAATGTGCTGGCGTCGAACGGCTCGGTGGTGCCGAAATTCAAGGCGCAGATCGAGGCTGGCGGCCCGATCACCGTGACCCATCCCGACATGGTGCGCTACTTCATGACCATCCGCGAGGCCTGCGATCTGGTGATCACGGCTGCGACCCACGCGCTCGGCCCGGAGCGGTTCGACGCCTCGGTCTATGTGCTGAACATGGGGCAGCCGGTGAAGATCGTCGATCTCGCCGAACGCATGATCCGGCTGTCCGGGTTGCAGCCCGGCTACGACATCGAGGTGGTGTTTACCGGGGTGCGGCCGGGGGAGCGGCTGAACGAAATCCTGTTCGCCGACCAGGAGCCGATCAGCGAGACCGGCATCGCCGGCATCGTCGCCGCCAAGCCGAACCAGCCGCCGATGGAATTGCTGCGGCAATGGTTGGCCGAACTCGAGCAGGGCGTCGGCAACGAAACCTATTCCGAGATCGCCGGGGTGCTGAAAGCCGCGGTGCCGGAATTCCACACCGAGGCCGAGCTTCGCGCCGCGGCGCAGTGATCAGCGGCGCGGCCGGGAAAACCGCGTCAGCACCACGGCGACCGCGGCGACGCCGAGCCCCAGCAGCAACACCTCGATGAGCGCGGAGTGGCTCGCCGCCGCGCCGATCGCCAACGCGGCCAGCGCCAGATTCAGCACGAACACCTCGGACACCACCTGCATCACCGTGAAATGGTTGGTGGTGGCGCGCTGATAGAAATGCGAGCGGTGCGATTGCCAGACCGCCTCGCCGGCCAGCAGCCGCCGCAGCAGCGTCAGCGTGGCGTCGAGCAGATAATACAGCGGCAGCAGCAGCGCCGCCGCCCAGCATTGCGCGGCGAGTTCGATCAGGCACCAGGCCAGCAACAGCCCGATCGGCAGGCTGCCGACGTCGCCGAGAAACACCCGGGCCACCGGCTTGTTGTAGGGCGCAAATCCGAGGCAGGCGCCGCCGAGCGCGGCGGCCAGCACCGCGGCGGGCCACGGCAGCGTGCCGAACAGTCCCAGTGCCACCAGCGCGCCGGCGACCGGCAGCACTTCGGCGACCGTGATCCAGTCCAGTCCATCCATGAAGTTGACCAGATTGACGAACCACAGCGTGCCGAGCAGCAGCCCGGCGCGTTCCAGCCAGGCCGGCAGAAACGGCGCGATCCGCAACTCCTCGGGCAGCGCCCAGACCATGGCGGCCACCGCCGCCGCCTGCGCGATCAGCCGCGGCGTCACCGCCAGCGGTGCGATGTCGTCGATCGCGCCGATCGCGGCGAGGGTCAGGGCTGCGGCGAACACCGGCAGCAGCTCCGGCAGCGCCGCCGGCGCCTGCAGCCCGATCAGGTCGCCGGCCACCAATAGGGTGGCGACCACCACCGCGATGCCGGCGCCTTGCGGGGTCGGAATGGTATGCGAGGAGCGGGCGTTCGGCCGCGCCAGCGCGTAGCGCTGCAACAGCGGCAGGCACAGCCGGATCAGCGCCGCGGCCAGCAGCGCCGCCGCAACGATGCCGAGGCCGAGCAGCCAGGCGGGGTCAAGAGCGTCGTTCGGCATTGCGCGGGATCGAGGTTGCGGGACCGCGACGGTCCATCCGGGCTGGGTGGGCGCGGTATAGGGGATCGCGGTTCAGCCGTCCATCGGCGGGCCGGCCGAACGGCCTCAATCGGCCGAGCGGTCGATGCCGGAGGGGTCGGTCTTTTCCAGCTCCTTGCGCTCGTTGGCGGGCATCGCGCGGCGCCGCGCCATCTCCTTGGCCCAGGCGTCGTATTTGGCGCTGCCCGGCCGCGGCGGGGCGTCCGCCGGCAGCCCGCCGGCCCATTGCGGGACGTAATCCCCGCTGCCCGCGGCGAGCTTTTCGTTGATGGTGCCGCAGCCGCCGAGGCTGCAGGCCAGCAGCACGGCGCCGACCGCGCCGATGCGCCGCCAGCATCCCCCATCCAACCCATCAGAAATCCACAAGATCGTCCTGCCTCGCCAACGGATGGCTGCCCGCATCGTCAAAATCACCTGGGCCCTGCATGATAGATCCCGGCTTCCATGGCAATGATATGGCTGCCGCGGCGCCGGGCCGCTGCTGCCGGCCGGGCTCTGCCAAGCTGTCCATGTTTGGTTTGCATTGAATTAATGATGTCGTCCGATCCTCGTTTTGCAGCGCGGGTCGGCCGTGTAGCGGTGTGCGCGCCGATCGCATTCGACCGGGGAGCCATGATGCAACGGACCAAGCCGCCGTTTCGGGCGGAGCATGTGGGCAGCCTGCTGCGCCCACCGAAACTCCAGGAGGCGCGCGGCAAATTCGCGGCCGGGGCGCTCAGCGCCGACGATCTGCGCAAGATCGAGGACGTCGAGATCGAGAAGCTGGTGCACAAGCAGTCGGCCTATGGGCTGAAGCTCGCCACCGACGGCGAATTCCGCACAGCCGCGGGGCAGCTCGACTTTTTCACCGCGCTCGAGGGCTGCGAGCCCGATCAGGCCGGCGGGGCGCTGCGGGTGACCGGCCAATTGGATTTCCCCGACCACCATCCGGTGCTGGCGCAGTTCCGATTTCTGCAGCGCCACGCCGAGATCGCCCATGTGACGCCGAAGCTGACGATTCCGTCGCCGGCGCTGCTGCACTTCCGCGGCGGGCGCGACGCCATCTCGCTTGAGGCCTATCCCAGCATCGGGCTGTTCTTCGAGGATCTCGCCAAGACCTATCGCCGCGCCGTGAAGGCGTTGTACGAGCAAGGCTGCCGCTATCTGCAGGTCGACGACCCGGTGTGGGCGCGTCTCGGTTCGGAGGCCGAGCGGCAGATGCTGCGGCAGCGCCGCGACGACGCCGGCAATCTGCAGCGGGTCTATGCCCGCGTCATCAACTACGCGATCGCCGAGCGGCCGTCCGACATGGTGATCACCAGCTCTGCCGGCCGCGGCGAGTTTCGCGCCAATTGGCTGGTCTGCGGCGGCTACGAGCCGGTGGCCGAGACGCTGCTCGCCGGCACAAATTACGACGGCTATGTGCTGGAATTCGATTGCGACGGCGCCGGGGGCTTCGCGCCGCTGCGGTTTCTGCCGAAGGGCAACAAGATCGTGGTGCTCGGGCTGATCGGCGCGACGCCCGGCGCGCCGCAGAGCAAGGACGACATCAAGCGGCAGATCGCCGAGGCCGCGAAATTCGTGCCGCTGCAGCAATTGGCGCTGTCGCCGCAAAGCGGCTTCGCCGATGTCGGGGCGGGCGATATGGTCTCCGAGGACGAGCAATGGGCCCGGCTGCGGCTCGCGGTCGAGGTGGCGCAAGAGGTGTGGGGCAGGTAGCGATGCTGCGGGGCCTGGCGCTGATGATGGTGCTTGCCGTCGCGATCCCATCGGGCGCGCGGGCTCAGGTCGAAACCTTGACCGGCCCGTGGCAGCAGATCAGTTCCAATGCGGGCAATTGTCCGACCTGCCAGATCACCATCGATGGCATCGGCGCGTTGCGCGTGACCGCCAACAACGGCTGGACCGCGACGATTGTTGAGCGCGAGCGGAACGGCATGCCGACGGCGGGCGGTGGCGGCCAATGGCGCGCGCCGAACAACCCGCTCGACGGCAAGACCTTCATCGTCGAGTTCGAATTGCGCGGCGACCGCCTCCACATGACGATGACGCTCGACGGCGGCCGGGGCCGTCTGCGATTCATCGAGGCGGTGTTCGGTCGCCCTTGGCTGGGTTCGTAACCGTCCGCTAGGCCTTGCTGCCGCGCCCGACGCTCTCATAGACGAAGCCGTGCGCGGCCATCTGCTCGGCGCGATAGATGTTGCGCAGGTCGATCACCACCGGCTGCTTCATCGCGGCCTTCAGCCGGCCGAGGTCGAGCGCTCGGAATTGGACCCATTCGGTGACGATCACCAGCGCGTCGGCGCCCTCGGCGCAGGCATAGGCGTCGTTGCAATAGGTGATGTCGGGCAGTTCGGCGCGGGCCTGCTCCATGCCGACCGGATCGAACGCGCGCACCTTGGCGCCCATGTCCAATAGGCCGGTGACCAGCGGGATCGACGGCGCCTCGCGCATGTCGTCGGTGTCCGGCTTGAAGGTGAGGCCGAGCACCGCCACGGTCTTGCCGCGGATGTTGCCGCCGAGCGCGTGCGACACCTTGCGCGCCATCGCCCGCTTCCTGTTGTCGTTGACCGCGAGCACCGCCTCGACGATGCGCAGCGGCACGTCGTGGTCGAGCGCGATCTTGACCAGCGCGCGGGTGTCCTTGGGAAAGCACGAGCCGCCGAAGCCCGGACCGGCGTGCAAGAATTTCGGCCCGATGCGGTTGTCCATGCCGATGCCGCGCGCCACTTCCTGGACGTCGGCGCCGACCTTTTCGGCGAGATCGGCGATCTCGTTGATGAAGGTGATCTTGGTGGCGAGGAAGGCGTTGGCGGCGTATTTGATCAGCTCGGCGGTGCGCCGCGCGGTATACATCAACGGCGCGGCGTTGAGCGACAGCGGCCGGTAGATCTCGCCCAAGACCTTGCGGCCGCGCTCGTCGTCGGTGCCGACCACGATGCGGTCGGGGAACTTGAAGTCGCGGATCGCAGCGCCTTCGCGCAAGAATTCCGGATTCGAGGCGATCACCACGTCGGCGGTCGGATTGGCCTCGCGGATCAACAGCTCGACCTCGTCGCCGGTGCCGACCGGCACCGTCGACTTGGTCACCACCACGGTGAAGCCCTTTAGCGCTACCGCGATCTCGCGGGCCGCGGCGTGGACGTAGCTCAAATCGGCATGGCCGTCGCCGCGCCGCGACGGGGTGCCGACCGCAATGAACACCGCGTCGGCGTCGCCGACCGCGGCCGTCAGTTCGGTGGCGAAATCCAGCCGCCCGGCCTTGACGTTGGAGGCTACCAGAGCGTCGAGACCGGGTTCGAAAATCGGGATTTCGCCGCGCCGCAGCCCGTCGATCTTGGCTTCGTCCTTGTCGACGCAGGTAACCTGATGGCCGAAATCCGCAAAGCAGGCGCCGGACACCAGCCCCACATAGCCGGTGCCGATCATCGCAATTTTCATGGAATAACCTGTCGCTGGTGA
>NZ_DASWPE010000088.1:0-49566 GCF_036404135.1 Rhodopseudomonas sp. | reverse complement strand
AACCGCTCTCGACCAATCGGCGTCAAACGGGCATTCTTGTGGATGTTCATCCGGTCCTCCTTGGATCCCTGAAGCTTCGCAACCTCAGTCTCCTCGGTCTGGATCGGATGGACAACCTATTGAAAGCTCACAGCTAGAGCTATTCCGGTTCTGCTAGAATCAAAACGCGTCATTGCGAGGAGCTGTTGCGACGAAGCAATCCAGGGTCACCCAAAAAGCCCCGGATTGCTTCGCTGTTCGGCCGGCGCTCCGCGCCGCCCTCGGCTCGCAATGACGAAAACAACTGATTTTGCCGGCTGCTCTTTCGCTCAGACTCTTAGGATCAGCTGCCGGTCGAGGTGGTCGGCAGCATCGCCGGTAGCACCACCTTGCGAATCTGATCCACCGTGAAGGACTGCCCGCCGATCGACAGCATCGGCGGCGTTTGCGACAGGTCGGCGGAGTCCACCGTGCCCTGAATTTCGGTGGACACCGCGACCGCCTTGCCGTCGGCATCCTTGCCGACCGCCGAGATGGTGTATTTGCCGTCCGGCCATTGCGCGCCGTCGCTGCCCTTGCCGTCCCAGACGAAGCTCTGGTGATCGCCCTTGGCCATCTTGAAGTCGCCGGAGTACACGGTCTGGCCGGCCGAATTCTTGATGTTGACGGTGATCGTCGAGGACGTCGGCACGTTGATGCCCCAGGCCGCCACGCTCTTGGTCAGCGCCGTGGTGCTGCCGTCGACCACCGCGGTGGCGCCGACGAAATTCAGCGCCTGGGTAGCCTGCGCGGTGGTTTGCAGCTTGACCAGCGATTCCAGCTGGCTGTTGGATTTCAGCTGCTGCTCGACGCCGGCGAATTGCACCAGCTGTTGAGTGAACTGGTTGGTGTCCAGCGGATCCAGCGGATTCTGGTTCTGCAGCTGCGTGGTCAGCAGCGTCAGAAAGGTCTGGAAATTGTCGGCGATGCCGGGCGTCGTGCTGGTGGTCGCGGTGCTGCTGCTGGAGGAGGATTGCGCCGCCGGGGCCGACACGATCGTGCCGGGCATTGTTGCGTCGATCGCCATGGTGCTCTCCCTAGACCCTGATATCTACGCCGGTGGTTGATCCCAGCATGCGTCCATAGCTTCGTCCCACCGCCGCGGCCGCGACGCTGTCGTCTTCGCCGATCAGCAGCCGCTGATAATTGCCGCCGCGCTCATTGCCGCCGTTGCTGTTGTTCTGGCCGGAGGACTGGTCGCGCAGGCTGAATTGCAGGCCGCTGTCGCCGGTCTTCAGGCCGGCATCGTCGAGCGCGCGCTGCAATTGCGGGGCGTCGTTGCGCAGCATCGCCAGCGTCTCGGGCTTCTCGACGGTGAGATGCGAGGTGACCTGGCCCTGGCGGTCGACGTCGATCCGCACGTCGATGCGGCCGAGTTCGGCGGGGTCGAGCCGGATTTCGAAGCGGCTGTTGCCGCTCTGCGCGGTGGCGGCGATTTCCACCGCCAGCCGATCCATCGGGACCGGGGCGTTGGTGGCCAGCGTCGCGGTCAACTGCGCCGCCGGAATCTGGGCGCTGGCCGCCGGGAGCTGGGCTTGCTGCGGCAAGATCGCGGTCTGATCCGGCGTCGCGGCTTGCGGCTGCGCGGCGCCCGGATCGGCGTGGTGACGGCCTGGCGCCGGCGCCGGATCCGCGGTGGTCGTGGCGGTGGCGGTGGCGGTGGCGGTGGCGGCGGCGTCGCCGTCGGTCGCGGCCGGCTTGGCCTCGGCGTGCTTGGTCTTGTCGGATGGGGAGGTCGACGCCTGGCTGGTCGCCGCGGTGCCGCTCTTGGGCGTCGCGGCCGCGGCGGCTGTCGCCTCGGAGGCGTCGGTTGTCGCGGCGGTGGTGACGTCGGCGCCGCCGCCCGGCTGGGCCGGCTTGGCGGCGGATTTGCCGGATGTCGCGGTGGCCGCAGCGGCGACCGCCGCGGTCATCGCCGGGGTTGTGGTGGTGGCGGCGGCGTCGGTCGCGGTTGCGCCGCTGCCGCTGGTGTCGGTCTGCGCCGCACCGCTCTGCAATGCGAGCAGGGCGGCCGCCGTTGCGCTGGCGGCGGTGGCGCTGGCCGCCGGAGCCGTCGCTGCGGCGGAGCCGTCGGCGGTGGTTGCGACGTTGACCGGGACGACGATTCCCGCCGCAACCAGCACGGGGGCGGGATCGGCCTGCACCGCGGCGGCGGCGGTGGCGGTGTCGGCGGTTGCGCCGTCGGTGGATGTCTTGCCGTGCGAGCTGGCGTCTTTGCCGGCCGGCTTGTCGCTCTTCGGCTTTGATTTGCTGGGGGCGGAGGCGTCGGCATTGCCGCGGGCGTCGTTGGCGTCGGCGCGCTTGTCGGCGGCGTCGGCGGATTGCCGGGCGTCGTCGCGGCGATCCTGCGCGCGGTCGGCATTATCCGTCGGCGCGGTGTTGCGCGCCGGAGGCTCGCTGCTGGACGAGCGATCGTCGCTGCGCCGCTGCGCGGCGGCCTGGTCGATCGTGCTCTGACGGGAGTCGGCGCGGTCCGCCGCGCTGCTACTGTCGACCAGCGCGGCGAAGCTTTCGGCGGGCGCGGAACGCTCCTGACGCGGATTCGACCGCGTGTCGGGCGTGGAAGAGCTGACGGTGTCCGATGTGACGCTGAGCACAGGCATGACCTTTGCGGTAGTTCCGCGTCTTACTCAGCAAGGACCGCGCCAACCTAATCTGTGAAAAATATCCAGCAATATCAATGCAATATTCCGTGCCACGGCCGCCGCCGGGAGCTCCACTGGGGCGATCCTTGCTGCCACCCGGCAAGACTTGCCGTTTAAGACTTGCTGTTCAGGCGATCCGGCGCGGCAAAACCGCGTCGGCGATTGCCTCGCAAGGAAGCGGCCTATATTAAAGGCTTGGCTTTCGACGCTCGAACTTGGCCTCCGCGCGCTGGTTCGGCGCCGGCGCCGCAATCGCAGAATGACCGCAGCAATGCTCAACAGTCTCGATCTCGAAGGTCGCCCGCAGGATACCCGAGTCGTCGTCGCGATGTCGGGCGGCGTGGATTCCTCGACCACGGCCGCGCTGTTGAAGTCGGAAGGCTACGACGTCGTCGGCATCACGCTGCAACTCTACGACCATGGCGCCGCAATCCATCGCAAGGGCGCCTGCTGCGCCGGCCAGGACATCCACGACGCCCGCGCGGTGGCCGAGCGGATCGGTATTCCGCATTACGTGCTGGATTACGAGAGCCGGTTCCGGGAATCGGTGATCGACAGTTTCGCCACCAGCTACGCCACCGGCGAGACGCCGGTGCCGTGCATCGAATGCAACCGCTCGATCAAGTTTCGCGATCTGTTGTCGACCGCGCGCGAACTCGGCGCCTCTGCGCTCGCGACCGGACACTACGTGTCGTCGCGAAGGCTGCCGGACGGCTCGCGCGCGCTGGTCTGCGCCTCCGACGCCGATCGCGACCAGAGCTATTTCCTGTTCGCCACCACGCGCGATCAGCTCGATTATCTGCGGTTTCCGCTCGGCGACATGACCAAGCCGCAGACCCGCGAATTGGCGCGGCAATTCGGTCTGTCGGTGGCCGACAAGCACGACAGCCAGGACATCTGCTTCGTCCCGACCGGCCGCTACACCGACGTGGTGGGACGGCTGAAGCCGAACGCGATGGAGCCCGGCGAGATCGTCGACCTCGATGGCCGGGTGCTCGGCAAGCATCAAGGTATCGTGCATTTCACCGTCGGCCAGCGCCGCGGCCTCGGTATCGCCGCCTCGGCGCCGCTCTACGTGCTGCGGCTCGAGCCGTCGACGCGGCGTGTCGTGGTCGGCCCGCGCGAAGCGCTGCGGATGGACCGCATCGTGCTGCGCGACATCAACTGGATCGGCGACAGCTCGCTTGACCTTGCGGTCGGCGACGGCCTGGAATTGTTCGTGCGGGTGCGCTCGACGCGCCGGCCGCAGCCGGCCTGGCTGCGCGCGCAGGACGGTGGCTATCAGGTCGAACTGGTGGCGGGAGAAGACGGCGTCTCTCCCGGGCAGGCTTGCGTGTTCTACGACGCGCCGGCCGGACAGGCCCGCGTGCTCGGCGGCGGCTTCATCAAGAGCGCCGCGCCGAGAACCGCGGGGAATAGCGCGTTGCGCGAAGCGCCAGCTTCGCGGCCGCAGGTGGCGGGCGCGCGCGGATAGCATCAATCGGGGCAGCACATGGGGAACGATATCGACCGCGCCGGCGTCGCGAAGGCGTATGCGCGCTGGGCGCCGATTTACGATCTGGTGTTCGGCAAGGTGTTTCATTCCGGCCGGCAATCGACCATCGCGGTGGCCGATGCGATCGGTGGCCGGGTGCTCGACGTCGGCGTCGGCACCGGGCTGTCGCTGTCGGACTATTCGCCGACCACGCGATTGTGCGGCGTCGACATTTCCGAGCCGATGCTGCGCAAGGCGCAGGAGCGGGTGCGCGCGCTGAAGCTCAGCAATGTCGACGTGCTGGGCGTGATGGATGCGAAAAATCTGGCGTTTCCCGACGGCTTCTTCGACGCCGTGGTGGCGCAATATGTCATCACCGCGGTGCCCGACCCGGAAGCCACGCTCGATGACTTCGTCCGGGTGCTGAAGCCCGGCGGCGAGTTGATCCTGGTCAACCACATCGGCGCCGAAAGCGGGCCGCGCAAAGTGTTCGAGTTGGCGTTCGCGCCGCTGGCGCGCCGGCTCGGCTGGCGTCCCGAGTTCCCGTGGGCCCGTTTGGTCAACTGGGCGGCACGGCACGGCGGCGTCAGCCTCGCGGAACGACGGCCGATGCCGCCGATGGGGCATTTCTCGCTGATCCGCTATCGCAAGGCGTAACGCGGCGCGAAGGAACATCGGCGCGCGTTGTCGGTTCTGTTGGGATGCAAAACCTTCGGCTCCCAGTTCTGGTCTGCGCTGTGATGCTGGCTCCCGGCATGGCCATCGCGCAAGCGCCGCCGGCGGCCGCGCCGGCGCAGGTCGCCCCCGCAGCGTCGCAACCGTCCGGCTCGGGCAATTGCGCGCCGAGCCGCACCGCGCCCGAACAAGGCAGCATCACCACGCCCGATGCCACCACCGGCCAGGGCCGCGAGCCATTGGGCGACAAACTCGCCCGCTCCGACGGCGTGCTGTGCCCGCCCGCCGGGGTCGATCCGGAAATTCGCGCGCCGACGCCACAGGTCGGCAATACCCCGGTGATTCCGCCCCCGGGCAGTCCCGGCGGCGATCCGAGCGTGCGGCCGAAATGATCCTGACGCAGCGCCCGGCAGCCTGCTTGACAGGCCGTCGGCCGCCTCCTTATATGCCGCGCGTTCGCGGTCCGAGCCGATGGTTCGGACGCCGACGCGCGTGGCGGGGTAGCTCAGCTGGTTAGAGCACGGGAATCATAATCCTGGGGTCGGGGGTTCGAGTCCCTCTCCCGCTACCAAAATTTCCCCAAACTTCCGAAGCCTGTGCGGTCCTGCTCCCGGCAGCGCGTTCGCATATCAGCAACGAGCAAGATCGGGGGCCGTGGCGGCGCGAAGCCAAGGCCGGTGCGCCGGCTGCGCGCAGCTTGGGGAGATTTTGCCATCCAGCCCGCAAATTGGAGAAGAAAGCTCTGCAACGGCGCTGAATTTCGGCCGACCGTTCCTTTGATTTCCAGGGCCAAGCCGCGACATATGGAGCGATCGCTTCAGTCCGTGGATGCGCCGCAGATGCCCGTGACACCCGCCCAATTCGACGCCTTCGGCGAGCCGGTGGAATACGCCGAACCACGCCTGCCGAGCGAGCAGGGCCAGGCCTCGCGCTGGCTGACCCGCGCCGGTGCCGGCCTGTTCTGGGCGCTGCTGGTTGCGATCGTGGCGGCGCGCGCTGCGTTCTTCAATCCGGATTTCGCCGCGAGCTTCGCCGAGTTCGCGAGCGCCATCAGAACGGTGTTCGGCGCCTAGAGCTATTCCGGTTCTGATAGATCAGAACCAGAGCTCCAGTTTGTTATTTTGACGCATTTTCTTCACGCGAGCCGGGACCCACTTCGCTCGAAAACGCTATAACCGGCCGCCGCCGCGCCGAGCGGCTGCGGCGCATTCAGCAACTGATCGAAAGCCACCGCCGCCGGCGCGTCGAGCCGGCCCGCGATCCGCAGCTGCCAGAGCTGCCGATCAATGCTGAGCCCGCGAATCGCGATGCTTTTCAAATGCTGCTGCGCGATCTGATCGTGGGTCGCCGCGGCCGAGACGATCGCGATTCCGAGCCCCGCCGTCACCGCCTGCTTGATCGCCTCGGTACTGCCGATCTGCAGCGTGCGCCGCGGCTCGATGCCGTGCCGTTGCAGCGCGCGCAGCACGATCGCGCGCGAGCCCGAGCCTGGTTCGCGCACGATCAGCGTTTCATCGGCCAGCGCCGCGGCATCAATCGGCGCCGTCGCCGTGACGAACCGATGCTGCGGGCCGACGATCAATTCCATGACGTCGGTCCGCCACGGGGCCGCGACCAGCTCGTCGTCGGACACCGGCCCCTCGACCAGGGCGATATCGATCTCGTGGCCCAGCATCAGATCGGCGATTTCGCGGGTGTTGGCGCTGACGATGTGCAGGTCGACATTGCGATGGGCGCGGTGAAACGCGCCGAGATAGTCCGCGATCATGTAGGAGGCGATGGTGGTGCTGGCCCCGATCCGCAGCGAGCCTTGCTCGAGGCTGCGCAGCGAACGCATTTCTTCTTCCGCAGCGCGTTCGGTCGCGAACAGCGCTTCGGCGTGGCGCATCAGCGCTTGGCCTTCGCGGGTCGGGCGCACGCCTTTGGGGGCCCGGTCGAGCAGACGGCAGCCGAGCTGCAGTTCAAAATCCCTGACGCCCTTGGAGATCGCCGGCTGGCTGACGTGCAGCGCCTCGGCGGCGCGGGAGAAGCTGCCGGACCGAACCACCGTCGCGAACATCCGAAGCAGATGGAGGTTGAGTGGCATAACTTCTCCATATGGGCCTAAACGTAAAAGGTATTTCCATTAAAGCCGTCTCTTAGCGCATAATCTTCTCCAAGCGTAGGAGATTGCATGACGGCCCCAAACGACTCCGCGGCGCGACCCGCGGCATGGCGCGCCGGCGCCGCGCGGCTCAAGGCGCTGTGGCCCGGCATCGCGCTCAGCCTGGCGGTCACGGCGGTCGCGCTCGGCGCGCAGCTCCTGGAACAGCGGGTCTTCGCGCATCCTTATGTCGAGGCGCTGGTGATCGCGATCCTGCTCGGGATGGCGATCCGCACCGCCTGGGAGCCCGGTCCGCGGTGGCGCGCCGGGATCGCGTTCAGCGCCAAACAGTTGCTCGAAGTCGCGGTGACGCTGCTCGGCGTCTCGATCAGCTTTGCCGCGATCGCCGCCTCCGGGCTGTCGCTGCTGGCCGCCATCGTCGCCACCGTCGGCTTCATTCTCGCCGCCAGTTACGGCATCAGCCGCCTGATGGGATTGCCGGTGCGGCTGTCGATCCTGATCGCCTGCGGCAATTCGGTGTGCGGCAATTCGGCGATCGCCGCGGTGGCGCCGGTGATCGGCGCCCATGGCGACGATATCGCCTCGTCGATTTCGTTCACCGCGATCCTCGGGGTGATGATGGTGCTGGGGCTGCCGCTGTTGATTCCGTTGCTCGGGCTGTCGCCCAATCAATACGGCATTCTCGCCGGGCTCACGGTCTATGCGGTGCCGCAGGTGCTCGCGGCGACGGTTCCGGCCGGTCTGGTCGCCACCCAGATCGGCACCCTGGTCAAGCTGATGCGGGTGCTCACGCTCGGGCCGATCGTGGTCGGCTTCTCGCTGTTCGGGCGCAAGCTGCGCGCCAGCGCCGACGCGCCGGTCAAGGTGCATCGCTTCGGCCCGCTGCAGATCGTGCCGTGGTTCATCGTCGGCTTCCTGCTGCTGGCTGCATTGCGCTCGTTTGCGATCATTCCCAACGAGGTGGTGGCGCCGCTGCTGAGCACCGCGTCGGTGCTGACCATCGTGTCGATGGCGGCGCTCGGCCTCGGCGTCGACGTGCGGGTGATCCGGCGGGTCGGCAGCCGGGTGACCGCCGCGGTGACGCTGTCGCTGCTGCTGTTGTTGGGGATCAGCGTGGCGATCGCGCGGCAGTTTTCCTGAGCCTTGCTGGCAGCGCCGGCCGCCCACGTCGCAGCGCTCAGACCACGTCGGCGAAACTCTGTCCGTGCATGTCGATGCTGAGACCTTCCAGCGCGAGGTCGCTGATTTCGCCGCCCATCGCCTTGATGCTCTCCTCGCGGATCAACGCCATCAACCCGCGGCGCAGCGCCAGAAATTCCGACGACATCATCATCGACTGCTGCCGCGGCCGCTCCAGCGGAATCACGATCTCGGCCTTGATGCTGCCGGGCCGCGCGGTCATGCAATACACCCGGTCGGACAGGAAGATCGCCTCGTCGATATCGTGGGTGACGAACAGCACCGAGATCTTCAGCCGCTGCCACATGTTGGTGAGGATCTGCTGCATGATCACCCGGGTCTGGGCGTCGAGCGCGCCGAACGGCTCGTCGCACAGCAGCACCTTGGGGCCGGTGGCCAGCGCCCGCACGATGCCGACGCGCTGCTTCATGCCGCCGGACAGGCTGTCCGGATATTTGTTCTCGAACGCGGTGAGGCCGGTGATGCCGAGCAGCGTGCGCGCCGCGCGATCGCGGCTCGACTTGTCGAGATGCTTCATCTTCATGCCGAATTCGACGTTGCCCTTCACCGTCTTCCAGGGAAACAGCGAATATTGCTGAAACACCATGCCGCGCTCGGCGCTGGGGCCATCGACCACCACGTCGTCGACGCTGACGGTGCCGGTGGTCGGCTTCAGAAAGCCGGCGACGGCGTTGAGCAAAGTGGATTTGCCGCAGCCGGACGGCCCGACGATCGAGACGAACTCGCCGGGATTGACGTGGATCGAGGCGTCGCACACCGCCTGCATCGGGCCGTCCAGCGTTTCATAGCTCAGTCCGAAATTGCGGACCTCGACGCGTCCCTTGCCGGGGGTTTCGTTCAGCATGTCGGCGCTCACTTTCTGCTCCATGGCATGACGAGGCGTCCGAGCCCGCGGATCAACGTGCTGGAGCCGAGCCCGAGCACGCCGATGCAGATCATTCCCAGCGCGATATCGGCGTATTGCACCAGCGAGTAGGCCTCCCAGGTGTAGTAACCGATGCCGTATTGGCCGGAGATCATCTCGGCGGCGATCAGAGACACCCAGGCCACCCCCATGCCGACGGTGAGGCCGGTGAAGATGTGCGGCAGCGAGGCCGGGAAATACACCTCGCGGAAGATCGACAGTTCGCGGGCGCCGAGACATTGCGAGGCCCGCACCAGCACCGGATCGACCAGCGACATGCCGTGCAATGTGTTGACCAGGATCGGAAAGAACGAGCCGAGGAAGGTGATGAACACGATGCTCTGCTCATTGGTCGGCCACAGCATGATCGCCATCGGCACCCAGGCGATCGCCGGGATCGGGCGCAGGATCTCGGTGATCGGAAACAGCACCTCGTGGATCAGCTTGAACCGGCCCATCACCAGCCCGAGCGGCACCGCGAGCAGCGCCGCCAGCGAGAAGCCGATCACGATGCGGCGGCAGCTCAACAGCACGTGCAGCAGGAATTTGGAATCGTGCATCGCCCGGGTCAGGCTGTCATAGACCGCGGCGGGCGAGGGCACGTTGGTGAAACGTACGAAGAACACCACGCGGTAGCTGGTGAGCAAGTGCCAGGACAGCAGGAACAACGCCAACGCCACGGTGCCGACCGCGGTGGCGCGCAGCCCGTCGCGATGCAGCCGCAGCCAGCGCCCGGCATAGAGCGCCCACGGCCGCGGCGGCGCTATGGGCGGCGCCGCCGGCAATGTCGGCGGTTGTCCCGGCTCCGGGCTCCGCGGAGCAAATTCGCGTCGAAGCGCTGCGCCCTCCACGATCAACCTCCGCTGATCGCTGATTTCAGGGCGTCGTCGAAGCTCAGCACCTTGCCGCCGAGCTTGGCGGCGTAGGCCTCGGCATCCTTCTTCAACAGGAACGGCGCCAACTCGTTGTTGTCGCCGGCGACGAAATAGGCCTGATCGGCGAACAGCTTGATGCCGCGGGTGGTGTCGAACACATAGGCGACGTTGATCGTCTTGCCCTTGGCCTTGCGCTCGGCATAGGCGCCGAGCGTGCAGGCCGCGCTGGAGAACGGCTGGATGCCCTCGCCTTCGACCCAGACCTCGCCGGCCTTGCGCGGATCGCCGATCGGCTTCTTGCAGAAGGTGTCCTCGCCGGCGATCTCGTAGTTCCTGGTGCTGTTCAGTTCGGCGTCATAGTCGAGCTTCAACTCGGCATAGGCCTTGCGCAGATAGCTGTCGTCGACCCATTTGTGCGGATCGAAGTCTTTCATCCGGCCGAGATTCTGCAGCACCTTGACGTCGGTGGCGGCGGCCTCGATCAGTTGCGGCTTGATGGTCGGATCGGTGGTCATGTTGCCGCCGGGGCCGAGGAAGATGTAGACCACTTCCTTGTTGATGCCGGTCCAGTCCTGGATCTTTTCCGCGGCCTGCACCGGGTCGGCGCGCAGCCAGGCGTTGGCGGCGATCACCGCCTTCAGATAGGCGACCACCACCTCGGGATATTTTTCGGCGAAGTCGGTGCGCGCCACCACGCCGTGCCAGGTCGGCAGGTTGGTCTCGACGCCGTCGAAGATCTTGCGCGCATAGCCGCGGAACGGCAGCAGTTCGGCGAACGGCACGAAATCGGCGTGGCCGTCGATCTTCTTCTCCTGCAAATTGGTGGAGCCGACTTCCGGGCTCTGGCTCACCAGCTGGAAGTAATCCGCCGGCCAATGGCGGTCCTGCATCGCCTTCAGCACCATGCCGTGCGCGGCGGAGCCGAACGGCACGCTGACCAGCTTGCCCTTGAGGTCCGACAGTTCGTAGTACGGCGAATCCTTATGGACGACGAGGCCATTTCCGGAACCGTCGAGGCTATAGGCGGACACCGCGATCAGCCGGCTCTTGCTTTCCGGATTGCTCTCGAAGGTGAAGCCGTTCACCACCAGCGGGTAGTCGCCCATCATGCCGAACTGCAGCTTGTTCGCCATCATGCCGTTGGTGACCGGCGGACCGGAGGTGAAGTTCTGCCACTCCAGTTCGAACTTGATGGTGGCGTATTTGCCGTCGGTCGGCAGATATTTTTCCAGCAGATGCAGCTGGCGGATGATGGTGCCGGTGGTGGCGGTGTTGGTGGTGGTGTCCTGGGTGCCGATCCCGATCGTCACGGTGGTCTGCGCGCCGGCGGAACCTGCGCAGGCCACGGCCGCGGCGGTGACGGCGGCGGACAGAACGCGATATTTCGACATGCGACCCATTGCAGACCCTCTCGGTGTTCGATGCGCCCGGGTTTGCGGTCCCGTTTCATGATCCTTCGTCGAGATGATGAGCGGCGCAAACTCCGTCACGCCGAAGCGGTCGATTAGTTGCCGTGAAAGCCGCGCTGCCCAGGGCTTGAGCAATTTGCATGGTGAGCGCCGTAACTCTGGGCAGGTCAGTCGCCGAGGCCCTTCATCTCCTGCAACAGGTCCGGCCTGATCACCACGAGTTGCGAGCGGCGGGTGGCGACGATGCCCTTGTCCTGCATGCGTTTCAGGCTGATCGTGACCCATTGCCGGGTGGCGCCGACCATGTGGGCGAGATCGGCGTGGGTGAAGGCGGCGCCGATCAGCACGCCGTCGGCATCCTCGACGCCATAGAGCTGCGCCAGATGCAGCAGCAGATGCGCCAGCCGTTCGGTGATCGAACGGGTGCCGAGCATTTGCGCCAGCGCCGAATAGCATTTGCCCTTGAAGGTGAGGCCTTCGATCAGTCCGATCGCCAGATTGGGAACCTCGACCACCAGCGCGCGCAGATCCCGGCCGGGCAGTTGCAGCACGTTGGAATTGTTGGTGGCGACGCCCGACCATTGATGCACGCCGCTGCCGAACACCTCCGGGCCGCCGACGAAATTGCCGGGATGCCAATAGGCCAGGGTGATCTCGCGGCCCGACGGCGCGGTGTAAAACACCCGGATCCGTCCGGTTTCGATCAGATAGATGCCGTCGTGCTTGGCGCCCTGATTGAACAGCGTGTTGCCGCGATACAGCACCTTGCGGCGGCCATGGCGCAGCACCACTTCGCGGTCGCGCGGCGTCAGCGCGTCGAACAGCGACGGCGGGCCGCCCAGCGAACGCGCGCTTTCAGTCAAGAGCAGGGAATGCGCGGCCGAGGGCGTCGGGAGGTGGGGTGGCTTCAGTGCTTGGCTTGATGTCGCCTTGCCTGCCGCATAGCTCTGCATCCCGCGCTCCGCTGTTTTATTATTTGTCTAAATGCGCAGCAAGCCTTGTGCCAAGTCGAGTTGCCGCTGGCCTCGTGTGGAGAGGCCCGAGTTCCCTGGCAACGCGCGGCCTGTTGCTGCGGCGGAGCGCGCGCGCGTCAGGCGGCGGTCAATTGCAGCAGATAGGCCCACGGATAGATGCCGCGGGCGTGGCCGTCGGAAAAGCCGATGTTGACGGCGTAAGCGCCGACCGGCGTCACGCTGGTGATGGCGATGCCGTCGAACGTCGCCGGGAACACGCCGTCGATCCGCGCCCTGAGACAATGCGCGCATTTGCAGTTGGCGCGCAGCCGCGGCGCCGGCAATGCCAGCCGTTCGCCTTGCGCCATGGTCAGCTCGAGCCGATCGAGACGCTCGCTGACCGCGATCGCGGTCGGCGCCACGGGCTTGCTGATCAACGCGGACGTGGTGACGGACATCGCGGCTCCTCCGATCGTGCAGCGAAGCATCGCTCGACGGGAACCTACAGCAATTTGTTGCCCGACGCGCGCGATAGCGCCCGCCACCCGCACTTGGCGCAAGATTCCGGGTTCGCGTGCGGCTTCGCCGCGCGCGCCCCGGAATGACGGGAGTGGGGCGGCGCGCTCGGCAATGCGGAGCGCGTGACAACTAATTGCTATCGCGGTTGAGCCCGCGGCCTATTCTGACAAAAGTCCATGTTCACCGCGGTGGAATGGAAATTGCTGCGAACCTGCGAGGGAATGAGCGATGGCGATGGACGAAATTCTCGACGGCCTGTCCGAAGTGTCGTGCGACGTGCTGGTGATCGGCGGCGGCACCGCGGGGCCGATGGCGGCGCTGAAGGCCAAGCTGAAGAACCCCAAGGCCAATGTGGTGCTGCTGGAGAAAGCCAACGTCAAGCGCTCCGGCGCGATCTCGATGGGCATGGACGGGCTGAACAACGCGGTGATCCCCGGCTACGCCACGCCGGAGCAATACACCAAGGAAATCACCATCGCCAATGACGGCATCGTCGATCAGAAGGCGGTCTACAAATACGCCGAGCAGTGCTACGCGATCATCGAGGAACTGGACTCCTTCGGCATCCGTTTCCTGAAGAACGAGAACGGCGACTACGCGGTGAAGAAGGTGCATCACATCGGCACCTATGTGCTGCCGATGCCGAACGGCGAGACCGTGAAGAAGGCGCTCTACCGGCAATTGCGCCGCGCCCGCATCCTGATCTCGAATCGCTATATGGCAACCCGGCTGTTGACCAGCCGCGACGGCCGCATCGCCGGCGCGATCAGCGTCAACACCCGCACCGCGGAGATTCTCGTCATCAAGGCCAAGGCGGTGATCCTGTGCATGGGCGCCGCCGGCCGGCTCGGGCTACCGACCTCGGGCTACATGTTCGGCACCTATGAGAACGCCGCGAATTCCGGCGACGGCTACGCGATGGCCTATCACGCAGGTGCTGCGCTGGCGAACCTCGAATGCTTCCAGATCAATCCGTTGATCAAGGACTATAACGGCCCGGCCTGCGCCTATGTCGCTGGCCCCTACGGCGCCTTCACCGCCAACAACGAGGGCGCGCGCTTCATCGAGTGCGACTACTGGTCCGGCCAAATGATGCTGGAATTCTACAACGAGCTGCAGTCCGGCAAGGGCCCGGTGTTCCTGCAGCTCAACCATCTGCACGACGACACCATCAGTGAAATCGAGGCCACGCTGCACAAGGTCGAGCGGCCGACGCGCGGGCTGTTTCACGAAGGCCGCAGCACCAATTATCGCGAGCAGCCGATCGAGATGCACATCTCGGAGATCGGCTTCTGTTCCGGGCACAGCGCGTCGGGCGTGTTCGTCGACGAATTCGCCCGCACCACGATTTCCGGCCTCTACGCCGCCGGCGACATGGCCAGCGTGCCGCACAACTACATGCTCGGCGCCTTCACCAACGGCGCCGTGGCCGGCACGCATGCAATGGAGTTCGCCGACAACAGCGATTTCGCCGAGTTCGACGTAGCCGACGTCGCGCGCGAGCGCGATCGGGTGATGGCGCCGACCAGGCGCGAGGACGGCGTGCCGCCGAACCAGATCGAATACAAGGCGCGCCGCCTGGTGAACGATTATCTGCAGCCGCCGAAGGTGACGCGCAAATTCGAGCTCGGCCAGCGCCGGCTCGCCGAAGTCCGCGACGATATGGAGAACCGGATGATCGCGCGCAATTCCCATGAATTGCTGCGCGCGCTGGAGACCCAGTCGATCGTCGATTGCGCCGACATGGCGGCGCATGCCTCGCTGTACCGCACCGAAAGCCGCTGGGGGCTCTATCACCTGCGCACCGACTATCCGGAGAAGGACGACGCCAACTGGTTCTGCCACACGCTTTTGAGCAAGAAGAACGGCCGGATGACGAGCGAGAAGCGCGCGGTGGAGCCCTATATCGTGCCGATCGCCGATGACGAGAAGGATCTCTACGACAAGCAGCGCATCCGCGCCTCCGCCTGACGTTTCCAAAATTCTCCAGCAGGAGTTGAACGATGCCGCTCGCCAGTTACGAAACCTCGGTCCCGGTGGTGGTCGACGACGCCAAATGCATCGCCGACAAGGGCTGCACCGTCTGCGTCGACGTCTGCCCGCTCGACGTACTGCGGATCAGTGACCTCACCGGCAAGGCCTTCATGGCCTATGACGAATGCTGGTACTGCATGCCCTGCGAAGCGGATTGCCCGACCGGCGCCGTCACCGTCAACATCCCCTATCTCTTGAGGTGAGCCATGGCGGACCCGTTTGAATCCTACGACGATCTCGATGACATCGACGATCGGCTCAATGCCGCCGACCCCGGCGAGCGCCGCGTGGCGATCATCGCGTTGGCGAATTCCGGCGATCCCGGCGCGGTGGTTCACCTCGACCGCATGACCGCCGATCCCGATCCCGGCGTGCGCCAGCAGGTCGCGCTCGCGCTCGGCGAATTCGACGGCCCCACCGCGGCGGCGGCCTTGGCCAAGCTGGTGGTCGATCCGGAGCAGGCGGTCGGCAATGCCGCGGCCGACGCGATGGCCGAACTGAAAGATCCCTTAAGTGGCGATCCGATCCTGCCGCTGGTTGCGCATTCCCACGCCTTCGTGCGGATGGCGGCGCTGCGGGCGCTGAAGGAATTGCGCCGCAAGGATTCGCTGAAGCCCGCGCTCGATGCGCTGCGCGACGTCGATGCTTCGGTGCGGGTGCAGGCGATCGGGGTGATCGGCTTTCTGAAGCTGGAAGCATCGATTCCGGCGTTGACGGCTGCGATCGCCGACCCCGATCCTCATGTCCGCCGCGCCGCGGTGAGCGCGCTGGCGTTTTCGCATCTGAAGCCGGCGGCGGAATCGATCACCCGCGCGCTCGCCGACAGCGACTGGACGGTGCGCGAGATCGCCGCCGAAACGCTCGGCAGCAACGCCAACGGTCTGCAGGCGGCGGATGCCTTGATCAAGGCCTTGGCCGACGAATTCTGGCAGGTGCGGCTGAAGGCGGTGCGCAGCCTCGGCAAGATGAAGGTGGCGAAGGCGGTGGCGCCGATCGGCGGCTGCGTCTCGCACCCGCAGGCCAATCTGCGCAAGGAAAGCGCCGCCGCGCTCGGCGAGATCGCCTCGCCCGAGGGCCGCAAATATCTGGTGCCGATCCTCGACGACGCCGATCCCGAAGTGCGCAAGAACGCGCGCTGGGCGATGCAGCGGATTGTTGCCGCGAGCAGCGCGACCGCGAGCTGACCGCGGGCGCGCGCGCCGACCACGGGCAATGCGCGCGCAATGGCGGGATCCACGCAACAGCAACGGCGTCGTTGGTGAGATAGTCCTGCGTCACCAAGATGTTGTAGGTCTCCCGCCTAGAGCTATTCCGGTTCTGATAGAATCAGAACCGGAGCTCTAGATTCTTATTTTGACGCGTTTTCTTCACGCGAACCGGGATCCACTTCGCTCGAAAACGCTATAGACGCCGATGGTGTCGATCTCGGCAACCCCGGCGCCCTACGCCTTCTTGCGTTGGCGAGGTGCGGTTGCCGGGTGTCGATGCGAAGCTGAAGTCGAGCGCGGACAACGTCATGCAGGTTGGTCCTCGTCACGGCGGATCATTTGTCACAGCGTGAGCTTGTGAAGGACCGCCAAACTGGCAGTGACGATGGCGAGGCTCATCGCGGCGGCCAGCAGCGACAGCGATGCCGGGTGATAGAAGCGTTTCGGAACGTGCTTGAACGCCAACACGCCGAGGCCGCAGCCGAGCGCGGCGGCCGGCGCCATCGCCAGGCTGATCCACCAGATCTCGCGGGAATATCCGCCGTGCGATGCCGACAGCAGCATGCCGAAGCCGGCGCTCATCGCGATGAAGGCGATCAGCGTGGCGCGGGCTTCGAGCACCGGCATGTTGCTTGAGAGCAGCGACACGATCACCGGCGGCCCGCTCATCGCGGTGCCGCCATTCAGGCATCCGGACAGAAAGCCGATGCTGGTTAGTTTCGCCCGGCTCTGCGCCATCGCGGTGGTTTCGCCGCGCCAGGCCCGCACCACCGCCACCGCCACCGCGAGGCCAAGCACCAGCCGCATGATCTCGGCGGGGACCAGCGCCAGCACGGTCATGCCCAGCGGCGTGCCGACCACCGCGCCGAGCGCCAGCCATTTCAGCACCCCGAGATCGACATGCGTGCGCTCCACCGGCAGCGTCAGCAGCCCGATGGCGAATTCCAGCGGAAACACCGCCGGCACCGCGACGCTCGGCGACAGCGCCAGGGTGAGAACCGGCATCGACGCCAAGGCGAAGCCAAATCCGGAATAGCCGCGGACGAACCCTCCGAACACCCCAGCCATCAGGATCATCGCCAATTGGCGCGCATCGACAACATCGAACATGGGCAGTGCCGTCCGGCGGTCGCCGGTCGACCGTTTCCAGCAGCATGTTGCGGAGATTGCCGGCAATTGGGAGCAACTAATTGTCGTCTCACAACCGAAGAGCGCGCCCTGTTGCGCTCACACGCCGGTCGTTTCGCTTGGGTCATGGCGCCCGCCCGGCGGTCTCGATCCGCGGCCGGCCGCGCGGTCGGAACTCGCGGCAACGGCAAATCGTCTGGACTTGCCGGCGCGATCGTGGTCGGATTCCCTGAACGGACAGGTGAGCGCGGATGGGTGTCTTTCACGGCGGTTGGTTGCATGGCGCGCGCGGGCCAAAGGCGCCGTCGACCGCGGAGCGGCGCAAGGCCGCCGCGTGTGGGCCGCGCGGGTGAGCATCACCGCGGCGCTGTCGCAATACGCCGCGCGCACGCCGGAGCGCGACGCGCTGGTGTTCGAGGACGAGCGGATCTGCTGGCGGCTTCTCGATCACGAGATCAACCGGCTGGCGGGGTTCATTGTCGCCGCAGCCCCGGCGGGCGGCAGCGTGGCGCTGCATCTGCCGACCGGCCCGGCGCTGGCGCTATTGTTTCTCGCGGTCGCGCGCGCAGGACGGGAAGCCCAGGTGTTCGATCCGGACTGGCCGATCGAGATGACCCGCGCGATAAAGGCGCGGCTATCGCCCGACCTGCTGGTCAGTTTCGACGCCGGCCTCAGCGGCGGCAACGCCGTGATCCTCGCGGATCCGACGATCCCGTTCTTGCAGGTCGCGTCCTCGCTCGGCGTCGTGACGGCCGCGCCCGCATGTACCGAGCCCGATGCGCTGCTGCCGTTCTATGTCGGCTTCACCTCCGGATCGACCGGCATTCCCAAAGGCTATCGCCGTCACCATCACTCCTGGACCGAAAGCTCGCGCCACGACGCGGTGGAATTCGGAATCAATGCGGACGACGTGATTGTCGCGCCGGGAACGCTGACCCATTCGCTGTTTCTGTATGCCCTGGTGCATGGGCTCAACGCCGGCGCCCGGGTGATCCTTTGCCGGCGGTTCAGGCCCGAGGCGGTGGTGCGCCTGATCGAAGCCGAGCGCGCCACGGTGCTGTATGGCGTGCCGACGCAGTTGCAGTTGACGGTGAAAGCGGCCGGCGACGCGGTGCTCGGCTCGATGCGCTGGATTCTGTCGTCGGGCGCCAAATGGCCGGTCGGCGAACGCGCGCCGTTGCAGCGGCTGTTTCCCAATGCGCGGTTTGCCGAGTTCTACGGCGCGTCGGAGACCGGCTTCATGACCGTTGCGAAAGCCGACGAAGGCGCGCCGGAGAACTCGGTGGGCCGCTCTTTTTCGGGAGCCGTGGTGACGATCCGGAGCAGGGCCGGGCGGCCGATTCCACAGGGCAAGACCGGCTATGTGTTTGTCGAAAGTCCGTTTCTCTTCATGAACTACGCCTGCGGCGATGCCGACCTGCTGCGCCATGGTGAAGCCATTTCGGTGGGGGATATCGGCTTTCTCGACCCGCAAGGCTTCCTGCATCTGGTCGGCCGCGCCAGCCGCAAGATCGTCACCTCCGGCAAGAACGTCTACCCCGAGGAGATCGAGCGGGTGATCGAGCGGCACCCGATGGTGACGGCCGCCGCGGTGCTCGGTGCTCCCGATCGCAGCCGCGGCGAGCGGCTGATCGCGCTGGTGCAATTGCACGCCGATGCGGTGGTGACAGGCGCCGAACTGATCGCTTACCAGCGCAAGGCCTTGCCGCTCTACAAGGTGCCGCGGGTCTATGCGAGCGTTGAGGAATGGCCGTTGACGCGGTCCGGCAAGACCGACTTCGAAAGGCTGCGCCACGCCTGGATCACCGGCGCGATCACCGCGGGGCTGCCATGAGCGCGGCGTTCCTGGTCGCGGCGCGGCGCACCGCGGTCGCCCCGCGCGGCGGCGCCTTCGCGCGGATCGAGGCGGTCGATCTGGCCGCCGCATCGATCGGCGCCGTACTCGACGACGCCGGGCTTGCGCCGTCCGAGGTCGACGACGTGATTCTCGGCAACGCGCTGTATGGCGGCGGCAATCCGGCGCGGCTGGCGGCGCTCAAGGTCGGCATTCCCGCAGGCGTGCCGGCGCTCACCATCGACACGCAATGTTGCTCCGGGCTCGATGCGATCCTGCTGGCGGCGACGCGGATCAAGAGCGGCGAGGCGGACGTGATCGTCGCCGGCGGCGTCGAAAGCTTCAGCCGCTCTCCGATCCGTTCGCGTCGTCCGCTGCGTCCCGACGAGGTCGCGCAGCCTTACGACCGGCCGCCGTTCACGCCGTGGCCGGAGCGCGATCCGGACATGATTCCGGCCGCCGCGACGCTGGCGGAAGAGTGGGACATCAGCCGCGCCGCGCAGGAGGCCTTCGCCATCGACAGCCACCGCAAGGCTTTGGCGCGCGGCATTGCCGCGGCGGAATGCGTTGCCGTGGCGGGACTGACGAGGGACCCGTTTGCCCGACGTCTCAGCGCCGGGCTTTGCGCCCGGTTGCCGGTGCTGGCGGGCAGCCCGAGCCACGGCGTGACCGCGGCGACGGTGGCGGTCGAGGCCGATGCGGCTGCCGTCCTGCTCGTGGTGTCGGAACGGGCGCTGGCCGCGGTGCGCGCGCCGGTCCGCGTCGTCCGGGTCATCGGCGGGGCGCGGACCGGCGGCGATCCGGAGCGCCCGGCGCTGGCGCCGATCGAAGCGATGCGAACCGCGTTGCGTCGTGACGGGCTCGCGGTGTCCTCGATTGCGGTCGTCGAAATCATGGAGGCGTTCGCCGTGCAGGCCATGAGTTGTCTGCAGGCCTTCGACATCGACCCGCTTCGCGTCAATCGCGGCGGCGGCGCGCTGGCGCGGGGCCACCCGATCGGCGCCTCCGGCGCCATCGTCGCGGTGCGCGGCTGGCACGACTTGCAGACCATGGAATCGGGTACGACCGGGCTTGCAACGATCGCAGCGGCGGGCGGACTCGGCTCCGTCGTGCTGCTGCGGACGGAGTAGCGGCATGCCGCTTCAGGTCGATCGCGCCGTTGATCTCGCCGCATTCGTCGGCCAGGACTTGCCTGCGAGCGAATCCTTCGCGCTGTCGCAGTCCGACGTCGATCGCTTCGTCGCGCTCAGCGGCGACCGGCAATGGATTCATTCCGACGTCGCGCGGGCCAAGGCGGTTCTGCCGGCGGGCCGCACCATCGTGCCCGGCAATCTGCTGATCGCGCAGCTGCCGCGGCTGCTGCAGCAGGCCTACAGCGTCGCGCGCTGCGAGATGTGCATGGTCGCCGAATATCGCCGGGTGCGCTTCCGGCATCCGGTCGGCACCGAGGTGCCCTTGCTGCTGCAGGCAAGATTTCTCTCGGTCACCCCGACGCGCGCCTTCGTGCGCGTTGAGACCGCCTGTGAACTCAATTTCGCAGAGAGCGGAAAACCGGCGCTGACCGCCACGCTCGTCGATCTGTTCTACGCCAGCGGCTGAAGCCTTCTCGCGGCAAGCGCCGAGCGGCGATCGCCTCAATGCAGCAGGCTGTATTGAACCACATAGACCGCGCAGCCGGCGAAGTAACCCAGCAGCGCCAGCCCGCTGATCCGCCGCACGTACCACATAAACTCGATTTTCTCGAGGCCCATCGCGGCGACGCCCGCCGCCGAACCGATGATCAGGATCGAGCCGCCAGTGCCGGCGCAATAGGCGATGAATTCCCAAAGGAAGCTGTCGGGCGGGTAGTCCGCCAGACTGTACATTCCGATCGACGCGGCGACCAGCGGCACGTTGTCGACCACCGCGCTGGCGAGGCCGAGCAGCACCACGATCACGTCCTGCCGGCCGACATTGAGCTCCAGCCATTTCGCCAGCATGGCGAGAATGTGGGTGTGCTCCAGCGTCGCGACGGCCAGCAGGATGCCGATAAAGAACACGATCGAGCTCATGTCGATGCGCATCAAGGCTTCGACCCAGCTCGGCCGCACCCCGTCATCGGACGCATTGTCGCGGTTGATGAGTTCACCGACCAGCCACAGCACGCCGAGGCCGAACAGGATGCCCATGAACGGAGGCAACCCGGTGATGCTCTTGAAGGCCGGCACGGCGATCAGGATGGCAAGCCCGAGATAGAAGCTGACGTTGCGTTCGAGCCGGTTGCTTCGCACCGGCGCGGTTTCCGGGCGCGCCGGCGCGACGATGTCGCGGCCGCGCAGCAGATAGCTCACCACCAATAGCGGCACCAGCAGATTGACCAGTGACGGCAGGAACACGCCCTTCATGATCGCGAGCGGGGTGATCTGGCCGCCGATCCACAGCATCGTGGTGGTGACGTCGCCGATCGCCGACCAGGCGCCGCCGGCATTCGCGGCGATCACGATCATCGCCGCGAAGAACAGCCGGTCGGAGGATTTGCCGAGCATCTTCCGGGTCAGCGAAATCATCACGATGGTAGTCGTCAGATTGTCGAGCGCCGCGCTGAGAAAGAACGTCACCAGCCCGATCAGCCACATCAGCGCAACCTGCTTTCTGGTCTTGATCAGAGAAGTAATGACTTCGAAGCCGTTATGCGCATCGATCACCTCGACGATGGTCATCGCGCCGATCAGGAAGAACACCACCTGTGCGGTGGAGGACACCGACTCGTTGAGTTGCCGGGCGACCAGGGCAGCGTCGCCGCTGATGATGGCATAGACCGACCACAGCAAACCGGCGCCGATCAGCGCCGTGGCCGATTTGTTGATCTTCAGCGAATGCTCCAGCGCAATGGCTGCGTAAGCGACGACAAAGATGCTAGCGATCGCGCCAACCACGTTCGGTTCTCCCGCGCCAAGATGCGCAGAGCCTTAGCCGACATTTTCGCCGGCGGGAACTTGCATTGTCAAAATTCGGTGATTGATGCATTGCGGCGCGCGATCGCGGCCGGTTCCGACGCCCTGCGCGAAGCGCGCGGCGATTGCACGGCGGCAGATAGCATGTCTGCATGCATCGGTGGCTCGGCGCGAAGCATCGGCGCCGAGGGTCGCGGGTGAATGCGCGCGCCGCCGCGCGCTGTCAAGCCTTCTTCAACCAGACCCGGTTGTCGTGGAAGCTGCCGCCGCCGGCCGGCGCGGATTGATCGGCGCCGGTCAATGTGTTGATGCCGCAGCCATCCTCATGGGCGTCGTTGCGCCAGATCGATTCCGCGATCAGCACGCCGCGGCGCTGTCCGTCGTGGGACCGGCAGTGCAGCGTGACCACGCCGCGGGGACTGCCGACCTTGACCTTGTCGCCGCTGACCAGCCCGAGCCTTGCCAGATCGTCGGGATGCACCAGCAGCGTCGGGCGGCCTTCGCGCTTCATGCTGGAGGCGGTCTGGTTGAAGGTCGAATTCAGAAAGGTGCGCGCCGGGCTGGTGGTCAGGCGGAACGGATAGTCCGCGGTGGCCTCCTCGAGCAGCCGGCAATGATCGGGAAACATCGGCAATTGCTGCCAGGGACCGAGCTGCCGGGTCCGCAGATGGGCCGCCGCCTGGCGCCAGTCCGCCTTGAAGTGGAATTTGCCGTCCGGATGGCCGAACCCGGCAAGGTTGTGCGCGGTGGCAAAGTCGGGTTGCACGTCGAGCCAGTTTTCGGCGTCGAACTGCGCGAGGCCCGGCCGCTGCGATGCCTTCAGCGTCTCGTCGATGATGTCGCGCGGCGCCATTGCAAAGCCGCGATGCACCGCGCCGACCCGGCGCGCCAGCTCCGCGATGACCTCGTGATTGCTGCGGCACTCGCCCGGCGGCGGCAGCAACTGCCGGCCGAACAGAATGTGTTGATGGCCGGCGCTCTGATAGACGTCGTCGTGCTCCAGGAACATGGTGGCCGGCAGCACCACGTCGGCGTAACGCGCGGTCTCGGTCATGAACTGCTCGTGCACGCAGAGAAACAGGTCGTCGCGCGCCAGCCCCTGTTTCACCCGGTTCTGATCCGGCGCCACCGACGCCGGATTGGTGTTCTGCACCAGCATCGCGGTGACCGGCGGGCCGCCCTGCAGATCCTGCGGATCGCCGAGCAGCACCGCGCCGATCCGCGACTGGTCGAGCATGCGGCCGGGCGGCACGTCGGCGTCGGTGCCCTCGATCAGCGTCTTGTCCCAATTGTACATGCCGCTGTTGGTGTGCAGCGCGCCGCCGCCTTCGTGGCGCCAGGCGCCGGTGACGGCGGGAATCGAAATCACCGCGTGCATGTTCGCCGCGCCGTTGCGCGAGCGGGTGAAGCCGTAACCGATCCGGAAAAACGTCCGCGGCGTGGCGCCGATCAAGGCCGCGAAGGCCTCGATGTCGCTGGCCGGGATATCGCAGATCTGCGCCGCCCACTCCGGGCTCTTGTCGCTGAGGTGGCGTTCGAACTCATCCGGGCAGTCGGTGTATTGCCGCAGATAGAGGCGGTCGGCGTAGCCGTCGCGGAACAGCACGTGCATCACCGCGCAGGCCAGCGCGCCGTCGGTGCCGGGCCGGATCAACAGCTTGATGTCGGCCTGCTTCATCGTGCCGGTGTCATAGACATCGACGCAGGCGAGCTTGGCGCCGCGGGTTTTGCGGGCGATGCCGATATGGGTCATGACGTTGACCTGGGTGTTGACCGGATTGCCGCCCCACACCACGACGAGATCCGACTTCTGCATCTCGCGCGGATCGACGCCGCTGATGCGGCCGACCCCAGCATAGTAGCCGGCCCAGGACAGCGGCGTGCAATAGGTCGCGTGCATTCCGGAATAGCCCTTGGCATTGCGCAGCCGTTCGATGCCGTCGCGCATCACCAGGCCCATGGTGCCGGCGAAATAGAACGGCCACACGCTTTCGGCGCCGTGGTCGCGTTCGGCCTTGAGAAACGCCGCCGCGGTGAGATCCAGCGCCTCGCTCCAGGAGATTCGCGCGAACGCGCCGCTGCCCTTCGGACCGACGCGCTGCAACGGATGCAGCAGGCGATCCGGATGGTGGATGCGCTCGGCATAGCGCGCCACCTTCTCGCAGATCACGCCCAGCGTGTAGGAGTTCCCTTTGGCGCCGCGAATCCGGCCGATGGTGGTGTCGTCCAGCATCTCGACTTCGAGCGCGCAGGCCGATGGGCAATCGTGCGGGCAGACCGAGCGGCCGGTCTTGATGGTGCGGGGGAGGGCGGCGCTCATGAGGTTCATGCGCAGCAAGCTATAGAGCGGCGGCCGGTTGTTCAATCGCGCGCCTGCGACGTGCCGGCCAACTGCGACTGGCGCGCCAGCGCTTCGTCGGAGAGACTGGCGTCGGTGAATTCACGGCGCAGCGGCAGGCCGTGGCTGCACAAAACGGCTCTGGAATGATCTGGAGTATTGCTGAATCATCTTATCGAATTGTCATTTTTGCCTGCATCGCCAATCGTTTGCAACGCCTACGTAGAATACCGGATAGTAAAAAGTTCTGTTGACGCGATCCGGACCCAGTGACATACGTCGCGCTACTGATCGTCCAGGTCGAGGACGTCAGCCTGAGATAACCGTGTTCGACCACATACGCATCTTCCCTCCGTTCCGGCTTCAGCGTTGAAGCGATTGGTCGGGAAGCCTTCGCCAGGTGACTTGAGATACTCCGTGATGGTGTTCTGCTGACGGTACGCGCCGCGTAAGGCGTCGTGCCGCGACCGCTTGTCCTTTGAGACGCATGTCTCGGAAGCGACCGGCGGGCTGGATCGTCGTCATGGACTGCTCGCCGCTTCGCGCCGCTGACTTCACCCCCTATTTCGCTGCTGGCGTTTCGCCGATGGCTTGGACCATCGGGTCGGCCTGCCTCAGCGGCATCCTGCTCGAAGTATCCGCTCATCCGAAGCCCGGTCTGGTGACCGCGCGTTCGATGGGCGCGCATGCCGACATGGATCAGCAGACCTTCATGCTGACGTCGGCGGCGATCGCACCGTGCTTTCATCGCTGCGCGTCGATCGGCCTCAGCCTTGCGAACGCCGCAGACGCGGCGGTGCTGCCCGCGGTGCGCGCGGTCGGGCGCGAATATGACGCGCTGTTGTTGGCGGCCTCGAACGGCGTCAACACCCAGCGCGGCGCGCTGTTCGCGCTCGGCGTCACCGCCGCCGCGGCCGGCCGTGCCCAGCATGGCAAAGCGGCGCCGAATGCCACACAGATTTTCGCCCAAGTCGCCGCGATCACCCAGGGCCTGGTGCAGCGCGAACTGATCGCGCGGCGCGACGCTGCGGCGACCGCCGGCGAGCTGCTGCACGCCCGCTACGGCGCGCGCGGCATTCGCGGCGAGGTCGAGGCCGGTTTCCCGACCGTTGCGACCCACGGTCTGCCGACGCTGCGCGCCGCACTCGACGCCGGCCACGGCCTCAACCGCGCGCTGGTGCACACCCTGATCAGCCTGATCGCGGAAACCGAGGATACCACCGTGCTGTGGCGCGGCGGCCCCGATGCGCTCGGCTTCGTGCGCGACCGCGCCCGCCAGATCCGCGATCTCGGCGGCGCGCTCAGCGACGACGGCCTCGCGTGCATTCATGCCTTCGACGATGCGTGTATCGCACGGCGGATCAGCGCCGGCGGCGCCGCCGATCTGCTCGCGGTCACCATCGCGGTGCATCTCATCGAACGCGGCTCTTTCCCGGTTTCGGCGACGACCGGCTTCGAAACTCTCGCCCAAACCCTTCATGTCAATGGAGACCACCCATGAACGTCATCGTCTACACGCTGATGGCCTATGCGCTCACCGCCGCGATTTCCTACGCGGTGATCGCGGTCATCGTTCTGCTCAGCAAGCTTCTGAGCGATTCCGACAAATCCGAAAACGCCTGATCAAGGACCGGGGACCAGTCACATGCTTCAACAACTCTTTACGATCTTTCCCGGCATCGCGACGATGTTCGTGCAAGAGCCGTCGATCGCCTTCGCCCGGTTATTCCTGATCGTTGCCGGCTTCTTCCTCGCCTATCTCGGCTTCAAGCGCACGCTCGAGCCGCTGATCATGGTGCCGATGGGCGTGGCGATGATGTGCGTCAACGCCGGCGTGATGTTCCTCGAGGGCAATCACATCGGCACCTTGATGCTCGATCCGATGATTTCGGATCCGGTCAAGCTGGTCAACGAGATGCAGATCTACTTCCTGCAGCCGATCTACAATTTCGCATTCTCCAATTCGCTGGTCGCCTGCATGCTGTTCTTCGGCATCGGATCGATGGCGGACATCTCCTTCATTCTGGCGCGCCCCTGGGCGGCGATGACCGTCGGGATTTTCGCCGAAATGGGCACCTTCGCCACGCTGGTGATCGGCTATTACTGCGGCCTGACGCCGGGTGAAGCGGCGGCGGTCGGTTCGATCGGCGGCGCCGACGGCCCGATGGTGCTGTTCGCATCGCTGATGATGGCCAAGCAGCTGTTCGTGCCGATTTCGATCATCGCCTATCTGTATCTGTCGCTGACCTATGCCGGCTATCCGTATCTGATGAAGCTCCTGGTGCCGAAGAAGTATCGCGCCCTGGATACCGAGATCGAATTCCCGGATGTCTCGCAAAAGGCCAAGTTCATCTTCACCATCGTGTCTGCCGCGCTGCTCTGCCTGCTGCTGCCGGTCGCCGCGCCGCTGATCCTGTCGTTCTTCCTCGGTATTGCCATCAAAGAAGCCGAGATCGAAGTCTACCAGGAGCTGCTCGAGAAGACGATCACCTACATGTCGACGCTGATGCTCGGCCTGGTGCTCGGCGTGCTGTGCGAAGCCTCGACGCTGCTCGACAGCCGCGTGTTGATCCTGTTGGTGCTCGGCGTGACCGCGCTGTTCATCTCCGGTGTCGGCGGCCTGCTCGGCGGCTGGGTGGTCTACCTGGTCAGCAAGAAGGTGTTCAACCCGCTGATCGGCATCGCCGGCGTGTCCTGCGTGCCGACCACCGCCAAGCTCGCCCAGAAATACGCCGCCGAAGACAATCCCTACGCGATGATCTTCCCGGTCGCGATGGGCGCCAACATCTGCGGCGTCATCGTCTCGGCTATCGCGGTCGGCATCTTCGCCTCGACGATCGGCCTGGTGGCTCCGCACTGAGCGGCCTCGGCAAACTGGAGAACGATCATGGTCCGCTTCGTTGACATCATCCCAGACGCGACACGCTTCGGCGCCGTGGAACGGGCCGATGGCATCGGGCGGACCGTGCTTCAGGTCGCCGAGATCGACAGCACCAACCGCGCGATGATCGAACTCGGTCGGCACGGCGCCGAACACGGCACCGTGCTGGTCGCCGATAATCAGACCGCCGGCCGCGGCAAGGGCACGCGGGCCTGGTACTCGCAGCACGGCGGCAGTCTGTGCGTCTCGGTGCTGATCCGCACCCGGCGCGGGCTGCAGGACGCGCCGCAACTGGCGCTGCTGGGTGCGGTCGCGCTGTGGGAAGCCATCGCCGACCAGACCGGCGTCGTCGCCGGCATCAAATGGCCGAACGACCTGCTGGTGGGCGGCCGCAAGATCTGCGGCATCCTCGCCGAAGCCCGCACCGATCCGGACGGCGAACTCGACTTCGTGGTGCTCGGCTTCGGTCTCAATGTCGGGATCGCGCAGGCCGAGTTTCCGCAAGCGCTGCGCCATTCGGCGACGTCGCTGTCGACGCTGGTCGGACGCGCCGTCGACCCGGTGGGACTGCTCAACGGTTTCCTCGATTCGCTGCAGGTGTGGCTGCCGCTGTGGGAAGACGTCGGCGTCGCCGCCTTCGCCGCCACCTGGACGCGGCACGCCGAACATCTCGGCCAGATCGTCAGGATCACCGACGGCGATGAGCCGCTGACGGCGCGGCTGCTCGGCCTCGCCGACGACGGCGCCCTGCGCATTCTAGACGAGACGGGCAGCATCCGCCTCGTTCACTCCGGCGAAATCGCCACGGGCATCCCCGTTGGCCGGGGGCCCGACGAAATTTTCAAGAAGCAGACAGGTGTAATCTCATGAAGACCGAACGGAAGTGGGACACGCTGGCATCGGATACGCGCCAGCGCATGGAGGCCGCGGCCAAATACATTGGGCCCGGCAAGCAGGTGAAGAAGGAAGACACCGTCGCGCTGTTGAAGACGGTGATCCGCTCCTTCGATCGCGTCAACATCGAGGGCAACAACCAGAAGCAGGCGGACTATCTCGCCGACTGTCTGCTGCAGGTCGATCCGAAGGACATCAACAACCTGCACATGGTGCAGTCGTGCGTGCCCTTGGCCTCGCATCTCGACATGTTCGAGAAGGGCATTGCCAAAAAGCTCGATTTCGCATTCGGCGGTCCGCAGGCCGCGCGCGTCGCCAAGTTCATCAGCGAGGGCAAGATCGAGCTCGGCGCGATCCACACCTATCTCGAACTGTTCGGCCGCTACTTCCTCGATCTGACGCCGCGGGTGTCGCTGATCTGCGCCTATGAAGCCGATCGCGAAGGCAATCTCTATACCGGCTTCAACACCGAAGACACCCCGGTGATCGTCGAGGCGACCAAGTTCCGCCAAGGCATCGTGATCGCCCAGGTCAACAAGATCGTCGACAAGCTGCCGCGGGTCGATATTCCGGCCGGCTGGGTCGACGCCGTCGTCGAAAGCCCGAAACCGTTCTTCATCGAGCCGCTGTTCACCCGCGATCCGGGGCTGATCACCGACAACCACATCCTGCTGGCGATGCTGGCGCTGAAGGGCATCTACGGCGAATACAAGGTCAAGCGGCTCAACCACGGCATCGGCTTTCTCACCTCGGCGATCGAACTGATCCTGCCGACCTATGGCGAGGAACTCGGGCTGAAGGGCGAGTGCTGCACCCACATGGTGCTCAACCCGCATCCGACCATGATCCCGGCGATCGAGGCCGGCTGGGTCGACACCATCCATTGCTTCGGCGGTGAGTTGGGCATGGAAGACTACGTCCGGGCGCGCTCCGACGTGTTCTTCACCGGCCCCGACGGCTCGCTGCGCTCCAACCGCGCCTTCGCGCAGACCGCCGGCCACTACGCGCTCGACATGTTCATCGGCGGCACGTTGCAGATCGACAAGTTCGGCAATTCTTCGACCGCCACCGCCAACCGCGTCGCCGGCTTCGGCGGCGCGCCGAACATGGGCTGCGACCCCAAGGGCCGCCGCCACGTCACCGAGAGCTGGCTGAAGTGCGGCCAGGAAGTGCCGAACATGCACGACCTGATCGGCGACATGCCGCGCGGCAAGCGTCTCGTGGTGCAGGGCGTCGAAACCTTCGGCGAGGCCCGCGCGCCGAGCTTCGTCGACAAGCTCGACGCCTGGAAGCTCGCCGAGAACGCCAAGCTCGAGCTGCCGCCGGTGATGATCTATGGCGACGACGTCACCCACATCGTCACCGAGGACGGCATCGCTTATCTGAACCGCGCGCCGAACATGGAAAGCCGGATGGCGGCGATCCGCGCCGTGGCCGGCTACACCGAGGTCGGTATCAAGGAAGACCCGGCGGAAACCAACAAGCTGCGCGAAGCCAAGATCTTCCAGACGCCGGAAGACCTCGGCATCGACCGTTCGCGCGCCAACCGCGATCTTCTGGCCGCGCGTTCGATGCGCGACCTCGTCGACATCTCCGGCGGTCTCTACAACCCGCCGACTCGTTTCCGCAACTGGTGATCAGGGGGAAGACATGGCTCTTCAAACGATCGAATTCGAAATCAATGGGACCGGAACGCCAAGGCGCGTCACTGCCCCGGTGCACTACGGCGTCGTCGGCTCCGGCGATCTCGAGGTTCTGCTGTCGGCCGCCGACAAGGCCGGCAAGCTGCAGGTGCGTGTGGTGACTCCGGTCAAGGGGTTCGACGATCTGTGGCGCAGGGTGCTCGGCCATTTCGCCGCCGAGACGGGTCTCACCGACGCGCTGATCGAGATCAACGACAACAATGCCTCGCCTGCCGTGGTCGCTCTGCGGCTGCGCCAGGCGCTTGCCGAATTACCGGCCTGAGCAACGAGGATCAATCATGCCTAACTGGACCAAAATTCAGACCAGCTCTTTTCTTGAGAGCAACGCCCGCGACCGGGCGATCGGCCTCGTCGACGAAGGCAGCTTCGTCGAACTGGTCGGCCCGTTCGATCGGTTTTGCAGTCCGCATCTCGTCACGCTCGGCGAAGCGGTGGAGTTCGACGACGGCATCGTCACCGGCGTCGGCAAGATCGGCCAGCGCCCGGTGTTCGTGATTTCGCAGGAAGGCCGCTTCATCGGCGGTTCGGTCGGCGAAGTCGGCGGCGCCAAGATGGTCGGCACCATCGACCAGGCGATCGAGTTCTACGACAGCCTGATCGCCGAATTCCCGAATCTGCCGGACGCGCAGCGGCCTTTGGTGGCGATCTCGTTCGAGACCGGCGGCGTGCGGCTGCACGAAGCCAATGCCGGCCTGTTGGCGCATGCCGAAGTGATGGATGCGATCCAGCGCGCCCGCCACAAGGTTCCGGTGGTCGCCTTGATCGGTTCGCGGATCGGCTGCTTCGGCGGCATGGGCTTCGTCGCCGCCGCCACCGACGCGATCATCATGAGTGAATTCGGCCGGCTCGGCCTGACCGGACCGGAAGTGATCGAGCAGGAGATGGGCAAGGACGAGTTCGACAGCTCGAACCGCGCCCTGGTCTATCGCACCACCGGCGGCCGCCACAAATTCGTGATGGGCGACTGCAACTTCCTGGTCGACGACACCGTGGCGTCGTTCCGCGCCCAGCTTGCTGAACTGACGCTGCTGCCGATCGCCGAGTTCGAACCGCTGCGCCGCATCGGCTCGGAGGCGCTGGTCGAGAAGCAACTGCGCGGCGTCGCGCTCGCGGTGAAGATCGCGCCGACCGATGCCCGCGACGTCTGGCGCTACGCCGGCAACAACGATCCGGTCGGCCTCGCCGACGGTCCGATTGCCGAGTTCCGCAAGACCGTTCAACGCTTGGTACTTTGATTCAGGAGACGAATATGGACACGCTATTAGGAAAAGGCCGGGAGGCGGTCGATCTGATCGTCGATCCCGCAAGCTTCGTGCAGGACAAGGTTGGTAAGGCGACGTTCACCGATCCGAGCTTCGGCCCAGGGGCGGTGGTCGGTGAGGCCAAGCTCGACGGCACGCTGGTCACGGTGATCGCCTCCGACGCCGAGGCCTTCAACGAAAAATTCCCGGTGGTCTATTCCGGCATCATCGGCATGGAGGAGGGCTACAAGATGGCGCAGGCCGTCTATGCCAGCCTCGCGGCCGATGCCGACAAGCCGGCGGCGGACAAGCGGCCGATCATTCTGATCGTCGACACTCCCGGCAACGGTCCGGGCAAGGTCGAAGAGATCTTCGGCATGAACAAGGCGACCGGCGCTTATCAGCTGGCGCTCGCGGAAGCCCGGCTGGCCGGACATCCGATCGTCGCCATGGTGGTCGGTCGGGCGATCTCCGGCGCCTTCCTGTGCCACGGTCTGCAGGCCGATCGCATCCTGTCGCTGGATGCCAAGTTCCAGACCATGATTCACGTCATGCCGATCACTTCGGTATCGCGGATCATCAAGAAGGACATCGAAGTGCTTGAGGAGTTGGCGAAGAGCAACCCGGTTTTCGCGGCTGGTCCGTCCTTCTTCTATCAACTGGGTGGTGTCGAGGAGCTGGTCTCCGAGATTCCGGCGATGCGCCAGGCGATCGTTAAGCAGGTCGGAGAGATCCGCAAGGCCAAGGCCGCCGGGCTCAACGCCGCCGGCCCGCGTGGTCGCGGCAAGCTCGGTCAGGAGCGCGGCGGCCGCAAGGTTCGTCCCGAGGTGCTGGCCCGGCTGAACGCCGAATTCGCCGCGGTGCAGGCCCGGTTCCGGCCGCAGGCGAACTAACCCGAAGGGGGAGTGGATCGATGTCCGACGCACTTGATCAGTATGCCGCCGCTGCCGATGCATTCAGCACGGCGCCGACGCTTGCCGAGATGCCCCGCCGCAGCCTTGCGGACAAGGGCATCGCCGGGCCGACGGCGGCGCATGCGATCGAAGAGATCCACACCCCCTTCAACCTCGCTTACGTCACCTTCACCACCGGATCGTCGGCGTTCCAGAATATCGTCGGCGTCGCCCACACCGAAATCGAAGCGCGGTGCGAGGCGACGCGGCGGGTGATGGCGGCGATCGGCGTCAAGCCCGGCTCCCGCATGCTGGTGACCTATCCGCCGCTGGTCAATGTGTTCTCGAAAGAGGCGCTGGATCGCTGCGGCATCGAATGGTTCTTCCTCGAGCGCTCCAGCCGCAGCGCCTTCATCGCCTCACTGTGCCGGCAGCAGCCCGACATCGTGCTCGGCGAATCCTCGTTCATTCGCGCCAGCCTGGCGGAAGCCAAACAGCTCGGCCTCACGGCGGATCTGCCGGCGTCCTGCAAGATCGTGGTGGCGGGCACGCCGCTCGATCTCGAACTGCTGACCGAAGTTGCGGCGCAGGGTTACGGCGTCCACGATCTCTACGGTTGCCAGGAATTCGGCTGGCTGACGCTGAACGGCCGGCCGATGCGCGACGATCTGGCGCTGGTGCCGTCACCGGCGGGCGACGGATTTCACGAATTGGTGGTCGGCGGGCTGCCGATGGGCGACAGCTTCCCGATCTCGGAGACCGGCCACGTCTGCGATCCGTTGGGAAAGATCATCACCTATCGCCGCCGCCGCACCTATCCGGAATACGAAGTGCTGATCACGCAGACCCCGGTCAGTTCGCACGAGACGCTGGACCGCGCGGCGCGCACCATCCTGCGTATCAAGAGCCGGGTGGTGAAGATTTCGCCCGAGCTGAAAACCTCCTGCGCGGTGACCGAGCTGCGCCTCGTTCCAAGCCTTCCCGGATCGCAGCCGATCGATCCGGCGCTGCTGCACATCACCGGGCCGGTGGCGACGCAGGCCCTCGACGATCTGGTTCGCGCTCAGGTGGAGGTGCAGGCGACCTCCAAGACCGATCCGGTCTGGCACAAGAAACGCTGAGAGATGTTGTCCGGCGATGGGTATCGCCGGGGTCATGAGATGGCGCGATCGACCTCCCGGCGGAGGCATCGCGGCGGGAGTTGAAGGCGATGCTCGGGCTGCGACACACCATGGTGGAATTCTCGGTCGAGGAACGGTTGCGTTCTGCTGAGACCGTGTGTCGCGGCCTGCTGGTGCCGTTCCGCCAGCCGGCGCTGGAACAGCGGGCGCATCGCGCCTTCGCGGCCGACGCCATTCCGGGCATCGTCTGCGCCCCGAAGGGCCCGCTGCCAAACGGCTACGTGCAACTCGGCGTCTCGTTCCCGTTCCGCGACGACGGCGCGCGGGTGCGGGCGCTGTTCGCGCTGCCGCCGAAGCGGATCGGCAAGGCGCATTCGCCCTACGACGTGCTGGGCATGCTGCGCGCGAACGCGTTCGAGGGCGCCGCGGCGCTGATCGAGCTGCGGGCGTTGTGCGAGTCTCACGGCGTCGAGGCCGGCCTGTTCGGGTCTGCCGCGCTGCAGATCCTGACCGGGCTGAGCTATCTGGAATCGCGCTCGGACGTCGACGCCGTGGTGCGTCCCTGCGGCGTTGCCAAGCTTCGCCTGGTTCACGCCGGTCTGGCCGCGCTTCGGCATGACCACGGCCGCAAGTTCGACGTCGAAGTGACGTTGCCGGATGGCATCGGCGTCAAGCTCGATGAATTGATGTCGTCGACGAACACGGTTCTTGGCCGCGGCATCGATGGCGTTCGTCTCCTGGACAGGGCCGCCGTCGTGCGCGCGCTGGACCAATCCGAAGGCTCGTCCGTGTCGGACGGCCGCATCACAAGCGAGGAAAGCGAAGATGGATCTCAAAGCAAAAATGCCGAGCAAGGTTGAAGCAATCAACGTCGCCGTCGGCGACGCGATCAAGGCGGGTACCGCGGTGGCCGTGCTCGAAGCGATGAAGATGAAGAATCCGTTGGTCTGCCCGGTCGACGGCACCGTGAAGTCGATTGCGGTCGCGGTCGGCGACCGGGTCAAGCCGGGCGCCCTCATCATGGTCGTCGAATAAGCCAATTGCCCGGGGCTCCGGTTTTCTCAGGCGTTAGCCGAACCTTGGGCAACTGAATTGGTGAACCCTATCCGACACGCTCGAGGTGGCTCGTGCGTGAACGCTGCAACTTAGCCTGAGTTCGGGGCCGATCGATCGGCCGCTCTCAGTGGGGGAGTAATTAGAATGGTCATCTATGGTGTGATGGTCCTCGGACTGTGCATGTTCATCGGTACGTCGATCGGCCTCGGCCTCGGCATGGCGCTGGGCATCGCCGGGGATATCGGCGGCGTCGGTTTCGCCATGCTGTTGCTGGTGTTCACGACGCCCTGGTTGAAGAAGAAGGGCTGGCTTCCGAAGGCGTCCGAAGACGGCATCATGTTCTGGAACGCGATGTACATCCCGGTCGTGATCGCGATGGCGGCGACCCAGAACGTCGCCTCGGCGATGTCCGGCGGCGCGATCGCCTTCATCGCCGGCTTGTTGTCGGTGTTCGTCTGCTTCGCCCTGATCCGGCCGCTGTCGGTGCTGGCGGGCTCGCGAACCTCGACCTTCGGCGACGACGCCGATGCGGCCGCTGCGCCCGCCCCGGTGGCGGCTGCAAAGCCCGTCAAAGCCTGATCAGGAGAGTGACATGAACAGCTATTTCGTCAATGAACTGATCGGCCCGCGTCAGCTGATCTTCGCCTTCGTGGTAGTCGGCCTGCTGACCTGGCTCTGCTACTCGTTCTCCAAGCACATCACCAAGAACCGGATTCACGGCTCGGCGGTGGCGATCATCATCGGCCTGGCGCTGGCTTATTACGGCGGCATCTCGACCGGCGGCAAGAAGGGCATCGCCGACCTTCCGGTGTTCGCCGGCTTCGCCCTGATGGGCGGCGCCATGCTGCGCGACTTCTGCATCGTGTCGACCGCCTATGGCGTGCGGCTCGAAGAGCTGAAGAAGGCCGGTCTCGGCGGCGTGCTGGCGCTGGTGATCGGCACCGTGCTGGCGTTCATCGTCGGCGTCGGCGTCGCCTATGCGTTCGGCTATCGCGACACGGTCTCGCTCACCACCATCGGTGCCGGCGCCGTGACCTTCATTGTCGGCCCGGTGACCGGCTCGGCGATCGGCGCGACCTCGGACGTGATCGCGCTGTCGATCGCCGCCGGCGTGGTGAAATCGATCGCGGTGATGATCCTGACGCCGCTGTTGGCCAAGCCGTTCGGCCTGACCAATCCGGCCGCCGCGATGGTCTATGGCGGTCTGATGGGAACCACCAGCGGCACCGCCGCCGGGCTTGCCGCCACCGATGTTCGCCTGGTGCCCTATGGCGCGTTGACGGCGACGTTCTACACCGGCTTCGGCTGTCTGGTCTGTCCGTCGGTGCTTTATCTGCTGATGAAGCTTATCTTCGGTTGAGATAGGTTAGGATAGGATCGGCCGCGGCAGCGAGGGCTGCCGCGGCCGATCGTCCGCAGCAACCTTGGCGGTGACCCGCCAATGCTTTTTGAGGCCGTTATGGGGATCCGTTCGATATTCCGCCGCGACGCCGAAAGACCGTTGGCGGCGCTGCCGCTGCTGCCGGCCGGGCCGGGCGCGCAGACCATCGCGTTTTGCGATGTGTCGTTGACCCGCGAGGGTCGCGAGGTGCTGCGGCATGTGGATTTCCGCGCCGATGAACCCCGCATCGCGATCCTCGGCGTAAACGGCTCCGGCAAATCGACGCTGTTGCGGCTGATGATCGGCCTGGTCACCCCGTCCGGCGGCACCGTCACGGTCGATGGACTGAACCCGCGGCGCGACGCCATCGCGGTGCGCGACCGCACCGGCTTTCTGTTTCAAACCCCGGACAACCAGATCGTCTGCCCGATCGTCGAGGAGGATCTGGCGTTCGGCCTGAAGGCGCGCGGGTTGACCCGCGACGCGGTCGCCGAACGGATCACGGCCAGCCTGACTCGTCTCGGGATCGCCGAGCTGGCGCCGCGCCGGGTGCATGAACTGTCCGGCGGCGAACGCCAATTGGTGGCGTTGGCCGGCGTGCTGACCCGGGCACCGACCACCATCCTGTTCGACGAGCCGACCTCGCAGCTCGACCTTGCCAATCGCAACCGATTTCGCCGGCTGCTCGATGGCATGTCCGAGCAGGCGATCGTGGCGACCCATGACCTCGAACTGGTCGAGGATTTCGATCGCGTGCTGGTGATCGATGGCGGCCGCATCGTCGTCGATGCGTTGCCGGCCGAAGCCGTCGCGCGCTATCGGGAGCTGTGCCGATGATCGCAGCCGGGCCGGGCCGGATCGCCGCCGCGCCGCTCGCCCGCGTGCCGGTGGGCTGCAAGCTCGCGGTGCTGGCCGCACTCGGCGCCGGGCTGGCCTTTGTCGATCGGCCCTGGCTGCTCGCCGGCGCTTTCGGACTTTCGCTGTGCGCGCTGCTGGCCACGGGTCTGGCGCCGCACCTGTTGTGGCGCGGGATGAAGGCGCCCGTGCTGATCGTCGGCTGCATCGCGCTGATCGAAGTCTGGGAACATGGCCCCGCCTCCGCGGTCGTGGTCACGCTACGCCTCGTCACGCTGATCTGTTTTGCCCACGCGGTGACCTCCAGCAGTTCGGTGCTGGCGATGACCGCCGTGATCGAGTCGGCGCTGCGGCCGCTGCAGCGGATCGGCCTGCTCGACGCCGAGCGCGCCAGCCTGACGCTGACGCTGGCGATCCGCTTCGTGCCGCTGATCGCCGAGGAGATTGCCGCCATTCGCGAAGCCCAGGCGCTGCGCGGCGCCCATCGATCGGTGGTGGCGCTGGCGGTGCCGCTGGTGGTGAGAATCATCCTGCGGGCGCAGGATCTCGCCGATGCCATCGATCTGCGCGGTCCGCCGCCGCGACCCGGCCGCGGGCCGAACGCCGATGCGGTGGTGGCGTCGGGATCGGCCGGGGAGGGTGCGCCGGCGGAAGCCGGTCCCGGCAGCCCCGGCGAGCAGCAGCGCGCCACCGTCATTGTCCCGTTCACCGCCCGGTGATGTAAACGTTCGTAAAGGAGATTGCCGCCGATGCCATCGCAATCCACCGCCGGCTTCGAAACCCGCGATCTCGCGCTGGTCGGCCTCAGCGCCGGGCTGATCGTCGCGCTCGGCGCGGTGCCGCCGATCGTGGTCGGCATTCTGCCGGTGCCGATCACGCTGCAGTCGTTCGGCGTGATGCTGGCCGGGCTGATGTTCGGCCCGAAGCGCGGCGCTTTGGCGTGCCTCACGGTGCTTGCATTGGTGGCCGCCGGCTTGCCGGTGTTGTCCGGCGGCCGCGGCGGATTGGCGGTGTTTGCGGGGCCTTCGGCCGGTTACTTGATCGCCTGGGCGCCCGCCGCCTATCTGATCGGGTTTCTGGCGACCCGCGCCGAAATCTTGCGGCAGCCGCTGGCACGCTTTGCCGCCTATCTGTTCGTCACCGTGCTCGGCGGCGTCATCGTGCTCAACCTCGGCGGCATTCTCTGGCTGGCCGCGGTCAGCCATATCAGCGTGACCACGGTGATCGCCGGGTCGCTGGTGTTCATGCCGGGCGACCTGGTCAAGGCCGTGCTCGCCGCACTGGTGGTGCAGCGGGTGGAAGCCTTGCTGACGCTGCCGCGCGTCTGACATCGTGCGCGGGACCTGTCGCAGCAAGGAACTCATGGCAACTTCGTGTATCTACGCAGTTCGCAGGCGGTTAAGCCGATTCCGGAGTTATTATCGGAAACCGATCACAACGCTTCGCCTGTATCGGCGGACATGATAGAGCAAATCGCTGGATTTAGCTTCAGTCCCCTCGGATACGCCGGACCTATTTAAGCGCGAGCTCGCCGTTCGACGGCCCACGCGATATCACGATATTTCTCAACGCAAGGAACAGCACTGGTGCAATTGGAACTGACGGCCAGCCGGATTGGCAAAGTGGCCATCATGCTGGCGATGACCTCGAATGACGAGGAAGCGGGGTTCAAGGCGAAAATCGCCGCCGAGACCAACTACAAGCTCTCGGTGATGTGGGTCAGTGGACGGAAAACCGAAATCAACAAGACCTTCCCGCGCGCGATCCTGAACGCGGCGCTGCGCAACCAGACCGTCGAAAATAGTCCCGGCGCCACCCACGCGCTGATCCATGCCGGACTCGAGGCGTTGAACGGACTGGTGCCCAGCGTTCCCGGCGACAGCAGCCTGAAGGTCAAAGTCGCCATCATTGCCGACAGCCATTGGGTGGTGGTCGCCGCCTATGGCGAATCCGCATTCCTGCCGGAAACCAACCACGAGCGCGTCGGCCTCGGCGTGATGCACCTTTAGCGCCCGGCCGCCACGCGCGGCTAGACCTGTTCCGGTTCTGATAGAATCAGAACCGGAGCTGTAGATTGTTATTTTGACGCGTCTTCTTCACGCGACCCGGATCCACTTCGCTCGAAAACGCGATAGGCGCCACGCGCGGTTAGGCGATCGCGGTCTTGATCACCGCCAGCAGTTCCTGGAACGGTTCGCCGCATGCCGGGTCTGACGGCGCCTGCTGCATCACCTCGTAGATCTTCGGCACCAGCTGCACCGCCTGGTCGAGTTCGTTGTCGCGGCCCGGCTGATAGCCGCCCATCAGCCGAAGATCCCGGGTGTCTTCGAAACGCGCGATCATGGCGCGCAGCTTGCGCACCAGATTGCGCTCCTCCGGCGACCAGACGTGTTGCGCCAGCCGCGACACCGAGGCCAACACGTTGATGGCGGGATAGCGGCCCTGATCCGCCACCTCGCGATCGAGCACGATGTGACCGTCGAGCGTGCTGCGCACGGTGTCGGCCACCGGCTCGTTGTGATCGTCGCCGTCGACCAGCACGGCGAAGATTCCGGTGATCGAGCCCTGGCCGTCGACGCCGGGACCGGAGCGCTCGAGCAGCCGCGGCAAGTCGCTGAACACGCTCGGCGCATAGCCGCGCGCGATCGCCGGCTCGCCGGTTGCCAGCGCCACCTCGCGCGCGGCGTGGGCAAATCGCGTCACCGAATCCACGATCAGCAGCACCGATTCGCCGCGGTCGCGGAAGTACTCCGCAATCGTGGTCGCGGTCTTGGCGGCGAGCCGGCGCATCATCGGGCTCTCGTCGCTGGTGGAGACCACGGTGATCGCGCGGGAGCGATGCCGGACCAGCGCCTCTTCCAGAAATTCGCGCACCTCGCGGCCGCGCTCGCCGACCAGCGCGGTGACCACGGTGTCGAATCCGGAACTCTGCGCCAGCATCGACAGCAGCGTGGTCTTGCCGACGCCGGAGCCGGCGAAAACGCCGATCCGCTGCCCGATGCATAGCGGCGTGAACAGATCGACCACGCGTACCCCGGTGCGTAGCGGCGCCCGCACCCGGGTCCGACTCATCGCCGGCGGCGGATTGGCGTCGGTCGACATCACCCGCTCGCCGGGCTGTAGCACGCCGGCGCCGTCCAGCGGTTCGCCGAGCGCGTTGAGCACCCGGCCTTTCCAGCTCGGATGCGGCGACAGCGTCTTCGGCGGCAACCGATACGCCACCAGGCCGAGGCCCGCGGCGATATGCGACTCGAACGGCTTGGCGGTGACGCCGCCGCCATCGATGCGAACCACCTCGCCGAGCTGCAGCTCAGCGTCGACCTCGAGCCCGATCAGTTCGCCGAGCTTGACGAAGCGCGACAGGCCGGAGACCCGATAATAGGTCGGCGCGACTTCGGACACCACGCCGCCTAGCCGCACCGTCGGCACGTCGTTGCGCAACGCCGCCAGCGTGGATTCCAGTCGTTCGAGCGCGTTCATCTGTGGTCCATCCGCCGTTGCCTTGTCACTTCGCCGGCTCGCCGAGCGTGCGAATGGCATTCTGCATGGTGCCCTCCGAGCTCTCGATCAGCGAGCTGACGCTCTGGAAGGCGCGGGTCGCGGTCATCAGTTGGGTCATCTCCGACATCGGATCGACGTTGGAGCCTTCGACGTAACCCTGCTGAAATCCGGTGTTGATGAATTCCACCACGGCGGCCGCGCCGCGATCCGGGACCACGCCGGAATTGGCGAACCGCGTCAGCTTGGCGTCGCTCGCGATCTCGAACAGGCCGAGCTTGCCGACCTCATTGGTGCCCTGCGAAAGGGTGCCGTCGCGGCCGATGGTCAGCGGGCCGGCGTCCGGATCGACGATGATCGACGCGCCGCCCTGGTCGAGCACCGGGTAGCCGGTGATGGTCTGCAATTCGCCGTTGCTGCTGATCTGCATCCGGCCGTCGCGGGTATAGACCGGACCCGACGGCCCGGTGAATCCCATCCAGCTGTTGCCAACCACCGCGACGTCGAGATTGTTGCCGGTCTGCGTCACGTTGCCGGCCTGGCGCGAGATGAAATTGTCGCCCGGCGTCGCGAACGCCACCGGCTGCGCCGCGGCGCGCGACAGCGCGGTTTCGAACTTGACGGCGTCGGCGCGGAACGCGGTGGTTTTCATGTTCGCCATATTGTTGGCGATGGTCTCCAGTCGCTTTTCCAGCGAGACCTGGGCCGACAGGCTGACATAGAGCGCGGATTGCATGGGTTCAATCTTCCAGGTTGCAGGTCTTGCTGGCTTGCCATCGGATCGTCGCGGAGCCGATCGCGGCTGGTGATCAGTTGATAGTGCCGATGCTCGCAAAGCACAGGGCTGTTCCTTGCGACGCGATCCACGGCGCCAATTCGAGTGGCAGAGTCGGCGGTCAAGCTTGTGCGGGACTGGCGTGCCGGCGGATGTCAGCCTCGTGCAAGATTCGCTGCCTAATCAGGGGAGGTCCCTGATTCGGAGCTGTGCGCTTGAGCATTCTCTTTGGTTCCCTCATCACCATCGCCAGCCTGCTCGGCGGCTTCGCGGCCATGGGCGGGCACATCGGCGTGATCTGGCAGCCGTGGGAGTTCGTCATCATCGGCGGCATGGCGCTCGGCACCTATATCGTGGCCAACCCCTGGAAGGTGGTGGTCGACACCGGCGTCGCCGCGGTGCAGGCGCTGACCATGGCGGTGCCGAAACAGCGGCACTATCTCGATCTGCTCGGCCTGTTGCATTCGCTGATGCGCGAGGTGCGCAACAAGGGGCGCAACGAAGTCGAAGGCCATATCGACGACCCGGCGTCGTCGGAGATCTTCGGCAATTTTCCGACCGTGCTCGCCAACGAGGCGATGGTGAACTTCATCTGCGATTACTTCCGGCTGATCATCATGGGAAGTGCGCGGCCGCACGAGATCGAGGCCTTGATGGACGAAGAGATCGAGACCATCGTCCGCAGCAAGCTGAAGCCCTACTCCTCGATGATGATGGTGGCGGAAGGGCTGCCGGCGCTCGGCATCGTCGCGGCGGTGCTCGGCGTGATCAAGGCGATGGGCGCGCTCGACCAGTCGCCGAAACTGCTCGGCGGCTTCATCGGCTCGGCGCTGGTCGGCACCTTCGCCGGCATCTTTCTGTCCTACGGCCTGGTGGCGCCGCTCGCCGCCAAGGTCAAATCGGTGCGCGAGCGGCAGTGCCGCATGTACATCATCGTCAAGCAGACGCTGCTGGCCTTCATGAATGGCGCGCTGCCGCAGATCGCCATCGAACACGGTCGCAAGATGATCGGTCCCGGCGAACGGCCGTCGATCGACGTTGTGGAAAACGAGACCATCACCGGGGGCACGACGAAGGCCGCGGCTCCGGAACAGCCGGCGCGAGCCGCAGCGGGAGCGTCGTGATGGAGATCAAATCGGGGCAGCCCGATCAGGCCTCGGATCAGCTGCTCGGCGCCGCCGGGATTTCCGTCGAGCGCATGCCGATGCTGCATGTGATCTTCGACCAGATGACCAATCTGTGCGCCGAGGCGCTGCGTTCGATGTCGCCTTCGCAGTCCTACTTCTCGCTGAGCGGCGTCGGCAGCGATCGGCTGTCCGACATCGTCGAGCGCTACGAGGGAGAGGCGATCGCCGCGGTGTTCTACGCCCAGGCCTGGGACGCCCGGGTGCTGATCGGCTTCGATCGCGATTTCATCTACACCATGATCGAACTGCTGTTCGGCGCCGACGGCGCCGAGCCGCCGCTGGACATGCCGCGGGTGTTCTCCAACGTCGAGATGCACGTTGCCCAGGCGCTGTTCGAGCGCTTCGGCAAGGCGTTGCAGTCGTCGTTCGCGCGGGCCTCCGACGTCTCCTTCACCCTGGAGCGGGTGGAGACCCGGATGGACTATCTGGCGGTCGGCCGGCTCAACAACATGGCGGTGTGCGCCAACATCTTGCTGCAGGGATTGGACCGCGGCGGCGAGATGTTCATCGTGATTCCACATGCCGCGCTCAATCCGATCCGCCAGGCGCTGTCGCAGATCGTCACCGGCGAGTCGGCCTCGACCGATCCGAACTGGAGCCGGCAGCTGCATAGCGAAATCAAGCGCACCGAGGTGGTGCTGAAGGCGGTGCTCGAAGAGCGGCCGTTCACGCTCGGCGAAGTCGCCGGCTTCCACGTCGGCCAGGTGCTGAAGCTCAACGCCACGCCGAATACCATGGTGCGCCTCGAGTGCAACAACCAGCGGCTGTTCTGGTGTCAGCTCGGCCAGCTCAACGGCGTCTATTCGCTGCAGGTGAAAGAATCGGCGGATCAAAAACGGGAATTCATCGATGGCATCCTATCTCGTTGACGTGGTGCTGCTAGCGGCGCTGTTGTTCACCAGCGTCCGTGTGACCAAGATGCATCGGGAGCTGGTGCGGCTGCGCAACGATCAGGGCGACTTCGCCACCGTGCTCGGCAAGACCACCGACGCCGTCGACGACATGGTGCTGATGGTGCGGGAATTCAGCGCCGACGGGCGGCAGCTGGTCAATGTGCTGGGCGACAAGATCGAACAGGCGCGCCAGGCGATCGTCGATATCGACGCCCATGACGGTGCCTCGCGCGGCTCCGCCTGAGCGCGCGCGACGTCGCTGCGGGGCGCGTCGCGATCACCGATCCCGCGGGGTTAGTTGCCGACAACAGAGCTACCGAGAGAGTAAGCCTCATGAACCAGCCGTTTGAATCCGATCTCAACAATGTCGCGGCAGCGCATGCGGCGGAGCCGCCGAAATCCGACGCCGCGCCGTTCGGCAAGCTGGCTGATCTGGCGGTGCGCGGCGCCGAGGACACCAGCCGGCTCACCAATCTCGAGCCGATCCTGCGGATTCCGGTGACGGTGCAGGTGCTGCTCGGATCGGCGACGATGCCGGTCGCCGACCTGATGAAGCTCGGCCGCGGCGCGGTGATCCCGCTCGATCATCGCGTCGGCGAGCCGGTCGAGGTGGTGGTCAACGGCCGCATCGTGGCGCGCGGCGCGGTGGTGGTGGTGGAAGACGAGAATTCGCGATTCGGCGTGTCGCTGACGGAAATCGTCGGGGGAACCACCGGCGCAGAAGCATAGCGAGCGTGGGAATGGCATTCAACGCGCCCGTCAAGGGCCCTTCAGATCTGAAGCCGCTGCGCGGCACCGAGAAGGTCGCGGTGCTGCTGTTGGCGATGGGTCGCGAACTCTCCGGCGGCATCCTCAAGGAATTCGACCCCGACGAGATCAAGAGCGTCACCCGCGCCGCCGCCGACCTGAAGCCGATCTCGGCGCCCGAACTGGAATCGATCATCGAGGAATTCGCCCAGCACTTCTCCACCGGGCCGAACATTTTCGGCACGGTCGGCGAACTTGAAAAGCTGCTGAACGGCGTGCTGCCGCCCGACGAGGTCTCCGACATCATCTCGGAGGTGCTCGGCAACAAGACCAAATCGGTGTGGGAGCGGATCTCGTTCGTCTCGGAAAGCCTGCTCGCGAACTATCTGCTCAAGGAACATCCGCAGACCGCCGCGCTGGTGTTGTCGCGGGTCAAGCCGGCCTGCGCCGCGCGGGTGATGAGCCACCTGCCGTCGGATATGCGCCACGACCTGATGCGCCGCATGCTCAGCCTCAAGCCGGTGGTCGAGGAAGCGATGGCGATCATCGAAAAGACCATGCACGAGGATTTCATGATCAACTTCGCGCGCAATCTGGCGTCCGACACCTATCCGCGAATGGCCGACATCATCAACAAGATGGAGCGCACGCAGATGGAGGAGTCGCTGCAGAGCTTGGCGGAATCCCGGCCGAAGTCCGCAGAAATCCTCAAGGGCATGCTGTTCACCTTCGACGACATCGTCAAGCTGACCGGCAAGGCGCGGATGCTGATCTTCGATCAGGTGCCGACCGATCGGGTGGTGACGGCGTTGAAGGGCACCGACGCCAGCTTCCGCGAACTGATTCTGTCGTCGCTGGCCTCGCGCACCCGCCGCCTGGTCGAGCACGAACTGGCGACCGGCGTGCCGGCGCATCAACGCGAAATCCTCGACGCGCGTCGCACCATCACCGACCTGGCGCTGGAAATGGCCGGCCGCGGGGAGATCGAACTCAACTCGGACGAGGCGGATCAGCCGGTGTTCACCTAACGACGCTCGACCGTGTCCGAGGGACCCGACAAGGAGAGCAAAACCGAAGAGCCGACGGAAAAGAAGGTTCGCGATTCCGTCGAGAAGGGCAAGATTCCGGTTTCGCGCGAGGCGGCGATCTTTTCGTCGATGATCGCGCTGCTGCTGATCCTGAGCTTTCTGCTGGTCGACAACGTGCGCAATCTGGCCGCGATGCTGGCCCGCTTGATCGACGATCCGTCCGGGGTGCGAATCCGCAGTGGCGCGGATGCCACCGAATTCCTGGTCGCCATTGCCGCGAGCGCCGCCGCGCTGGTGCTGCCGATCGTCATCGTGCTGGCGGTGGCGGGGCTGCTGGCGTCGTTTCTGCAGAACGTGCCGCGCATCGTCTTTGAGCGGATCGCCCCGGACGCCTCGCGGATTTCCATCGCGCAGGGCTGGGGACGAATATTTGGCGGCCAGGGCCGCATCGAGTTCGCGAAGTCGGTGTTCAAGTTTCTCGCCATTAGCCTGGTCGTGACCATCGTCTTGCGGGCTGAGGAGGCTGCGGCCGTGAATGCATTGTTCAGCGATCCGACCGCGGTGCCGGAACTGATTCTGGCGGCGGCGATGCGGCTGGTCTCGGCGATCAGCATCGCGACCATCGTGCTGGTCGCGCTCGACCTGGTGTGGGCGCGCTTCCACTGGCGCCGCGATCTGCGGATGACCAAGCAGGAGTTGAAGGACGAATTCCGCCAGGCCGAGGGCGATCCGATCGTCAAATCGCGGCTGCGCTCGATCGCCCGCGACCGCGCGCGCAAGCGCATGCTCGCCGCGGTGCCGCGGGCGACTTTGGTGATCGCCAATCCGACGCATTACGCCATTGCGCTGAAGTATCAGCATGGCGAGGACGTCGCCCCCACCGTGCTGGCGAAGGGGCAGGATCTGATCGCGCTGAAGATCAGGGAAATCGCCGAGCAGCACGACGTGCCGGTGGTGGAAGACCGCATGCTGGCGCGCGCGATGTATGACGCCGCGCAGATCGATCGGGTGATTCCGGCGGAGTTCTTCCGTCCGGTGGCCGAGATCATCTATTTCCTGCATTCGCGCCGGACCAGGGCCCGAGCGCCCGACTGATCTGCCGGCCAAAAAATTTGCCAGCTGGATTGGCCTTGCGCGAGGTCGCAAGACGCCGCGAACGAGGCCGGCTACTGCTATCAAGCGGCGTCGGCGTTGCTCATCGCGACCTGCACCAGCCTGGGACAAGTTTGAATTCGTATACCATGTTTACAAAAATGATCATGCCGAGGCTGTCGTGGGTCCGATCTATCTCTTCGACGTGGCGTCGTCGCAAGCCCAGTGGTTGTCGCTGCGCCAGGCTGCGATTTCATCGAACGTCGCCAACGCCAATACGCCGGGTTACCAGGCCAAGGACATCGAATCCTTCAGCAAGCTGCTCGACGGCAAGCTGATCCCGATCGCGGTGACATCGCCGATGCACATCGCCAGCGGAACCGCGTCGAGCCCGGGAGAAACCCGCGACAAGGACGGCTGGGACATTGTGCATTCCGGCAACTCCGTCAGCCTCGAGCAGGAAATGCTCAAGGCCGGCGACGTCAACCGCGACTATTCGCTGAACACCGCGATCGTGAAGTCGTTTCAGCGGATGTTCATGAACAGCGCGAAGGGTTAGCGAGTGATGATGATCGATCCGTTGCAGGCCTCGGTGCAGATCGCTAGTTCAGGGCTGGAGGCGCAGTCGACAAGGCTGCGCGTCGTCTCGGAGAATCTGGCGAACGCCAATTCCACCGGGCGCTCGCCGGGTGCCGAGCCGTATCGGCGCAAGACCACGACGTTCACTGCGGAGATGGATCGCGCCGCCGGCGTGCCGGTGGTCAAGGTCAAGGACATCGGCGTCGACAACGCGGCGTTTCGGCTGGACTACGAGCCGAGCCATCCAGCCGCCGACCAGAGCGGCTACGTCAAGCTGCCGAACGTCAACATGCTGATCGAAATGGCCGACATGCGGGAAACCAACCGCAGCTATGAAGCCAATCTGCAAGTCATCAAACAAACGCGGTCGATGGTCTCGATGACGATCGACCTGCTGAGGGGGGCGTGATGCTGGAGACGATCTCGTCGGTGGTGAATGGCGCAGCCGGCGCCGCCAAGGCCAGCACCGTCACGCAGTCCTCCCCGGCGCTGCCGCAAGCGGCGGGACCGGCGCTGGGCTTCGAGGGCGTGATGGAGCAGGTCGCGGCCGATGCGATCAGCACCATGAAGGCCGGCGAGGCGGCGTCGATCTCCGGCATGCAGGGCAAAGTCTCCGCGCAGCGCGTGGTCGAGGCGATGATGTCGGCGGAGCGGACCCTGCAGATGGCGGTCGCGGTGCGCGACAAGGTGGTGCAGGCCTATCAAGAAGTCAGCCGGATGGCGATTTGAGGATCAGCAGATGAGAGCCCTTGCCATCGCGGCGACCGGAATGAGCGCGCAGCAGCTCAACGTCGAAGTCATCGCCAACAACATCGCCAACATCAACACCACGTCCTACAAGCGGGCGCGCGCGGAATTCACCGATCTGTTCTACCAGATCGACCGGATGCAGGGCGTGCCGAACCGGGTCGGCGAGGGCGCGGTGCCGGAAGGCGCCAAGCTCGGCCTCGGCGTACGCTCCGCCGCGGTGCGCAAGCTGCACATCCAGGGCGCGCTGACCCAGACCGGCAACCCCTACGACATGGCGATCAACGGCCGCGGCTGGTTTCAGGTGGTCGGCCCCGACGGTGAGATGCTGTACACCCGCGCCGGCGCGTTCAACACCAACGCCGACGGCCAGTTGGTGACGGCGGACGGCTACAATGTCGATCCGGCGATCATGATTCCACAGGGCACGGTGGAAGTCACCGTCAACGAATCCGGCCAGGTATTCGCCAAGCTCGACGGCGAGGTGACGCCGCGCGAATTGGGCCGGCTGACGCTGGCCAATTTCGCCAACGAGGCCGGTCTCGATCCGCTCGGCAGCAATCTCTACAAGGAGACGTTGTCATCCGGCGTGCCGGTGGTCGGTGTGCCCGGCGATCCCGGCTTCGGCAAGATCTATCACCACTATCTGGAGAGCTCGAACGTCGATCCGGTGAAGGAAATCACCGAGCTGATTTCGGCGCAGCGCTCCTACGAGATGAATTCCAAGGTGATCCAGGCCGCCGACGAGATGGCGCAAACCGTCTCCAAGGGACTCCGGTAAGTTGGACATCGCAACCATGGCCCGCAGGCGCGCGCTGTCCATCGTGATGCGGCGGATCGCATCGGCGGCCGTTCTCGCCGCCGCGATGTGCGTAAGCGCGCACGCCGAGGAGCCGGCGCACTTCCCGGTGCCGGCCACCACCATCTACCCCGGCGACCTGATCAAGGACGAGATGATCATCGATCGCAGCTTTGCGCCGAATTTGCCCGGCGCCGCCGCCTTTGTCGGCGAGCGGCCGGCGGTGGTCGGCCATATCGCGCGGCGCACGCTGCTGCCCGGGCAGCTGATCCCGATCAATGCGCTTGAAGAGCAGAAGATCGTGGCGCGCGGCAGCGTCGTCAAGGTGATCGTCGAGGACGGCGCGTTGTCGATCGTGACCTACGGTTCGTCGCTGCAATCCGGCAGCCCCGGGGCGATGATTCAACTTCGAAATCTCGATACCGGCGTCACCATCCGAGGGGTGGTTCAGCCGGACGGATCAGTGCGGATTCAGAACGGATGATAGCTCGGCTGCTTTGGGGCGTGATCATCGCGCTGTCGATCACCACCGCCGACGCCGCGGTCCGGATCAAGGACATCGCCAATCTGAAAGGTGTGCGCGAGAACCAGATCCTCGGCTACGGGCTGGTGATCGGCCTCAAGGGCACCGGCGACACGCTGCGCAATTCGCCGTTCACCGAGCAGTCGCTGCAGTCGATGCTGGACAATATGGGCATCAACATCCGCGGCACCTCGCTGCGCACCCGCAACGTCGCCGCGGTGGTGGTCACCGCCGACCTGCCGCCGTTCATCGCCGGCGGTTCGCGCGTCGACGTCGCGATCTCGTCGCTGGGGGATTCCTCGTCGCTGTTGGGCGGAACGCTGGTAATGACGCAATTGCGCGGCGCCGATGGCGAGGTCTATGCCGTCGCCCAGGGCGCCATCGCGGTCGGCGGCTACGCGGTCGAGGGCGCGGCGCAGTCGCTGAGCCAGGGGGTAGCGACCGCGGGCCGGATTCCCAACGGCGCGCTGATCGAGCGCGAGGTGCGCGGCCGCTTCGCCGACATGGAATCGCTGATCCTGGAATTGAAGAATCCGGATTTCGTCACCGCGACGCGGGTGCTCGACGCCATCAACCAGCACAGTCGGGGCCGCTACCAGGCCGGCGTCGCCTTCGAGCGCGATTATCGCACCATCGTGCTGTCGCGGCCGCGTTCGGTGTCGCCGGTGCGCTTCATCGCCGAGATCGAGGAACTCTTGGTGGAGCCGGACGCGCCGGCGCGGGTGGTGATCGACGAACGCAACGGCACGGTGGTGATCGGCCGCAACGTGCAGATCTCCACGGTGGCGGTGACCCACGGCAATCTGACGGTGAGAATCACCGAAGCGCCGATCGTGTCGCAGCCCTCGCCGTTCGCGCCGCGCGGCGAGACCGTGGTGGTGCCGCAGACCTTCATCGAGGCCAACGAGCCCGGCGCCAAGATCGCGATCCTGCGCGGCACCGATTTGCAGCGGCTGGTGCGCGGCCTCAACCAGATCGGCCTGAAGCCGTCGGGGATCATCGCCATCCTGCAGGCGATCAAGTCGGCGGGCGCCCTCCAGGCGGACCTCGTCGCCCAGTAGGCGCCGCGCCCCGATCCGACCCGGTGCCCGCAGGGGTTCTTAACCCCTGGGGCCTAGCGTGAGGACTTCACTCGAGGTTGCGCCCCGGACTCGTCGGCCATGGCATTCGATCCCGTCACTCTGCTCACGCTGTCTGTGGTGGTGCTGGTGGCGCTCGGCTCCCTGATGCTGCACGCGTCCCGGGGCGAGCAGGCCTGCCCGCTGCTGCGCTGGTCCGGGGCGGCCTTCCTGTGCCTGGGACTCGGCTTCGTCATGGTGCTGGCGGCGCCCGCCGATATCCAGGCGCCGGTGCGGGTCTTCGGCAACGCCGCCCTCATGCTGCCCTACGGGTTGATGTGGGCCGGGGCGCGACGCTTCGGCG
>NZ_DASWPE010000087.1:0-11822 GCF_036404135.1 Rhodopseudomonas sp. | reverse complement strand
TTCGATGGAACGACGGACGAAGGCCCAAGCTGAGGTTCGGGCTTCAAAGCCCTCGGATGACCCGGTCTCTCGTCCGCCACCGCGCGAGACAGCCTACCGCCTCGCCCAGCAGAATTTAAGTTACAAGGATGACGGCGCCGGCGTTGGTGCGACGCAGCACTTCATAAGACGCCGGCACCCAAACCGCGCCCGGCGCGCTCCGCTCACTCGACGTCGAGCGGCGTGGTGCCGGTGACCTCACCGCTGGAGTCGGTGGTGATCTTGTCGACCCGCGCCTCCGCGGTGCGCAGCAATTCCTCGCAGCGCCGCTTCAGGGCCTCGCCGCGCTCATAGATCGCCACCGATTCCTCGAGCGGCACCTTGCCGTCCTCCAGCCGCTTGACGATGGATTCCAGCTCCTCGATCGCGCGCTCAAAGCTCAGCTTTCTTACGTCGGTGGCGGCGTCGGCCATGGGGTCTTCCTGCGTGCGGTCGGCTCCGGCGCGGCAGCGCTTCGGAGCGGGTTTGGCTTGGGAACGGGCGTGCGGCAGCCCTAAAGCCGGATTGGGGCGAAATTCATGAGCCCATCAGGGCGGCGACGTGGGCGTTCACCGAATCCCTCAGGCCCTGCAGATCATAGCCGCCTTCCAGCACCGAGACGATCCGGCCGCCGGCGCTTTGCTCGGCGACGTCCATCAATTTGCGCGTCACCCAGGCGAAATCCTCGGTCTGCAGGTTGAGGCTGGCCAGCGGATCGCGGCAATGCGCGTCGAACCCGGCGGAGATCACGATCAATTCCGGGGCGAAGGCTTTCAGCCGCGGCAGGATCAGATCGTCGAAGGCGGCGCGGAATTTCGCGGTGCCGTCCTCGGATTGCAGCGGCGCGTTGACGATGTTGTCGTGCTCACCGCGCTCGCCGATCGCCCCGGTGCCGGGAAACAGCGGCATCTGATGCGTCGAGCAATACATCACGCTGGCGTCGCCCCAGAAGATTTCCTGGGTGCCGTTGCCGTGGTGGACGTCGAAATCCACCACCGCGGCGCGGCCGATGCCGTATTTGCGCTGCGCGTAGCGCGCGGCGATTGCTGCATTGCCGAAGAAGCAGAACCCCATCGGCTTGCCGATCTCGGCGTGGTGGCCGGGCGGCCGTGTGGCGACGAAGGCGTTCGACACGGCGCCGGTCATCACCGCGTCGGTCGCCGCCACCGCGCCGCCGACGCTGCGCAGCGCGGCTTCCCAGGTGCCCGGCGACATCGAGGTATCGCTGTCGACGAAGATCAGCCCCTCTTGCGGCGACATCTGACGCATTTCGACGATGTGGTGATCGGTGTGGCACAGCGCGATGGTGTCGAGCTCGGCCTCCGGCGCCTCGCCGCGCTGCAGCGCACCAAAGCGCGCTTCCGCCAGTCCCTGGTTCACCGCGCGCAGCCGATCGGCGCGCTCCGGATGACCATACGGCGTGTCGTGCTCGAGGCAGGCAGGATGCGTGATGTACAGTGTGGTCATGAAATCCACCTGGCGCTTGCGCTGCGCGGTTATGTCACCTCAATCTAATTGTTCGCCGCAGGTTCCGAAAGGGCCGCCAAAAGGCGTAGGGCGAGAGTCTGAGCGAACGGCAGCTAATAAAACCATGCGCCCCGCGAGCGAGCACTGAGCTCACCTCTCCCCGCGTGCGGGGAGCTGCGTATGCCGCAAACGCGACAATGCGCCGGCGGCTTCCCCCACCCCAGCCCTCCCCCGCAAGCGGGAGAGGGAGTCCCGCTGCCGTCGCGGCAGCGCATTGCTTCTCCTCAATCTCAGCTTGCTCTGAATTCGGTGTGATGAATGGCGGATCGCGTTTTCATCTCGATATTGACGGCGTCGTTTCCCGATCCGCTGCGCGCTCCCTCTCCCGCTTGCGGGGGAGGGTTGGGGTGGGGGCTCTCGAAGGCCGCCGAGATTAGTTCAGCCGCCGGATTCGATCCGCGGCCGTCGGCGCGAGCGGGCTGTGGGCGCGGAAATAAGCGTCGAGCGCGTCGACGTCATAGACCCCGATGCGCGGTTCGGTGCCGGATTTGAACGCGGTGAAGCCGTCGCCGCCGACCGCGAGGAAGGCGTTGATCGTCACCCGATAGGACTTCGCCGGATCGATCGGCTCACCGCCAAGCCGCATCTCGCGCGCTGCGATACGGTTGCCGGGCTCGGCCGCGCCGTCCCAGGCATAGCTGAAATCGCGCGACACCTGCAGGATGCGCGGCCGCGCCGGATCCTGCCATTGCTGCTCCAGCGCCTGCTTGATCTGCGCGCCGCTCAGCGTCAGCGTCACCAATTGATTGCGGAACGGCTGGCTCGCGAACACGTCGCCATAGCTGACGTTGCCGTCGTCCTTCAGCGCGATCTCCATGCGGATGCCGCCGGGATTGGTGAAGGCGATCACCGCGCCGCCGCGGTCCTGCGCGCGCGTGGCGTCGAGCTGCGCGTCGGCGACGACGTCGCCGAGCACGCTTTCGCCCGCCGTATTCGGCAGCCGCGACAGCGCCGCGGTGACCGCGCCGGCCGGCCGCGCCGCCAGCGGACCCGCGACGCGGTCGTAGTCGGCGATCAACTGGCTCTGCGCGGGGTCTTTCGCCAGATCCTGGCGCACGATGACGTTATCGGCCTGGGCGCTGATCACGTCGCGGCTGTTGCGGTCGAGCTTGAGATCGATCGCGGTGACCAGCGTGCCGTATTTGTCGCCGGAGGTGACGAGGCGTCCGTCGATTTTGCAATTATAGGCGCGGTGGGTGTGGCCGGTGATCACCACGTCGACGGCGTGGTCGAGCCTGCCGACGATGTCGACGATCGGCCCGGAAATCCCCGGACAGGCATTGTAATCGCCGGTGGGAAAGCCGCCCTCGTGGATCAGCACCACGATGGCTTCGACGCCCTTCGCCTTCAATTCCGGCACCAGCCGGTTGACGGTCTCGGCCTCGTCGCGAAATTCCAATCCGGCGACGCCGGGCGGCGACACCAGGTTCGGCGTGCCGCGCAAGGTGAGCCCGATGAAGCCGACCGGGATGCCGGAGAATTCGCGGATCGCGTAGGCCGGCAGGATCGGCTTGTCGGTCGCAACGTCGATGGTGGAGGCGGCGAGATATTGGAATTTCGCGCCGAGGAATGGATGCGGCCCCTGGCAGCCGTCGACCGGGTGGCAGCCGCCGTTCTGCATCCGCAGCAACTCGGCGCGGCCTTCGTCGAATTCGTGATTGCCGACCGAGGCGATCGCCAGCCCCATCATCGACAGCGATTCGATGGTCGGCTCGTCGTGAAACATCGCCGACAGAAACGGGCTGGCGCCGATCAGGTCGCCGGCGGCGACGAAGATCGAATTCGCATGGCCGTCGCGCAATTGCTTGACCAGCGTCGCCATCTGCTCGGCGCCGCCGGCCGGCACCTGCACGAGCTTCTCCGGGTTCGCCGGATCGTGGATCGCGATGCCGCCGGGCGGCGGCAACAGGTTGCCGTGGAAATCGTTGATCGCGAGAATCCGCAGATCGACGCTGTCCTGAGCGGCGGGCTGCGCCATGGCGCCGCAGCCGGCGGCGCCGGTCAGCAGCAGCGCTGCGGCAAAGCTTGCGAAACGATCAAAGCTTGCGAAACGATGATGGGTCGGCGTCATGCGGGCTCTGGTCCTGGCGATGGGCGTTGCCATCCATTCGCGCATCGCGGCCTCGTATTGCAATGGAAATCTCGCCCGCGCGGGGTGCTGCCGGCGTTCGCTTGCTATTTGCAGTCCGCTTCGCGACAACTCCTGAAACAAATCATAAATTTGTGAGCGCCCTTTTTAATCCGACGCTCGCGCGGCTGCGCGCGATTGACCACAGCGCGCTTCAATTCGGGACACCGGCGTGGCGCGCCGAAGCGTCATCCTGCTCTGGGTTTGATTGAGCATGATGTTTTTTCCGAAAACTGGTGTCCCCTTTTCGGGATCATGCGCTAATGTCGGTTCCGCCGTGCAACGCGGCAGACGTATTTCCTCATGCCGCCCGCCTTGGTGCCGGCGTGAGCCGCTGAAGGATTGCCCATGACCTCACGCTGGTTGGTTTTCGGAGCGCTGGCCGTCGTCCTCTCGAGCGCGGCGCTGGCGCAGCAGCCGCGCTATGCCGCCCGCGACAACCCGCGGCTCGCCGATATCATGGAGGCGGCGCGGGTGCGGCATCTCAAGCTGTGGTTCGCAGGCCGCGCGCGCAACTGGGAGCTCGCCGATTACGAAGCCGCGCAGCTCAAGGCGCGGCTGGAGGACGCCGCGTCGTTGTATCAGAGCCTGCCGGTCACCGACGTCACCACCATGGCGGCGCCGCTCGACGCGCTGAGCGCCGCGATCGCAGCGAAGAATCCTGCGAAATTCACCGCGGCGTTCGATCAGCTCACCGCCGGCTGCAACTCCTGCCACCAGGGCAACGCGCGCGGCTTCATCGAAATCCGCCAGCCGACCGCGCAGCCGTTCAGCAACCAGGAATTCGAGGGGAAGAGGTAGGACCTCGTCGATCCGCGCGTCGATTGCGCGGGGCAGGTAATACGCCTCAACGAGTCGTCCCTGCGAACGCAGGGACCCATACGGCGCGGAGCTGCGATCAAGCACGGTTCAAGCCAAGTAGCTCGCTTGGCTCTCATCCTTCCAGATCTCACGCCAGGGATGATGGGTCCCTGCGTTCGCAGGGACGACGCTCATGCAACACCAGCCGCCCGACCACCCCGCCTTCGCCTGGGATTATCCCGCCCCCTTCACGCTGCAGGTGGCGCCCGAGGCCGCGGACATCGACGGGCTCGGCCACACCAACAACGCGGTCTATGTGCGCTGGTGCGAGGCGATCGGCTGGGCGCATTCCGAAGCGCTCGGCCTCGGGCTGATCGATTGGCAACAGCTCGATCGCGCGGTGGCGATCCGCCGCGGCGAATACGACTACCTGCTGCCGAGCGCGCAGGGCGACGCGCTCACGCTCGGCACCTGGATCACCGCCAGCGACGGCAAGCTGTCGATGGAGCGGCGCTTTCAACTGATAAGGCCGCGCGACCGCGCCATCATCATGCGCGGACGCTGGCAACTGGTCTGCATCGAACTCTCGAGCGGCCGGCCGCGGCGGCTGCCGGCGGAATTCTTGCAGATCTATATGCCGGCGGTGGTCGATAGCGGCGCGACGTGAGCTACTTCTTGCGGTCGAAGAACCGCTTGAACGCCGCGATCGCCTCGTCCGAGGTCATCCGCTCGCCGAACAGCCGGCCTTCGTGGTCGATGCGTTCGATCAGTTGCTCCGCCGGCAGCTTCAGCAATTGCCGCGACAGCGCCACCGCCTCGGCCGGAAGCCTGCAGATTTCCGCGGCGACCTTGCGGGCCTCGGCCCGCAATTGCTCCGGCGGCACCACCTCGTTGACGAAGCCGGCGTCGCGCGCGTCATTGGCGTCGATCTTGCGGCCCATCACCAGCAGCGCGAAGGCGCGGTGATGGCCGATTGCGCGCGGCACCAGCAGGCTCGAAGCGCCTTCCGGCACCAGGCCGAGCGGCACGAAGGGCGTGGCAAAACTCGCGGTGCTGGAAGCGATCACGTAGTCGCAGTGAAACAACAGCGTGGTGCCGATGCCGATCGCGGCGCCTCCGACCGCCGCCAACAGCGGCTTCTGGTTGTTGGCGAGCGCGTGAAGAAACGTCGTGGCCTGCGACTCGCGCAGGCCGGCACCGGCGCTGCCGGCTTGCAGAAAATCTTCCAGATCGTTTCCGGAGGTGAAGATGCCGCCGGAGCCTTCGATGACGAGACAGCGGATCGCGGCGTCGTGTTGCGCCGAATTGATCGCCTCGGCCATCGCGCGATACATGTCTTGGGTCAGCGCGTTCTTCTTGTCGGCCCGGGTCAGCGTGATGATGCGCGTGGCGTCAGAATCGACGACGGTCAGGTGGCCGGTCATGGGAAATCCTTGAGGGGGCTGGGGGTGGTCCGGGCAGGTTTCAGGTTTCCGGCGGAGCGCCGAGGGCAAAAATCTTGCGGCAGCGCCGCCACAATCTGCCTTCGGTTTGCCGCAAGGTTTTTACGCCAGCAAAATCGCCTCGGCGCCGCGCAGCGCGCCGAAGCCTTCGGTCACGGTGCGCTCCAAAGCGGTGGCCTGCACCGTGACGTTTTCGGCGAAGAACCGCGCCAGCGTGACGTAGCGCTGCGGATCGCCGAGCCCGTCGATGTCGCGCGCCGCCAGCGCTTCTTTCGCCAGCACGCAGCCGCCCAGCGTCGCGCCGAACAGCCGCAGATACGGCGTAGCGCCGGCCAGCGCGTCGTCCGGTGCGCTCGCCACCCGCTCCAGCAACCACTGACTTGCGCGCTCCAGCGCCGCCAGCGCCTCGCGCAGTTTCGCGCCGGTCGAGCCGAACGACGGATCGTTGGAGGCTTCGACGTCGTCGACGGTGGCGGATAGTTCGCCGATCAGCGCCCACACCGCTTCGCCGCCGTTCGGCGCCAGCTTGCGGGTGACGAGGTCGATCGCCTGGATGCCGTTGGTGCCTTCATAGATCGGGGTGATGCGGGCGTCGCGAAAATGCTGCGCCGCGCCGGTGTCCTCGATAAAGCCCATGCCGCCATGGACCTGCACGCCGAGCGAAGCGACCTCGTTGCCGATATCGCTGGCGTAGGCCTTGGCGATCGGCGTCAGCAGCGCCGCGCGGGTCGCAGCCTTGGCCTTGATCGCCGGATCGTCGGCGCGGTTGGCGATGTCGATCGCCACCGCGGTGGCGTAGCAGATGGTGCGCGCCGCGGCGGTCATCGCCCGCATCTGTAAGAGCATGCGCTTGACGTCGGGGTGCACGATGATCGGATCGGATTTGCTGGGCTTTTCGCCGAGCGCGCGGCCCTGCTTGCGCTCCTGCGCGAACGCCAAAGCCTGCTGATAGGCGCGGTCGGCGATGCCGACGCCTTCCAGGCCGACCGCGAGCCTGGCCTGATTCATCATGGTGAACATGCATTGCATGCCGCGATGCTCGTCGCCGATCAGATAGCCGATGGCGCCGCCGTGATCGCCGATCGTCATGGTGCAGGTGGGGGCGGCGTGGATGCCGAGCTTGTGCTCGATGCCGGTCGGATAGATGTCGTTGCGCTCGCCGAGCGAGCCGTCGTCATTGACCAGAAATTTCGGAATCAGAAACAGCGAGATGCCCTTGGTGCCGGGCGGCGCATCGGGCAGCCGCGCGAGCACGAAATGCACGATGTTGTCGGTCATGTCGTGGTCGCCATAGGTGATGAAGATCTTGGTGCCGGTGATGCGATAGCTGCCGTCGCCGACCCGCTCGGCGCGGGCGCGCAGCGCGCCGACGTCGGAGCCGGCCTGCGGCTCGGTCAGTTGCATGGTGCCCGGCCATTCGCCGGACACCAGCTTCTCCAGATAGCGCTTCTTCAAGGCGTCGCTGCCATGGGCGTCGAGCGCCTCGATCGCCGACAGCGTCAACAGCGGGCACAGTCCGAAGGCGACGTTGGACGCCGCCCAGATTTCGGTGCAGGCGGCGTTGATCGCCAGCGGCAGGCCCTGGCCGCCGAACGCCTCGTCGCCCGACACCGCGTTCCAGCCGGCCGCGATCCAGCGCTGATAGGCGTCGGGCCAGCCCGGCGCGGTGGTCACCTTGCCGTGCTGCAGCTTGATGCCGTGCTCGTCGCCGACCCGGTTGAGCGGCGCCAGCACGTCGGAGGCAAAGCGTCCGGCCTCTTCCAGCACCGCCGCGGTGATCTCGCTGTCGTAGTCGCCATAATGGCCGGCGACCACGGCGGCGTTGAGCCCGGCGCCGTGATTGAGGGCAAGCAGCATGTCGTTGATCGGCGCGCGGTAGGTCATGGCGAGTCTCGCTTCTGGTTCGGTGGCGCTGATCGCCGTCTTCCCACGAAACCGGCCGGTCCTCAACTGGGCAGCCGCGCCGGCCGCCGGGAGGTTGAAATGCGCCGCTTCCCTCTATAGACCGGCGTTGCCAGAGGGAATCTGTGTGGCTATCGTCCCGCCGCTTTCCAGACAGGTCATTGGGGCGTCGCCAAGTGGTAAGGCAGGGGATTTTGATTCCCCCATGCGGAGGTTCGAACCCTCCCGCCCCAGCCAATTGTTATTGCTCGGAAATCTCGCTTTGTTCCGGTCCACGTTCTGAACACCCGTTTTCACTGATATTCTGAACGCTCGTTGCTTTTTCGTTCACCAGCCTATGGGCGTGGCGCTTGCGAGTTGCCGACAGCGCGCGGGCTATGTTGCGCTTGGCATAGCCCTCGTAGGACTGCTGCGTCCGATGCGCCGACAGCGCGCGGCCCTGGCCGTCGGTGAGCTCGGCTTCCTCGAGCTCCGTCATCCCGCCGTGGCGACACGCGTCCAGCGTGAAGGTGGCCGGCAGTTTCAGCTTCTTTCGCATCCGCTGCACGATGTGCTGAATCGAGCTCTGCGCGAATGGCTTGGACTTGCCGGGCGCGACCTCGCGCAAAATCATGGGCACGCCGCGGTGCGGTAGGTGGGCCAAGATTTCCTCGGCCTCCGGGTAGAAGTGTACCACACCCCCATCGGTGGTCTCTTCCAAGGGGTGCAGCACGATCGCCCCCGTCTTGTGGTGCAAGATCCTGATGATGGTCGGCGCGTCTTTCGGGCGGTAGTCGGCCCACGTCAGATGGCCGGCAATCACGTTCTCAGGCCGCTGAAGCCACTCGAAACAGATCACGGCTGCGGCGGCCACCTCGACCTCGCCATGCTCGATGCAGCCGTAAGCGAAGGCGTAAACCTGATCACGGGTGACCGCGGCCTTGGTCGCAACGATGCGCGTGTTCATCGTCACGCCCGGCCAGGGATTTGGGATCTCGTCCTTCCCGGTGTTGAAGTACTCCGGGAACAGGCGGTGGACGACGCGCCAGGCCTTGCGGCACAACACGACGGCCTTCTCCGCCTGGCGCAACCGCAGCTGGCCCTTCTTGCCGATCGTGAATTTCTCGTAGAGCTTGTCGGCGGCGCGCGGCGTCACGGACTTGATGGGCTTGCAACCGATGCGCTCGCCGGCCTTGGTGGTGGTGTCCGTCACCATGCGCATGGTTTTTTCGTAGCTGCTGCGCGAACCCGGCGCCACCTTCTCCAGGTAGGCCTTCGATCGCTTGTATTCCTGCATCAGCCAATCGATGGTGCCGGCGCGCGGCGCGCTCTCACCCAAGACCTCGATGCCTTTGCGCAGGTCGTTCCACTCGTCGATGAGGCCGTTCAGCGTAGCGGCGCGCTCGACCATCTTGGCGAAGTCGGTGCCGAGCGGCTCATTCGCGACGGTGCAGCCGTATTTGCGGTATCGAGACGGCACGTTGAAATAGAACCCGGTGCGGCCCAGCTTCAGCGGCTTCGGCACCACGAACCGCGGCAGATCGACGTTTACAGTTCCTCGGCGAGATCGCCGGCTGAGAGGCTTGGGGCTATCGCCCGGTCCAGATCGTCGATCAGCCATAGTTGTCGCCGTCCCTGTTTGACCCTGGGCTGAGGGTAATCCTTGCCCACCCGGCGCAGGAAGCCCTCAATGGTCTTCTCGCCGCAGTATCCGGCCGCCAGGTCGGCTGGCATCCGGCGCGGCCAAGCGCCGTGGGGTATCGCCGATGGGCGGGCTGCTCGGCTCATTCTGAAAGCCTTACCGGCTGCAGCGACCGTAACTCCGCCTCATGCTCCAGCGCCAGGCGGCGCCAGCGGTCCCGGTCGGCTGATGTCTGCCGCTCGGCGTGTTCGGCCCGGTCCGCACGGGCCAGGGCCGCCCGGTGGGCCGCCTCGGCCCCCTCGCGCGCCCGAGTCTCTCCGGCGATCTCGGATTTGAATTTTGCGACGATGGTGCGCAGCTGGCGGAGTTCGGCCAGCACGTCCCGAGGCGGCGCTGATGTGGACGCTTTCTCACTGGCGTTTCCGCCAGTGACGGTTTCGGCGCTGGCGAGTGATTGGGCGCCGGGCAATCCAGGCGGCGGAAGGTGGGCGCAATCCAACATCGTCACCCCTCCGCATCGGGCTGCGACAGATTCCAAGAAGCGATCTCGCTAACGACCGCGACGGCGTCGGAAAGCTTGTTACCCATCGCGAGCGCGCAGTTGAACAAGATCTCAGAGTAGCGCTCGGCGTCGTGTTTGTTGGGCCGCATGTCCTTCAAGAAGTCGGCGACCAGATAGGCTTTAGCCCGCGTGCGGTCGCACTCGGATTCGATGAAGTTGTGAGCCCGGCCGAGGGTGCGTGGAAGGTTCATGACCGCCTGAGCCGCCGCATCGCTCGCGATGAAGTAATCGTACAAATTCATCATGCCGCAGACGTCGTTCGCGTCCTTCATATGGCAGAGTTCATCAAGTAGATCGGCCTCGGCTCCGACGGGCGCGATGTTTGCATCGACGACATCCAATGCGGACTTCTCGCGCGAACTCTGCGGCTCCGATTGCGGAATGATCTGCGGCGGGTTTGTTGCCACCCCATCTCTCTTCCGGGGGTCTGTCTTGCACGGCATCACATACGCTGATGCGCCGGGCATCAGGTCGAATTGATCGCTGAAATAGTCGCGTAGGCCATAGAGCAGCCGGTCGATGCGACCAGCCGCGCGGCGTCGATGATCCGCATCGACGCCATTGATGGTCGCGTCGATTTGGGTTGAGGCGAGCAATACGTTGAACGCAGCCCCAAACTTCGATTGGGGAGACAGATTAGCAGCTTCGTCCATCAGTTCGGAGAGTCGATTATCGAGCGCCACCGTGGCGTCGTCGCCGATATCGGTGTCCCCGTCGGCAACCGCATCAAGGATGCTGGCGATCTTTTCGTAACTAGCGGCCAGATTTGCGACAGGGCACACCTTGTCCGACGAGATGTCAGCATTCCTGTGCGGCGGAGCCTGATCTCGCTTTGAGCTCGGTAGCTGAAGCATTTCAAATACTCCCCGATCGGACGCGCCGATCACGCGCCGAAATAAATGGCGATGGCAGTAACAACGGTTGAAAGGAAAAGTGCGATCGCGACGAAGAGCGCGAGGTCCCCGATGGCGGTGCGGATCGTGTTCATTGCCGCGCGCCCCCGTTCAGATCTTGAATTTCGACGCCAGCCGCACCCGCCGTGACGGCGGCAACATCCATCGCGCTCGCGGCCGACCTTCGGCTGCCAGCGGGTGGCGAAATCGCGGCCGGGGGCGAGCCGCACCATGCCAGCACGGCAGCGACCGTTGGCGAAGGTGTGCAGCAAATCTCGATAGGTCGCGGTCATTGCTTCGGAGCCTCCGCTTTGCTTGGAGAAGTCCCGTGCAATGTTCGGAGCATTTCGAAATGCCGTTCGGGCACGTCGATCCCATGCTCGGCGCGGACGTAGTGGAGGAAGGCGAGGAGGTCTGCGGTGGCCCGGCAATCTATAGCTGGCACCTTCGGAAGGATTTGGAGGGCTGCAAGTGCTGCGGGCAAATGCCGCGAAAATTTGGTTTCGCCAGATTCGATCTCATAGATCGAATTTTGCGAGGTACCAATCAAAGCTCCGAGGGCGGCCTGGGAAAGTCGATGCTTCTTCCGGGCTGACTTGATTGCTGTCGAGATGTCCGGTGTTACTTTCACGGTTTCACCTCGCGCGAGGTGATTCGAATGCTGTCCGGCGCGTGGGTATCCGCCGATGCCGTTACCGACGATCCAGACGCCAAAGCGCAGGATCGCGCCACGAACGACTTGCGGTCTATGGAACTGACGTTGGTATCCGCCGGCATGTCGCGCGGCGATCGGCGTCGTCACCGGCCTCAACATCAAGGTCGATCTCGGACCCGAGGCGGCCAAGGCCATCAACCCGGATGGGTTGATCGCCGGCATCTTGCTGGGCGACTTCGTTTGCTCGGGCGACTTCACCGTGTTTCTGACCGA
>NZ_DASWPE010000086.1:0-88971 GCF_036404135.1 Rhodopseudomonas sp. | reverse complement strand
TCTTCGACGCCGACCAGATCGCGACCCTCGACGCCCTCAACCGGCGCTACGAGGCGCAAACCAAACGGCTGCGCAACCCGCATCCGCCCGATCGCCTGGCCTGGGCCGCCTGGATCATCGGCCGGCTCGGCGGCTGGGACGGCTATCCATCGTCCAAACCTCCCGGCCCCATCACCTTCAAGCACGGCCTCGAACGCTTCTCCGCCATCGCCGCAGGATGGAGCCTCAGAGATGTGTGCATGCCTTAGTGCGAACGCAGGGACCCATACGGCGCGGAGCTTCGGCTGGTCCGCCGACCACGTTCCAAAGCGAGGCTAGGGGTGATGGGTCCCTGCGTTCGCAGGGACGACAGCAACCTTGTTGATGTCCTCGCTCTCCAGCTCCGGCGTCGGGTAGCCGTCGCGGGCGACCTTGATCATGGCGCGGCCGAGCTGCTCGGTCGTGGTGATATAGCGCGGCGCGACCTTGTTCAGCCAGCTCCACAGCGGCGCGCCGACGCGATAGACGGTGTTGATCCAGCGGGTTTTCGATTCGATGCCGTGCAGCGGCTGGATCGCGCCGGGCCGGAACAGATAGGCCTGAAACGGCAGCTTCAACAGATCGTTCTCGGTCTTGCCCTTGACCCGCGCCCACATCAGCCGGCCCTGCTCGGTGGAATCGGTGCCGCGGCCGCTGACATAGATGAAGGTCGAAGCCGGGTTGAGCTTCGCCAGCGTGCGCGCCGCCGCCAGCGTGATGTCGTAGGTCAATTGCCGGTAGTGTCGCTCGTTGAGACCGATCGAACTGACCCCGAGGCAGAAGAAGCAGGCGTCATAGCCGGTCAGTTCGGATTCGATGTCGGAGAAATCCAGAAAATCCTCGCGCAGGATTTCGTGCAGCTTGGCGACCTGGCGATGCGTCGGGGAGCGCCCGATGACCAGCAGGCTTTCCACCTCGGCGCTGCGCAGACACTCGCGCAACACGCCCTGCCCGACCATCCCGGTTGCGCCGAACAGGATCACTTTCATGCTGCAGCCCAATCCCTCGCGCGGCACGTTCAGGCGCCTGATGCCATGCCGGCCGCGGCGCAATGTTACGCGAGTTGTCTGCGCAGATATAGCCGCGACGCCGTGAAGGCGTCGCGGTACAACGTTACAACTTTGGCGGGCGAAGGATGATTAGCCGGTGATGAAGGCCAGGATATCGGCGTTGATGGTCTCGGCCTGGGTGGTGATCATGCCGTGCGGAAAGTCCTTGTAGGTTTTCAGCGTGCCGTTCTTCAACAGCTTGGCGCTGAGCGGCCCGGAATCCGCGTAAGGCACGATCTGGTCGTCCTCGCTGTGCTGCACCAGCACCGGCAACGTCAGCTTCTTCAGGTCGTCGGTAAAGTCGGTCTGCGAGAACGCGACGATGCCGTCGTAATGCGCCTTGGCGCCGCCCATCATGCCCTGGCGCCACCAGTTCTGGATGACGCCCTCCTGCGCGGCGACGCCCGGCCGGTTGAAGCCGTAGAACGGCCCGGCCGGCAGATCGCGATAGAACTGCGCGCGGTTGGCGGCGAGCTGCGCCTGCAAGCCGTCGAACACGTCTTTCGGCAGCCCGCCGGGATTGGCCGCGGTCTTCACCATCAGCGGCGGCACCGCGCTGATCAGCACCGCCTTGGCGGCGCGGCTTTCGCCGTGGCGCGCCAGATAGTGCACCACCTCGCCGCCGCCGGTGGAGTGGCCGATATGCACCGCGTCCTTGAGGTCGAGATGCGTAGTCAGCGCCGCGAGGTCGTCGGCGTAGTGATCCATGTCGTGGCCGTCCGCAGTCTGGCTGGAACGGCCGTGGCCGCGCCGGTCATGCGCGATCACCCGGAATCCCTTGCTCAGGAAGAACAGCAGTTGCGGGTCCCAATCGTCCGCCGATAGCGGCCAGCCATGGCTGAACACGATCGGCTGGCCACGGCCCCAATCCTTGTAGAAAATCTCGATGCCGTCCTTGGTGGTAATCGTCGCCATGCAAAGCTTCTCCATTGGTGGTTGCGAAGACGCGTGGTGGGTCGCGGGGGATGGAAGGCGGTCAGCAGAGATGATCGGCCATGCCGGCGGGCGCCGGCATGCGGGGTCGACGACGCCGGTCGATCCGGCGGCTCAGGCGGCGCTGGTCAGCGCCGGTCGGAACCGTCGTGTCGCGAGCACGATCACGACGGCAAAGAACGCCAGCAACGCGCCCTGCGCGGCGAGGAACGGCGGCTCGGTCTGGGTCGGCGCCAGCGCGGTGAGCCACGGGATTTTCACGAAGCCCTGCACCACCAGCACGAACATGTTGAGATACAGCGACAACAACGCGGTCACCACATAGATCGGCCGCCAGATCCCGCCCAGCCGCCGCAGATACAGCGCGATGACCGCCGGCGTCAGCAGCAACAAGGAGATGATGCCGACGATGTGTGACGGCAATAATTGCGCGAAGGGAAAAAAGAACCCGGTGACGCTGGTCAGGATGGTGGTGAGAAGAAACAGCGCGGTCCAGCCGCGCAACGGATTCGAGGTGAGCAGTCCGACCATCGCGATCAGACCCGAGGCAATTGCAACCAGACTGATCAGAACATGAATGAGCGTGAACGTCGACAGACTGAGACCGAGGATCATCGCCGCCTCCCGTCATGCAAACCGATTAAGTAATCCACTTGTAGTCCAAGCGAGGTTAAGTGAAAATTCCGGCGCTGGCTAGTTGCGGCGGCGCACAACGCCGCACAGCTTTGCGGCAGGACGATCAACAAACGTTGAGCATCATGCCACAATTCGTCGCGGCCGCGGGCTTAGGCGCGGCGCGCGGCCGGTTAGCGATCGAGAAACTCGATGAGCTTGGGAATTACCTGCCCCGGCGCCTCTTCCATCAGCCAATGCCCGGCGCCGTTGATCACCACACCGTCGACGTTGTTGGCGACCAGCCGCGCCTGGGTGATCAAGGTCTGCCCGGAGGCTTTCGCGCCGCTCAGCACCAGCATCGGCATCGGTAGCGGCGTTTTGGCAAAGCCTGCGAAATCCGCGGCGTCCTGCTCGAAGGCGCGAAACACTTCGAAGCCCGCGGCCATGTGGCCGGGCTGCGCATAGGCCTCGGCGTAGAATTTGCGATCCGCCTCCGGCACCGATTTGGTCGGATCGGCCGCGAAGTCATTCCAGAAGTGCTCGAGATAGATCCGCTCGCGACCGCTGACCAGCGCCAGCGGCGTCTTGCCGTAGAAATGGAAATGCCACAGGTCGCGCAGCAGCCAGACCTTGGTCCAATCGCCGACACCGGGCAGGAACGCATCCATCAGCACGATGCGCTCGACCTCGGCGGGATATTGCGCGGCATAGCCATAGGCCACCATCAGCCCGATATCGTGTCCGACGATTTTGACGCGCTCGATCTTCAGGCTTTGCAGCAGCGCGTGAACGTCGCGCGCCAGCGCCGCCTTGGTGTAGCCGTCGGCGGGCGCCGCCGAGCTGCCGAAGCCGCGCAGATCCGGCGCGATCACCCGGTGCTTGGCGGCCAGCCTTTCGATCAGCGGCCGCCACATCCGGCTGGTTTCGGCGTAGCCATGCAGCAGCACGATGGCGTCGCCGTGGCCGGCCTCCAGATAGTGCAGCTTGACGCCGTTGACGGTGGCGAATTTGCTCTGCGAGGATTCGGCCTGCGCCGGAAGCGGTGCCGCTGCGATCACGGCGAGCACCGCGATGGCCAGGCCGAGCGCGTTTCCCACGCGGCGAAACATCTTGCTCAGCGACTGCATCGTCCGGCCTCCGTTGTGATTTCGATGTGACGCGCGCGTTGCCGTCACCGCGCGTGGGCCTGCTGTTGGGCCGGCTCCCGACACGGCGTCGCCGCCTCGGCGTCGGCGAGGTAGCCGTGCAGCGCCGCCACCACCTGCGCGCCCTCGCCGATCGCGCCGCCGACCCGCTTGACCGAGCCGGAGCGCACGTCGCCGACCGCGAACACCCCGGGCACCGAAGTCTCCAGCGCCGTTACCGGGCGCTGCTGCTGTTCGGAGGAAGCGCCGGTGACGACGAAGCCGGCGCGATCCAGCGCCACGCCGCAGCCGTCGAGCCAGCCGGTGGCGGGATCGGCGCCGACGAACAGAAACACGTTGCGGATCGCCATCCAGCTCGCCTCGCCGGACAGCCGGCTGCGCAGTTGCGCGCGCTCCAGCGCGGCGTCCGAAGTGCCCTCCAGCGCCACGATCTCGGTGTTGAAGATGAGTTCGATGTTCGGCGTGGATTCGATGCGTTCGATCAGATAGCGCGACATGCTGGCGCCGAGCCCGCCGCCGCGAATCACCATGTGCACCTTGCGGGCATGCGCCGACAAAAACACCGCGGCTTGGCCCGCGGAATTGCCGCCGCCGACCAGCACCACCTCCTGGTCCTTGCACAGCCGCGCCTCGATCGGCGAGGCCCAGTACCACACGCCGCGGCCCTCGAACTTGTCGAGATTGTCGATGGCCGGCCGGCGATAGCGCGCGCCGCTCGCCACCACGATCGCCTTGGCGCGCAACGGCGCGCCGTCGTCCAGCGTCAGCGCGAAGCTGCCGTCCTCGCAGCCGCATTCCAACGACTTCACCGACACCGGGATCATGATCTCGGCGCCGAATTTCTGCGCCTGGTTGTAGGCCCGCGCGGTCAGCGCCAGCCCGGAAATGCCGGTGGGAAAGCGGAGATAATTCTCGATCCGCGCGCTGGCGCCGGCCTGGCCGCCGAACGCCCGCGCATCGAGCACCGCGACCGACAGGCCTTCGGAGGCAGCGTACACCGCGGTCGACAGCCCCGCCGGGCCGCTGCCGACGATCGCCACGTCGTAGAGTTTGTCCGGGCTGACCGCGCCGAGCATGCCCATGGCGCGGGCGATCTCGGCCTCGGAGGGATTGCGCAGGATGCTGCCGTTCGGCGTCACCACCAAAGGCAGGTCGGCGCGCTGCGGCGCCACCCGCGCCACCAGATCGGCGGCGTCTTTGTCCTGCGCCGGATCGAGCAGATGGTGCGGATAGCCGTTGCGAGTGAGGAAGCCCTGCAGCCGCACCAGCTCGCCGGAATTCGGCGCGCCGATCAGCACCGGGCCGCCGACGCCGCCCTGGATCAGGCTGACGCGGCGCAGGATCAGCGCCCGCATGATGCGCTCGCCGAGGTCGGCCTCTGCCACCAACAGCGCGCGCAGCCGCTCCGGCGGGAGCAGGCATTCCACCTCGCCCTCGGCGTGGCCGTCGACCAGCGCGTAGCGGTTGGACAATTGCCCGAGTTCGCCGAGGAACTGGCCGGGGCCCTGCTCCACCACCGGGGTGACGTGGCCGAGCCCGTCGCGCTGGGTGATGGCGACGTGGCCCTCGAGGATGACGAACATCCCAGGCCCGGTCTTGCCGGTCTCAAACAGCGTGTCGCCGTCGTGATAGTGCCTGAGGTCGCCGAACCGCCGCATCCGGGCGATTTCCGCCGGCGTCAGGCTGGGGAAGGTCTGTTCGTGCCGCGGATGCATCGCCGAGCGCGAGGCATTGTCCGGGAGGGTGTCGTCTGCGGTCTGAAGCGACATGGAGCGGCGCACCTCTCGTTAAGCGTTAAGCGTTGTCATCCTTGTGGTCGGGCGATGCGGTCGGGGCCGCCGGCAGGCCGTCGCCGGCGGGGTCGGAGAGCTCGGCGGCGGCGGCCGGCGCGACGCGGCCGCGCAATTGCGATTTGCGCCGTTTCAGGTTTTCCCGCAGCGCGTCGCGCAACCGGCTCTGCCGCGCTATGCTGCCTGGGTTCTTGGGGAGGTCGGGCGCGGTCATGGCGTGGCGGTCGTTCCTCGCTGGCTGCAGGGAAAGGCGATCATGATCCCAACATATGCGCTGGCTGCCGCGCCGCAACAGACCCTCGCGGCGTGGCATCGCTTCGTCACAACCGGGAGCGAGGAGGTGCTGCGGCCGCTGCTGGCGCCGGATATCGTATTCCGTTCGCCTTTCGTACAGGCGCCGATCCCGGGCCGCAGCGCCACGCTCCTGGTGCTGACCACGGTGACGCAGATCTTCGAGCAGTTCCAATATCACCGCACTTTCGTCGCCGGATCGCACGACGCCGGGCTGGAATTCTCGGCGCAGGTCGGCAAATGGCAGCTCAAGGGCATCGACCTGATCACCTTCGACGATGCCGGGCAGATCATCGAATTCGAGGTGATGGTGCGGCCGTTCAAGGCCCTGGCGGCGCTCGGCGAGGCCATGGGGAACCGGATCGGCCCGCAATTGCTGGCGCTGAAGGCGGCGGCGGCCGGCGGTTGAGCGGCGGGCCCCCGCCAAAAGGAGGCTGAAAAGTCCGCTGCTCGCGCTTGCGCCGGCGGATTCAATGTGGCAAGGATCGCCCCGCGTTGCGGCGGCCCTCGGGGCTGATTCCCGCAGCCATGGTATGCTGCCGTAGCTCAGTGGTAGAGCACTCCATTGGTAATGGAGAGGTCCACAGTTCGACCCTGTGTGGCAGCACCAGCCCCTTTCCTTGCAACATCAATCGCTTCTCGAGGCGTTCAGCCGTTGGCGTGGCGCGGGGCTGACGCGGCAACTTCCTTGGATTCCATCGCGAACTAGCTTCGCGCGAAGCCCTGCGACGAACACCGCTTGGCGACCGAGCGCAGTCGCCATTGATATTGCCTAGGATATCGCTGCGCCCATATCATAGGACTTGAATATGGAGGCTGCGATGCAGGTTTCCAAATGGGGAGACAGTCTTGCGGTTCGGCTGCCCAAGGCACTGGTCGACAAGCTGGGATTGAGTGCCGGCGACGAGCTCACCATCGTCGACGTCACCGACCGGACCCTGATCGTGCAGAAGGAGGACCGGCGCAAAACTGCGCTGGAGCGCCTCGCCCAGCTCAACTGGACGCTGCCTGCGGACTTTAAGTTCGACCGCGACGAGGCGAACGAGCGGTGAAGGCGGCCAGAGCGTCGCCAGCCGACGCATCCAAAACCCCTTCATCGACGCGGCGTGATCGCGCAACTACCCGGCCGGGCAGGGTTGCGCGACGATCACCCGCGCCCCGGCTTCGGCGAGGCGCTGGCGTTGCGGCTCGGCGGCGGCGGCGTCGGTGACCAGCGTCCAGCGCGGCGGCAGCGGCGCCCACGCCATCTGCCCGGCGCGGCCGAGCTTGCCGGCGTCGGCCAGCACGATCAGCTCCTTGGCCTGCTGCATCATCAACGTCTTCAGCGCCACCTGCTCGAGATCGGCCTCGCAAAGCCCGCGGCCGGCGACCACGCCGTCGGCGCTCATGATGGCGCGGCCGGCGGAGAGCCGGCGCAACGCCTCGTTGGCGAGCGGCCCCATCGTGCTCATGCTGGTGGAGCGCAGCGCGCCGCCCAGCACGACCAGTTCGATCGCCGGCGCCTTGGCGAGAAACGGCAGCAGCGCCAGATTGTTGGTGATGATGCGCAGCCGCCGCTGCAGCAGCAGGCGGCCGAACGCCGCCACCGTCGAGCCGGCATCGAGGATCAGCGTGTCGCCGTCCTCGATCAGCTCGATCGCGGCGCGCGCGATCGCCTGCTTGGCGTCGCCCTCGACGGCGAGCCGCTGCTCGAAGGTGGTCTCGATGGCGTGGCCGGTGAGAATCGCGCCGCCATAGGTGCGGCGCACCGCATTGGTCTTCGACAGAAGCTGCAGGTCGCGCCGCACCGTGGAAGCCGAGACCGCGAAACGCCGCGCCAAATCGTCGATATCGATCTCGCCGGCGCTAAGGGCTTCCAACAGGCGGGCGTGACGCTCCTTGCTGCGCATCGACATCGAACTTCAGACCCATTCGGCTGGTAACGCCGTGCCGCCGGGCGCCTTGCGGCAAACCCGCGGCACCCAGATTTTGTTAGCACGCGACGTCGGCGCCGTGGAACCCGCGCCGATGCGAACGCTCAAACCGCCTCGGCGACCTGCTTCGGCGCGAGCTCAACCGCCTGGCGCAGCGCCTCGATCAGGCTGCGCTCGTCGGCGATGCCTTTGCCTGCGATGTCGAAGGCGGTGCCGTGGTCGACCGAGGTGCGGATCACCGGCAGGCCGACGGTGATGTTCACCCCGGCTTCCAGCCCCAGCACCTTGATCGGGCCGTGGCCCTGATCGTGATACATCGCCACCACCATGTCGAAATCGCCGCGGCCGGCGAGGAAGAACAGCGTGTCGGCGGGCAGCGGTCCGCGGACATCCCAGCCCTTGCGCTGGCAGGCTTCGACCGCAGGCGTGATCTTCTCGGCTTCCTCGCCGCGGCCGAACAGCCCGTTCTCGCCGGCGTGCGGGTTGATCGCGCAGACCCCGATCTTCGGATGCTTGATGCCGGCGCGCACCAGCACCTCGTGGCCGCGGCTGATCACGCGCTCGACCAGGCCGGGCTCGATCTTGGCGATGGCGTCGATCAGGCCGATATGGGTGGTGACGTGGATCACCCGCAGCTTCGGCGACACCAGCATCATCGAGACTTCCGGCGTGCCGGTAAGATGCGCCAGCATTTCGGTATGGCCGGGGAATTTGTGGCCGGCGGCGTGCAGCGCTTCCTTCGACAAAGGCGCTGTGCAGATGCCCTGGGCGATGCCGGCCTGCACGATCTGCACCGCCTTTTCGATGAAGCGATAGGCCGCTTCGCCCGCGACCGCCGACATCTTGCCGAACGGCAGATCGGCCGGCACGATCTTCAGGTCGACGCATTGCACCGCCTTGGAGACGAAGTCGGCGTCGCGCGCGTCGCTGAGCGAATCCACCGCGAGCGACAGCCCGCAGATCTTGCCGGCCTGGCGCAGCCGGTTGGCGTCGCCGATCACCAGCGCGTTGCAATTCTTCTGCGCGTCGGGATGCGCCAGCGCCTTCATGATCACCTCGGGGCCGATGCCGGCGGGATCGCCCATGGTGATCGCAATGGTCGGTCGGGTCATGTGAAGCTTCCTTTGGTTCGGACCGCGCGCAGCCGTTCGCTGATGCGGATCAGGCTCTGATCGTCGCCGAACGCGCCGGCCTTGGTGGCGATCGGGACGGACAAGTGGCCCAGGGTGAGGCCGAGCGAAACGCCCGGCTCGATTTCATCGGCAAGCCGGATGCCGTTGACGCCGAACCGCGCCAGCAGCGCCGCGGCGGTTTCGCCGCCGGTGGCGGCAAAGGCGCCGATCGACGGCGCCACGGTTTGCAGCGCTTCGGCGAGCCGCTGCGCGAGCTGCGGGCCGAGCGCCATGTCGGGATCGTCGTTCATCATGATCTCGACCAAGGCGTCGCCGCCGCCGGCCAGCCGTTGCATCACGGCGAGCGCGAGTTCGGCGCGGCCGGCGCCGTCGTTGAGCAGGGTGTCGGGCGTCACCGGAAAATGCGCTACGGTGCCGGTCGCCACCAGCTTGCAGGCGGCGGCGCGCGAGGCGCCGGCGAGCGAGCCGACCACGATCAGCGTGCCGTGCGCGCTGGTCGGAATCCGTAAGCTCGCGACGGCGGAATCAGCCTCCAACCCGGCCAGCGCGTGCGCCAGGCCAGCACTGCCGATGAAGAAGGTGGATGGCGCGGCCGGCAGGCTGGCCTGCGCGATCAGGTGCAGGTCGTCGTCGGTCTCGGCATCGCACACCGCGACCACGTCGCCCTGCGCCGCCAGCGTCGCGAAGGCGGCGCGCAGCTCGCCGCCGCGGATAGTCGCAAGCCTCACCTTCACGCCGCGCACGCCGGCGCTCGCCAGCACGTCGACCAGGTCGGCATTGCGATAGGAGTGGTCGCGCTGCCAGACCTCGGCCTGCTCCAGCGGCCGGCCGCCGACCACGATGCGGCCGTCGATCGTGGTGCGGCCGGTGGCGGGAAACGCCGGCGCGAACACGCCGAACGCCGCCCCGGCCTGCGCCTTGAGATATTCCAGCGTCGCCGCGGTCTCCGCCGCGGGCTGGCCGCGCAGCGTGGAGTCGATCTTCTTGAACAGGATGCGCTCCGCCGCGACCAGTTGCGTCAGCACCGCGGCGTGGCGGCGGGCGGCGTCCGCGGCGCAAAGCCCGCGGCTCGCTGCGTCATAGGCCAGGACCGGCAGCCGGCGATCCTGCGCGACGGCGACGGCCTCGCCCCAGCTCACCGCGGCCGCGCGTCCCCTTCGACCGAAGGCGATTGCGCAGTCCGCGGCGCCGGTGAGATCGTCGGCGAGGATCAGCCAGCCATGGGCCATGGTCAGTGACCGGCCACGGGCGCCACCGGCACCACCGGCGTCGGCACGGCCGCGATATCGTCGGCCACCACCAAGGACTCGTCCGCTTCGTCGGCGCCGCGGCCGACGATGCCGGCGAGCCAGGCGGTGACGATCGGGGTCAGGATCGCGGTGACCACGACGCAGGCCGCAACCAGGATGGTCGCCGGCCGCGCCGCATCGGCATAGGCCGGATTGGCCGCGGCGACGATCGCCGGCACCGCCGCGGCATTGCCCGCGGTGGAGGCCGCCGCGACGCCGGCGATGCCGGTGCCGCCGGTGAGCCGATCGGCGAAGAACAGCGGAATGCCGGTGACGATCACCACGGCGACGCCCATGCCGAGGCCGAGCAGGCCGGCCTGCCACACCTTGCTGAGATCAAGCCCGGTGCCGAGCGCGAAGGCGAAGAACGGGATCATCACCGGGACAGCGCGGCTCAAGAAGGCGCGCATCTCGCGGTCGAGATTGCCGATGATCATGCCGACGATCAAAGGCAGGATGGCGCCGACCAGGGTCTGCCAGGGGAACGCCGACAGCCCGGCGACGCCGAGCGTCACCATGGTGAGGAACGGGCCGCTCTCCAGCGTCATGATGGTATAGGCGCCGACGTCGCGCGGCCGGCCATATTGGCCCATCAGCGCCATGTAGAGACCGCCATTGGTGTCGTTCATCGCCGCGACGATCGCCAGCGTGGAAATGCCGGCGAACATCCCGCCGGTGACCGGCGCTTCGCCGAGAATGCGGCCGAACACCACGCCGAGGATGATGGCGACGCCGACCTTGACGATCAACAGCGTGCCGCCCTTCTTGACGATGTAGGGGGTGGAGCGGAAGTCGATGCTGGCGCCCATGCAGACGTAGAACACCGCCAGAATGGTCAAGGCCCCGGAGAACAGCGCGCCGGTGAAGGAGCCGAAGAATTGCGGGGTGCCGGGGGCGAAGGTGGTGATCAGCGCGCCGATCAACAGCGGCACCGTCATCATCCCGCCGGGCACTTTTTCGATCGCTCGCTTAATCGGAATCTGCATGGTGTGACCTTCCCGCGCCGCGCGCATGTTTTGATCAGTTTGCGCAATTTTATGTCGGAAATCGCGCCTGATGGAGGTATTTAGGCTCTGTCTGCGCAAGGCACAAGCATTTCTGCGCAGTTTACGCAAAATACTTGCGCAATTGTGTCATGCGGGACCTTTGATCGCGGCAGCGAGGGGGATGGGGCAACGCGCGGCGGCACGCCCCTTGGAGGGCTCGCCGCGCTGCCCAGCATGCGAGGCCGACAGGTCGTAGGCGGCATCCCGCCGCCGGCGGCAGGGCGCGCGCCGCCGCCACCGCGGCGCTTTCGTTCAGCGTGGAGAATTCAGCTGCCGCCGAGCCAGCGCCACAGCCGCTGCACCGCGGTCAGCGGCGGCGGCGCGGGCGGCGATGGCGCGGGCGGCTCGTGCCGCGGACCGGCGGCGCCGGTCCCTTCGGTCGCGGCCTGCAACGCCAACGGCCCGACATGGGTGAGGAACGCCTGCTCGTAGCCGCGCGACAGCCGCTCCACCGCGACCTCGAGCGGCAGCCACGCCACCTCCTTGACGTCGTCCATCAACGGCAGCGGCGGCTCCGCGGTGGCTTCCATGCGCCAGAAATGCACCACCTTGGAGCGGCCGCCGGTGTTGTAGGCCAGCGTGCCGATGAACTCGTGCACCACCACGCGATGCCCGGTTTCCTCCAGCACCTCGCGTTCGGCGGCCTGCCGCGGCGTCTCGCCGGGGTCGAGCTTGCCCTTCGGCAGCACCCATTGGTTGCGCTTGCGCAGCCGCACGATCGCCACGCGCGGCGTCGCGCTGTTCTGCAGCACGATGCCGCCCGCCGCTAGCGACGGCTCCGCCAAATTACGCCGCTCCGATTTCATGACTCAGTGCCGATCCGCATCAGTGCCATGATGCCCGCAGCAGCGCGGCGGCGCAAAGCCAATTGCGCCCGATCGATCGGGCCGGGCGATCTCACAGCCTGAAGGGTAAGCGTGCCGGCCCATTGCCAGCACGGACTTCACCTCTCCCCGCTTGCGGGGGCGAGGGGACGATGCAGCGCCGCTCCCTCAAACCGCGTGCATTTTGATGCAGCCGCTCAGGGCGCCGGCGGCGGCGCCACCTTCATGTAGGCGCGGTCCGGGCTCAGCATGCAGCGATAGACCCTGGTGGTGGCGGTGTCCCATCGCTCGACGGTCTGCCCGCAACTGGTGCAGACGAAGCTGCCGGGCCGGCCGGCCAGCGTCTCGGATTCGGCGCAGCGATACTGCGCGCCGCACCGGCATTCGATATCGAACATCTTCATGCGAGCGACCTCCAGGCTGGTCCAACCAGCTACGCCGGAATTATGACAGTCAGACGGCACCGCGCCGGGCCAGCCGGCGCGGTGCCGCGTCATCCCCCGCGAACTCGCGGAATCGGCGATAATGCCCTGTTAATCTCGTTTACGTAGCCTGCGCCGACCATCGGATCGGCAGCGCGGAGGCGGCGGCGCAGCGGCGACGCAGGGTTGGACCATGACCGATTTCGCCATTGCGGGCCCTCCCAAATTGCCGGCCACCGTGGCGCCCGGCGTGCGAGCGCTACAGCTGCGGCTGCTGTGGCTGGTCGGCGCCTGCGGCGCCATCGTGTTCATCGAACCGAGCCCCTATGAGGTCGCCATCGTGCTGGCGATGGTGGTGTTCGCCGCCACCGGACTGCGGCTGGCGCCGCCGCTGTTGGTGCCGCTGGCGTTACTGATCGGCATCGGGCTCGGCTATGCGGTCGGCGCCATCGAGCTGATCGACGATCCGGAGATTCTGACCTGGCTGTTGACCTCCTGGTACATGGCGATCACCGCGATGTTCTTCGCGATGCTGACGCTTGAGGACACCGGCGAACGGCTCGACGCCTTGCTGCGCGGCTATCTGGCCGGCGCGATCGTCGCGGCGCTGGCCGGCATCGCCGGCTATTTCGGGCTGATTCCCGGCGCCGACGAGCTCCTGACCTTCGCCGGCCGCGCCCGCGGCACCTTCAAGGACCCCAACGTGCTCGGCGCCTTCCTGGTGCTGCCGGCGCTCTACACCTTGCAGCGGATCATCGAGGGATCGTTGTGGAGCGCGCTGCGCAACGGCGTGGCGTTCGGCATCCTCAGCCTGGCGATCTTTCTGGCGTTCTCGCGCGCCGCCTGGGGCACCTTCGGCGGCGGCGCATTGCTGATGGTCGCGCTGATGTTCATCACCGCGCCGTCGCAGCAGGCGCGCTTGCGCATCGTGACGCTGGCGGCGGTGGCGCTGCTGCTGGCGGCCGCGGCGATCGCCGTGCTGTTGTCGCTCGACCAGGTCGCGGCGCTGTTCAAGGAACGCGCCAGCTTCAACCAGCCCTATGACAGCGGCCGATTCGGCCGGTTCGGCCGGCACTTGCTCGGCGCCGGCATGGCGCTGGACTATCCGACCGGCATCGGGCCGCTGCAGTTTCGGCGGTTCTTCCCGGAAGACACCCACAATTCGTTTCTCAACGCCTTCATGTCCGGCGGCTGGATCAGCGGCCTGTTGTATCCGGCGCTGATCTTCACCACCGCGATCTACGGCCTCCGCAACGTCTTCGTCCGCACGCCGTGGCAGAACGCCTATATCCTGGTGATCTCGACGCTGGTGGTCACCCTGCTGGAAAGCTTCATCATCGATACCGACCACTGGCGGCACTATTTCATGCTGCTCGGATTGACCTGGGGGCTGGCGGTGGTCAGCAACGGCTTTCGCAAGGCCGCCGCAGCGGCATGACCGGCGCACCCGCTCGGGCGCAACACGCCAAAGCAATCATCACAAGGCAATCATCCCATGACTGACCCACGACACATCCTGGTGAGCGGCGGCGCCGGCTATATCGGCAGCCACATGGTGCTGGCGCTGCTGGAAGCCGGCGAGCGGCCGGTCGTGGTCGACGACCTCTCCACCGGGCTGCGCTCAGCGGTGCCGCCGCAGGTGCCGCTGATCGAAGGCAGCAGCGGCGACGCCGCGCTGATCGGCGGCCTGATCGATCGCTACAAGGTCGAGGCGATCATCCATTTCGCCGCCAGCATCGTGGTGCCGGACTCGGTGGCGCATCCGCTGGCCTATTACGCCAACAACACGGTGAACGCCCGGGCGATGATCGCGGCGGCGGTCGAGCACGGCGTGCCGCATTTCGTGTTCTCCTCGACCGCGGCGGTCTATGGCGAGCCGCGTGAGGTGCCGGTCGACGAGGCGCAGCCGACCGCGCCGATCAACCCCTACGGCCGCTCCAAGCTGATGGTGGAGTGGATGCTCGAGGACACCGCCAAGGCACATCCGATCAGCTACGCGGCGTTGCGCTATTTCAACGTCGCCGGCGCCGACCCGCACGGCCGCGCCGGGCAATCCTCACGCGACGCCACCCACCTGATCAAGACCGCGGTGCAGGCGGCGCTCGGCAAACGCTCCGGCATCGACGTATTCGGCACCGACTATCCGACGAAGGACGGCTCCTGCATCCGCGACTACGTCCATGTCAGCGATCTGGTGCAGGCGCATCTCGACGCGCTGCGCTATCTGCGCGGCGGCGCGCCGAGCCTCATCTGCAACATCGGCTATCAGGCAGGGTTTTCGGTGCTCGAAGTGATCGACACCGTCAAGCGGGTCTCCGGCGTCGATTTCGAGGTGCGGCTGCGTCAGCGCCGCGCCGGCGACCCGGCCTGCCTGGTGGCGGCGAACGCGCGGGCGATCACCCGGCTCGGCTGGACGCCGCGCCACAACGATCTCGACAGCATCGTGCGCGACGCGCTGAACTGGGAGCGCCAATTGGCGGCGAGCTCCGACTAAAGCTCTTGCGGTTCTGATAAGAATCAGAACCCGAGTTCTCGATTCTCATTTTGAACGCGTTGTCTTCACGCGATCCGCGATCCACTTGGCTCGAAAACGCGATCACGCCGCGATCGCGGCTTCGCCGCGCGAAGGCTCGGCCATCGCGCCCCGCTATGCGTCGCGCAACACCGTGCCGCGCGCGGAGCGATAAGCTGAAGTTAATGAGATTGATTTGCCGCAAAGCATGAATCCGCGCGGTCTGACACAAATCGGCAAGAATATGTCGCGGGTCTGCATCGGATACAGCGAATGTTTCGCGTGAACAGGATCTCGGCCACTCCCAGGATCCTCGCCATCGTCTACACGGACGGCGGGGCTGCCAGCTCTTACATCGCCGAACTCGGCTATCGGCTTCGCGAGGCCGGCACCTCCATCGCGGGAATCGTGCAGTACAAGCCCACGCTGCCGGCGCCGAGCCGCTGCGCGATCGAGGTCGAAGAACTGACCTCGCGATTCGTGCTGCAGCTGTCCGAGGACGGCGCCGACCAGCCGTTCGGCTGCGGCATCGACCCCGAGGCGCTGGCCGAAGCTGCGGCGCTGATCACCGCGGCGCTGCGCAAGCATCCCGACGTCGTGCTGCTGAACAAGTTCGGGCGGCTGGAAGCCGAGGGCGGCGGGTTGCGCGAGACCATCGCCGAGGCGATCCAGCTCGGCACGCCGCTGATCGCCGGGGTACCGCGGCGCAATCTCGGGCCGTGGCGCGCGCTTACCAAAGGTCTCGCCGAGGAAATCGCGATCGGATCGTCGCGGCTCTATCAGTGGCTCGCCGCGCACCGCATGATGCTGGATTGCGAGATCGCGCTGGCGCCGTCGATGCCGACGATCCGCGCCGCCGGCTGAGCGCTCCGTCCTTCCGTCACAGCCTATGATCGGGGCCGTTGCACGACGTCCTCGGAAGAACGCCGCGTCGACCAGCGCTGATCACCTCTCCCCGCGCGCGGCAGGGCAATCGCATATGAAAGTTGGCGGTTGCTGCGAGGATCACCCTCCCCTGGAGGGGGAGGGTGAAGAGAGCTACGAGGCGATGGCCTGCGAAAATCCATGTGCGATCGCCCTGCCACGCGCCGGGCGAGGGAGCGATGCCGCGCCGCTCGATCACGCTCGACAGCTGTCTGACGAACTCAACCGCCTGACTTCGTCGCAAGGGTCGACGGCTCGGATGCGACGGCTTACTTGCCGATCATCACGTCGGACGACTTGACCACCGCGGACACCGTGTCGCCGACCTTGAGCGCGAGATCGTCGACCGCTTCGTTGGTGATCGCCGAGGTGATGGTGAGGCCGGAGGCCAGCTCGACCTTGACGTGGGCCGTGGTCGATCCCTTGGTGACCGCCACAACTTTGCCGGGAAGAATATTGCGGGCGCTCAGCTTCATCTGTCATCCATGGGCTGCGGGACTATTTTCCCTGGGGATCGCGTTACTACACGAATCGTCCTGCGAAGTCCAAGCGCGCGCGGCCGCTCAGCGCCGCCGCCGCCTCATGCATAGCGGCGATGCTCGCAGGCCATTTACAACGAAGCCGCCATCTGAGCCTCCTGCTCTTGCAATGGCATATCGCTTGCATCTAGCTCAGCAACGTTGTCATCGCCAGACTCAGATCCACAGGGAATTGATCAAATGCTCGGAATTGGTGACCAGCTGCCGTCGTTCGAAGTCGTCGGCGTGAAGCCCGGCTTTCATCTGCACGAAGAAAACGGACAAAGCGCATTCGAGACGCTGACCCAGGCCAGCTTTCCCGGAAAATGGAAGGTGATCTTCTTCTATCCGAAAGATTTCACCTTCGTCTGCCCGACCGAAATCGCCGAATTCGCCCGGCTGTCGAAGGATTTCGCCGATCGCGACGCAGTGGTGCTGGGCGGCTCGACCGACAATGAATTCTGCAAGCTGGCCTGGCGCCGCGAGCACAAGGATCTGCACAAGCTGGCGATCTGGCAGTTCGGCGATTCCAAGGGCTCGCTGGTCGACGGCCTCGGCGTGCGGACGGCGGACGGCGTCGCCTATCGCTACACCTTCATCGTCGATCCCGACAACGTCATCCAGCACGTCTACGGCAACAATCTCAATGTCGGCCGCAGCCCGAAGGACACCTTGCGGGTGCTCGACGCGTTGCAGACCGACGAACTCTGCCCGTGCAACCGCGAAGTCGGCGGCGCCACGCTCAAGGTGGCGTAACGCGGCATGTCGATCGACGCATTAAAGGAGCGGATCCCGGACTTCGCCAAGGATGTGAGGCTGAACCTCTCGTCAATGGCGAGCGACGAGGCGCTGGCGCCGCAGACCAAATACGGGCTGTTCGTCGCCGCCGCGGTGGCGACGCGCAACCCTGAAGTGATCGCGGCGATGCAGGCTTTGGCGCGCGACCACGTCGCGCCGGCGGTGATCGCGGCGGCGAAATCCGCGGCCGCGATCATGGCGATGAACAACGTCTATTATCGCTTCGTGCATCTGGCGTCGAACAAGGACTACGCCACCATGCCGGCGCGATTGCGGATGAACGTGATCGCCAATCCCGGCGTCGACAAGGCCGACTTCGAATTGTGGTCGCTGGCGGTGTCGGCGATCAACGGCTGCGGCATGTGCGTCGATTCGCACGAAAAGGTGCTGCTGCAGGCCGGCGTGAGCACCGCGGAGATCCAGACCGCGGTGCGGTTCGCCGCGATCATCCAGTCGGTCGCGGTGTCGATCGAGGCCGGCGCGATCGAGCTGGCGCTCGCGGCGGAGTAGTTACGGGCGCGGCGCCGTCAACAGCGCGCGGTCGTCACCAGCACGGACTTCACCTCTCCCCGCGTGCGGCAGGGCGATCGCACATGGATTTTCGCAGGCCATTGCCTCGCAGCTCTCTTCACCCTCCCCTGGAGGGGGAGGGTCGGCGGGTATCGCGCGTAGCGCGGTGCACGCCGGGGTGGGGTGAGCCGCGCGCACCGCGGATGAACTCTTCGCCACCCCACCCCGCTCGCTGTGCGAGCGACCCTCCCCCTCCAGGGGAGGGTGATCCTCGCAGCAACCGCCAACTTTCCTATGCGATTGCCCTGCCGCTTGCGGGGAGAGGGAAGATGCCGCATCGCTTCGATTACCACCACGCCGTCATTCCGGGGCGCGAGCACTTGCGAGCGAACCCGGAATCTTGCCGCGCATGGCGAGAGTGCCGCCTCGTCTGATGCGGGATTCCGGGTTCGCTCGAGCTAAACGCTCTCGCGCCCCGGAATGACGGCGTCATATCGGCGGCGGCGGCCGTCAGCGAATGAAACGCCGGATTGAAACGCTCAGCCGAATTTGAACAGCACGCCGTAGCCGCCGCGCGGGTAGTTCCATTCGATCTCGCCGGTGCCTTCGGCGATCACCCGGCAGGTGCCGCATTCCACGCAGCCGTCGGGGGCGACCTCGACCTGGCCGTTGCTGTTGAGATCGTAGCAATGCGCCGGGCAGACCTTGAGCAGCGACAACAGCGCCGGCGACGGCTTGCTGTGCGGCTTGACCTTGATATGCGCCTGGCCGGCGTCGACCAGATAGCGATTCTGGAACAGCTTGTCCTCGACCCGCACTGCCGGTTCCGTTGTCATGGTTTCGACCTCCGAATTGTTCGATCAATCAGTTGCGGCTCAGCGCCACGCCCGGGCGAAGCGGATGGCGTCGCCGAACAGCCCGGTCCAGGACCGCGCCGCCACGAACGACTTCAACGTGGACTTTTCCTTCTCCGCCTTCGGCGTGCCGTCGACGCGGACGAAGTTCTGCAACGCCTTCGACACCAGCTGCGGATAGGTCAGGAAGAAATTCTGCGACTGGATGTGCAGCAGGCCCGGCATGTCCTTGTACTTCTTCAGATCCTTGATCACGAAGGAATCGTCGATCATCTTCTTGTAGAGCGACAGGTTGGACGCGGTCATCGGGTCCTTGCGCGACTTGATCTGGAAGATCGCCTCGCCGGCCAAGCGACCCGACGTCATCGCCAGGTTGGAGCCTTCGCGGTGCATCGCATTGTTGAGCTGGGCCGCGTCACCGACCACCACCCAGCCGTCACCGAACAGTTTCGGAATCGCGTTGTAGCCGCCCTCCGGAATGAGATGGCCGGCATATTCCTTGACTTCGGAGCCTTCGATCAACGGCGCCACCGACGGATGCTTCTTGAAGCGGTCGAGCAGGTCGTAAGGCGTCTCGCCGGTCTTCTGGAAATCCGCCACCAGACAGCCGATGCCGAGCGACACCGATTCCTTGTTGGCATAGATGAAGCCCATGCCGGTCATGCCGCGCGAGATGGTGCCGGCGGCCTCGATCACCACGCCTTCGTCGCCCTTGAGGTTGAACCGCGCCTCGATGGTTTCGCGCGGCAGGAAGTGCATTTCCTTGACCGCGAGCGCGACGTTGTGCGGCGTCGGGCGGTCGCGCAATTCGGCGCGGGTGCCGAGCAGGCCGTTGACGCCCTCGGCCAGCACCACCACGTCGGCATGGACCTGGCCGCCGGCGCGATCGGTCAACACCCCGATCACCTTGCCATAGGCGTCCTTGACCAGTTCCTTGACCGTGGTTTCGCACAATACGATGGCGCCGGCTTCGCGCACCTTGGAGGAGAACCAGCGATCGAACTGGGCGCGGATGATGGTGTAGCGGTTCGGCTTCTCTTCGTTGAAGTCGTCGGAGCGATAATGCAGCCCGGTGTGGGCGCGCTCGTCCATGATCCAGAACCGCTGCTCGACGAGGTGGCGCTCCAGCGGCGCGTCCTCGCGGAAATTCGGCACCAGCTTTTCCAGCATGTCGGCGTACAGGATGGCGCCCTGCACGTTCTTCGAGCCGGGATATTCGCCGCGCTCGATCTGCAGCACCTTCAGGCCGCGCTGCGCCATGGTGAGCGCGGCGGCATTGCCGGCCATCCCGGCACCGACGACGATCGCGTCGAAACGTTCCTCAATCATGGCGATCTCCTCTAACTTGCGATCCGGTCGCGGGTGTGCGGCGACAGCCGCTTGCGGAAGGCTTCCGTCAGCGCCGGCAACAGCCGGATGGCGTCGGTGACAATGGCGAGATGGGCGAAGTCGAAGATCGGCGCGTTCTTGTCGGTGTTGATCGCCACGATCAGATCGGCGCCGTCGACGCCGACGCGATGCTGGATCGCGCCGGAAATGCCGGCGGCGATATACAGCTTCGGCCGGATGGTCTTGCCGGTCTGGCCGATCTGCCGATCCGCGGCGACCCAGCCCTTCTGCACCAGCGGCCGCGAGCAGCCATATTCGGCGCCGAGCACCGAGGCGAGCTGCTTGACGAGCTGGAAGTTTTCCAGCGAGGCGAGCCCGAGGCCGCCGGACACCACGACGTCGGCGAAGGCCAGGTTGGAGGTCGCCTTGTCGCGGTCCGGCACGAAGGCCAGGATCTTGGTGACGATGTCGGCTTCGACCATGCCGAGGGTATGCTCGATGACGCGGCCGATCGGCTTTTCGACGCGATCCGGCATCGGCATCACCCGCGGCCGCACGGTCGCCATCTGCGGCCGGAAGTTCAGCGTGTAGATGGTGCACAGCAGCGAGCCGCCGAAGGTCGGCCGGGTCGCCGCCAGCGAGCCGTCGGTATCGACTTCGAGCTCGGTGCAGTCGGCGGTGAGCCCGGTCAAAAGCGTGGTCGCCACCGCGCCGGCGAGGTCGCGGCCGAGCGTCGAGGCGCCAAGCAGCAGCACTTCCGGCTTGTAGGTGTTGACCATGTCGGTCATCGCCTTGCTGTAAGGCTCGTTGCGATAATCGGCGAGCACCGGGTCGGCGCAGATGTAAGCGAGGTCGGCGCCGTAGCAGAACGATTCGGCGACCGCGGCGTTCAAGGCGTCGCCGGGCGCGCCGATCACCACCGCGGCGAGATCGACGCCGAGCTTGTCGGCGAGCTTGCGGCCGGAGCCCATCAGTTCCCACGACACCGGGTGGACGTGGCCGCGTTCTTGCTCGATGAACACCCAGACGTGCTTGTACTGCTTGAAGTGCTCGGACAGCTCCTTCTTCGCAGCCGCGCGGCCGGCGGGTGCAGGGGTCGGGGTCTTGGTCGGCTGTGCCATCGGAAGCAGCTTTCGTTAGTGTTTCAGAAACCGCGGGCGAGTTCGAACATGTCGTCTTCGAGCTTGGGCCTGAGCTTGAAGATTTCCTCGATCAGCGCGTCGGCCGGGGGCCGGCCGGCCGGATCGACCAGCGCCGCCTTTTCCGCGCGCGGGGTCGGCGCGAACACGCGCTTCACCACGGTCGGCGAGCCGCGCAGGCCGCATTTGCCGATGTCCTCGACGCCGGCGTCCTGGGCGCTCCATTTCACGATCTCGGCGCGCGCCGCGCTGAGCGCGTTGATCATCGAGCCGCGGCGCACCTCGTTGGTGCCCTCCAGCATGGTGATCAGCACCGGCAGCGTTGAGCGCAGCACCTGCACGCCGCCCTCGGAGCGCCGTTCCACTTCGATCGAGCGGCCCTGCAGATCCAGCGTCACCACCTTGGAGACGTAAGTGAGCTGCAGGAAGCCGAGCCGCTTGCAGACGCCGGGGCCGACCTGGGCAGTGTCGCCGTCGATGGTCTGCTTGCCGGTGAACACGATATCGACCGGAGCGAAGCTCGATCCGATCTTGCGCACCGCCGCGGCGAGCGCATAGCTGGTCGCCAGCGTGTCGGCGCCGGCGAAGAAGCGGTCGGTCAACAGCACCGCGCGGTCGGCGCCGAAGGTCAGCGCCTTGCGCAAACTGTCCTCGGCCGAGGGCGGGCCCATGGTCAGCACCGTGACCTCGCCGCCGAACTTGTCGCGCAGGCGCATCGCCTCTTCGAGGGCGAACAGATCATAGGGGTTGATGATCGTCGGCACCCCCTGGCGCATGATCGTGTTGGTGACCGGATGGACGCGGATCTGCGCCGAATCCGGGACTTGCTTGATACATACGACGATATGCATGTGCGGCTCCGAAGCTTTCATCTGGCTTGGTAACAGCAAGCCTCATACCAACTTTTGGCGGCAGCGATTTATCGCGGTACGACAAGGGGTTACTGCAGCGTGGCGGGACCGGCCGCGGCGCCGGCGACAAAGCCCGCGGCCGCGCAAGTCCGACACTTGTCGGGAAGGTGACAGCGCTGCGGGGGAATGGGGACAATGAAACCTCGTGATGCGGGGGTTTTCGGGCCCGCGCGCCGCGCGAGGGTGCCTCAAACGCCGCGAGCGGCGCATCGCCGCGCCGCTCGTGCATGTTCATTCAGGTCAAAAACCGAACCCGCCTGTTCGCGCGGGTACGATCGCGAAGATGTTACTTCAGCGCGTCGAGCGGAACGAAATGGCTTTTCTTCGGCGCCACCGCGTCCTTCAGCACCTTGAACACCCGCTGATCGAGCGGCGTCGAGCTCAGGAAGTCCTCATAGGCGCGTTCCAGCACCGATTTGCAGCGCGCCGCGGCGACCGAATTCGGCATCGCCTCGAGATCCTCGCTGGCGAGATATTGTCCCATCCGCTTCAGGATGTGCAGCCGCGCCACGTCGAGCACCTTGGGGTCGAAGCAGACTCCGAGCAGCGCGAAGAACTCCTCGGCCGAGCCGGCGCGCTTCAGCTGATCGACCACATTGCCGGCGGGGGGATTGGATTGGGTGGGCGAGCACATCATCAGCGTCCTTCTGTTGGGCGGCGGACCGCGCAGCGCGGTTTCAGGCGCAATTCGGCAAGGGTTGATCGCAGACCTCGCGCCAGATCGCGGCGAGGGTTTCGGCTTCGACCGGCCCCTTGTTGGCGACGGCGTGCTGGCGCACCCGGTCGAGAATGCCCTGCAGTTCCGTGGAACTCGCCGGCAGGTTCAACGCCGCCAGCGACGAGGTGATCGCCGCGAGGCCGGAATGCTTGCCGATCACGATGCGGTTGGAACGGCCGAACAGCCGCGGGTCGAGCGACTGATAGGTGCGGTGATCTTTCAAAAGGCCGTCGACATGAATGCCGGATTCGTGGGTGAAGACGTGCTCGCCGACGATCGCCTTGTTGAGCGGGATGGTGCGCGAGGCCGCCGCTGCGACGATCGCGGCGACGCGGCCGAGTTCCGACAGCACGACGCCGGTGTCGCGGCCGTACAATTGCTTCAGCGCCACCGCGACTTCCTCGAGCGGCGCGTTGCCGGCGCGTTCGCCGAGCCCGATCACCGTGACGGAAGCATGGCTGGCGCCGGCCTTGATCGCGGCCAGCGTGTTGGCGGTGGCAAGCCCGAGATCGTCGTGGCCGTGGAATTCCAGTTCGAGATCGGTGGAGCGGCGCAGCGCCGCCATCAACTGGAAGCTGGCGTCGGGATCGAGCACCGAGAGCGTATCGGCGATGCGGAAGCGGCGGGCGCCGGCGGCTTTGGCCTCGGCGATGATCTCGGTCAGGAAGCCGACATCGGCGCGCGAGGAATCCTCGCCGCCAACCGCAACCGAAAGACCCTTGTCCAGCGCGTAGCCGACCACCCGCTTCAGCATCTCGACGGCGTTACTGCGCTTGCCGCCGAGCTTGGCGGCGATCTGCACGTCGGACACCGGGATCGAGACGTTGACCATCGCCACGCCGGCGGCCAATGCTGCGTCGACGTCCTCGGTGCGCATCCGGCACCAGGCGATGGTGGTGAGCGGCAGGCCCTGCTCGACGATGGCGCGGATCGCGGTGATCTCCTCAGCCCCCATCGCCGGGGTGCCGGCCTCGATTTCCGGCACGCCGGCCAGCGCCAGCGCCCGGGCAATCGCCACCTTCTCCGCGGTGGTGAAGGCGACGCCCGGCGCCTGCTCGCCGTCGCGCAGCGTGGTGTCGTTCAGCACAATGCCGGGGAGCGTGGTGGGGCCGGCGGCGGGACGGGTGCGCGGCACGTCAAAACCGAATTCTCTAAACATGCGCCTGGTCGAGCGCTTGCGGCGCCCCCTCCTGTGATCCGAACGGCGAAATCGCCCGCAGCTTGGCGACGATCGGCGGCACCGCGGCGATCGCGCGGTCGATGTCGGCCTCGGTGGTGTCGCGCGACAGCGAGAACCGCACCGCGCCGCGCACCGCTTCCTTGGCGACGTTCATCGCCACCAGCACATGCGAGGGCTCGAACGAGCCGACCGAACAGGCCGAGCCCATCGACACCGCGATGCCGGCGCGATCGAGCAGCAGCACGATGCTTTCGCCTTCGATGAAAGAGAATGCGATGGTCGAGGTGTTGGGCAGTCGCTCGGCGCTGCTGCCAACCGCAACGCATTGGCCGACTTGCGCGAGGATGCTTTGCTCCAGCTGGTCGCGCAGCGCGCGGACCCGGACGTTTTCCTCGTCGAGATGCGCGGCGGCGAGTTCGGCGGCGGCGCCCAGCCCAACGATGCCCGGCATGTTCTCGGTGCCGGGGCGACGGCCGCGCTCCTGATGACCGCCCTTGAGCTGCGGCTTGAAGCGCACGCTGCTGCGCAGATACAGCGCGCCGACGCCCTTCGGGCCATGAAACTTGTGGCCGGACAGCGACAGCATGTCGATCTCGGTCGACTTCAGATCGATCGGCAGCTTGCCCGCCGCCTGCACCGCGTCGGTGTGAAACAGCGCGCCGAATTCCTTGGCCTGCTCGGCCAGTTCCGGCACCGGGAAGATCACCCCGGTCTCGTTGTTGGCCCACATCATCGACACCACCGCAACGCGCTCCGACAGCGCGGATTTGTAGGCGGCAAGATCGAGCCAGCCGTGCCGATCCACCGGGATGATGTGGATGCGGATGCCTTTGTTCTTTTCCAGCCAGGCGCACAGCGCCAGCACCGCGGGATGTTCGACCGCGCTGATGATGATCTCGCGCCGGCGGGGCGAAGCTTCCAGCGCCGACATGATCGCGGCATTGGCGCCTTCGGTGCCGCCGGAATTGAACACAATCTCGGCGGCCTGTTCGGCGCCGAGCAGCGATTTCACCTGCTCGCGGGCGCGCCGCAGCGCCACGCCAGCGGCTTCGCCGAAGCCATGCTTCGACGACGGATTGCCGTAGGTTTCGGTGAACAGCGGCAGCATCTTGGCGACCACGCGTGGATCGACCGCGGTGGTGGCGTTGGCGTCGAGATAGACCATGGGGGCAGCTCCGCTCATGACACCGGCACCACGCGCACCGCCCGCTGCAGCTTCTCGGCGAGCTGCGCCTGCACCCCGGACAGCGTCACCGAGGCCAATTGGCAATCGACGCAATTGCCCGACAGCCGCAGATAGATGGTGTTGCCGTCGACATCGACCAGCTCGCAGTCGCCGCCGTCGCGCTGCAGATGCGGGCGCAGCGCCTCGACCGCCTGCTTGATCAGTTCGAATTGCTGCGGCGTGCCGCGATCGCGGTTCTCCGACGGCGGCAGCACCGGGCGCGGTGCCGCGGCAGTCGGCGCCGGGCGCGGCGGAATCGCGATGTGGCCGGGAATATTGGCGCGCGCGGCGGCGGTGCCCAGCGGCGGCGGCGCGTCGCCGCGCGGCTTCAGCGCTTCGCTCGACGGCGGCAGCGAACCCGGCCGGTAGGCCTGCCGCGGCGCAAGACTGCCCTCGGCGACCATGTCGGCATTGACCCGCGCCAACACGGTCTCGATCTGCTTGTAGCAACTAAAGCAGCCGCCGCCGGCCTTGGTATGAAACGTCACCTGATGCGGATCGGTGAGATGATTGATGCGGATGGTGCGCTCGGCCATCGCCTCAGTGACGCCGAAGCATTTGCAGATGATCGCGGAGGCGGTCGCCGCGGCCGGCGCGCCTTGCCGGCGGTAGCTGGCGATGGCGTTTTGTACGGCTTCGTAGGTCATCACCGAGCAGTACATGCGCTCGGCCGGCAGCCCGCCGAGAAATTCGACGACGTCGGCGGCGGTGATCTCCAACGCCTCGTCGGTGGTCTTGCCGGTAATCATCTCGGTGATCGCCGAGGACGAGGCGATCGCCGAGCTGCAGCCGAAGGTCTGGAACCGGGCCTGTTCGATCCGGTCGGTATCGGGATCGATCTGCAGCATCAGCTTGACGGCGTCGCCCCAGCCCAGCGTGCCGACCGAGCCGACCGCGTTGGCCTGCGCCAGCACGCCGACGTTCCTGGGGTTGCAGAAGTGCTCCCCGAACCTGTCCTGCATGCTTGCCATGGAGCGGCCTCGCGCTGGATTAGCCGAAGGATTTGCCGCAGCCGCATTTGGTGCCGGCATTGGGGTTGTCGAAGGTGAAGCCGGAGCCTTCCAGGCTCTCGACGAAGCCGATCTTCAGCCCGGTGAGCAGCGGCTGGGAGTCCGGATCGAGGAACACTTTCACTCCGCCGGCGTCGATCACCGCGTCGTCGGCGCGCGGCTCGGTGTCGAGCCCGATCAGGTATTTGAAGCCGGCGCAGCCGCCGGTCTCGACCATGACCCGCAGCCCGCCATCGGTCTTGCCGGCCCGCGACATCGCGGCCTTGACGGCGTTACCGGCTTCTTCGCTCAGGGTGATCATGTGCACGCTCCTCTGCATCGCTTGTGATCAACACTAAGCAACTGGCGTGCCACGGCGTTCGCGGGCCGATAAGCCTGCGAAACGCTTGGGTTTTCGATGTTGGCCGGAATGTCGGGATTGCGACAACGAGGCCTGATTGCGACAGCGTCGCAAAGACGACGGCGTGAAGTAGCCACGCTGAAGAGGGTGAAACGAGCCCCAGCGAGACGATACGAGGGTGCTGTCATTCCGGGGCGCGAACGGCGCCAGCCGTGCACGAACCCGGAATTCCGCAACCGGGCGGGCGCTTACCCTGTAGCCAGATTCCGGGTTCGCTCGGCCGTTCGGCCTCGCGCCCCGGAATGACGGCGCCCTTTGTTGAACGCGTCGAAGCAAAAAGGACGAGTTCGAACTAAGACGCCTGCAGCGCCACCGCGCGGCGGCGGTCGGCCATCCTGCTTTCGCCGCTCTCGTCGCCGAAGCAGCGGCTGAAATCGCCGCAATGCGTACACACCGGCGTCGAGCACATCACGATGCCGTCGTCCTCGCAGAGCTTGCGGTAGAAGAACCGCTTCCAGCGCATGTTGCCGGTGTTGCTGTTAGCCAGCGGGGCGAAATGCCGGGTCAACAGCCGCGACAATTCGCTGCGGTCGCGCAGCCCGAGGTCTTCCCACAGATGGTTCGGCTCCATGGCGCGGCGCGCCACCATTGCCGCCAGCCAGCGGCCGATATCGCCGTCGCTGGAGCGATGCGCTAGCAACAGGTCGCGCACCATGCCGGCCTCGTCATCGTCCGCCGGCTCGCCTTCGATCGAGGGGATGAACAGCTTGGCGATATGCGGAAACCAGCGCCCCAGCAGCACCACGAGATCGTCCGCCGCAAGCCCGCTGCGCTCGGCGACCGCGCCGCGCTCGGTCAACGCCACCGCGAGGATCGAGGCCAGCACGTGGCGGTCGAAGTCGCGATCGCTCTCGATCCGGGCGTTCGCCGCGTCGCGGCCGGTGAGCACGCGATAGATCGCGGCGGCCGGCGAGGCCTCGTCGCCATCATCGACAACGATCGGGCGCGACGCGAGCCGCATTGGGCCGGCCGAATTGTGCTGCAGCGCTGCGACGATCACGGGAAAACTCCTTCAGTCCGAGTTCGCTTAGAGTCCGAGTTCGCTGGCCTTGACGTGGGTCTGGCAATCCTTCGGGCAGACCCGGTTGCACGCCGAACAGCCGATGCAATTGCCGGCCTGGTCGAGCACCATCACCTTGCGGACGAATTCCTCATCGTCATCGTCGTCGTCGTTTTCCAACGAGCAGCCGACCAGTTCGCCGTCCTCGTTGACGCCCATCAGATGCATGACGTCGCGCGAACAGACCTTGTGACAGCGGCCGCAGCCGATGCATTTGGCGCCGTCGATCGCGGTGATGTAGGTCGGCTCCCACGGCTTGCCGTCGCGGGTGGAAAATATGCTCATGTCTTCAACTCCTGCTACGCGGCCTTTGGCTGCGCGAAATCGGCACCGGGATCGCCTACCGCGGCCTTAGGCCGCCTTGGCTTCCAGCTCTTTCAAGGTCTTGCGGGCGGCTTCCAGCGCCGCATAGGCGTCGTGGGTTTCCTGCGCCACGGTCATGATGGTCTGCCAGTTCACCGGCAGTTCCTCCGACAGATCGTGCAGGTTCATCTTCGCGTTGATGGCGCGCGACGACAGTTTCTTGATCTCGGCTTTCAGCGTTTCGACGTCAGACATCGGCGGTCTCCGACTGGCTTTTAGATCGCGGCAACTTCGGGATATTTGCGGATCATCTCGATGCCGGAGGTAACGAATTTGTCGCCCTCCTCGGCGAGCTTGCCGAGCGTGTCGAAGCCGAAGCGATGCACGTCGCGCAGCTGCTTGTTGACGACGATCAGCCGGCCGGCGGCCAGGATCATCCGGCCGAAACCTTCGTGGTGCATCTTCATCATCGGCGACACCATCAGGCCGGTCTCGCGCTCGATCGCCAGGCACACCGCGTTGTAGAACAATTCCAGCCGCCACAGCGTTTCCGGATCCGGATCGCCGACGATCGGAATCTCGCGGCGCTTCTCCTTGTTGAGAATGTAGGGCTCGATCAGCTCGAGGTCGCTCTTGCCCTCCCAGGCGCCATGGGTGTCCTGCGCCCGCCACTGCTTGATCAGTTCCTTGACGAACACCGAGTCCAGCGCGGGGTCGCATTCGGCGACGATCGCGTCAACCATGCTCCACCTCCTCGGCGAAATCGAACTTGCGCTCTTCGCCCTTCAAGAGCGCCTTGCGCAGCCACGGCGGCGGATTGCCCTTCAGCACGGCGCAGAGCTTTTCCAGAAGCTCGGCGATCGGCTGCGGCTCGGCCACCTTCATCGGATGGACGTTGGCGGCGACCACGCGGGCGGCGCCGGAGCCGCCGATCGCGGCGACGTAGAGGATCGCGCAATCGCGGATCGCGTCGATCCGCGCCGCCAGCTTGTCCTCGTTGCCATCCTCGATGTCGTCGCCGAATTGCACCGCTTCGAGGAAGCGCGAGCCGTCCGGCGAGATATCGTAGATCGCAATATTCTTGGCCCAGCCGAAATGCGCGTCGACGCGCTTCATGTCCTGGGTGGCAAACGCGACCTTCATGCTGGCTCTCCTTTGCTGGGCCTCCAGTGTGCCGCCTGACTGACCGTTAATGAGTCGCAGGCGTCGCACTGACGGAATCCGTGGTTGTGACGGGCTGTCGCCAGGTACCGACATCCGGTTCGTGGAGGTCGGCGATGAACAGATTGCCGACGGTGAAAATCAGGTCGCGGGTGCCGCGGTAGCCGACCGAGGTTTGATGCGCGGCGCCGAGCCGATCGAAGATCGGCAGGCCGATGCGAAGGAACGGAATGGCGAGCCGCGCGGCGGCCTGGCGGCCGTGCGAATGCGACACCAGGAGGTCGCAACCCTCAGCGCCGGCCTCGAGATCCTCGAGGTCGCCGATCAACACCTCGTCGCAGGGGATCTGGTCGAGCGCCGGCGAGGTGGTGGTGGTCACCGCGCTTGTGATGCGGCAGCCCATGTCGGCGAGCCAGCCGCCGATATTGAGCAGCATGTCGGGCTCGGCGCCGATCGCCACCGACTTGCCGCCGAAGTAGAAATGGCCGTCCAGCATGGCGTCGATCAGCTGGCTGCGCTGGCGGCGGTATTTCGCCGGCACCGGCCGGCCGCTGATCTTGGCGAGACAAGCGATGAATTCGTCGTTCGGCGCGAGGCCCGTCAAGCGGCGGAACAGGGTGAAGGGAATCCCGGTGCGGGCTTCCATCGCCTCGGCGGCGGGGCGCATCTGTTCGCCGATCGCGATGGTGTGGATCGCGGTGCCCATCGCCGCGATCTGCGCCACCGAGACGCCGCCATGGGTGGTCGGGGTGAAGTCGTCGGGAACGTGACCGTCGAGCGAGCCGGAGATATCCGGCAGGAAGGTCGGCTGCAGCCCGAACGCCTCGATGATGTCGCGCAGTTCGTCGAGATCGCCCGGGGTGAGATGGCTGCCCGGCAGCACGTTGAGCCGGCCCTGGCGCCGCGAGGTGCCGGACGCCGGCCGCAGCACCAAGGCTTCGACGAGGCGCGTGGTGGCCTTCGACCAGCCGTCCTCGAAGGCGTCCTTGAAATCCGGGGTGGCGACATTGACCAGCGCCACATTGGCCAGTTCGGGGTGGTTGGCGCGGATGATCTTGATGAAGCCGTCGACGTCGTCGCCCTTGATTTCGGTGACGCCGGTCGAACAGATGCCGATGATGTCGGGTTTGGTACGTCCGACAATGTTGACAATCGCCTGTTCGACATTGTCGAAGCCGCCGAGCACGGTGGCGACCTCACTCATCGCCGTGGTCTGCAGCGGGATGGATTCCCGGAAGTGACGCACAAACAGTACCAAACCGAACGATGTACAGCCTTGTGAACCGTGTAGCAGCGGCATGCAGTTGCGCACGCCCATGAACGCCAGCGCGCCGCCGAGCGGCTGGCTCATTTTCAGCGAGTTGACGGTACAGGACTTGGTGGATGTCTTGATCTTTGCCATAGCCGACCTCATGCGACCTGAACGGAGGGCGCGCCGGCGGCGGAGGCCGCTTCGCGCGCCAACATCGCCGCGATGGTCTCCTTGCAAGATCCGCACCCACCGCCGGCCTGGGTGAGCTGGGTGACTTGCGCGATCACCGTGAGGTCGTGGCTGCGGATCGCATCCTCGATGGTGCCGACGCTGATCTCCTTGCATTTGCAAACGATGCTCGCCCAGCGCTCGGCCTCGGCGCGCTCCGGATCGGCGGCAAGCGCCGCTTCGTCCGCCGCATTGGCGGCGTCGGCGCGGTCCTCCCAGCTCACCTCGTCCCACGGCGGCGGCATCCGGACCTGCGCCCACACCGGGTTGGACAGCGCCTTGTCGATCTGCCGCACCATTTCGATGATGCCGACATAGCCAGCGTAAGCGTAGTGCCGCTCCTGGTTGATATCGAGCCAGGGCATCTTGGCCTTCAGCGCCACGAATTGCGAGCGCCCGCCGGACAGCATGATGTCGGCCTTGGCCTCCTTCAGCATCTTGTACATGTCGCGCGGCCGCAGATCGTCGATCTGGTGGACGTCGGGGCTCATCTCCTTGAGCCGCTCCTTGTCCTCCTTGGTCGACTTCTTGACGCTGGAGCCGACGATGCTGAGCCCTGCCTCCTGCAGCGCCGCAACCACCGACCAGGATTTGACCCCGCCGGTGATCAGCAGCACCTTCTTGCCGGTGAGCCGCGGGGTAAACGCCTTGAGCGCCTCCCAGGCGCGGGCCTCCTCGCGGGCGATCACCGCTTCGACGCGGTCCATCAGCTCGGCGTCGGCGCCGCGCGCGATCAACAGCCTTGCGATCTGCCGCAGCGAATCCGAAGTGTCGGTGATGCCGTAGAACGAGCCCTCGAAATACGGGATGCCGTAGCGCTCCTCCATCTTGCGGGCGACGTTGATCATCGCGGTGGAGCACACCATCATCGCCGCTTTGGCGCGGTGCGAACGGGCGATCTCGTGATAGCGCGCGTCGCCCGACAGGCAGGACAGGATGCGGATGCCGAGCTCGTCCAACAGCGGCTTGACCTGCCACAATTCGCCGGCGACGTTGTATTCGCCGATGATGTTGATGTCGTAAGGGGTGGTGAAGTCGGGCTCTTGCGTGCCTATCACGTAATCCAGCATCGCCTCGCCGGCGAGCTTGTTGCCGAGATTCTTCGGGCCGACGAAGCCCGGCGCGATGATCGGGATGCAGGGCGTGCCGAACTTCTCGGCCGCCACCTTGCAGACCGCGGCGATGTCGTCGCCCATCATCGCCGGCACGCAGGTCTGATAGACGAACACCGCCGGCGGATGATATTTCTCGATGATTTCGCGGATCGACTTGAACAGCCGCTTCTCGCCGCCGAACACCACGTCGTTGTCGCCCATGTCGGTGGTGAAGCTGGTGCGGTACAGCTTGGAGCCCGACGACTTGACGCCGCGGTTGTCCCACGAACTGCCTTCGCAGGCGATCGGGCCGTGCACCAGATGGGCGACGTCGGTGACCGGCTGCAGCGCGATCTTGGCGCCGTCAAAGGCACAGCCGCCGGCGGCGCCGCCGGGCTGCAACGGTTTGCTGCAGCCCTTCTTGCGCTCTTTGGCGGCCTTGCCGGTGTTGGTGGCGCAGCCTGGCTCGTTGAAGACTTCTTGAATCTTGTCGGCCAGGCTGCTCATTTTCGGACGTCCTATCTAACAGACCTCAGCGGATGATGTCGAAGCTGATGTCGTTCTTGCCGGCGACGACGTTCTTGTCGATTTCGTCGAAGATCTTGTCGAGGATCTTGACCAGCACGTTGAGCGACCCCTGATAGCCCCACACCGGGTAGCGATGGTGATGGTGACGATCGGCGATCGGGAAACCGATCCGGATCAGCGGGGTGTTGGTATCGCGCTCGAGATACTTGCCGTAGGTCGAGCCGATCATGAAGTCGACGGGTTCGGTGAACAGCAGCGAGCGCAGGTGCCACAGATCCTTGCCGGGATAGGCCTTGCAGTTGGCGCCGAACGGCGAGGAGGCGAGCAGCTGCCTGACCTTCTCTTCCCACGCCTTGTTGCCGTTGGTGGCGACGATGTGGGTCGGCTCGGCGCCGAGCTCGAGCAGGAACGCCGCCAGCCCGAGGCAGAGATCCGGATCGCCGAAGATCGCGAACTTCTTGCCGTGGATGTGGGCGTTGGAGTCGCCGATGGCATCGACCAGCCGGCCGCGCTCCTTGGTGATCGCCTCGGGGATCGGCTTGCCGGTCAGCCGCGAGACTTCCTGCAGGAACTTGTCGGTGCCTGCGAGGCCGATCGGATGGTTGAACGCGGCGACTTCCTGGCCGTGCGCGGCGATGGTCGCCAGCGTCTTTTCGGTGCAGAACTCCTGCATCGAGATGGTGCCGACGGCGTGGATGGCGTTGGCGGCGTCTTCCAGCGTAGTGCCGCCGTCATACATCCGGAATTCACCGTCCGCCGGGGTATCCCAGACGTCGCTGTTGTCGCCGAAGATGGTGTATTTGATCTCCATCAGGTCGAACAACCGCTTGATCTCGCGCATGTTGCCGACGGTGTAGCCGTCGAAACCGCCGATGAAGTTGATCGAGCCGTTGGGCTGGCGCTCCAGCTTCGGCGTGGTGCCGGCCTTGCCGTCCCAGAAATGCTCGACGATGCCCTTCATCGCGTTGTCGTAGCCGGTGATGTGGCTGCCGACGAAGGCCGGGGTGTGGGCGTAGGTGACGTCGAAATCCGCCGGCACCGAGCCCTTTTCCTTGGCGCCCTTGATGAAGGCGTTGAGGTCGTCGCCGATCACTTCGGCCATGCAGGTGGTGGAGACCGCGATCATCTTCGGCTTGTACAGCGCGTGCGCGTTGGCCAGGCCGTCGATCATGTTGTTGAGCCCGCCGAACACCGCGGCGTCTTCCGTCATCGACGAGGAGACGCAGGAGGTCGGCTCCTTGAAGTGGCGGGAGAAGTGGCTGCGATAATAGGCGACGCAGCCCTGCGAGCCGTGCACGAACGGCAGCGTCTTCTCGAAGCCGACCGCCGCGAACACCGCGCCGAGCGGCTGACAGGCCTTGGCCGGGTTGATGACCAGGGATTCACGCGCGAAATTCTTCTCCTGATATTCCGGCGTCTTGGTCCATTCACGGACGCGGTCGAGTTCGACATCCGAGACCGCGTTTTCGAAGTTCTTGCGCTTGCCTTCCAGCATTTCCTTGTAGTCTGGCTTGGCGAACAGGTCGAAGTGGTCGAGGATCTTTTCTGCGTTCTGGCTCATGACATTTTCTTTCCGAAGAGTTCTGGGCTCCCGGCAAGTCGCGGGAACAATGAGAAGCGGGGCTTGGCCGGGAGCCGTGACTTAGCTCCAGGGAGCCTTGGCCAATTTCCAGACCGGCGCGTTGATTGCGATGTCCATGTCGCGGGCGAAGATCGCGAAACCGTCGTAGCCGTGATACGGACCCGAATAATCCCAGGAGTGCATCTGCCGGAACGGCACACCCATCTTCTGGAACACGTACTTCTCCTTGATGCCGGAGCCGACCAGGTCGGGCTGCACCTTCTCGACGAACTTCTCGAACTCGTAGCCGGTCACGTCGTCATAGATCAGCGTGCCGTCCTTCACGTAATGCGTGGTGCGCTGGTAGTCGTCGTTGTGGCCGAATTCATAGCCGGTGCCGACCACTTCCATGCCGAGGTCTTCATAGGCGCCGATGACGTGGCGCGGACGCAGACCGCCGACGAACAGCATCACCTTCTTGCCCTGCAGCCGCGGCTTGTACTGCGCGATGATGGCTTCCATCCGCGGGGTGTATTTGGCGATGACGCGCTCGGCGCCTTCCTTGATCTTGTCGTCGAAGTGGCTGGCGATTTCGCGCAGGCTGGCCGAGATCTTCGACGGCCCGAAGAAATTGTATTCGACCCACGGAATGCCGAACTTTTCTTCCATGTGACGGGTGATGTAGTTCATCGAGCGGTAGCAGTGCAGGATGTTCAGCTTGGCCTTCGGGGTGGCTTCGAGTTCGGCCACCGAGCCGTCGCCGGACCACTGCGCGATGACCCGCAGGCCCATTTCCTCGAGCAGGATGCGCGACGACCAGGCGTCGCCGCCGATGTTGTAGTCGCCGATGATGGCGACGTCATACGGGGTCTGCTCGAACCGCGCCGGCTTGTCGGCGGACTTTTCGAACACCCAGTCGCGCACCGCGTCGTTGGCGATGTGGTGGCCGAGCGACTGCGAGACGCCGCGGAAGCCTTCGCAGCGCACCGGCACGATCGTCTTGCCATCATACTGCTTGGACTTGGCCTTGGAGACCGCCTCGATGTCGTCGCCGATCAGACCGATCGGGCATTCCGACTGGATCGAGATGCCCTTGTTCAGCGGGAACAGCACTTCGACTTCGTCGATGATCTTGCCGAGCTTCTTGTCGCCACCGAACACGATGTCCTTTTCCTGGAAATCGGAGGTGAACTGCATGGTGACGAAGCTGTCGACGCCGGTGGTGCCGACGTAATAGTTGCGGCGCGAGCCCCAGGAATACTGGCCGCAGCCGACCGGGCCGTGGCTGATGTGGACCATGTCCTTGATCGGGCCCCACACCACGCCCTTGGAACCGGCGTAGGCGCAACCCCGGATCGTCATCACGCCCGGGATCGACTTGATGTTGGACTTGACGCCGCATTCGGCTTTTTCGGAATCGTAAGTGCCAAGATGCTTGGCCCGGCGCTTGGCCGACTTGTCCGGATAGGCCTTGAGGACCTCCCCGATCAGTTCCTTGTTGCGCGCCTTGGTGTCTTCGGTGGTGGCTGCGATCGCAGAGCTCATGGTCATACCTCGTTTCGCGGGACCGCTGATCTGGGCGCCGGCCGCCCGCAGGCAGCCGGCCCCGTCAGACGCGTGTTAATCAGGCGGTGGCTTCGGCGGCGGCGGCTTTCGCCGCTTCCTTGGCGGCCAGTTCGGCGAGCGCCTGCTCGTCGGTCTTCATGATGCCGAAGTCGAGCAGCATGCCTTCCAGCTCTTCCATGGTGATCGGGGTCGGGATGGTGCCCTTGCCGGAATTGGCATGGATCTTCTCGGCGAGCGCGCGATATTCCTTGGCCTGCTGGCTGTCGGGCGCGTATTCGATCACGGTCTGGCGGCGCAACTCGGCGTGCTGCACGATGTTGGCGCGCGGCACGAAGTGGATCAGCTTGGAGTTGAGGCGAGCGGCCAGCGCTTCGGCGAGGTCGAGCTCGCGGTCGGTCTGGCGTTCGTTGCAGATCAGACCGCCGAGGCGGACGCCGCCCGAGGAGGCGTATTTCAGAATGCCCTTGGCGATGTTGTTGGCGGCGTACAGCGCCATCATCTCGCCGGACATCACGATGTAGATTTCCTGCGCCTTGTTCTCGCGGATCGGCATCGCGAAGCCGCCGCACACCACGTCGCCGAGCACGTCGTAGGAGACGTAGTCGACGTCTTCATAGGCGCCGTTCTCTTCCAGGAAGTTGATCGCGGTGATGACGCCGCGGCCGGCACAACCGACGCCGGGCTCCGGGCCGCCGGCCTCGGTGCACTTAATGCCCTTGTAGCCGATCTTCATCACGTCTTCGAGTTCGAGGTCTTCGACCGAGCCGGCTTCAGCGGCGAGGCTGAGCACGGTGTCCTGCATCTTGGTGTTGAGGATCAGGCGGGTGGAGTCCGCCTTGGGGTCGCAGCCGACGATCAGGATCTTCTGACCCATCTCGACCAGTGCCGCGAGCGTGTTCTGTGACGTGGTGGACTTGCCGATGCCGCCCTTGCCGTAGAACGCGATTTGCCGAAGTGCCGCCATGTTTTCTCTCCGTTGCCTTGAACCGTTTGATCGATGTGCGCGGCTGCGCAGTGAGTTTCCGTTGAAGAACCGTCGCACGGCTCCGATGCGGACGTTGCTCCTTGCATTCGCTGCTCAGACAACCATCCATCGCCTTGCTGACCAGTGTTTTGCAACGACCGTGCCAACGCCTTTAGAATTAGAAAAACTCAGCGATTACTTGGTGATAGCGGGGCCAGCTGGCGCTACCGGGGTGTTGTTTCAAACCCGACATCGGCTGTTTCGGGCCGACATCGGCGGCCGGCTCCTGTCCGAAACAAAACAACCGATGCGGCGCGCTATGCGAGAACAGCATGGCGTGCGATTGCGCTGCGACAGCCGAACCCGCCGCTGGTGTCGCGACGATGCGTCTGCGTGTCGTTGCGATGGGAGCCGTCGCCTCGCAAAAGGCTGGCCGAAAAGGCAGCGAGCAAACAGGGGGGTCCTTGCGTGCCGAGGGCGGCGCGCAACGCCGCTTGAGACGCGAAGCAATCCAGGGGCTCATGCGTGGCGCTGGATTGCTTCGTCGCAAGAGCTCCTCGCAATGGCGCGTGAATGCCTGATTTCGTTGGGCGGCCAAGCCGCGGCGCTGCTCACCATCCGGCTGGCAGGGTTCGCGACGGCCGCTTTATTGCAAACGCACGGGTGCGTCCGGCGAGGCGATCGTGTCCCGGACGCGGAGATGTTGTCGGCGCGCCTGCGTTTCTCCTCATCCTGAGGAGCCCGCCGGAGCTCGAAGAGCAAGCCGGGCGTCTCGAAGGATGAGGAGTATGACAAGTTGGCCCGCCTCCTGGTTCGAGACGCGCGGCCAGGCGGCCGCGCTCCCCACCATGAGGCTCCTTGTGGCTGGAGTTATTTAATCGCCCCGTTATGCCGTCGCCGGCTCGTGCTGCGCCAGGGCAGCGCAGGCGTCGGCCAGCGGCAGGGCGATCCGGGTGATGTTCTGCTCTTGCAGAAACTTCGCCTCGTTCTTGGTCAAAGGGTCGGGCAGCACCGCCCAATGCCGGTCCGAGGAGCGCTTCATGATCTGGCGGGCGAACAGCCGGTCGAGCTGTTCGGCGAAACGGCAGCCGAGGAACAGGAAGTGGCGGTCGCTGCGGATCTGTTGCACCGGCTCCGGCAGCGGGGTCTGAATGTCGATCTCGGTCAGCACCTCGACAAAGTCGCTGTCCGACACCAGGAAGTTGGCCGCCGGCGCCACCGAGCCGAGCGGCTGATACAATAGCGTCGACCAGGCCGCCGCCTCGGCCGGGGCCGGTGCGAACAAGGGCATCTCGGCGTCCTCGCCGACGATGCTCGGGGTGTCTTCCGGCACCAATGAGCCGTCGGCGCGGAAGTAATTCACCCAGCGGCCGAAATGCTCGGTCTGGCTGACGCCCTGCGCCATGCCCCAGCCGGCGCGGCCGGCCAGTGCCTTGATCGGTAAATCGTCGTACCAGGCGTTGACCCACAGCGGCAGCTTCGGCTGCGCCGCGAGGAAGCGATGCAACGCGGTCGGCGCCATGTCGGAGCGGAACGCCTCGATCATCGCCTTGGTCAGCGTCGAGCGATGCTTGAAGTTCTCGATGTATTGCGCGGCGCCGGTGAGGTTGTTGCGGACCTTGTGCGGCACCTTGGTCTTGGCGGTGAGCTTACCGACCAGCGCCAGCGGCGAATCCGGCACCACGCAGGCCTCGCCGGCCAGCGCCAGCACGCCGGGGCCGAGATAGGGAATCACCTGGCCGGCGCCCATTCGAGCGGCGATGTCTGCGAAGGTCTGTTCCGTCATGGGTCGAACCTCGTTGTGCCGGCTGCGCGGTTACGCCGCCAGTCTATGCGGCACCACCACCAGGCCGGTGGCGCGCGCGGGATCGGAAGTCAGCTTCCAGCAATGCTCCATGCCGTCGACCAGGTAGAGGTCGAACAGCGGATATTCGCGAAACGCGATCTCGTCGGCCATGTCGGAGGCATCGCAGCGCGTCAGCGACAGTTTCGGAAACCGCCGGCGCAGTTCCGCGACGACCTGCGGGTCGGCCTCGGGCGCGCCGAGCAGCGCGCCGATTTCGCTCAAATCATTCGCCGACAGCGCCATGGCTACATCTTCCGGGCTTCGACGGTGATCGGCAGCTTGGTGTCGGCGGCCATCGCCGGCAATTCCAGCTGCCAGCCATTGGCCAGGGTGATGTGGCCGCCCCACATTTCCGGCTTCTCCATCGAGACGATCGGCTCTTCCAAATCCTTCTTCGGCACATAGGCCGAAAGCTGGCCCTGCGATCCCTTGCGGATCATGATCTTCATGACTTCGATTCCTTGATTGGCCGCCGCACCCGGCAGCTAGAACGCTGCGATTTCATCTTCCAGACAGCCGACCACGCGGCTCGACCCGAATTCCACCAGATAGACCGGCGTATTGCTTTCGACATGGCTGCCGATCTTGACGATCTCGCCGGCGTCGCCGGTCTGTACCAGCAGCGCGCCGTCCGGCTGATCCGGGAACGAGCCGTCGTTGAACAGGTCGATCGCGGCCTTGACCCTTTGGCCCCATTGATACTTCGGTTCCGCCATCACGCCACGTCCTGTTCCGGCTGTGCTTCGAGCTGCTCGATCGATTCGATCTCCCGGCCCTTCATGCCGACCTTGCGGCCCTGCGCGACGAAATCCACGCCGTAGATGTAGAACTGCTGCAGGAAGGTGCCGATCGAGACCACGTAGCCCTCGTCGCCCTTCTTCACCAGCACCTCGCCGATTTCCTTGCCGGGAAAGGTGCCGTCATTGCGGATGTTGAGCCTGGAGCGCACCTTCTCGCCGTATTCGAACGCCGGCGGGCCGTCGAGTTCGACGATGTCGCTGTCGCGGCTGATCTTGCTCATCGTCGCCTCTCCGTCGTGCTGGTGATGGTGATCTCAATCGTCATCGGATTTTCCGATCCGCTGCCAGACGCCGAGCAGCAGCCCGGCATTGACCTTGTCGGTAGGGTCGAGTTCGAGCAGCTTCTGCACCGCGGCGTGGCCCTCGTCGACGTCGCCGAGCCGCATCTGCAGATAGGCGTAGGCCTTGAGCGTGAACAGATAGAACCGCGGCAGCACCGCGGCGTAATCGCTGAAGTCGGCGTCGGAAGGCGTCACGCAATGCCAGTCGGCATTGAGGTTGTTGTCGCGCGCGGCCTTGCCGAGACAGCGGCAGGCGACCTCGAGCGCCTCCTCGAGCCGGCCCTTGTAGAAGTAGAAGCGATACAGCCCGATCAGCACCGCGGCGTGATCCGGCGCCAAGGCCTGCGCCTCGTGCAGATGCTGTTCGGCGAGTTCGGCGCGGTGATACAGCGTGGCGGCCCGATCGAGGTGGCGTTCGGCCTCCGCCGGCAGCCCGGCGCCGAGCAACGCGTCCGCCAGCAGCGACGGCTCCGCTGCGAACATCGGCGGTTCGTTGCCAGCGGCCGGCGCCATGTCAGATCTCCCGCAACTGGTGCAGGCTGACGGTCGGCTTCGGCGCGGCGTCGGGCGCGCAGCCGCAGGCGCTGCGCTTCGGATCGTGCAACACGAAGCCGCTCGAGGTCGGGGTTTCGACGAAATCGACCACCACGCCGTCGAGCAGTTGCCGGCTCGCCGGCGGCAGATAGAACGAGATGTCGCCCACAGTTTCGACGACCTCGCCCGGGCGCACCGCGGGCTCGACGTCGAACTCGGCCGACAGGCCGGCGCAGCCTCCCGAACTCACCGTGAGGCGGAAGCCGCCGGCGCCGGGGCTGAAGCGCAGCATGCGGCGGACGAATTTTTCGGCGGACGGCGTCAGCGTAAAGCTCATGCGCGCCTCCCTTACGCCGGCGCCTGATAGCGCGGCACGGAATTGTCGATCACGCAGGTACCCTCGACCGGGCACACCGCGGCGCATTGCGCCATGTCGAAATGGCCGAGGCATTCGGTGCATTTCTTCGGATTGATGTGGAAGGTGCCGCCCTTCTCGAAGATCGCGACGTTGGGGCATTCCGGCTCGCAGGCCGAACACGCGGTGCACTGGGAGGAGACGATCTTGTAAGCCATGCTAGTTCCGTCCTTCGTCTTCGTGCTTCACGACCGCGCGGACATCCGCACGGCGACTGGTCGAATTCGCGAACCACCTGCCGGCTCATGCCTCGGTGAAGGCGCCCTGGCGGATGTCGGCGTCGCCCTTGGCGCGGTGGCTGATTTCCTTCTTCTCGACGCGCTGCAGATAGTCCTTGAAGTAAGCGATCACCGAGGTCTCGATGAATTCGAAGGCGTAGGTTTCCACCGCCTCGATGCCGGCTTCCTTCAGCGAGTCCTTCGGGCAGATGCCGATCTTGGCGACCAAAACCGCGGTGCAGTCGTTCAGGGCGCGGATGATGGTGGCGGCGCCGTCGGCGGAGGCGTAGCCGCCTTCGCAATACAGGTCGACGCGGCGGTGGCCGACGAATTTGGCGCCCGCGGTAGAGACCTCATAGATCTGGAATTCGTGGGCATGGCCGAAATGCTCGTTGACCCGGCCGCCGCCCTTGGTGGCGACCGCGACCAGGATCTTGATCGCGCTGGTCTCATCCGCGAGCTTGACCAGTTCGGCGGTCTTGGCCTTGGCGATGGCGTCGCGCTCGGCCTCGACCTTGGCCTGATAGGCCTTGCGGGCTTCGAGGTCGTAGCTGACCTGCATCGCCGCGACCTTCTCGTTGGAAAACTCGTCGCTGCGGTCTTCGCCGAGCAGGCCGACGGCATCGGCGCGGCACTGCCGGCAATGCCGCATCATGTTCATTTCGCCTTCGCAGGCGTCCTGCAGCGCCTTCAATTCCTGCGCCGACGGACCGCGCAGCCCGGACAGCCCGTACACGGTGCCGTGCTCCGGCTCGGAGATCAGCGGCATGATGTTGTGCAAGAAGGCGCCGCGCGCCTTCACCGCCTTGTTGACCTCGACCAGATGCTTGTCGTTGACACCGGGGATCATCACCGAATTGACTTTGACCAGGATGCCGCGCGCGGTCAGCATTTCCAGCCCAAGCAATTGCCGCTCCGACAGGATCTTCGACGCCTCGACGCCCTCGTAGCGGCGGTGGTTGTAGAAGATCCACGGATAGATCTTGGCGCCGACCTCGGGGTCAATCATGTTGATGGTGATGGTGACGTGATCGACGTTCATCGCCTGGATGCGGTCGACATGATCCGGCAGCGTCAAGCCGTTGGTCGACAGGCACAGCTTGATGTCGGGCGCGGTGGCCGACACCAGCTCGAAGGTCTTGAAGGTCTTTTGCGGATTGGCGAGCGGATCGCCGGGGCCGGCGACGCCGAGCACCGTCATCTGCGGCACGCTGGAAGCCACCGCCAGCACCTTCTTCGCCGCCTGCTCCGGGGTCAGCTTCTCGCTGACCACGCCGGGGCGGGATTCGTTGGCGCAATCATATTTGCGATTACAGTAGTTGCACTGGATGTTGCAGGCCGGCGCCACCGCGACATGCATGCGGGCGAAATGGTGATGCGCCTGTTCGCTGTAGCAGGGATGGTTCTTGACCTTCTCCCAGACCTCGGGCGGCAGATCGCCCTGCCCGGCCGCCGAGCCGCAGCTCGACTTGCCGCTGCCGCCCTTCGAACTGCAGCCTGCGCTGGCGACCTGCTGTCGAATTTCCTCGAGCGACTTCGCCCCGGGCGTCCCAAACTCCAGCAGTTGTACCAGCTTCTGCATGTCGTCCTCGCTGTTTGCCGCGCGGTGATGGTGCGGGCACGCCCGTCGCCCTCTCGTGGCGCAAGACCGAGCCGGCCTCACGCAGCAACAGCTACGCAACTAACGTGCCAGCGCGCGTGCGAGGAATAGCGCGTTGAAAACATGGCAGTTTCAAAGCCGCGCCCGGTGTCACGATGCCGACAAGGGCGGGCGCGGCGCGATCCCGCGCTGTTACAAAGGTGACATTGTACGCGCGCGCCAATGTCGGATTTCCGGAATGTGCAATGCGCCGCGCAGCGTACGCGGCGGTGCTGAATCGCGGCGCCGCAGATCGCGCGCGCGCCACGCAAAATATCCCGCGCAGCAACCGCGCATCGTCAAGGTGATGCGCGTCGCTGGGCACGGATCGGATGGCTCGACCCCCGGCGCTGCCGCGGGCCCTCGTGGCGTGATGCCGGCGGCAATAACCCGCCGGCCGCAGCGGTTTAGGCCGGAACGCAGGTGTTCTCGACCGGGCACACCGAGGCGCATTGCGGCTTGTCGAACTGGCCTTCGCACTCGGTGCATTTGGCGGCTTCGATGATGTACATGTCGCGCTTCAAGGTGATCGCGGCATTCGGGCATTCGAACTCGCACGCACCACACACCGAACATTGCGAGGCGACAATTTTGTAGGCCATAGGTGACTCCTTAGCTGGCGGATGATGCCTCGCCCTTCAAACCGCGTGCCAATCGGCAAATATTTGATCTAACGCAATTTTATGTGGGGCTTACGGCCGCAGCACTGTCTCGCCTCTGACACCATGTCGCAACTGAGACAGCCAAGTAGCGCCGGCGACGTCGAACCCACAGTGTGATCGCAAATGCTGCAGAGGCGATCAGGCGCTTCGCTCAGAAGTGCTTGACCTCGATGTCGTACTTCTTCAGCGCGTAGCCGATCTGGCGCGGCGTGAGCCCGAGGATGCGCGCGGCCTTGGCCTGCACCCAGCCGGAGCGCTCCATTGCGTCGACCAGCCGCTCGCGCTCCGACATCTCCGCGTCGGACGAAGGCTCGACCCGCGCCGGCGGTTGCTGGGGCGGCGGCGGCGCCGGCGCCCGCGCGGTGACGGCGTTGCGGCTGCCGTCGGCGGGGCCGATCGGCGCCACCGCGAGCGGAATTTCCGGCGGCGGGCGCTGCGCGGTGCGCTCGGTGTGGCTCTTCCACAGGATCGAGGACAGGCACTCGTCGTGATGACAGGCGAAGTCGTCCTGGTGGATCGCCGGCCCCGGCGCCAGCGTCGCGGTGCGCCGCACGCAGTTTTCCAGCTCGCGGACGTTGCCGGGGAACGAACAGCCCTGCAAAAGCTGCATCGAGGCCGGATCGAACTCCAGCTCGCGGTCGTTCTCCCTGTTGAAGTTCTTCAGGAACTCGCTGGCCAGCAGCGGGATGTCGCTGGCGCGGTCGCGCAGCGGCGGCAGCATCATCGGCACCACATTGATGCGGTAGTACAGGTCGGCGCGGAATTCGTTGCGCGCCACCGCTTCCTCGAGATTGCGGTTGGTCGCCGCCACGACGCGGACATTGACCTTGATGGTGTGGTTGCCGCCGACCCGCTCGAACTCCTGCTCCTGCAACACGCGCAGCAGCTTGGCCTGGAACGAGGGCGAGATCTCGCCGATCTCGTCGAGGAACAAGGTGCCCTTGTCGGCCAGTTCGAAGCGGCCCTTGCGCGCCGCGATCGCGCCGGTGAAGGCGCCCTTCTCGTGGCCGAACAATTCGGATTCCAGCACCGATTCCGGCAACGCCGCGCAGTTGATCTTAATGAACGGACCGTTCGCGCGCGACGACAATTCATGGATCGCCTTGGCGATCAGCTCCTTGCCGGTGCCGGACTCGCCGCGCAGCAGCACCGGCGAATGCGATTTGGCGATGATCCCGACCTTGGCCAATAGCCCGCGGATCGCCTGGCTTTCGCCGATGATGCCGTCGACGCGCACCTTCTTGCGGTCGCGCGGCGGCTTCAGCTCGGACAATTGCTTCTGCAAGCGATGGCTCTCGGCCATCAGCCGCTCGCGGTCGCGCGCCACCACGCGGTGCAGCTTGACGGTCTGGCCGATCAGATTGGCGATCATGGTGAGGAAGCGGACGTCGGCGTCGAGCCGGAAGATCGAACGGCCGTCGCGGACCCGGTCGATGGTCAAGGTGCCGACCACCCGGGAATCGATCCGGATCGGCACGCCGATGAACGACACGCGGGTTTCCTGCGACGCGCCGAGCGCGTCGGCGTCGGCGCGCGAGAACATCGGGTGCGAGGAGACGTTTTCCACCACCAGCGGCACCGAGGTGGCGACGATCTGATCGATCGCCTTGGCCGGCAGCCGGGCGCGGTAGCGATCGTCGGTGCCCTCGTTCCAACCGGCGCCGACGGTGATGTCGGGCACGCCATCGTCGGCGAGCAGCGACACCGTGCCATGCCGCATCTGCATGAACGACTGCAGCAGATTGACGACGTTGGCGAGCGTGGTTTCCAGACGCGCCGGCGCGGTCAGGATCTTCGAGATCTCAAAGATACCCGTCAGAGCAATTTCGCTCAGAGGTATCAGAGTGGTCGGGCGCGATTCCTGAGCGTCGGCGACTTGCGCTTCGCGATAGACCATCGTGCTGTCTCCATGCTCCGGACCTTCCCCGCCTATTAAGTAGGAGCGTTTAAGGGATAGTGCCTTGGGTTCAAGCAGATGTCGTGCACAACTTGACCGCAATGCTGAGGAAGTTCACAGCGCCGGCTGCCCACAAATTACCCAACGGCGAGCTGCGGCAACACCATGAAAACGTGTAGTGCGCGACGCTCGTTTTGGAACGCATTGATTTAGCGCAAAAATTTACGCGCAAATAAGCGCCGGCGTCCTATTACCACTCAGTAAGAGCAGAACCTCACACGTGCTGCCCGCCATTGATGTGGATTTCCTCGCCGGTGACATAGCTCGCGGCGTCCGAGCACAGGAAGAACATCACCTTGGCGACTTCGTCGGGAGTACCAATGCGCCGCATCGGAATCGTCGGCGCCAGCCGCGCCTCGGTCTCCGGCGACAGGATGTCGGTCTTGATTTCGCCGGGCGCGATCGCGTTCACCCGGATCCCATAGGGCGCGTAGTCGTGCGCCATTTCGCGGGTCAGGCAGGCCAATGCCGCTTTCGAGGTCGCGTAGGCGGTGCCGGCAAACGGATGCACCCGGGAGCCGACGATCGAGGTGACGTTGACGATCGAGCCGGAACCGGCGCGTAGCTCGTCGAATAGACCTTGCGCCAGCAGAATCGGCGCCAATAGATTGACGTGGAACACGCTCATCCAGGTTTCGACCGGGGTATTCAGCGAGGTCAGGCGGTCGCCTTCCAGACCCTTCGGCGAAATCGCCGCGTTGTTGATCAGCGCGTGCAGCGGCGCGCCGCCGAGCCGCTCCTTCAGCGCCGCAATCGCCCGCGGCAGCGCGCGGTAATCGCCGAGTTCGATCTCGACGTGATCCTCGACGCCGGTGGCCCACGGGCAGCGCTCGTCGTTGAACGGCTGCCGCGAACAGGTCACGATGCGCCAGCCGGCGTCGGAGAACAATTTGCCGGTGGCGTGGCCGATGCCGCGCGACGCCCCGGTGAGCACTAGGGTTTTCTGCTTGCCGACCCGGCTGTCGCGCTGATCGTTGTGGTACGGGCAGGCCGCGGTGGTCCCGCCGCCCGGCGCGCCGGGGTGACGCAACTCAGCCGATCCCGGGTGACGCAGCTCCGCCGCGCCGGGATGGGACAAATCCGCCGATCCCGGCAGATCTGCAGATCCCGGGTGGCGCAGCGCAGCCGTCGACGATTGGTTGACGCTTTCCAATGCTGTCTCCATCGCGCCATCGGGGCGATGGCGGGATCGAGATTGCAGGAATCGGGCCACTCCGGCTGGATGGATTGTCGCAATCCCCGCCGCGCAATGTCGTCAGTTCGACATCCTGGCGCGTCCGAAACACGCCGCGCACGTTGCCTTCTCGACAAATCCGCCCCGGGAAAACCGCCGCGACGGCCGGCCGCGGCCGCCGGCGGCATTTTGACGGTGTTGTGACGGCTGGTCCGCGTCTTGCTTTGAGCGCTGCGGACGTTGGGAATGGGCCTTGGGTGACGCATATGCATCGACCAGCCGACCACAGAAAACACCGCTTCGCCATCGTGCTTGGCACCAACGAGATCGCCTCGGCGGTGGCGGTGTTCCTGCATCGCGCGGATTTCGGCGTGGTGTTGTCGCACGACCCGGATTTTCCGGTGATCCGCCGCAAGATGGCGTTCGCCGACGCGCTGTATCGCGACGACGTCAAGGTCGAGGAGGTTCGCGGCGAACGGGTCGACGACGGTATGCAGGTATTCAAGGGCCTGCGCCTGTTCGACCGGGTGTCGGTGACGCGGCTTGGCCTCGCCGATCTGTTGCCGGTCGGCACGATGGACGTGCTGGTCGACGCCCGGCTGCAACAACATCGCACCACCCCGGATCTGCATCGGCTGGCGAAACTGACGATCGGCATCGGCGCGGGCTTTTCGGCCGCCAATTGCGACGTCGCGATCGACGCCCGTCCGGAGCGCGGCGCCGCCGTGGTCCATGACGGCTGGACCGCGGGCGCCACCTCGACCGAAGCCGGAGCGGCGGTGAACGAGCGTTTTGCCTATGCCGCCGGCGCCGGCCGCTGGCGCAGCGCCGTGGAGATCGGGACGCCGGTGCGGCGTGGAGCCGTTCTCGGCCTGCTCTCCGGCGCCCCGCATCGCGCGCCCTGCGACGGCGTGGTCCGCGGCCTGATCCGCGACGACAGCGAGGTGCCGGCCGGCGCCCGGCTGCTGGAGATCGACCCGCGCGGCCGCCACGCGCAATGGACCGGGATCGACGAGCGCGGACGCAGCATCGCCAAGGCGGTGCTGGACGCCGTGCAGCTGCGCAGCGAACGCCCACGGCCGCCGATGACGGCGTCCGCCTCACCGCCCGCGGTCTGACCCGGCGACCTCCTCGCGTTGCTATCAACGCCGGTGCATTGAACGCGCCAAGCCCCTGCGACGACATAATGCAAGCGACTTGCGGCGGCGTGACGCTATGCTACGCTGGGGCAAGTGTCTGGTAACAGACCGCCGCCATCCGCGCGTAGTTTGGCATGTCATTTGGCGTGTAGTTGGCGTCGTGGATTGGCGTTGGACTTTGGCGTTGGATCAATTGGCGCCGCATCAATCGGCGTCGTATCAATGGCGTCATATTTCGACGGGCGTCATATACGGACTATGCGGGCGTCATAGAGAGAGTTCGCCATGGGGGGTTACGTAACTGCCGATTTGGGCAAGGCGGAGCCGCGGCCGCACGCCGAGCCCGATCCCGCGCCGCCGTTTAAAATCCTGTTTTTGCATCCCAAAACGCTGGTGGATTCCTGGCCGGTGCCGGTGGATACGCTCGGCGAAATCGTCAAATTTCCCAGCGCGGTCTATCCGGTGCTGGCCGCCACCATCAAGCACCTCGCGGTCGAGACCCGGTTTCTCGACGGCTATGTGGCGCGGATCTCGCTGCCGGACTATCGTGCGAGATTGCGTTGGGCCGATGTAATCGCGATCTCCTGCATGTCGCCGCTGAAGGCCCTCGACACCGAACTCACCATCAAGCTGGCGCGCGAGGTCAATCCCGCGGTCAGAATCGTGGTCGGCGGCAATCACGCCACCGCCTGGCCGGAACGCTGGATCGACGCCGGCGTCGATTTCGTCGTCACCGGCGAAGGCGAAGCCGCATTCCGCGCGCTGATCGAAGCCCTGATCGGCGGCGCTACGCGCTTCGACGAGGTCCCCAACCTGTGCTGGCGCGACGGCGAGACGTTCCAGCGCTCGCCGCTGCGGGCCGAGCCGACCGACCTCGAAGCCGCGCCGATTCCCGACTGGAGCGGCTTCGATTTGCGGCCCTACGGGCTCGGCATGAGTCGCGGTTTCGCCGCCGCGGTGGAGATTTCCCGCGGCTGCCCGCATCGCTGCGACTTCTGCAACATCAACACCTTCTGGAGCTACAAGCAGCGCTACAAGTCGGTCGACAAGGTGATCGGCGAATTGCAGGCGCTGAAGGCCGCCGGCGTCGGCGAATTCATCTTCACCGACGACAATTTCGGCGGCGACGAGCGCAAGACCGTGGCGCTGCTCAAGGAGATGATCAACCATGGGCTCGACTTGCGGTTCGGCTGTTTCCTGCGCGGCGACACCGTGCATCGCAACCCGGATTTCGCTCGCCTGGCGCATCAGGCCGGGATGCGGTTCTGCATGATGGGAATCGAAACCCTCGACGCCGAATGGCTGAAGACCCATCGCAAGGGCGTGCGCGCCTATGACGCCATCGCGATGTACAACAAGATCTACCGCACGCTGCGGGCGCAGGGCATCTTCGTGGTCGGGCTGTTCATCATCCCGGCGCAGCGCGGCAAGGCGCGCTACGTGCGGCCGACCGGGATCGTCTGCGACTATCAATTCACCGCCGACCTGGTGGCGCTGCGCGGCAGCGCGCTGTTCGAACAGCACGCCGAAGCCGACACCGTGTCCAAGGACATGTTCTACCACGACTGGAACCTGTCGAGCATTCTGGTCGAGGACGGCGCCGAGCAGCGCAGCGGCAAGTCGTTCTTTCATACCCTGCGCGAGAACCTGTCGTTGCATGCGCTGCGCCAGGCCTTTGCCGGCTCGCCGGTGGCGCGGCGGTTTCGCTGGCGGCCGGTCTGGATCCTGCTCGAGCGCGCGGTCTGTACCAAATTGGCCGACGTCAAACGTTACCGGGTGGCGCGGTCGAAAGCTTTGACCATGCAGCAGAAGCAGGACTACGCTGTGGCCAGCGTGCTCGATCCGGGGCATATCGCCCGGCTGGCCCGCCGACGAGGGTTATTGACGCCGCTCGGGCTGCGCACCAGCCTGTGGACCCGCGCCGATCATGGCCACAGCGTCGCGGCCCAAGACTGATCGCCGCCGAGGAGCACCGATGGAAACGATCGTGGTCACGCGCGCCGGCAGGATTGCCACGGTGACGCTGAACCGGCCCGCGGCGCGCAACGCCATCAACGGCGCGATGCATCAGGAACTGAAGGCGTTCTGGGCGGCGTTCGATCGCGATCCCGAGCTCGACGTCGCGATCCTGACCGGCGCCGGAGCTGACGCGTTCTGCGCCGGCGCCGATCTCAAGGAATACATCCCGCAATGGCTGTCGCGCACGTTCCAGGACGTTCGCGACAATGTCGACAACGGGCTCGGCGGCATCACCCGCGGCCTGCGGGTGAAGAAGCCGGTGATCGCCGCGGTCAACGGCTGGGCGCTGGCCGGCGGCTTCGAACTGGCGCTGGCCTGCGACGTGCGCATCGCCAGCGATACCGCGCGGTTCGGCAGCTTCGAGATTCACCGCGGCTTCCATCACGGCGACGGCGGCATCGTCCGGCTGGTCGCCAGCATCGGCGTGTCACGTACCATGGATATACTCTACACCGGCCGCGAAGTTTCAGCGCAGGAAGCCCACGCCATCGGTCTGGTGGCGCAAGTGGTGCCGCCAGGCGAACTGATGGCGGCGGCGCAGGGCTACGCCGCCCGACTGGTCGAAAAGAGCCAAGTCGCGCTGCACTCGATCAAGGAAACCGTGCTCGAAGTGGTCGGCAAGTCGATGGGCGAGGCTTTGAAGATGGAAGCGATCCTCGGTTATTCCAGCGGCGACGTCGACCACATCCGCCAACAGCTCAGGAAGTTTGCCGAAAAGACCACGATCAAAGCCTGAGCCGGCCGGGCTCGGCCCGCACCCGCCGCTGCCGCGCGGAACCTGGGTGACGCTGCGCCGCATTGGCTTTGAACCAGTCCCTTGATCGAACTCACCGCCTGAGCGACCCTGGCGCATTGCACGCCAGGCCGGAGCCTTTTCGACATGCTGACCTGTCCAGACTGTGCGGTGACCGTGCAACCCACGCAGCGGTTCTGCGCCAATTGCGGCATCGCGCTGTCCGCGGCCAAGTCGGCGGCTACGCCGGTCGCCACGCCCGACATCGCCGAGCACCGGCAGCTGACGCTGATCTTCTCCGACATCGTCGGCTCGACCACCCTGACCGCAACGCTGGGCGCCGAAAGCTATCGCGAATTGCTGCGCAGCTTCCGCGAGATCACCGCGCGGATCGTCAATCAGTATCAAGGCCAGCTCGCCCGCTTCGAAGGCGACGGCATGATGATCCATTTCGGCTTTCCGATCGCGCGCGAGGACGACGCGTTCCGCGCGGTGCAGAGCTGCCTCGACCTGCAGGAAGCGGTCGGCGTGCTCAACGAGCGCTACCGGCCGGCCGAGGCCGGCGAATTCTTCCAGATCCGCATCGCCGTGCACACCGGCACGGTGATCGCTGGCGACATCCAGTCGGAGACCACGCGCGAGCAGATGGCGATCGTCGGCGAGGCCGCCAATATCGCCGCGCGACTGCAAAGCCTCGCCAGTCCCGGCTCCACCATCATCAGCCAGGACACCTACGATCTGGTCGGCGCCAGTTTCGATTGCCGCTATCTCGGCGCGCCGCCGCTGAAGGGCATCGACCGGCCGATCAAGATCTTCGAGGTGCACGTCGCCGAGGCCGGCGAAGAGCTGCGCCGCGGCCCGGCGCCGGGCCGCATGATCGGCCGCGAAAAGGAAATCGCCAGGCTGGAATGCCTGTGGCAGCGCACGCTGACCGGCGAAAGCACGCTGGTGGTGGTGGCCGGCGAGGCCGGCGTCGGCAAATCGCGGCTGCTGCGGGAATTGTTCGCCGCCCTCGGCGACCAGAAATTCCTCAGCGTGGTGCTGAAATGCGCGCAGCTCTATCAGCAATCCGCGCTGCATCCATTCGTGCACTACCTCACCGATTCGCTCGGCCTGTCGCGGGTTCCGCGCGCCGAGAAATTCGACCGGCTGAGCCGCGCGCTACGGCTGCGATTCGCAGATCCCTCCGAGCACATCGCGCTGCTCGCCAATGTGCTGTCGGTGCCGCTGCCCGACGGCTACCAGCCGGCGCGGGACTACACGCCGCAGCAGGAGAAGGCCCGGTTCCAGGAGATCCTCACCGCCTGGCTGCTGCGCGAGACCGAATCGCAGCCGGTGTTGCTGGTGGTCGAGGACATGCATTGGGCCGACCCGTCCACCGTCGAACTGCTGTCGGCGATCCTGCCCCGGCTGAACAACGCCCGCACCTGCGCGATCATGACGTTCCGCGACGATTGCGACCGCACCTGGATCGACCGGCTACAGCCGCGGCTGATCCCGTTGCAGCGGCTCGACGCCCGGCAGACCACCGACCTGATCATGGAGATCGCCCATGGCCGCTCGCTCAGCACCGAGCTCTTGGAAACGCTGAGCGCGCGCACCGACGGCGTGCCGCTGTTCATCGAGGAGATGACCCGTCTGGTGGTGGAGAGCGAGGCCGCCGACGCGCAGACCGGCGAATTGGCGTTTCCGCTGAGCCTGCCGGCGACGCTGCAGCAATCGCTCAACGCGCGGATCGACCGCGCCGGCGCCAACCGGGAAATCCTGCGGCTGTGCGCCACCATCGGCCGCGAGTTCGACCACGAGATGATCGCCGCGGTATGGGACGGCGACCCGGCCTTGCTGGCGTCCGAACTCGACAAGCTGTCCAGCGCCGGCATTCTCGAACCCTCGGGGGTGCCGCCGCGGAGCAAATGGATGTTCCGGCACGCCCTGATCCAGGAGAAGATCTACGAATTCGGGTTGTCGGCGCACCGCCGCGCCGCGCACGCCAAGATCGCCGCCGCGATCGAGGCTCGGCTGCCCGCGATCTGCGCCGACAATCCGGAGATTCTGGCACACCATTATCTTGAAGCGCGGATGGACGCCCACGCCTTCCCGTTCCTCTGCAAGGCCGCCGAGCAGGCGATCCGGCGCTCGGCGTATCGCGAGGCGGCGCATCACCTCAACGCTGCGCTGAAGCTCGTCGCCGCGATGCCGTCCTGCCCGGATACCACCTCGCAGAAGCTGCAATTGCTGCTGCAGACCGGCGTGGTGCAAACCGCAATCGGCGGCTACGCCTCGCCCGAGGTCGGCAACAATTTCGAGCAGGCGCGCGACCTGTGCCGCGAACTGGATCTCTCGGTCGGTCTGTTCCCGGCGCTGCACGGACTGTACCGCTATTATTTGGTCCGCGCCGACCTCCACGACGCCAGCGAAATCGCCAGCGAATTGCTGTCGATCGCCGCCGGCAGCGGCGACCCCGGGCTGCGTCTCGAGGCGCATCGCGCGGTCGCCAATTGCGCGTTCCAGAAGGCCGAATTCCACCGCGCCGCCGAGCATTTCGAGATCAGCCTCAACCTCTATGACGAGGAGCGGCACGCCTCGCATCGCCACACCTACGGCGTCGATCCGTTCGTCGGCGCCTCCTCGGTGGCGGCGATGAACGCGCTGCTATTGGGCGACGCCGATGCCGCGGCTGAGATCAACGCCCGCGGCGTCGCCAAGAGCGAAGGCCTCGGCCATCCGTTCACGCTGTGCTGGGCGCTGAACTACACGTTGGTGCAGTTGCAGCTTGCCGGGCGGACCGACGACGTCAAGGCGCTGGCCGACCGGGTTAGCGCGCTGACCGCGCATTATCGGTTCCCGTTCTGGCAGACCGGCGGACTGATCATGCAGGGCTGGTGGCTGCACGCCACCGGCACCGACCGCGCTGCCGGCATCCAGATGATGACCCAGGCGGTCGACAGCTGGGAACGGCTCGGCGCCATCACTTTCCATGCCTATTACACCTCGCTGCTGACCGAGGCGCATCTGCGCGACCACGACGCGGTCGGTGCGGAGACCATCGCCCGCCAGGCCATCGCCACCGCGCAGCGCAAGGGCGAGAGCTGGTGGATCCCGGAATTAATGCGGCTGTTGGCCTGTGCCCGCGCGCTGGACGGCGGCTCCGGCGGCGAGCCACCCGACGCGATCCTGGGCCAGGCGCTCGACATGGCGCGCCGCCAATCCTCCCGCTTTCTGGAACAGCGGCTGCTGACCACGCCGCTGCTGTGCGGCTGAGCCGGCGCCGTGGCGAAGCCCCTTCCGGCAGCCGGTATCCCGGAGCCGCCCGCTTGACCTCGATCAATCCCGCCGCCGCGAATGCGTCTAAAATTCACGCATTACCGGAACGTCATTTTGTTATATAAGTAACGGGGGTATCTTGGCGTTTAACATCCTGGCGTAAAGTTCCAGAACTGAACTCAACCCTCCCTGCAATCAAAATGGCGGTTCATCGTGACCTTTTCTGCCCAGTCTGACCTCGACCAATTGGTAGCGCGCGTCAAAGCCGCTCAGTTAATCTTCGCTACCTATTCGCAGGAACAGGTGGATCTTATTTTCCGCAGCGCCGCATTGGCGGCCTCCGACGCCCGGATCGCGCTGGCGCAGATGGCCACCGCCGAAACCGGCATGGGCGTCGTCGAAGATAAAGTGATCAAGAATCACTTCGCCTCGGAATACATCTACAATGCCTACAAGGACGACAAGACCTGCGGCATTATCGAGGTGAACGACGAAGCCGGCATCATGACGGTGGCCGAGCCGGTCGGGCTGATCTGCGGCATCGTGCCGACCACCAACCCGACCTCGACCGCGATCTTCAAGGCGCTGATCAGCCTGAAGACCCGCAACGGCATCATCTTCAGCCCGCATCCGCGCGCCGCGCGCTCGACCTGCGCCGCCGCCAAGCTGGTGCTCGACGCCGCCGTCGCCGCCGGCGCCCCGGCCGATATCATTGGCTGGATCGACCGGCCGACGCTGGAACTGTCCAACGCGCTGATGCATCACCCCGAGGTCAACCTGATCCTCGCCACCGGCGGCCCGGCCATGGTCAAGGCTGCCTATTCGTCCGGCAAGCCCGCGATCGGCGTCGGCGCCGGCAATACCCCGGTGGTGATCGACGAGACCGCCGATATCAAGCGCGCGGTAGCCTCAATCCTGATGTCGAAGACCTTCGACAACGGCGTGGTGTGCGCCTCGGAGCAGTCGATCATCGTGGTCGACGCGGTGTACGACGCGGTCCGCGAGCGCTTCGCCACCCATGGCGGCTACATGCTGAAGCCCGCGGAATTGGACGCGGTGCGCAAGGTGTTGCTGGTCAACGGCAACGTCAATGTCGACATCGTCGGCCAATCCGCGTTCCGGATCGCCGAACTGGCCGGCATCTCGGTGCCGCACGATACCAAGATCCTGATCGGTGAGGTGCAGGAGACTCACACCTCCGAACCGTTCGCGCACGAAAAGCTGTCGCCGACGCTGGCGATGTATCGCCGCGACGACTACGCCCATGCGGTGGCGGCGGCGGTGGAACTGGTGGCGCTGGGCGGCATCGGCCATACCTCGGCGCTGTACACCAACCAGGATCTGCAGCCGGAACGCGTCGTCGATTTCGGCAAGAAGATGAAGACCGCGCGGATCCTGATCAACACCCCGTCGTCGCATGGCGGCCTCGGCGATCTGTACAATTTCAGCCTGGCGCCGTCGCTGACGCTCGGCTGCGGATCGTGGGGCGGCAATTCGATCTCGGAAAATGTCGGTCCCAAGCACCTGATCAACAAGAAAACCGTGGCGAAGCGAGCCGAAAACATGCTGTGGCACAAGCTGCCGAAATCGATCTATTTCCGCCGCGGCGCCACCAGCGAGGCGCTGAAGGACCTGGCCGGCAAGAAGCGGGCGCTGGTCGTCACCGACGGCTTCCTGTTCAGCAAGGGCTACGCCGACGACGTCATCCGGCTGTTGAAGAAGAACGGCATGGAGGTCGAAACCTTCTTCCAGGTGGAAGCCGATCCGACGCTGTCGATCATCAAAAAAGGCGTCGAGATCGCCCATGCCTTCAAGCCTGACGTGATCGTGGCGCTGGGCGGCGGTTCGCCGATGGACGCGGCCAAGCTGATCTGGGTGCTGTATGAGCATCCCGACGTGCACTTCGAAGATCTGGCGCTGCGCTTCATGGACATCCGCAAGCGGATCTACAAGTTCCCGAAGCTCGGCCAGAAGGCCGAACTGGTGGCGATTCCCACCACCTCGGGCACCGGCTCCGAAGTCACCCCGTTCGCGGTGGTCACCGATGACGCCTCCGGCATCAAGTACCCGATCGCCGACTACGAACTCACCCCCAACATGGCGATCGTCGACGCCAACTTCGTGATGCATCTGCCGAAGTCGCTGACCGCGTTCGGCGGCATCGACGCGGTGGTGCACGCGCTAGAAGCCTATGTCTCGATCATGGCCAGCGAATTCACCGACGGCCAGGCGCTGCAGGCCCTGAAGCTTCTGAAAGACAACCTGCCGTCGGCCTATGCCAACGGCGCCAAGGATCCGATCGCGCGCGAACGGGTGCACAGCGGCGCCACCATCGCCGGCATCGCCTTCGCCAACGCCTTCCTCGGCGTGTGCCATTCCATGGCGCACAAATTGGGCGCCGCGTTCCACATCCCGCACGGCCTGGCCAATGCGCTTCTGATCTGCAACGTGATCCGCTACAACGCCAACGACAATCCGACCAAGCAGACCGCGTTCTCGCAATACGACCGGCCGAAATCCCGCCACCGCTACGGCGAGATCGCCATCGCGCTCGGTCTGGAGGGCGTCAACACCGCCGCCCGCATCAATCGTCTGCTGGAGTGGCTGGAAGGATTGAAGCAGGAGCTCGACATCCCGGGTTCGATCCGGGAAGCTGGCGTCTCCGAGGCCGACTTCCTCGCCAAGGTCGACAACATCGCGGTCGAGGCGTTCGACGACCAGTGCACCGGCGCCAATCCGCGCTTCCCGCTGGTGTCGGAACTGAAGACCATCCTGCTGGACAGCTATTACGGCCGGCACTTCAGCGAAGCGCACGATGACGCCGAGGTGGTGACGTTGGCGGTGCCCGCGGCCAACGCCGCGGAGTAAGCGCGACGCGCGGGCGCGAGAGCCTTGGCGGCCCAGCGCTTTGCAGAGCTACGATCAGTCGACGCCCGGCGATCCATCGCCGGGCGTCGTCGTTTCAACCGCTGTAACGCGCCGCATCGTCACTCCGACGAGGCGTCGCAGCCTTGCTCCGCCGCCGGCTCATCGGCGTTCGGATCTCCCGGCGCGGTGGCCCAAGCCAGTTCGACCAGCGTGACGATCCGCCGGCCGGCGCCGTCGAGCTGGCAGACGATCAGCCCCTGCTCCTCGATATAGCTCAACAGCCGTCGCGCCCGGCGCAGCGAGTGCGAGCCATAGGCCCGCGCGATCGCCGCGTCGCCCGGGCACGGCCAGCCCTCCTTGGCGGCGCGCGCGATCATCATGAACACGCCCTGCATTTCCTCGGGCAGAATCGAAGCCCGCACCGAGACGTCCTGCCAGGCGTCGTCGTCGGCCATCTCGGAGCCGAGCCCGGCGCGGGCCCGCGTCAGCATGTGACGGAAGCCCGCCAGATCCGGCACGTCGGAGCCCAGCCCGTCGATCCGGCAGCGCACCACGAATTCCTGATACAGCACGCCGATCGGCCGGAACCCGGCGTCGGGCTCGGCCATCACCGCGCGCAGCACGCGGTCAACGCGCTGCTGGCGCTCCGCCAATTGCTCGGCGCTGATCGGTTGCTCGACAGCCTCCGCGCGGCTTTCCAGCGCCGCCGACTTCGCCGCCATCAATTGGCCGAGCAGGTCGGGCTGGGAGCGGCGCTGCGGCCGTTGCGGCTCGGGCGGCGGCGCCGCGAGAATGATGGCGTGGGCCTCGCTGGAGGCCTCCGGCAACGGCAGCAAGCGCGGCGTGGCATTGCGCGGCTGGGTCTCGGTGGGACCGATGCGCAGCGCCAGCGAGCGCCGCGACAGCGCCGGGCCGAGCGCAATGAACTGGCCGCGCTCCAGGTCGCGGAACGCATCGGCCTGGCGCCGCTCCATGCCCAACAGATCGGCGGCGCGCGCCATGTCGATATCGAGGAAGGTGCGGCCCATCAGGAAATTCGACGCCTCCGCGGCGACGTTCTTGGCGAGCTTGGCGAGCCGCTGGGTGGCGATGATGCCGGCCAGGCCGCGCTTGCGGCCGCGGCACATCAGATTGGTCATGGCGCCGAGCGAGAGCTTGCGGGCTTCGTCGGAGACTTCGCCGGCGACCGCGGGCGCGAACAGCTGCGCCTCGTCCACCACCACCAACATCGGGTACCAGTGATCGCGGCCGACCTCGAACAGCCCGTTGAGGAAGGCCGCAGCGCGCCGCATCTGGTTCTCGGCATCCAACCCTTCGAGATTGAGCACGGTGGAGACGCGATGGATGCGGGCGCGCTCGCCGGCGACCTGCAGGCCGCGTTCGGTGTGCACCTCGGCGTCGATCACCAGATGGCCGAAGCTCTCGGCCAGCGACACGAAATCGCCTTCCGGATCGACGATGGTCTGCTGCACCCAGGGCGCGCTCTGTTCCAGCAGCCGGCGCAGCAGATGGGATTTTCCGGAACCGGAATTGCCCTGCACCAACAGCCGCGTCGCCAGCAATTCTTCAAGGTCCAGCGTCGCCGCGGCCCCTGCCGCGGTGTGTCCCATCTCGATCGCAACCGTCATGCCGACTCAAAACCTCCCTGCGGAGAGCGGGCTTATCAACCTCCGCGCGGCGCGTCGAGCCGCGATAGCCGGCGCTGTGAATTGGCGCTACGCTGCGCAGCGGATGTTGACGGGCGCGCAGCGAGCGAGCCCCGCGAACACGGAGAAGGTGCACGATGCCGCAAATCCGGGACACCGCGCTGCTCACCACGGCATTGGCCTGGCTGATCGCTCTGACGCTGGCTCCAGGGTCGCAGGCGGCCGAACCGCAGCCCGGCGACGCCCAAGCGCTGCAAGCGGCGATCGATGGACCGCAACGCAGCGCCCGCTTGGTCGCGCGCGATGCGGTGCGGCATCCGTTTCAGGAATTGACGTTCTTCGAGATCACGCCGCGCTCCACCGTGGTGGAGATCTGGCCCGGCGCAGGATATTGGACGGAAATTCTGGCGCCCTATCTGCACGACCATGGCACTTACTACACCGCCATCGAACCGCGGAATGCCAACAGCGAATCCCCCGACGCGAAAACACCGTTTCAGCTCAAGATCGACGCCGACGCCGCGGTCTATGGCCGCGTCAAGGTGACCGAGTTCGGCCCGAGCCATGCGGCCGCCATCGCCCCCGACAGATCGGCCGATCTGGTTCTCACCTTCCGCAACCTGCATAACTGGCTGAAACAGGGCAACGCCAGCGAGGCGCTCGCGGCGTTCTATCGCGCGCTGAAGCCCGGCGGCATCTTAGGATTAGAGGATCATCGCGGCCAGCGCGACGTCGCGCAGGACCCGCGCGCGCTGGACGGCTATGTCCGGCAGGACTACGCGATCGCGCTGGTCGAGCGCGCCGGCTTCGAATTCGTGGCGGCCTCGGAGATCAACGCCAATCCGAAGGACACCGCGAATTGGCCGAAAGGCGTCTGGACGCTGCCGCCGACCTTCTCGCTCGGCGACCTCGACCGCGACAAATATGCGGCGATCGGCGAAGCCGACAATTTCGTACTGAAATTCCGCAAGCCGCTCGGGCATTGAGCGCGGCCGGCTGCGCGATTCCGCATGAAGCCGGCGACCGGGGCGAAGACTGCCAGCCTTGCGCTCGGGAAAGCAGGGCTGGGAGAGCAGGGTGATGAAGGCCTTAGCGCTTCAGTGGCGGAGAGAGTGGGATTATACGCCAAGCCTGTGCTAAGGGCTTGAACCCCTGTCCTGCAGCGACTTCTTGCATGCCGTTTGGGGGACATCTTGGGGGCCGGAATGGGGGACACGTCGTGTCCACCGCCCCTGCACAGGACGCTAGTTCATGTCGAAGCAGAAGCTCGGGCGTTGGCTCGAATGGCACGGCAACCGAATCCGTGTCGTCGTGCGGGTCCCTCCCCGGCTTGTCGCCACCATAGGCGCCACCAAGCTCCGCGAGGCACTCGCAACGCGCGATCCGATGGAAGCCGAGCGGGAGAAGGTTGACGTGGTCCGGCGACTCAAGGCGAAGCTGCGGGGCGAGAAGGTAGCCGTGGCGGAGCCCTCACTGAACGCGGAGGCGCTGAACTGGCGTGATGCATTTCGTGACGCCGCCCGAGGGGATGGCCCGGACGAAGAGACCGTGTCCGACGCCCTGGGTGAAGCGGTGGGCCGCGTCGAGCGCAAGCACGGTTGGGCTGCGGGCCAGAGTTACGCGGCTGTCGCGCTCGGCAACGCCACGCCGCTCGCCAGCCTGCTGGATCGCTGGTTTGCAGAGAAGTCCTGCTTCTCTGACGGCTACAAGGGCGACATCCGCCGGATGGTCGGGCGCTTGGAGCAATGGTGCCGCGAGAACGCCACATCGACAACGGTCGAAGCCATCACGGGCGACACAGCGGGCCGCTTCATCCACGATCGGTACGTGGTGCCCAAGGTGAACGTGATCACGGCCAACAAGGACATCTCGGCGCTGCATTCGTACTGGCGCTGGATGAAGAAGCGGTGCGGCGTAAAGGCCAACCCTTGGCAAGAACAGCGCCTGGACAAGCCGCAGAAGCGCCAGGAAGCGGCCAGCGACGACAAGCGACCATTCACCGACGACGAGGTGCGGACGCTGCTCGGCGGCGTCAAGCTGCGGCGTGAGTGGGAGTTCTCATTCTTCGCCGCGCTGAGCGGCCTGCGGGTGAATGAGATCGGCGGTCTCCGCGTCAAGCACTGCGAGGCCGGCAAGATCGTGGTGGCGAGGTCCAAGACATCCAGCGGCATGCGAACGATCCCGGCGCATCCTTTGCTCGCGGCGCTGATCGAGCGGCACACCGCCGGCAAGCAGCCCGACGATTACCTGTTCGAGGGCTTGCCAGAGCAGGCCCGCGGCTCGAAGCGGGACCGCGCCGCCCCGGTAAGCCAGTCGTTCACGCGGGAGCGGCGGCGGCTTGGTGTCGAGGAGAAAGCTGCCGAGGGCCAACGACAATCCAACGTGGACTTCCACAGTTGGCGGCGTTGGTTCGTCCGTCGGGCCGTGTCGGCGCTGGAGAAGGGCGGAGTGGGTTACACCGCCTGGACGATTGCCAACGTGATTGGGCACAAGGTCGAGGATGGCACGATTGAGGGCACGGCCTTGCCGCTCGGGATGACGATGGGCGTCTACGCTGGCGCTGCGTCGTGGGAGGCCATGGCCGCCTGCGTGAATGCCGTGGCGTTGCCCGAGAACACGGCGATTGACCGTGCCGATCTGGTGGCGCATCTCCCCGGCGGACGGCGACCAAAGCGAGGGCGACGCTTACGGCTAGGTCACGCCGACGACGCGGGCCACGGCGATGGGCATGTTCCCGCGCTACACGATTGATGGCAAGCCGGGCGACGACAACAAGGGGACGACGTGATGAACGAGAACGAGAGAATTACCCTCGGGGCGCGGCCCGGTGTTCGCCAAGCCCATTGACAGGCCGGCGCGAGCTTGCGATTCTGTGAGAGGCTGCGGCGCCCCTATGATCGTAGATATCCTACGATCAGCAACTATAGGGGAATACCAATGCTGCATCATCAGACGACCGGCAAGCCCTCGACGCTGGCCCTCGTCGCCCGCGATCCGGCGCGGCTGCTCACCGTTCATGAGTATTGGACGGAGTTCGACCAGCCGATTGACCTGTTCGAGTGCCCGGAAGATACGCTTAGAAGTGACAGGGACGACCTGATCAAGATGTGCGAGAGCAACGGCGTGCCGTACCACCGAAGCGGAGAAGGCGATGAACCCGCCTTCCCGGTTTGGATTATCCGGATGGTCTTGCAGGCATAGGCCACTACCGGGCGCCTGATAGGAGCGGCGGGCGCGGCTTCCGATAGCGACAACCACAAGTCGAGCGGCAACGCTCACGGTTGCGCACCAACGAGCCGAGCCCGCCTCTTGCGTATTCATCGCAACAAATCGAATGCACGGCGTATTTGGCCATCGGCACAACCTAGAGGAATAGGTTGCACTCCTCCTATTATCCATCCCTCCGGTTTCCCTATAGGTTAGCTCCAGGGCGCCTCAGGCTCATGTCAGGTTTCCATGAGGTGCCCTGACGTGGGAGAGGAATGATCCCACTCGAACAGCCTGCTCTCTCCGTGCTCCTCAGGCGTTCAGCAGGACCTCTCAGCTCCCCGATGCCATGGCCATTGAACGCGGCACTGCTGGAGCACCTGAGGCGGGCGTCGCGGGCACCGGGTGGAAGGGCCGCCCGAACAAGCTCCCGCTCGGCAGTCTTCCCGATCCCCGGCGGTGGTCCTTGACGGGGTGACGCTCGCGGTCGTGCCCGTGTCCTGGTCGCGTGAACGACGTTCTCATGACGAGCCCGCCCGGAGACCCGACCATCTCCCGACCCAACGCTACCAGCCCCTCACAGCGCCCTGGAGAGGCCAATAGCGCCCTGAGTTCCATTGATGGAACCATGCAGCCTCACCCGCCCATCGACTGCACGGGCGCCCTGAGCGGCCTGGAGGCGCCACGTCGACCACCGGCGAAGCCATGTGTGAGGCTGTTCTAGAGAGGCGATTGCCGGTGGTGGTCCCCCGTGGCCGGCCCATTGCCCACAACTCCCTCTGATGGGCTTCCTGGACATTTATGGGGGCTGGAGAGCGAGTTCTTTCTTCGCCTAGTCATGCGTCAATCGTAGACCATCTATGCACCTCCGGAATAGGTTACACGCCAACCCAAAGAAACCTTGGAGCCATCATGAAGCACTCAGTCACCATCCGCATGGGCGCCCCTGCGTGGGACGCCACCATCAACGATCATCGGGCACAGGCCACCGAGCGCATCAACAGCGTTCAGCAGGCCGCGCAGCCCTCATTCGCCGACGCCGCCATCCGCATCGTCAGCGGGGGCGTTAACGCCATGACCGGCTACAACAAGGCCAACACAATGAACTTTGCATCATGAGCGGGCGCGTACAGGTTCCCGAACTAGCCGGCCCGGTTCCTTTGCAGGGCGGCAACGTGCCGGGCGACACCTTCACGGGCGCCCCTCGGCCGGAAATCGACAACAACCTCACGCACATCGCCGACGCGTTGAGCGGCCTGAACTCCAGCCTTACGGCCTGGGGCTCGCAGGCGGCAGCTCAGCAGAAGGCGCAGGCATCCGCCATGGAGACGGCGCGAGTTGAGGGCCGGCTGGCGGGCATGACCCAACAGGACGTCCTCAACTATCGCCGTAGCCCGGATTACCAACCGATCAATGACCCCCATGCTCGGGGTGTGGAGGCGGGCGCCTACGGTCAAGCGTTCGGCGGCACGGCGAAGTCGGACCTCGACGCACAGATTGCGGCCGGGAAGCTCGACCTCAGCGACCCGAAGAACGATCCCACGGGCCTGCTCCGGCAGCGTGCGGCGGCTGCGGCACAGGAGATCACCAAGCGCTATTCCAGCGACCCGGTGGCCTACAAGCTGGCGATGCAGGGGCTCAAGTCGTCCATGGCGCCGCTCTACACCCAGTACGGGGCGCAGGCCATGAAGGCGCAGAGCGATGCCCTGATGGCTAGTAACACCAACACGGCTCGCAAGTTCATGGAGCAGGCCGGGGAGGGTGACGTAACCCCGGAGCAAGTAGGCAAGGCGTGGTCCTCGATCACGACCGAGCTGGGGCCGAAGGGCTCCGCGAACATCCCGAACGCGACCATGAAGGCCGAGCGCCTCGACATCCTAGAGAGGTGGGCGGCGGACCCTGATAAGGCCAAGCTGGTGCCCGACCTGTTGAAGCAACAGAACCCCGGAGCAGACGGCAAGACCCTCCTGCCATCGCTGCAGGACGATCTTAGCGGCAACGTGGTTGAGAAGGTCACCAACATCCGCCTGACAGCTCAGAAGACGTTCGCCAAGAACTGGTCCCGCGATCAGAACACCGCCAAGGAAGACCAAGCCTTCGAAGCGCTGCGCCGACAGGATGGCTCGATCGCCGCCGTGCAGCCCGAGCGGAAGCAGAACGAGGTGACCAAGGAATGGGAGACCATCGGCGCCGACGCGCAGACGAACGCCGCCAAGCGGTATTTCACATGGTCCCAGCAGGATGCCGCCACCGGCCGCAACCCGCAAATCGTCTTGGACCGTGAGATCGCCGTCGCCCAGCACTCGAACATCCCGATCCCGCATCTCAAGCAGGCCCTCGACGACAGCGTCAATCGCGCCATCGGCGGGGACTTCTCCACCAACTTCCAGAACCGTCAGGCAGTCCTCGGCGCCTACACGACGTGGCAGGGCATGGCCAACAACAACCGGGCCTGGGCCGAAGAGAAGATGGGGCTCACACCGGCCACCAAGGAGTTCTACTCGGTGATGGACGTGGCCACCGGCTCGATGCACCTCGACGCCGATCAGGCGATGGACCTCGCCGCCAACGTGGTGAAGAACCCGATGGCGAAGAATGATCCCGAGGGCCTCAACAAGAAGCTCGCCAGCATTTCCAGCACCGTCGCCAGCTTGCCGCCGGATGGTAGCTGGTTCAGCAGCGACGCCTACAACGCCGGCTTCGCCCGTCAGAAGGTGGATCAGATCGCCAAGCTGCTCGGCAAGAGCGGCCAGATTACCGCCGAGAAGGCCGTCGAACTCGCAACCGACTTCGTCAAGAAGAACACCTTCCAAGTCAACGGCAGCGCATTGTCCACGGTCCCCAACATGGCCACGAGCGATGCGCAGAAGTTCTTGGACGCGAAGATCGATCAGCTCTTGCCGGCGATCCAGTCCCGCCACGACTACAAGGGCGCTACCAAGTCCGACATCGGCGTCTACGATGCTGGTGACGGCACCTACGGGCTCCGCGATAAGCGCACCGGGCTGGAGATCAGGCTCCCCAAGAGGGAACCTGACGGCACTGAATGGCGTGGCAAGGTCACGATCACTCCCCAGGAATTGATGGGGATGCGTGACAAGGCCACTGCTGATCAGCGCAACAGCCTGCAGGACCAGAACTCGAAGAACGCCGTCAAGGCTGTCATCGACGCGCACAACCACCTCGATACTCAGCAGATGGTGCTCGACAAGGGCGCACTCGGCGGTGCGTACCGCGAGGCGCAGCAAAAGCGGATCAACGACGCAAGGGCCAAGCTCCCCGCGAAGCCCGAGGTGCCGGCTGAACCGTCAGCGCCTGGATCACACCGACCATGAGCGCACCGTCCCGCCGGACGCCATTGCTCTAACTACATCCGAGGAGGAGGGCACCCGCTCTCCTCCTACTCACCCTTCAAGGAAAATAGATGGACGACTTAGCAACGGACGTTGGCACGGCCTGGAGGTGCTTTGTCGTTCAAGCGGAGGCTCGACCGCTGGCTAAATGGTGCAGCCGTGTGAGAGGCTGTTTGAGAGAGGCGATTGCCGATGGCATCCCCCGTGCCCGGCCTCGCCTATTGCCACCACCAGCCGGTGACGCCTGCGACCATTTCTTGATGCGATCCGCCTCGCCGTGTTGGAGTGTTCGCGAGGCTCGCCGAGTGGCTCGCGTCCGGGGCTGCCTTGCTGACAAGCAAAAGGGCCAGGCGGTGGATACGCCTAGCCCTCAACTTGCTGCCCTAGCGAGGCAAGGGGTCGGGCTTGCGCCCAGCCTCCGCTCCAAACTTAACCAAACGCCGTCCGCCTCACAAGGACCGCCGCCGCGCCCTGATCGTTCAGCAAGACGTTCGACTTCAACGCCCTGATCGATGGCCTCGACGTGCATCACAAGGTCCGCGTGGTGACCGTTGAGGGTAAGCCGTGGTTCGTCGCGGCGGATGTCTGCCGGGTGCTGGGGCTCAACGACGCCGCCGCCGGGCGCAGCGTCCGGGGCGACGAGAAGGGTCTGCGTCAGGTGCAGACCCCTGGCGGGTTGCAGATGATGACCACCATCTCCCGGCCCGGCCTCTCCAAGCTGATCCTGCGGAGCGACAAGCCGACCGCCGGCCCGTTCCAAGATTGGGTCACCCGCGATGTTCTTGAGGGGGTCTTCGGCGCCGGGGAGTTCAAGCTCCAGCCGGGCGAGGCGATCCCGCTGCCGGCCAGCTTCGCAGACGCCCTGCGGCTGTCCGCTGCGACCATGATCAAGCTCGCCGAGGAGCAGGAAGCCCACGCCGCCACCCAGGCCGAGCGCGACGCTGCCCAGGCTGCCAAGGCCCAGGCCCAGGCCGAGGTTGCACGGCTGGAGCCGCTGGCGGCTGTCGTCGGGAACTTCGACCACAAGATCGGGCAGTTCGCTCGGACGCTTCAGGGCGTCAACTCGCAGCGCATCAAGGCGAGGTCGGGAGCTGGAGCCACCGGCCAGCTCGGTGCCCTCTCCAGCGCCCTCAGAGGCCCCGTTGCGCGGTCAGTTCCACGACGGAACCAAGGTACCGCTGAAGCCGTCCGAGACTCCACGGGGGCCCTGAGTGGCCTGGAGGCGCCTTGCGGATCAACAGGAGCCGGACCGTCCGGCTAAATGGCGCCGCCGTCTGAGAGGCTGTTTGACAGAGGCGATTGCGGCGGTTTCCCCCGTGCCTTTTTTCTGGAGCTTGATTTCGCCGCTTCCCTGACGCCTGCGACAATGCTGATGCGAGCCACCGCGCCGACGCGGTCGAGTGTTCGCGTGGGGGGCCGCGGTGGCAAACGGCGAAAGGGTCCAGAGGTGGCCGGCAGGGCTGTGCTCAGTTCAGCCCTTCAACCCATGCATCTATTGTTGCCCTCGCCTGCTTGATTGCCATCTCCTCGTTCATTTCCACGCCGAAGGTGTTCATCGCTGGAACGCCCCATTCCCATCCCTCCTGTTCACGGAACGGACGTACGTCAAAGGCCAATCCACGGTGCTCAATCGTCATCGAACCTCTCCCAGAGTGAAGCCTGCGCCGAATGGCAGGACCGCCAGATAATACCTAAGTAGCATCTAAAGGCACAAAGAGAGAACAAGTATCCCCGCTAATCACAGGCGTCACTAACGCATGTACGCGCAACCCCGCCTCAATACGGTATAGCCAACAGGGACATTGCGATGAGGCAAAATACGCGTCTCATTTGGGTTGACTTCATCATTCTGAGACGCTACTACATCGTGGTCTAGACCCTAACGAGACACATCAAGGAGCCCGCCATGACCGCCATCGGCTACGCCCGCGTCAGCACCACCGACCAGAACCTCGACCTGCAGGAAGCCGCGTTGCGCCTCGCTGGCTGCAGCATGATCCGATCGGAGAAGCGTTCGGGTACGACCACGGTGGGACGCACGGAGCTGCAGACCGTCTTGGACTTCCTTCGCGCTGGCGACGTGCTCATGGTCACCCGGATCGACCGCTTGGCCCGCAGCATCGGCGACCTCCAGGACATCGTTCGTACCGTCAGGGCCAAGGGCGCGAGCCTTAAGGCCACCGAACAGCCGATCGACACCAGCACGGCAGCAGGCAAGGCATTCCTCGACATGCTGGGCGTGTTCGCCGAGTTCGAGACGAACCTGCGCAAGGAACGGCAGCTTGAGGGCATCGCCGATGCCAAGGCGCGTGGCGTTTACAAGGGCCGCAAGCCCAGCATCGACGCGGCCAAGGTCAAGGCGTTGAAGCAACAGGGCATGGGGCCGTCAGCCATCGCGAAGGCGCTGAACATCGGCCGGGCGTCCGTCTACCGGGCACTGGAAGCGTGAGGCGTCCTAACCAATCGCCAGATTGTATTTAGATCGCAGATCGGGCTGGATGCGCGTGATGATTGCCCGCCGTGCCGCCGCCCCGTCCTGACCTACCGGCTTAGTCAAGTCGGCCGTCCAGTTGCTGGCGCCACCTTCGATATGGCGGATTTCCACGTCGGCGTCCGCGAAACCTTCCCGTCGCAGGCGCGATAGAACTTCGGCCCGCAAGAACGAACTGTCCACATCTTCCATGGTTACATCTTCCGAAGTCGGGCAAGAGCATCCCCGTGGCCCGATCAGTGTTTTTCCGAGCCGTGGGGGCCACATTGGGGGCCATTCTGGGGGCCACCTGAGCTACCGTTCTTGACAAGGCGTTGAAAATAAAGAATAATAGAGAACGATTGAACGGTGGCGGAGAGAGTGGGATTCGAACCCACGGTACGGTTTCCCGCACACACGCTTTCCAAGCGTGCGCCTTAAGCCACTCGGCCATCTCTCCGTGCGCCTTCTCATGACGGGGCGCGGCGATTTTGGCAAGGGATGCCGGCCGGGATCGCGCGGTTTTCCATAAGCCTCTGGTTTATCGTTAAAATCCTGCCGCTGCCGGCGGGGAGCGAGGTCCCGCAACGAGTGGCCGCGGGGCGGCCCGGCCTGATCGCCGCAAATGCGCGGCGATTCCCTGCGAGCTGTCCGCAGCGGCCGCGCCCTGAGCCAAACCGCCGACGTGGCCAGCGCGCGACGGGCCATCTTGCGCAAGACGCAGGACCGTTCCGCGTGGGCAGCGACTGAGCGCATTTCGGTCGGGATTGAATTTTCAGACCCGCATAGAGCCGACCTCCCGGATTGCGAATAGAGCCCACCTCCCGGATTGCGAGATGGCGCAACGAGCCGGTCCCGAATGGATATCCCCGGACCCAATAGGCCCGTAGAGTTTAGCCACCCGACTCCCGCGCAACTGGCGCCGCGGACTCTGGCGTGGGGCGCTTGAAGCGCGGCCTTCCTGGAAAAGTCTCTATAGCGTTTTCGAGTGACGTGGATCCCGGTTCGCGTGAAAAATCCCGGTTCGCGTGAAGCAAACGCGACAAATTACAATCGAGAGCTTCGGTTCTGATCTATCAGAACCAAAATAGTTCTAATGATAGCGGATGATATCGGGGCCGCCGACCGAGCGCAGCGGCCACAGTTCCGGCGGCTCCACCACTTCGATGGCGCGCTCGGCCTGTTCGTTGACGGTATGCGCGCTCTGCAAGGCGGCGAGGAAGTCCGAAAACCAGTTGTGGATCGAGCCGACCCGCAGCTTTTCCATCATCGCTTCCCAGCGCATCCGCCGCTCCACCAGCGGCATCGACAGCGCGGTGGCCAGCGTCCGCGCCATGCCCTCGACGTCGTGCGGGTTGACCTGCAGCGCGGTTTCGAGCTCGTCGGCGGCGCCGGCGAATTTCGACAATACCAGCACGCCGGGGTCGCCGGGGTTCTGCGCAGCGACGTATTCCTTGGCGACCAGGTTCATGCCGTCCTGCATCGGCGTCACCAGGCCGACCTGCGCGGTGCGATACAGACCCGCCAACACGGTCTGATTGAAGCCCTTGTTGAGATAGCGGATCGGCGTCCAGTCCACCTCGCCATGGCGGCCATTGACGTCGCTTACCAGGCGCGCGAGTTCGCTCTGCAGCGTGCCATAGGCTTCGATGGTGCCGCGCGACGGAGTGGCGATCTGCAATAGCGATACCCCGCGCAGCATCGCAGGATGAAGGGTCAGCATCTGGTCGAAGGCGGTGACGCGGTTGACCAGCCCTTTGGAGTAGTCCAGCCGGTCGACGCCGATGATCAGCTTCTCGCCGTTCAAGCTCTTGCGCAGCCGCGACACGTCGGGATGCGACACCGCCTTGGCGGCCTGCTGGGCGAATTTGTCGACGTCGATGCCGATCGGGAATACCCCGCAGCGGGTGGTGCCGTTGGGCGAGCTGATGGCGCGGCCGCAGACTTCGATGCCGAGTTCGGACCCGACATAGCCGAGAAAATTGTCGAGGTCGTCCTCGGTCTGAAAGCCGAGCAGGTCATAGGCCAGCATCGCCTCGATCAATTCGCGGTGGTGCGGCACCCCGCTCATGATGGTGGCGGCGGGCCACGGCGTATGCAGGAAAAACCCGATCGGCTCGGTGACGCCGAGTTCGCGCAGTTCGGCGCCGAGCGCCAGAAAGTGATAGTCCTGTACCCAGAACGCGGCGCCCGGTTTGCGGAAGCGGAGCAGCGCGCGGGCCATGAAGGCATTCACTTCGCGATAGGATTGGTAATCGTCCTGGGTGACCCGGACCAGATCGAGTCTGGAATGCAGCGCCGGCCACAACGCCGAATTGGCAAAGCCTTCGTAGTAACCGGCATAATGCGCCGACGGCAGATCGACCATCGCCAGCGCGCCGGTGCCGAGCGCTTCGACCTCGGCAAAGGGGTCCTTGTGGGCGCCCTCCCGAACGCGTCCGCTGGAACCGACCCAGATCGCGCCGGACTGTTCGACCACTGGAAGCAGCGCCGCGGCCAGCCCGCCGGTCATCGGCTCATTGGCCGCGGCGCGCGCCACCCGATTCGAAACGACGATGAGCTTCACAGGGGTCCCCTCCCGGCCTTCCGAACACAACGGAGTTCGGAAAGATAAACAGCTGTTCATCAATATCGTTCCGGGAACTTCGAGGTCCATTGCGGCGGGTTCAAGCCTCGATTCGGGCGGGAACGCGAAAAATTGATGGGTGAGGCGTGAACATTGAACGCGCCGCTTCAGGCTGGTCGTTGCAATAGGCCGGCGAGCCAGGCCCGCACATCGCGCGGCTGCTCGAAATGCCCGGCCACGCCGCGGCTGTGGCGGCCGACCGAAAACGCCAAACCGCCGAGATCGGGCATGATGGCAAACACCGTTTCGTCGGTGACGTCGTCGCCGATGAACACCGGGCGACGGCCCTTGAACGGCTCATGCCGCATCAGTTCCCGCACCCCGGTAGCCTTGGTAAAGCCGGCATGCTTGATTTCGCACACCGCCTTGCCGGGCAACACCTCGATCGGCGCGCTCGGCAGATCGGCGCGGATCAGCGCCACCGCGTCGTAGATCGCCTGCTCGGCATGCGGCGCCAGCCGATAGTGCAGCGCCAGCGAGTAACCTTTGTCTTCCAAGAGAATGCCGGGGCTGAGCTTGGCGATGGCGGCGAGCCGGCCTTTCAGATCCTTGTCCATCGGCGGTGCCTGCACCGCCATCAATTCGCCCTCGCCGCTCAAGCGCATCTCGGCGCCGTGGCCGCCGACCGCCGGGAACCGGACCGGCGCGAAAATCAGATCGATGTCGTTCAACGAGCGGCCGCTGACCAGCGCCAGCGCGCCGCTGGTCTTGGCCTTCAACCCGGTGAGCGTCGCTTCCAGGCCCGGCGGAACCCAGACCTCGCGCGGGGTCGGCGCAAGGTCGAGCAGCGTGCCGTCGATATCGAGCAGCATCGCGCATTCGGACAGCGGCGGCAGAAGTGCGTGCGGCACCGGGTCGAACCGTAACGCGGCATCCTTGTTCTGCGGAGGAGACTGTTGGCCCAGATCTTGTGGGGCCAGATCTTTTTGGACCAGATCTTTTTGGACGACGTCTTGCTTCATTCCGATGACTCCACGGTGGCCAGCGGACGCGCCACCGACTCTAGCGATTTTCGTTCCGCGGCGATGCCGTAGCGCCGCGCCACCCAGGCGGCCGCGACCATCAATGCCGCGCCCAGAAGATAGCCCGCGAACACGCTGTTGCGCGAGCCGGTATCGACCAGCGCGCCGAACAGCGCCGGGCCGGCAACGCCGCCGATCCCGGTTCCGATGGCGTAGAACAGCGCGATCGCCAGCGCCCGGACTTCGAGCGGAAAGGTTTCGCTGACGGTGAGATAGGCCGCGCTGGCCGCCGGTGAGGCGAAGAAGAAGATCACCATCCAGGCGATGGTCTGGGTTTGGGCGCTGAGCGCGCCGATCGAAAACAGATACCCGGATAAAGCCAGCAGCACGCCGGAGGTTCCATAGGTCAGCGGGATCATCACCCGGCGGCCGAGCGTGTCGAACAATCGCCCGAGCAGCAGCGGGCCGAGACAATTGCCGGCGGCGAACGGCAAAATGTACCAGCCGACCTGATTGGAGGCGATGCCGAAGAAATCCGTCAGCACCAGCGCATAGGTGAAGAAGATCGCGTTGTAGAAGAACGCCTGCGCGGTCATCAGCGACAGCCCGACCAAGGATCGCTGCCGATACAGCGTGAACAGGGTATGCGCGACCTCGCGCAGCGGGGTGTGGCTGCGCATCCGCAGCCGGATGGTCGGCAGCAGCGTGGTCAGCGGCGGCGCATGCGCGGTGCGCTCGATGTCGGCGATGATCTGATGCGCGCGGTCGGGCTGGCCGTGGATCATCAGCCAGCGCGGGCTTTCCGGAATCCACAGCCGCATCACGAACACGATCAGGCCGAGGCAGGCGCCGGTGAGATAGGCCAGCCGCCAGCCGTAATCCGGCGCGATCACCAAGGGATCCAGCAGCACGATCGCCGCCACCGCGCCGAGCGCCGCGCCGACCCAGAAGCTGCCATTGATGACGAGATCGGTGAAGCCGCGGTAGCGCGCCGGCACCAGCTCCTGGATCGTCGAGTTGATGGCGGTGTATTCGCCGCCGATCCCGGCGCCGGTGAGAAACCGGAACAGCGCGTAGCTGCCGACGCTCCACGACAGTGCGGTGGCGGCGGTCGCGGTGAGATACAAGGCCAGCGTGATGAAGAACAGTTTCTTGCGGCCGATGCGGTCGGTGAGCCAGCCGAAGCCGAGCGCGCCCAGCACCGCGCCGGCGAGGTAAGCGCTGTTGGCGAAGCCGACGTCGAAATTCGAGAACTGCAGCCGCGGGCTTTCCTTCAGCGCGCCGGACAGCGCGCCCGCCAGCGTCACCTCGAGCCCGTCGAGAATCCAGGTGATGCCGAGCGCCACCACCACGCGGGTGTGAAAGGTGCCCCAGCGCAGCCGGTCGAGCCGCGCCGGAATGTCGGTCTCGACGATGCGGTCGGAGCCCGGCGCCGTGGCCGGCGCGCCGAGAGGCTCGCTTGCGACGCTGCTTACCCCGGCCATTCGACGTCACCCCCGCAGCGCCTGTGCTTCGCAAGGACGCGTCGTCCTGCTGATTTGCGGGTCAACCGTGCGGCGCGGCATCGGTTCCCGGCACCGGGCGAGCGGTCGAACGGCAACGAGACTTAAAACGAAGGCGTCGTGCCAGGAGGCAGCAGCGCGGCGCGCCGCCGCGGATACCTGATGGTCCCCGGATTTCGCTTCGCTCCATCCAGGCTACAGGCTTTGTCCAAGGCAAGCCGCTCCGCGAGTCGTCCCTGCGCACGCATCCTGCGTGCGCAGGGACGACCCGTGGAAATGCGGACCATCACCATGATCGGCCTACGCGGTGATACGCGCCCCGCGTTACGCCGCGCGGATCGTGGCCATGAAGCGGTCGAGTTCGGCGCGCAGCCGGGCGCTTTCGGCCGACAGGCTCTGCGCCGAATTCAGCACCTGCGCCGAGGCCGCGCCGGTGTCGGCGGCGCCGCGGTTGACCGCGGTGATGTTGCCGGCGACCTGCTCGGTGCCCTGCGCCACGCTCTGCACGCTCAAGGCAATGTCGCGGGTCGCAGCACCCTGCTCGGTGACGGCGCTGGCGATGGTCGCGGCGATCGAGGAAATCTCGCCGATGGTGTCGCCGATCTGCTTGATCGCCGCCACCGACTCCTGGGTGGCGTGCTGCATCTCGGCGACCTGCGCGGAAATCTCCTCGGTGGCCTTGGCGGTCTGGCTGGCCAATGATTTCACCTCGGAGGCCACCACGGCGAAGCCGCGGCCGGCCTCGCCGGCGCGGGCGGCCTCGATGGTGGCGTTCAGCGCCAGCAAATTGGTCTGTTCGGCGATCGCGGTGATCAGCTTGACGACGTCGCCGATCTGCTGCGCGGCCTGGCTGAGCTTGCCGATCCGGCCATCGGTCTCACGGGCCTGGCTCACCGCGCCGCCGGCGATCCGGCTGGATTCGGTGACCTGGCGGCCGATCTCGCCGACCGAGGCGGACAATTGCTCGGTGGCGGTGGCGACCGACTGCATGTTCGACGAGGCTTCCGACGAGGCGCCGGCGACCTGACCGGACAGGCTTTGCGTGGTTTCCGCGGTGCGGGTCAGCGTGCCGGCGGCGGCTTCCAATTGCTCTGCCGAGGCCGAAACATGCGAAACGATGGCGCCGACCGCGGATTCGAATTCATCGGCGAACTTGATCAGTTCGGCGCGGCGCGCGGCACTGGCGGCCTGGTTCTGCGCCTCATGGGCTTCGGCGTCGCGCGCGGCCTTGCTGACCGCCTGGACCTTGAACTCCTCGACCGCGGCGGCCATCTCGCCGAGCTCGTCCTTGCGGCCGAGCCCGGGCAGCACCACGTCGAAATCGCCGCCGGCAAGCTGGCGCATCGCCGCGCACATCGCCGTCATCGGCTTGGAAATGCCGCGGCCGAGCAGCAGCGCCAGCACGCCGCCGAGCAGGAAGCCGCCGATGCCGAGCATCGCCACCAGCCGTTCGGTCGAACTGACGGTGGCGTCGGACTGGCCTTCCAGCCGCTGCTGATCCGCCATCAGGTCGGCTTTCATCGCCGCCGAACTCTGGCTGATCGCGGTGCCCGAGGCAACCATCCTGGTAAGCAGCGCGTCGATCGATTTGGAATTGTCGATCAGCTTGGCCAACGCCTGCTTGTAGCCCTCCAGCAGTTCGCCGATTTCCTTCAGCTTGGCGTCGACGGCCTCGTTGCTGGTGGAGATCGCCCGTAGCGAATTCTCGACGAATTTCAGCCGCGCCACCGCGCTGTCGGCCACCGCGTGGTCGGAATTGATCACGAACGTATTCACCAGCGCCGCCGCGGCGAGGTATTGGCTGGATACCTGCTTGGCGCCGAGTTCGATCGCCGGCAGATCCTCGTCGGCGGCGACGCTCGCCAGATCGTCGAGCTTGTAACGCAGGCTGGTGCCGCCGCGGACCAGCTGGTTCTGCGTCAGCAGCGCGCTGTCGCTCTTGAGCGCGAGAATGTCGGCGAACACCTTGGTGAAGGTGGCGAACTCGGCGGCGAGCTTGGTCACCTGGTCGCGACGGCTGGGCTCGCGCGCGGCCTTCAGCGAGGCGTCGATGGCGTCCTTGAGGCTGGCCTCGGCGGCCAAGGCGGCCTTGGCGTCGTCGTCCTTGCCGCTCACCACATAATAGCGCGTCAGCGCCTGGTAGGAGATCAGTTCGCGGTCGATGTTGCGGGCGAGATCGGATTCCTGCACGCTGGTGCGATAACCGACCACCACCTGCGAGACCCGTTCGAAGCCGAGATAAGCAAGGCCCATGGAGACGGCGGTGATGCCGAGCACTGCCGCAAAGCCGAGCGTGACCTTGCCGCGAAACCGCAGCGTCGGAAGCATCCGCGGCATCGATCCGGCCCCGCCCGCATTTTGCTCCGTCACGTCGCGCTCCCCAGTTCCCAGCAATCTTCGCCCCCCGGACAGCGCCGGCGGATCGGCGGGACGTTAGGTGATAAATGGCTAAAGCGTCGTAAATCGCCGGCCGGCTCCTGGCGCAGCAAGATACCGCCGATCGCGGCGACAGCAGCCGGCGGCGGCCGGTGCGGGCGTCCGTGGCGCCAGCCGAATCAGCCTCTTGATGACGTTGCTGCGACGCCGCGAAGGGAAAGATCCCAGTTGCAAAGTCGCCGCGCAGTGCTTCTAATCAGACTAATTAAAAAGTAGCGGGAGGTTTGGGTGGCCAACGTCAGATTAACGGTCAATGGCAAGGCGGTGTCCGCCGACGTCGAGGACAGAACGCTTCTGGTCCAGTTGCTGCGCGATCACCTGGGACTGACCGGAACCCATGTCGGCTGCGACACCAGCCAATGCGGCGCCTGCGTCGTCCATATCGACGGCCGCGCCGTGAAATCCTGTACCACGCTGGTCGGCCAGGCCGACGGCGCCCATGTCACCACCATCGAAGGCATTTCCAAGGGCGACGAACTGCACCCGATGCAGGCCGCGTTCCGCGATAATCACGGCCTGCAATGCGGCTATTGCACGCCGGGCATGATCATGTCGGCGATCGACATCGTCAACCGCTACGGCGCCGAACTCGACGAGGACACCGTGCGGCACGAACTCGAAGGCAATATCTGCCGCTGCACCGGCTATCACAACATCGTCAAATCGGTGCTCGACGCCGCCTCCAGGATGAAGCTGTCGATCGCGGCGGAATAGTTTTCCACGCGCCGAATACCGCGAAGCAAAAAACAGGCTGCGATCCGCGTCGTGAAAATACGCGCGAGGCAGACCGACAGGGAGAGATGTCATGGGCGTTGAGGGCATTGGCGCGAGCGTGGTGCGCAAGGAAGACCGCCGCTTCATCACCGGCCGCGGCCGCTATGTCGACGACATCAAGGTGATGGGCATGACCCACGCCTATTTCGTCCGCAGCCCGCACGCCCACGCCAGGGTGATCAGCATCGACGTCGAGGCTGCCAAGGCGATGCCCGGCGTGGTCGACGTGTTGACCGGCCAGCAGATCGTCGACGACAAGGTCGGCAACCTGATCTGCGGCTGGGCGGTACATTCCAAGGACGGCTCGGCGATGAAGATGGGGGCGTGGCCGGCGATGGCGCCGGAGATCGTGCGCTTCGTCGGCCAGGCGGTGGCGGTGGTGATCGCCGAGACCCGCAATCTGGCGCGCGACGCCGCCGAGGCGGTGGTGGTGCATTACGAGGAACTGCCGAGCGCCCACCATATCGCGATGGCGATCGCGCCCGGCGCGCCGCAGCTGCACCCGGAAGCCCCCGGCAACATCGTCTACGACTGGTCGATCGGCGAGGAGAAGCCGGTCGACGAGGCGTTTTCCAAGGCCGCCGAGGTGGTGACGTTCGAACTGGTCAACAACCGGCTGGTGCCGAACGCGATGGAGCCGCGCGCCGCGCTCGCCGAATACGACGAGGCCGAGGAGCACTTCACGCTGCACACCACCTCGCAGAACCCGCATGTCGCCCGCCTGGTGCTGTCAGCGTTCTACAACATCGCCCCGGAGCACAAGCTGCGGGTGGTGGCGCCGGACGTCGGCGGCGGCTTCGGCTCCAAGATCTTCATCTATCCGGAAGAGATGGTGGCGCTGTGGGCGGCCAAGAAAGTCCGCCGCCCGGTGAAATGGACCGGCGACCGTTCGGAAGCCTTCCTCACCGACGCCCACGGCCGCGATCACATCTCCAAGGCCGAGATGGCGTTCGACGCCGATCACAAGATCCTCGGGCTGCGGGTCAAGACCCACGCCAATTTCGGCGCCTATATGTCGCTGTTCTCCTCCTCGGTGCCGACCTATCTCTACGCCACGCTACTGTCCGGCCAGTACAATATCCCGGCGATCTATGCCGAGGTGATCGGCGTCTATACCAACACCACGCCGGTCGACGCCTATCGCGGCGCCGGCCGCCCCGAGGCCTGCTACCTGTTGGAGCGGCTGATGGAAACCGCGGCGCGGCAGCTCAAGGTCGATCCCGCCGAACTGCGCCGCAAGAACTTCATCACCAGCTTCCCGCACCAGACCCCGGTGATCATGGCCTATGATATCGGCGATTTCGGCGCCTCGCTCGACGCCGCCTTGACGGCGATCGACTATGCCGGCTTTCCGGCGCGGCGCGAGGCGGCGAAGCGCGACGGCAAGCTGCGCGGGCTCGGCTTCTCCTGCTACATCGAGGCCTGCGGCATCGCGCCCTCGAAGGCGGTCGGCTCGCTCGGCGCTGGCGTCGGGCTGTGGGAATCCGCCGAGGTGCGGGTCAATCCGGTCGGCACCATCGAGGTGTTGACCGGCAGCCACAGCCACGGCCAGGGCCATGAGACCACCTTCGCGCAACTGGTCGCCGACCGCCTCGGCATTCCGATCAGCCAGGTCTCGATCGTGCACGGCGACACCGACAAGGTGCAGTTCGGCATGGGCACCTACGGCTCGCGCTCCGCCGCGGTCGGCATGTCGGCGATATTCAAGGCGATGGAGAAGGTCGAGAAGAAGGCCAAGAAGATCGCCGCGCATCAATTGGAGGCGTCCGAGGACGACATCGTGATCGAGAACGGCGAGTTCAAGGTCGCCGGTACCGACAAGTCGATCGCGCTGCCGATGGTGGCGCTGGCCGCCTACACCGCGCACAATCTGCCCGACGGCATGGAGCCGGGGCTGAAGGAAGGCGCGTTCTACGATCCGACCAACTTCACCTTCCCGGCCGGCACCTATCTTTGCGAAATCGAGGTCGATCCCGGCACCGGCAAGACCAGCATCATCCGCTTCGTCGCGGTCGACGACTTCGGCCGCTTGATCAATCCGATGATCGTCGAGGGCCAGGTCCATGGCGGGCTCGCCCAGGGCATCGGCCAAGCGATCCTGGAATCCGCGATCTACGACGACACCGGGCAATTGATCACCGCCTCGTTCATGGACTACGCGATGCCGCGCGCCGACGATCTGCCGTCGTTCGAACTGTCGCACACCACCACGCTGTGCCCGGGCAATCCGCTCGGCGTCAAGGGCTGCGGCGAGGCCGGCGCGATCGGCGCCTCCGCCGCGGTGATCAACGCCATCACCGACGCGATCGGCAACAACAAGTTGGAAATGCCGGCGACCCCGGACCGGGTCTGGCACGCGCTGCAGGAGCCGCTGCAGCAGGCGGCGGAATAGGACTTGGCGTCATTGCGAGCGAAGCGAAGCAATCCAGGACTCCGAGCACGCGGCCGCTGGATTGCTTCGTCGCTTCGCTCCTCGCAATGACGAGGGAAATCGCTTGACGACATCCTGATTCAATTTGTGCGAGGGAGACACCCGATGTATTCCACCACCTATCACCGCCCGGCCACGGTCGAGGAAGCGGTGGCGCTGTTCGCCAAGGGCTCTGATGCCAAATATCTCGCCGGCGGCCACACCCTGCTTCCGGTGATGAAGCAGCGGCTCACCGCGCCCAGCGACGTGATCGACATCGCGCGGATCCCGGCGCTGATCGGCATCGAGGCCAGCGCCGACACGCTGACCATCAAGGCCGCCACCACCTATTACGACATCCTCAGCAGCGCCGAGGTCAAGCGCACCATCCCGGCGATCGCGCATCTCACCTCGGTGCTCGGCGATCCGGCGGTGCGCTATCGCGGCACCATCGGCGGCTCGGTCGCCACCAACGATCCGACCGCGGATTATCCCGCGGCGGTGCTGGCGCTCAACGCCACGGTGAAGACCAACAAGCGCGAGATCCCGGCGGATCAGTTCTTCCAGGGGCTGTTCACCACCGCGCTGGAGAGCGACGAAATCATCACCGCGATCGCATTCCCGATCCCCGAGAAGGCCGGCTATGCCAAGATGCGCAACCCGGCGTCGCGCTTCGCGCTGACCGCGGTGTTCGTCGCCAAGCTGACATCCGGCGAGATCCGCGTCACCGCCACCGGCGCCTCGCAGGACGGCGTGATGCGGGTGCCGGTGATCGAACAGGCGCTGGCGGCGAACTGGTCGGCCGCGGCGCTCGACGCCGTCACCGTCTCCGAGGACGGGCTGATGGCCGATATCCACGGCAGCTCGGACTATCGCGCCAACCTGATCAAGGTGATGGCGCAACGCGCGGTCGTCGCCGCGGGGTGAGGCGACGCTCGCTTCAATTGCGAGAATCGTCTGCCGTGAGGCGAATATCTTTCGCGGGTCGAAGCGCCTCGCCAAAAAGAAACGTCATTCCGGGGCGCGAGGCCGAAAGGCCGAGCGAACCCGGAATCTTGCCGCAGGTGCCGCGCTCCGCCCGTTGCGAGATTCCGGGTTCACTCGCGGCTTGCGCTGCTCGCGCCCCGGAATGACGGGTGCTATGAGTGACGCTGCTATCAATCCAGCGCATTCGATGCAAAACACCGCGGAGCCCACGCAACGGGCGCGCTCACCTCTCCCATAGGGAGAGGTCGACCCGGCGCAGCGTAGCCGGGTCGGGTGAGGGGTTTCATCCTCTCGACAGTCCGTCCCCCCTCACCCGGGCCCTCTCCCCATGGGAGAGGGAGCGCGCCGCCGGCGGCGAAACGGCGGCCCTCACACCTTCACCCTTGTTCGATCACCGCCACCACGTCGCCGGCGCGCAGCGTCTGCCCCGGCTTGATGCGGATCGATGACAGCCGTCCTGCGACCGGCGCCGGCACGCTGATCTCCATCTTCATCGATTCGATGATCGCCAGCGTCTCGCCGGCCTTAACCGTCGCGCCTTCCTCGACCAGGACCTTCCAGACATTGCCCGGCACGTCGGAAAACACCCCCGTCGCACCGTCAGGAATGTCATCGGGCGCGGCCTCCGCGACAACCGGGTCCTCGTCCTGCACCGCGTCGAGCCGCAACTGTTTCCAGCGCTGCCGTTCGGCCTCGAATGCCGCCTGCTGCCGCGCCTTGAATTCCGCGATGCTGTCGCGGTCGCGCGAAAGCTGGAGCGCGTAGTCGGCATAGGAGAACGTGCTCTCCTCAATGCGCAGCGGGTATTGGCCGTGCGGAAACGCCTCGCGCGCTTCCAAGAGTTCGTCGGCGCTGACCGGAAAGAATCTGATCTGGTCGAAGAACCGCAGCAGCCACGGATGCCCCGGCGTGAATTCCGGCGTCGCGCGCCAGGAATTCCACATCTGGATGGTGCGGCCGAACAATTGGTAGCCGCCCGGCCCTTCCATGCCGTAGATGCACATATAGGCGCCGCCGATGCCGACGGCGTTTTCCGGCGTCCAGGTCCGCGCAGGATTGTATTTCGTCGTCACCAGCCGGTGCCGCGGATCGACCGGGGTCGCCACCGGCGCGCCGAGATAGACGTCGCCCAAACCGAGCACCAGATAGTTCGCATCGAACACGATGCGCTGCACCGCGGCCTCGTCGTCGAGGCCGTTGATGCGGCGGATAAACTCGATATTCGACGGGCACCACGGCGCGTCGGGCCGCACCAACTCCTGATATTTCCGCATCGCCTTGACCGCCTGCGGATCGTTCCACGACAGCGGCAGATGCACGATGCGGCTCGGCACCTGCATGGCATCGACCGCCGGCAGCTCGCGCTCGATTGCTGTCAGCGCATCGAGCAGCTTGCGCCGCGACAGCGTGGCGCTGTCGTAATGGATCTGCAGCGAGCGGATGCCGGGGGTGAGATCGATCAGCCCCGGCAATTTGGCCGCGGCCACCGCATCGGCGAGAAGCTGCACCCGCAGCCGCAACGCGATGTCCAATTCCATCGGGCCGTATTCGACCAACAGATTGTCGTCGCCGGCGCGGCGATACACCACCGCGATCGGCCCGTCGTCGCGGCGCGCCACGATCGCAGCACCAAGATCGCGCGGCGCGGCCTTAACCGTCGGTCCGGCCACGGGATCGTCGGCCCGCGCGAGCGGCACGAAGCGCACCCTATCGCCGGGCTTCAACTGGCCGGTCTTCCACAACTCGTCGCGCGCTACCACCGCGGGGCAGACGAAGCCGCCGAGACTAGGACCATCCGGCCCGAGAATGATCGGCATGTCGCCGGTGAAATCCAGCGCGCCGACCGCATAGGCGTTGTCGTGGATGTTGGAGGGATGCAGCCCCGCCTCGCCGCCATCGGCGCGCGCCCATTGCGGCTTCGGCCCGATCAGGCGGACGCCGGTGCGCGCCGAATTGAAATGCACCTCGTAGTCGGTCGAAAACAAGGTGGCGATGTCGTCGTCGCGAAAGAAATCCGGCGCGCCGTGCGGGCCATAGACCACGCCGATCTGCCAGGCGCGGGTCAACGGCGGCGTCTCGTCGTCGCGCAGCGCGCGCGGCGCGACGAGGTCGGCGCTTTGTGCGATATGCAGCACGTCGCCGGGCTTCAGCGCGCCGGTCGAATGGCCGCCGAACCCGCCCAGCATGAACACCGCGCGCGAGCCGAACAGCAGCGGCGCGTCGAAGCCGCCGCGCACCGCCAGATAACAGCGCTGCCCGGCGCCGTCGATCTTGCCCACCGCCAGCGTCTGCCCCGCCTTCACCGCGACCGGCGCGTGATGCGCGATCGCGACGCCGTCGAGCCTGGCGATCATATGCGCGCCGGCGAGCCCGATCACCGCGTCGGCGTTGAAGCGCAGCGTCGGGCCGTTGACGGTGAGTTCGAGCGCAGCGGTCGTCTCCGGGTTGCCGACGATCACATTGGCGAGGCGGAACGAGCGCTCGTCCATCGGCCCCGACGGCGGCACGCCGACGTGCCACAGATTGAGCCGCCCGGGCAATTCCTGCAGGCCGGATTGCGCGCCGGGCGCCAGCACGTCGATGGTCTTGGGTGAGAATGCGAAGCTCGCCAGCGCATTGGTGGCGACGCGGCCCGAACGAAACAATTCGGAGCCGGCGATGGCGCGCAGATAATCCAGATTGGTCTCGATGCCGGCAACGCGCGAGCGATCCAGCGCGTCGCTGAGTTTGGCAATCGCCTGCTCGCGATCAGCGGCGTGCACGATCAGCTTGGCCAGCAACGGATCGTAGAACGGCGTCACCTCGACGCCGGTCTCGATCCAGCCGTCGACCCGCACGCCGTGCGGAAACGCAACATCGGTGAGCCGGCCGGCGCTGGGGCGAAACCCGGCATTGGGATTTTCCGCATAGAGCCGCACCTCGATCGCGGCACCTTGCGGCGGGCGCGGCGTGTCGTCCGCGAGCGGGCTGTCGCCGGCGGCCTGCCGCACCATCCACTCCACCAGATCGACGCCGAACACCGCCTCTGTCACCGGGTGCTCGACCTGCAGCCTTGTGTTGACTTCGAGGAAGTAGAAATCCTGCCGCGCGACGTCGTAGATGAATTCCACGGTGCCGGCCGACTGATAGGCGACGCTTTGCCCAAGCGCCACCGCGGCGCGATGCAGCCGCGTGCGAAGCTCGTCGCTGAGGCCGGGCGCCGGGGTCTCCTCGATCACCTTCTGGTTGCGCCGTTGCAGCGAGCAGTCGCGCTCGCCGAGCGCAACGACTTTGCCCTGGCCGTCGCCAAAGATCTGCACCTCGATGTGGCGAGCCTGCGCGACGAAGCGCTCGAGATACACCCGCGCGTCGCCGAAGCTCGCCTTGGCGGTGCGCTGCACGGCGGCGAAACGCTCGCGCAGCGTCGCTTCGTCGTGGCAGAGCTGCATGCCGATGCCGCCGCCGCCCGCGGTGCTTTTCAGCATCAAGGGAAAGCCGATCCGCGCGGCTTCCACCATCGCCTGGTCGATGGTGTCGAGCAGCCCAGAGCCCGGCAGCAGCGGCACGCCGCTGTGTTGCGCGAGCTCGCGCGCCTTGTGCTTCAGCCCGAACGCGTCGAGATGCTCCGGCCGCGGCCCGATGAACACGATGCCGTGCTGCGCGAGGCGCTCGGCAAAGCCGCGGTTCTCCGACAGAAAGCCGTAGCCGGGATGTACCGCCTGCGCGCCGGTGGTGCGGCACGCGTCGATGATCGCATCGATGTTGAGATAACTCTCCGCCGCAGGCGAAGGGCCGACCCGCACCGCCTCGTCGGCGTCCAGCACCGGCCGGGTGAAGCGGTCGGCGTCGGAATACACCGCGACCGAGGCGATGCCCATGCGGCGCAACGTTTTGCCGATCCGCGAGGCGATTTCGCCGCGGTTGGCAATCAGGACCTTGTCGAACATGCGCTAGCCCTCGCCCGGCTCGTAAATCACCGCCTCGATCGGCGTCGGGAAGAAGCCGTTGCAGGGATTGTTGATCTGCGGGCAGTTCGAGACCAGGCACAGCACGTCGATCTCGGCGACCATCTCGACATAGTCGCCGGGCTTGGAGACGCCGTCGACCACGGTGAATTGGCCTTGCGGATCGATCGGCACGTTCATGAAGAAGTTCAGGTTCGGCACGATGTCGCGCTTGGTGAGGCCGTATTTGCCGGCCTCGATCAGAAAGTTCTCGCGGCAGGCGTGCAGATACTTCGTCCCGTGGCCGAACCGCACGGTGTTGCTCTCGCAGGAACAGGCGCCGGCGGAGGTGTCGTGCAGGCCGCAAGAATCCGCGGTGACGCGCAGCATCACCCGCCCTTCGTTCGAGATCAGTGCGGTGCCGGTCGAGACATAGGCTGAGCCCTGCGCGCGCAGCGTGTCCTGGCCGCTGTAGCGTTCGGCGAAATCATCGGCCGCGTAAAACAGCGTATCGACCGCCTGCTGGCCGTGGCTGTCGATGATGCGCAGTCGCTGGCCCTTGCGGATGATCGCGGACCACGGCACACGGGCGGCGATGGCGGTCTTCGAGACGATGCGGGCGGAAGCCGGAATGCAATCGGTCATGACGCTCACCCCGCCACGCTGGAATTAAGCCACATCGCGTTGTTCTCGAAGGCGCGCTTCGCCTCGAGACTCACCGTGCGGCACAGATCGTCGGCGGCGACGGCCGGCGCCTGGTAGCGGATCAGCTCGACATCGCCCGGCGCGTAGTCCGGCGATGGATCGAGCGGATGCGGACAGTTCGACAGCGCCAGCAGCAGGTTCATCTCGGCGCGCAGATCGACGAAATCGCCGGCGGCGCGGCGCTCGCCGTGCCATTCGAAGCGACCGTCGGCATCGACGCTGACCGGGGCGAACCACGCCACGCAGGGATGCACGTCGCGGCGCGTGAGCCCGAGCTTGCCGGCGGCGAGCAGCAGATTGTCGCGGCTGTTGCGATAGCCGTCGCCATAGCGCGCGGCGTTGGTCGCGGCGTTGGAGCAGCCGGTCAGCGTGTCATGCGCGCCGCTGGTATCTTCCACGATGCTGATGAGCGCGCGGCCCATGTCGGAGAGGATGACGCGGCCTTTGCGTAACGACGCCGCCCATTGCACCTTGATGGTGTCGGCGTGGTTCAACCGCTCGCTGGGATCACGCGCGTTCCAGGCCTGCAGGCTGACGCAGGCCTTGCCGGTCGTGTTGACGATGCGCAGCGCCTCGCCGCGGTTGAGCTTGGTGACAAAGTACCAGCCGCCCGGCACGGTCTCGCGATGGATGATCGACGCTGGCTTAAGCGGCGCGCCATCGCGCGGCGTCGACGGCGGCAACGCCTTCGGCGCCTGCTGCTGGCCGAGCGCCTTGTGCTGTTCGTAGCGCTGCCGGTTGGCGTCGACGTCGGCCTGTTGCTCCGCGGTGAGGATCATGGATTGCCCTTTCTGAAAGACAACGCGCCGGGCCGTCCCGGCTCATGCTCCTTGTTCGGCCGGGTCGTCCCGGCCGGAGCGAATGAGCGCGTGCACCTGCGCGGTGCGCCGCGGATAGATTTCCAGATCGCGCGAGATGGTGGCGCCGTAGCGCTCGCGCTCCTCCGGGCGATCGCGGTTGCGCTCAAAAGCGATGACCCGGGTGGCAAGGCGAAACGCCTCGGACAGATCATGCGTCACCATCACCACGGTGAGTTCGGTCTCGTTCCACAGCCGCTTCATCAAGACGTGAATATCGGCGCGGATGCCGGGATCGAGCGCGCCGAACGGCTCGTCGAGCAGCAGGATGCGCGGCCGCATCACCAGCGCCTGGGCGATGGCGAGGCGCTGCTGCATCCCGCCCGACATCTGCGCCGGATAGAGGTTGGCGCTGTCGGCGAGGCCGACGTCGGCAAGCGCCGCATCCGCTTTCTCGATCGCGGCGCGCCGCGCCCCGCCGAACAGCCGCGCGGTGATCGGCGCTTCCGCGCATTCGAGGCCGAACAGCACGTTGCGCCGCGCGTTAAGTAGTGAGCTTACTTCCTTGAAAAATTTGCCGAAACACTAACATAATACAACCGTTACACTATTCAAAGAAAAGAAAGTGCTTAAAAGATAAGCTTTCACGTAGAAAATAAAATTAATATATTCCTATGAGATTTTTTTTGTCTTATAATACTTCAAAGAGCAGGTTATTTCGCTGGGGATAAAGGGAAAAAAGCTCACTACCTAACACGGCAGGCAAATGCTTATTGCAACCGAAAAAAATCCCCATGTATTCGAATATATCAAAACTCCTTATAACAAAAACATCGTTGCGAGTTAAAGAGTTCATATAGACGTAGGTGGAGCGGAAAAAATATTGTCAATGCTCAGACGTATATTTCGGTATAATAAAAAAAAATTATTTTAAAATCATTTCGTATTTTATGTACACATCATTTTCAGACATATAAACATATCTTCTATATAATATCGAAGAGCCGTTTTTTTTGGCATTCTTTGAATTTATTTCATGTATAGAGCAGTCTGCTATTAGCAGAGAGAACTTTATTTTATTTCATTCATAATATTATATCAGAAAAGATGCGACACAACAAACCATACCGAAGAGGATGGTTGAATAACAACCACAAAAACACGTTGCATGTACGATATATTATATACTCAGCTATTAACACAAAAAAAAATTCAATTCCGGGAATTTCTATTCATTAAATTCTATGGAAATGGAAAATGTTGCCATTTACAATATATACAAACCGAAAACCCCTAATAGAATTGGCCAAAAATTGTAAATGAAAAATTATTCGAGAATCTATTGTTCATGTGTAGATTACAATAAATTCATGGTGAAAATGTTTTTTTTTTCCTTCTGCATGGAAAAATAATAAGTTGCATATTTTGATGGCAGAAAATTATTTGTCCGTTTTAAGCCACTACTATTAATCCTCTACATGGAACACCTATAGAAAATACTCCAACCGCTGACGATAAAAAAATGTCCATGCAATAAATGCTAACACCGGGCCTGTCTGGAGCCATCATCAAAGTCACAATACCAAGATATTTCTGTTAATTTTTTAATTTAAAGTTCACCTCACTAATTTTTTTGTTTTTCTGCCATAAATATTATGTGCAATTCTTAGCTCCATTATAGTAATCATTAAGATTTTAATGCAAACGTAGAGGTTTTCTCGTGTTCGTTAAAGTTTATCGTGTTTTAAATCTAATGTTTTCTTGTTTCAGCTATTTCAACATCTCTTTATTTGGTGAAATAGTTTAAAGATTAGCTGTTTTAAAAAAAAACTATGTAATTTAAAAACCTCTTACGTTACCAGTCTATCTTAAATTTCGTAATTTAGAGCCGCATACGTGACACTAAACTCCAATTAATTTTCTTCGGCACCAACTTTATTATGTTTCATCTAACTAAGAGATTCAATCTATTGAATTGAATTTAAATCTATTTTTCAAGTATATACACAATAGTTTTTCTAGTTTAGACTTCTAAACGAAGTAGTATCTGGCGACATGATGGCGCTAAAAGCTTTGTTAAAATTAATTGAGTTTTTTTTTTCGGTTTTCGTAATACGTTTCGAGTGAGGTATTTTGCTTCATGTTTGACTGTAGATATTTTGCAATGTAGTTTCCTAGGAACTATGAAAGAGAAACTTTTAAACTTGTCATAACACACCAAGGATGAAAAGATAGTTTCAACTATGTTTTGTATCTAAATACGCCTGTAATTAAAATCATACACAGTTATAATTTGGTGTGTGTTATAACATCGTTTGAAACGAAAAGGATATATATTTATGTATAACTGCACGTTGCTATTTGAAAATGTGTAGCACATTATTTTTATAACACTACCGTCTGATTAATGTTTAATTTTTGGTTTTTAATTCTACATTTAGAAATTATTGTTATTAACTTTCGGAACGGTTGACCTTCTCAGCCGGTATAGATACTTTTCTAATGTGACACTTCACTCCTACAATACGCAGGCTACAATGTCACCAGACTTCATAATCCGGAACAATATTTAACCATAATTCTAATGAAAATATTTGATATGGAATTAAGAGCCGAAAATCAAATATTTTCATAGGAACACAGTTCAATGCCTTTCGGTTATGAAATACGTGACTTCAAAACATTTATATAAATTTGTTCTTGTAAGTATTATTAAATGTATAAATGCATTAGGTTCACAATGGGCCGTCATCGTCGTCGCGTCGCGTCGCAGCACGAATGAATTATTTATTGGTCTTAGAGTGCTTGCTACATCAGCATAATTCTATTACCGTCTGATTGAAATTGCGTTGCTTGAGTATGGAGCCCGCAAAGAGTTCTTAAAAAATCGACGAAATGTTAAACGCCAAAATGCAGCCCGAAAATCGACACTATAAAATGCATAAATAAATGGATTCATAGCGCTATTGAACCAGCCCAGCCATGTTAAACAATTTGTTAAATTAGCACTGTGCGCTTCATGCGGAATAAAGGGGGTAATTAGATAATAAATGAAAAATGGTAGCCAACATACTATAAATCCTCCTACAACTATAGACAGAGTTTGAGTGGTTTTATTTTCACGTTTCAACGATGATATTTTGTTCGATAATGACTTGTGATGGGCTCGTATTTGTTTTGTTGGACAATGTTGTTCACCACATGTCGAAGAATTGTTCTGCTTTATGCTGAACTGATGTGCACAGCTTTTATTATTGCCGGATGGATTGTTATTTGTCTTTTGTTTGTTGCGGTTTATTGATGGCGGTCGTGTTGTGTCCACCAGTTCGTAATGACCATTGCGGTGAACATTCGATTCTTTGTAGCATGGCATTGGATCGGTTGTTGTTGTTGTTGTTGTGGACGCAGTTATAGATGTTGATGATTTCTGGCATATCGATCGCTTCTTGTATGGACTCTGTGATTCCTGTTCCGAAGACGGGTCAACATCCAACTCGACTTCCACTTCGATATCGAAATGCTTGTTGTGTTTCTGGAAATAGAAAAAATTACCCCAATAAGTGCTAACGGAATAACAATAACCATCTGTGTCGTTGCATCTCTAGATAAATTCCTACAAACAGCAAACCTGTACGCAAAACTGTACGCCAATTAAAGTTATACATTTGACAAATAGAATTATCGCTCGATGCATTACAGAAGACTATTAATACGCTTTATAGAACTGCTGTACGTATAAGTGTTTTCTGTATACATTCCTCGATGATGCGATATAATAATTTAGTAAACGTCGAATGAGCTTTGTATTATCATGTACGAGCCAGAAGCAAGAAAATTAATTTAAAAGGAATTTCTTTTTACAATTTTTATCGACAAAGGAAGTTATTCTAAACCTTCGTAGCAAAAATTTATTTACCCTCATTCGCCTCAAAGAGTTGTTGCTATGTAATTATTTTTATCTTTGGTCATTCTAAGAACCAGTGTAAAGTACACACAGTGACGTCTCGACTACATTACAAATTAATAGAGCCTAACGACCACTTGTCGAAACAATTTTTTTACTTTGATGTTTTCGTATAAACTTTAAATCAGTTTTACTGCGACTAGGACGCCCCACACATCTGAAATTTAAGTCGACACCACTGAAGTATATAATAACCGTGTGCAACGCACAAGTTTCAGAAGCACTTTACTTTACATGTCCAAAAACACTTTTCAACCATTTTTATTTTTGTTTAACTTGAACTTCAAAACGATATAATTTTTCTTTTATTTTTATAAACTTTACATTTTCATTGCTGGCTATGTATATTCTACTCATATTCGCTTGTTTATACAGAATACCATCATGGGATAATAAATTAAATGCAAAATTGTGTCATTATTAAGCAAAATTTTCAGTGTGGTGTGCGAAGTAGTTTTTGAAATAATTACTTGGCATCAAAAATCACCATTTTGCTAATGTCATTAAATTGCACCATCCGGAATGAATAATTCCCTTTCAGATTTTCTTTTACTTATTTAAAGTCTCATCACATCTTTAGTCTAAATTAAAAATGAAACAAAACTGAATTAACTGAAAACACTTGCGTCGCGTCATTTTAATCAAGATTGGATTTGATACGGAAATCATTCCTAGACAATTCATAGCTTCGTTCCTTCGTTGGTATTTTACTAAAACATCTTATCTATTCAGTAAATATATGCTTTAGCTTCAAGAATCTTTTACATGGAATGAATGCACATGGCGGATGAAATGGGATTGAGATAATTGGATTTAATTTATCCAAAAGTTTAAAATATTTCAATTTTAAGGAATTCTACAGCTGTGCACATAGGATTTATTTATTCGCAGTGTAGTAGAAGGTGTGGAGTGATGGAATATTTTTTTTTACAGATTTTTATATCCTCCACCGTACACAAATATTTGAAGAAAAAAAAAACTTGTAAACTAACGCGCATTATAAAGTAGAACAAGAAGAAAGACGTTCGTTTTTACTGCTGCTGTTCATAGATGAAGGTATACAAAATGGTTCAATGTAATAAACCAAATAGTAAGACAATCAAACGGATTTAATAAAATTTCGATGCGAAATATAACTGCGGAAAACATATAAAGGTGTTCTTCGACGACATACATTGTCTGAACCAACCGAATTCGTGTACATATATATCCGCGTTGTTCATACATTCAGTATTTCTAGCATTGCAAGAAGCGTATAGTAATTTTATAGCATCCATTCATTTTCTTCAGTTATGAATAAATTAAATATTAAAGTCAAGGCACTTCTCTTTCCTTGCATGTTTTTCCTTTATTTTATTTTGTTCGGATATACATAATATTATTAGATGTGCTTTTATGCGACGTTCTTAATTAAATTTTGTGAGAAATTTTATCAATCAACAAGCGA
>NZ_DASWPE010000085.1:0-34256 GCF_036404135.1 Rhodopseudomonas sp. | reverse complement strand
TTCGATGGAACGACGGACGAAGGCCCAAGCTGAGGTTCGGGCTTCAAAGCCCTCGGATGACCCGGTCTCTCGTCCGCCACCGCGCGAGACAGCCTACCGCCTCGCCCAGCAGAATTTAAGTTACAAGGATGACGGCGCCGGTGGCGCGGCGGGTCGGTGATAGCGCCGGTTGCGCGGCGGGTGAGCCCGCGGCAGGTCGGATCTCGCAATAGCCGATCCCGCAATAGCCGATCTCGCGACGACGGATCGCGCAATAACTGATCGCGGAGCGGCGGATCGGTCGCAATTATTTCAAATACCTTAATTTCCGCCCGTCCCAAGACCTCGGCGCTGATGGCCGCCGCGGTTCCTAAACCCATTACCGGGCCATAAATTCCCGTAATTGTACCTGCGTAGTTTTACGGTTTGTTAGATTTTGCCGGTCAGGGTTCCGCAGCGATCTGAATGATCGTCATTTTAGCTGAACCAGGAAGGTCTCAAGCAATGTCAGGCATCACACTCTCGTCCTCCGTCCGTCAGAATCTGCTTTCGCTGCAGTCGACCGCGGACCTGCTCTCGACCACCCAGAGTCGCCTTTCCACCGGCAAGAAGGTGAACTCGGCGCTCGACAATCCGACCAATTTCTTCACCGCCTCCGGCCTCGACGCCCGCGCCTCCGACATCAACAACCTGTTGGACGGCATCGGCAACGGCGTGCAGATCCTGCAGGCCGCCAACACCGGCATCACCTCGCTGCAGAAGCTGGTGGATAGCGCCAAGTCGATCGCCAACCAGGCGCTGCAGACCGTCGCCGGCTACACCAGCAAGTCCAGCGTTTCGACCACCATCGCCGGCGCCACCTCCGACGATCTGCGCGGCACTGCGACCTATTCCAACGGCTCCGCGCAGAGCCTTGGCCTGCAGGACGGTCAGGCCACTCCCGGCGTGATTTCCGGCAGCACTTTGCTCGGCGGTACCGCCGCGACAAAGACCGGGGCGACCGTCGGGACCATCGCGACCGGCGATTTGCTGAGCTCGCTCGGCGCCAACAAGCCGGTGGCCGGCAACACCCTGACGGTGAACGGCCACACCATCAGCTTTGCGAATGGCGACGCACCGGCCTCGACCACTTTGCCGGCCGGTTCCGGCGTCATCAATCAGCTGGTCACCGACGGCAAGGGTAATTCCACCGTCTATCTCAACAGCGGCAAAGTCTCCGACGTGTTGGCCGCCATCGATCTGGCGAGCGGCGTGCAAAAGGCGACCATCAGCGGTGGTGGTGCGACGCTGCAAAACAGCTCGGGCACCAATGCCACGATCACGGCCAACGCGCTGGTGCTCTCCACCTCGACGGGTTCCGATCTGTCGATCTCCGGCAATAACACCCTGCTGTCGGCGTTCGGTCTGAATTCGGGAGCCACCGGCGTCGGCAGCTTCACCGCTGACCGCACCGCCAACACCACCGCCGGGGCCGGCGTCAGCCGCGCCGGAATGGTGCAGGCCGGTTCGACCCTGACGGTGAACGGCAAGACCATCACCTTCCAGGACGCGGCGATTCCGGCCGCTGCGGACTACGGCTCCGGCAAGGTGACCGGCAAGAACGTCATCACCGACGGCAGCGGCAATTCGACCGTCTACCTGCAGGGCGGCACGATGGACGATGTGCTCACCGCCATCGACATCGCCAGCGGCGCGCAGGTGGCCCCGGTCAGCAATGGCGCCGCAACGCTGGCGGTGGCTGCTGGTAGCGAGGCGTCCAAGGTGCTCTCCGGTGGTCAATTGCAGATCAGCTCGGGCCTGGCAGGAGATCTGAAGATCTCCGGCACCGGCAACGCGCTGTCGGCATTGGGTCTGGCCGGCGCCCAGGGAACGGCGACCAGCTTCAACGTGGCCCGCACCTCGACGGCCGGCGGCATCTCCGGCAAGACGCTGTCGTTCGAATCGTTTAACGGCGGCACCGCCGTCAACGTGACGATCGGCGATGGCACCAACGGCACCGTCAAGTCGCTGGCCGACCTCAACACGGCGCTGAAGGCCAACAACTTGCAGGCCTCGATCGACACCAACGGCAAGCTGACGATCTCGGCGGCGAACGACTACGCCTCCTCGACGCTCGGCTCCACGCTGTCCGGCGGCAAGATCGGCGGCACCGCGGCGTCGTTCTTCTCGGCGCCCTCCGATCCCGTCGCCGACGTGGTCGCCCAGAGCACCCGCGCCAATCTGGTCAAGCAGTACAACGACATCATGGACCAGATCAAAACCACCTCGCAGGATGCCTCGTTCAACGGCGTCAACCTGCTCGGCGGCGACACCCTGAAGCTGGTGTTCAACGAAACCGGCAAGTCCACTCTGAGCATCCAGGGCGTCACTTTCGACCCCAACGGTCTTGGCCTGTCGAGCCTGACGTCGGGCACCGACTTCATCGACAACGCCGCCACCAACAAGGTGTTGGCGACCCTGACCACCGCCTCGACGACGCTGCGGTCGCAGGCTTCGGCTTTGGGGTCGAACCTGTCGATCGTGCAGACCCGTCAGGACTTTTCGAAGAGCCTGATCAACGTGCTGCAGACCGGCTCGTCGAACCTGACCTTGGCCGACACCAACGAGGAAGCCGCCAACAGCCAGGCGCTGTCGACCCGGCAGTCGATCGCGGTGTCCGCGCTGTCCTTGGCCAACACCTCGCAGCAGAGCGTGTTGCAGCTGCTGCGCTAACCGCGCCGCAAGACATCGATCGCAAGACGGCGGGGGCAACCCCGCCGTTTTTTTGTGTTGAGAGATATGGTTGACCGCTGGTTAACGGCAAAAAATCCGCGCGCCGCGCAGCGCGACGATCCCGCTGCGGCACAGCACTAACTTTGGATTCACGGGGGTGTCTTACCAGGGGTAGTAGTTTTACGGATAAGGAGGGCGTACAGGTACTACTACTAGCTCCTAAATTAAGATCTCATTACGACGCCCGGACGGAGTGTGCCCCCGCCGATCAAGAAGATCGGTTGTTGCTTATACCAGGAAGGTATTCACCATGTCCGTTATCCTCTCCTCCGCCGTGCGTCAGAACCTGCTCTCGCTGCAGTCCACTGCCGACCTGCTTGCTACCACTCAGAGCCGCCTGTCGACCGGCAAGAAGGTCAACACCGCGCTCGACAATCCGACCAACTTCTTCACCGCCTCGTCCCTCGACAGCCGCGCCAGCGACATCAACAACTTGCTCGATGGCATCGGCAACGGCGTGCAGATCCTGCAGGCCGCCAACACCGGCATCACCTCGCTGCAGAAGCTCGTCGACTCCGCCAAGTCGATCGCCAACCAGGCGCTGCAGACCGTGTCGGGCTACACCACCAAGTCGAACGTTTCGACCACGATCGCCGGCGCCACCGCCGACGACATCCGCGGCACCACCACTTTCGCCAGCGCGTTCGCAGTCAGCGGCGTCGTCACTGACGGCACCTCGGGCGGCGCTTCGCCGATCACCTCGGCCACCACGCTCGGTGGCGTCGCCGGCGCGCTCGTCGGCACCGCCGCCACCGCGGGCGACGGAACCACCGATCTGTCCGGCACCGTCACGCTGGCAGCCGGTACCACGGCGACCACGTTGCTGGCCGCCGCGGCTCCGAAAGACGGCGACGTTCTGGTCGTCAACGGCAAGTCGATCACCTTCAAGGCGGGTGCCGCTCCGGCCGCGGCCGGCGTTGCGACCGGCTCGGGCGTCAGCGGCAACATCGTCACCGATGGCTCCGGCAACTCCCAGATCTATCTGACCGGCGGCACCGTTGCCGACGTTCTCAAGGCCGTCGATCTGGCCAGCGGCGTTGCCAAGACCGTGAACGCCGCGGGCGTGGCGACGATCACCGGCTCGACCGCGGCGTTTGCCACCGGCGTGCTGACCGTCAACTCCTCGACCGGCGCCGACCTCAGCATCACCGGCAAGGCGGATCTGCTCAACGCCTTCGGTCTCACCACCTCGATCGGTTCCGGCAACGTCTCGGTCGGCGTCGCTCGCACCACCGCTGCGACCACCACTGCCAACCTGATCACGGACGGCTCCACCTTGAATGTGAACGGTCACACGATCACCTTCTCGAACGCCTACCAGCCGCTTCCGGCCAACGTGCCGACCGGCTCGGGCATCCAGGCCGGCAGCCATCTGCAGACCGACGGCAGCGGCAACTCGATCGTCTATCTTCAGGGGGCGACCATCGCCGACACCCTGAAGGCGATCGATCTCGCCACCGGCGTGCAGACCGCCTCCAACGCGGCCGGCGTCACCACCCTGTCGACCGCCAGCGGCGCCTCGCCCTCCAGCGTGGCGGCCAACGGCACGCTGAAACTCAGCACCGGCACTCTGTCTGACCTCAACATTGCCGGCGGTGTCGGCAACGCGTTGTCAGCGCTCGGTCTCGACGGTCCGACCCACTCCAGCGCCAATTTCTCGGCGTCTCGTGCGGCCGGCACCGGCGGCATCAACGGCAAGACCCTGACCTTCTCCTCGTTCAACGGCGGGACGGCGGTCAGCGTCACCCTCGGCGACGGCACCAACGGCACCGTCAAGACTTTGGCCCAGCTCAACTCCGCGCTGTCCGCCAATAACCTTGGCGCCACCGTCGATGCGTCCGGCAAGCTGACGATCTCGGCGGCGAACGACTACGCGTCGTCCACCCTCGGCTCGACCGCTTCCGGCGGTTCGATCGGCGGCACCCTGACCACCTCGACCACCTTCACCATCGCGGCGGCGCCGGTTGCCGATGCGGTGGCGCAGACCACCCGCGCCAATCTGGTGACGCAGTACAACAACATCCTGGATCAGATCACCACCACGGCCCAGGATGCCTCGTTCAACGGCGTCAACCTGCTGAACGGCGACAACCTCAAGCTGACCTTCAACGAAACCGGCAAGTCGACGCTGAACATTCAGGGCGTGACCTTCAACGCAGCAGGCCTCGGCCTGTCGAACCTGACTGGCGGCACCGACTTCATCGACAACTCGGCGACCAACAAGGTGCTGACCACCCTGACGACGGCCAGCACCTCGCTGCGGTCGCAGGCCTCGGCGCTGGGTTCCAACCTGTCGATCGTGCAGTTGCGTCAGGACTTCTCGAAGAACCTGATCAACGTGCTGCAGACCGGCTCGTCGAACCTGACCTTGGCCGACACCAACGAGGAAGCGGCCAACAGCCAGGCGCTGTCGACCCGCCAGTCGATCGCGGTGTCCGCGCTGTCGCTCGCCAACACCTCGCAGCAGAGCGTGTTGCAGCTGCTGCGCTAAGTTCGACCAAACGCACCAATCGGAAGACGGCGGGGGAAACCCCGCCGTTTTTTTGCGTTTTGCCGCCGGCCTTTAATTTTTTCGCGCCGCGCGGAGCCGGCCGGCAAACTTTAAGGGGCTGTTAACCATATCTTAAAACGTCATGGTTAATGCTTGGGATAAGTAGGAATGAGGTAGGCCGAGAATCGGCTGCGTTGATCCGGTTGCCACGCGTATGTGGGCCGAGGTCCCTCACCAGAAGGCGTCAAAGCAATACCGTAAAGCGTCACGGCGAGATCTCGTTCGCCCGGGACGTCCCATGCGTCGCTCGACCTGAAGGTCGGCCTCCAGCACGGAACAGGAAGGTTACACTATGTCAGACGTCGTCCTTTCGGCATCGGTTCGACAGAACCTGCTTTCGCTTCAGTCGACGGCAGACCTCCTGTCCACCACGCAGAACCGGCTTTCCAGCGGAAAGAAGGTCAATTCGGCGCTCGACAATCCGACCAACTTCTTCACCGCGGCGGGGCTCGACAGCCGATCCTCCGACATCAACAACCTGTTGGACGGCATCGGCAACGGCGTGCAGATCCTGCAGGCGGCCTCGACCGGCATCACCTCGCTGAACAAGCTGATCGACGCCGCCAAGTCGATCGCCAACCAGGCGCTGCAGACCCCGGTCGGCTACGCGCCGAAATCCAACGTCTCCACCTCGATTTCCGGCGCCACCGCCGACGACCTGCGCGGCACCACCAGCTTCGTCAACACCGTGGCCTCGAGCAACGTGCTGTACACCGGCAACGCCGGCGGCTCGACCGCGGTGACCGGGACCACCAAGCTCGGCGGCACCTCGTCGTCGCTGGTCGGCGCGGTGGGGACCGCCGGCGACGGCGCCGCACCGCTCAGCACCTCGTTGAAATTGATCGACGCCACCGGCTCCGCGGCGACCGCGCTGATCGGCAACGCCCAGCCGGCCGACGGCGACACGGTGGTCGTCAACGGCAAGACCATCACCTTCCGCGCCGGCTCGGCGCCGGCCGCCTCCGGCGTCACCGTCGGATCCGGCGTCGCCGGCAACTTGGTGACCGACGGCAACGGCAACACCACGATCTATCTCGGCACCGCGGCCACGCCGCTCGCCTCGGTCGGCGATCTGACCAAGGCGATCGACCTCGCCAGCGGCGTGCAGAAATCCGTCAATTCCAACGGCACCGCGACCATCACCCATTCCTCGGGCACCGACGGCGCCACGGCCGGCGGGCAACTCACCCTGACCACCGGCACCGGCGCCGACCTCAGCATCACCGGCAAGGCCGACCTCCTGAAGGCGCTCGGCCTCAGCAGCTCGACCGGCCCCGGCACCGTCACCGTCACCCAGCAGCGCACCACCGACAACAACACCGTCGGCTCGCTGATCCAGGACGGCTCGACGCTGTATGTCGACGGCAAGACCATCACCTTCAAGAACGCCGCGGTGCCGGCGCCCGCCAACGTGGCGACCGGCTCCGGCGCCATCGGCAACATCGTCACCGACGGGGTCGGCAATTCCACCGTCTATCTGCAGGGCGGCACCATCGACGACGTGCTGAAGGCGATCGACATCGCCACCGGCGTACAGACCGCCGCCAACACCAGCGGCAACGCCGTGCTGACCACCACCGCCGGCGCCACCGCGTCGTCGGTGGCGGCCTCCGGCGCGTTGAAGCTGAGCACCGGCACGGTGTCCGACCTGACCATCGCCGGCTCCGGCAACGCGCTGGCCGCGCTTGGCCTCGCCGGCAACACCGGCACCTCGACGGTGTTCTCGGCGGCGCGCAATGCCGGCATCGGCGGTATCAGCGGCAAGACCCTGACCTTCACCTCGTTCAAGGGCGGCACCCCGGTCAACATCACCTTCGGCGACGGCACCAACGGCACCGTCAAGACCCTGGCGCAGCTCAACACCGCGCTGTTCGCCAACAATATGAGCGCCACCGTCGACGCCACCGGCAAGCTGGTGATCACCGCCGGCAACGACTATGCCTCCTCGACGCTCGGCTCGGCGCTCGATGGCGGCACGCTCGGCGGCACCGTCATCACGACGCTGAGCTTCACCAACCCGGCGCCGCCGGCCGCCGACCTGAATTCGCAGTCCACCCGCGCCGGCCTGGTCGCGCAGTACAACAACATCATCGCCCAGATCACCACCACCTCGCAGGACGCCTCGTTCAACGGCGTCAACCTGCTGGCCGGCGACACCCTGAAGCTGGTGTTCAACGAGACCGGCAAGTCGACGCTGAACATCACCGGCGCGGCGCTGACCCCGGCCGGGCTCGGGCTGCCGACGCTGGTCGCCGGCACCGATCTGGTCGACAACGCCTCCGCCAACAAGACGCTGGCGGCGCTCAACGTCGCCTCGACTTCGCTGCGCTCGCAGGCCTCCTCGCTCGGCTCCAACCTGTCGATCGTGCAGATCCGCCAGGAATTCGCCAAGAACCTGATCAACGTATTGCAGACCGGCTCGTCGAACCTGACGCTGGCCGATACCAACGAGGAAGCCGCCAACAGCCAGGCGCTGTCGACGAGGCAGTCGATCGCGGTCTCGGCGCTGGCGCTGGCCAACCAGTCGCAGCAGAGCGTGCTGAAGCTGCTGCAGTAATCGCGCAGCTCAGCGCCGACGATGCGGGCGGCGCGGGCAACCACGCCGCTTTTGCCGTTTGAGCCGGCGAGATTCGCGAGATATCGTCGGATCGCAGCAATTGTCGTCGGTTGCGCCAGTTCTATATGCTGGATGGATGGCATAAGTCCGCGCATGATGTGATTCGGCCCGCCGGGCCTTGCGCCGGATCTCGGGTGTTTTGCCGGCGCGGCACCGACGCAGGAGGACCACGGTATGCCTTTGAGAGTTGAGTTGAAGCCGTTCGAGCGGATCATCATCGGTCAAAGCGTCATCACCAATTCCGACTCCCGAACCGCGTTCCTGATCGACGGCGACGCGCCGATCCTGCGCGAAAAAGATATCCTGACTTCGGAGACCGCCAACACCCCGGCCAAACGAATCTATCTGTGCGTGCAGATGATGTATCTGGAGAACGATATCCCGGCGTATCAGGATCTCTATCTCGGCTTCATCAAAGAATTGATCGAAGCTGTGCCGAGTTTTAGGGATCAGATCGAGGCCGCGAGTAATCTAATTTTAAGCGGCAATCTTTACAAAGCACTCCGGGAATTGCGTGCGCTGATCAAGCGTGAAGAAGAATTGTTGAGGTAGTCATGTCTGTCGGTGCCCAGGCTTATGCTCGCACAGCGCAGCGAATCGCTTCTCCCCGGGACATCGAAGCACAGGCCCTGCTGAAGGCCGCCCGACAACTTCAAGACGCCGTCACCAACTGGAACGAGTCGGATTCCGGACTCAGCGCCGCGCTGATCTTCAATCGCAAGCTGTGGTCGATCTTCGTCAGCGACGCGCTCAGCGATGCCAATCCCGAAGCGATCGCGATCCGGCAGAACATCGCCAATATCGGCATCTTCGTGCTGACGCAATGCGCCGCATTGCAGGTCAAGCCGGAACGCGAGCGGCTGGCCGCGCTGATCGAGATCAACCGCAACATCGCCACCGGGCTGAGCGGCCGGGCCTGAGCCGGGCGGCCGATCCCGCGCCGGGTTCACGCCACGCGGCTGAAATTCTTCAAAAATATTTCGTCGGATTTTTCCGCCAGGACTTGCTTCGGCGCAATCTGCTTCACACACCACAACGCGCCGCGCGGCAATTGCCGGCGGGCGTACTAACAGGTGTGATGCCGGCCGTTGCGCTAGGCCGTGCGATCGGTCGCCAAGGTCTTGTGGTCGAACTTGGCGTTGTCCTGCGCGCGGATATAGGCCCGCGCCCGCAGCCGAGATTCTTCCGGATACTGGTTGACGACCAGATTGGTGGTGGTGTCGACCGTGACATAGACCACCTGCGCCGCGGCGCGATCGACGATCACCTGATGCGCGACCTGGTCGGTGGCGTTCAACACATCGTAACTCGCGGGCGGCGTGCTGGCCGACGACCTGTCAGATGCGGCGACACTCTTGTCCGACGGCAGTTCGGTCGCCACAGCGCTCCGCACGGCTTCTGGTGCGGGTCGAATGAACTGTGCCGCGACCGGCGACCCCACCGGCTTGATGTTGAAATCGGCTCCCATGGCAGCCTCCTGGCCTCCACAAAATCTAATCCCAACCCTTCCCATCGCAGACTATGGGCCGAATGTCTAAAGTCCTAGCTTCGCGCGCTGTGATGATTTGATTCAAATGCGAACGGCGCCACGGCCGTCGCGAACCGCGCCGCCGGCCGTATCCGGGTCGCCGCGCCGGGCGATTGCGACCTCAACCGCCGCGATCAATGCTGCGGAATCTACTGAGATGCAAGCGGAGTTCGGCGCCGCGCCGCCGCCGCGACGCGGCATGGTTTTTGGAATTCCACCCGATTGAAGACGGATTGATTCGATCGCGGCGTAACGCTGCGGGCCGGCTGCCGATGGGCGTGCGGACACAGCGAATGGCGCGGCGAACCGCGCCGACCGCGCCGCGAGCTGAGTCGCGCCACGCGATGCTCGGCGGTGTCGTGCTGTAACGGGAAGTCAGGCGAGGAGGGTGCGCCGCTCACATCGAGCGGCTGACCGCGATCGGGGTCATGTTGCGGGGGCCGGGGGCGGCGCGCTGGCCGCTGGCGGTGTAGGTGTTGGGAATGTTGCGGCGCTGCATCTGTGCGTTGACGCCGCGCACGATGCCTTCCGACACCGCATGAGCGGTCGCCAGCACCGTCAGGTTGACCTGCAGCATGGCGCGGAACACCTCGTGATGGCGATGCAGCGCGGCGAGCAGCTCCGGCGTGGTCAGCGCGAAATACTGCTGGCTGGCCTTCACCCGCAGGATGGTGCTGACATAGCGCCGCGACAGTTCGGTCTTGTTCGGCTCGAGGTCGATCGCCTCGCGCACCTTGCCGGCGCGCACCAGCTCGGTTTCCTGTTCGATCACCCCGAGCAGATTGGTCATCACATCCATCAGGCCTTCGGCCAGTTGACGGGCCTCGGCGGCGGTCGAAATCGGCGGCAACGGCGTCGGCGCCGGGACGGGTTGAGCTCGATGCTGCATGGTGCGTCCTTTTTGCGCCTAGCTGGCGCGGCTGGCCTGCTGGAGAATGAGCTGGCGAAACACGTCGGCGGAAACCCCGACGCCGCCGGCCTTGGCGAAGGATTTGGAATATTGGTCGGTCAGCATCGAGCGCCATACCCCGGTGCCGACGGTGTCGCCGAACGGGCCTTCGCCCTTCACGCTGCTGGTCATCTGCGAGAACATCGAATTCAGGAACATGGCCTCGAAGTCGGTGGCCTGGGTCTTCATCTTGGCCTGGGTCTGCGGCGACACCTTCGCCAGCGCCTCGGCGAGCTGGGTGTCGGGGCGGCCGTTGCGGGTCGGTATAGCGGCGGCGGCTTGGCTGGAGGTTGCGCTGGCGATCATCACATCACCTCGATGTCGGCCTGGATCGCGCCGGCGGCCTTGATCGCCTGCAGGATGCCGATCAGGTCGCGCGGCCCGATGCCGAGCCCGTTGAGGCCGTCGACCAGCTGCTGCAGCGACACTCCGTCCCTGACCAGCGCCAGCTTCTTGCCGTCCTCGGTGACGCCGATCTTGGTGTTCGGCGTGGTCACGGTGCGGCCGCGCGACAAGGGGTTGGGCTGGCTGACCTGCGGGCTTTCGGAAATCGTCACGGTGAGGTTGCCTTGCGACACCGCCACGGTGGCGACGCGGACGTCGCGGCCCATCACGATGATACCGCTGCGCTCGTCGATGATGATTTTCGCGGCGAGGTCCGGATCGACCTGCAATTGCTCGATCTCGGTGAGCAGGGCGACGACGTTGCCCTTGAACTCGCCGGGGATCGAGAGCTGCACGGTGGAGGGGTCGATCGGTTCGGCGCTCTTGGTGCCGAGGAAATCATTGACCGCGGCGGCGACCCGTTTCGCGGTGGTAAAGTCGGGGTTGCGCAGCGCCAGCCGGACATTGGGCAGCCGGTTCAGCGCGAACTCGATCTCGCGCTCGATGATCGCGCCATTGGCGATCCGGCCGACCGTGGGCACGCCGCGAGTGATGCTGGCGGCGGCGCCCTCGGCCTGGAACCCGCTGATCGCCAGCGAGCCCTGCGCCACCGCATAGACGTTGCCGTCGGCGCCGAGCAGCGGCGTCACCAGCAGGGTGCCGCCCTGCAGATTCTTGGCGTCGCCGAGCGCCGAGACGGTGACATCCATTCGGGTGCCCTGGGTGCCGAACGCCGGCAGATTGCCGGTGACCATGACGGCAGCGACGTTGCCGGTGCGGATGGTGGCGCCGCGGATGTTGACGCCCATCCGCTCCAGCATCGCCTGCAGCGACTGCTTGGTGAACGGAATGTTGTTGAGGGTATCGCCGGTGCCGTTGAGGCCGACCACCAGGCCATAGCCGATCAACTGATTTTGCCGCACGCCCTCGATATTGGCGAGGTCCTTGATCCGCGACGTAGCGCCCGCGCCGCCGCAGGACAGCGTCAGCGCCATGGCGGCCGCAATGGCCGCCCGGCCGATCAGCTGAACCAGTTTCGGCAAACCCACGCTTGGCATCTCGGCTCCCCGCTGAGGTCGATCCGGACCCGCCAGCTCCCGATGGCGATCCGGCTTTCTCTATGCCAGCGCCATGCCACCGCGGCGTTACGGGTATCGCTCTGTTTTAATTTGATAAAATACAACGGACCGGGTCCGGCCCCGGGTTCCCGGCGCGGCGAAACTGCCGTCACCGGCAAATTCTGCCGGGCCGTTTACCTGGCGTTAACCGTAACCGGCGAGATTTCGGTCGAAGGCCTCGTCGTTCACGGATGGGCAAACAGCGCCGGCGTTCCCTCCATGGGCTCGGACCAAGCGGGATCCCACGATGCGCATTTACGGACCGAACGGCACTACACTCGGCGGCCCCTCCAGCGCCCCACGGCGCAGCGGCGGCAGCGGCTTTACGCTGCCGGAGCCCGCCACCACCGCGGACGCCCGGCCGCTGTCGGCACCGAAAGCCTCGGCCAATATCGACGCGCTGCTGGCGATGCAGGGCATCGAGGATCCGGTGGAGCGCCGCAAGCGCTCGGTGGCGCGCGGCAAGGGCGCGCTCGATGTGCTCGACGAATTGAAGATGGGGCTGTTGTCAGGTTCGTTTGACAATACCACCGTGGCGCGGCTGCGGGCGGCGGCGGCCGACCTCAAGGCGTCGTCCGGCGACCCCGGGCTCGACGCGGTGCTGTCGGAGATCGAACTACGGGTGGAAGTCGAACTGGCCAAAGCCGGGCAGTTCTAACCGGGCCGTTCTGACGGCTGGTTTTGAGGCAGCGTGCCGCTCACTTGGTCGCCAGTTCCGGCCGCCAAAAACCGCCGCTGTTCGTCTCGCGGACGATATTGTCTGTCACAAGCCGTCGCTATATAAGCGGCGGCGCGACCGGGTTACAACCGGCTCCCTCGGACAGATGGATTGGCCTTGGATAAGTTGAAAAGCTACCGCCCCTCCGAAAAAGAGCCTTTCATGAACGATCGGCAGCGCGATTACTTTCGCGCAAAGCTGCTAGCCTGGAAGGACGAGATCCTGCGGGAATCCAGGATCACCCTACAAACCCTGCAAGAAGAAAACGTCAACCACCCCGATCTGGCGGACCGTGCCGCCTCGGAAACCGACCGCGCCATCGAATTGCGCGCCCGCGACCGTCAGCGCAAACTGATCTCCAAGATCGACGCCGCGCTGCAGCGCATCGAAGACAACACCTACGGCTATTGCGAAGAAACCGGCGAGCCGATCTCGCTGAAGCGGCTCGAGGCGCGCCCGATCGCGACGCTGTCGGTGGAAGCGCAGGAACGCCACGAAAAACGCGAGAAGGTGTATCGCGACGAGTAGTGTGGGCGCTGCCGCCCGTGATTAGTTCGCCGGCCGGAATTTTCGGTCGGCGACGGCGCGCGGCGCTCGATCATGTCAGCTCAGCGTGACAGGTCAGGCTTGGCGGTGCAACTCGCCCTGATGGCGCCGGCGGACATCTTGAAACCGCTTTCCGTCCAGCGCACGAAATCCGCGGGATGGACCACGATCAGCGAATGGCCGTCAGGCCGCTTGCGTATCAGGCAATAAAGCTCGCGCTGCGTTCCAGCAGCTGAGCGAGCGACCGACGTGACGTAGGCTTCGGCGTCATGACCGGCGAAGTCCTTCAGATTGTCGGTGATCAGTATGTTGGCGTGCGCGGCATAGGCGGTCGCCAGCACCCCGCCGTCTTCGACATCCATCACCGACGGCTCGGGCGTGCCGCCAAGGACCAGGTAGGGATCGAATCCGACCGGCCCGTAGCGCATCAGCGCGATCAGGCCGTCGGCGGATTGCGCAACGGCTTCGCGGTCATAACCCTTGCGGAGCAGCACGTCGCGATAGGTGTCGAGCATCTTGAACGACATCGCAAGCTGCAACGGCTCGCCGTTGAGCTCGCCGGAGACGAGTTGCCGGACCACCTTCTGACTGATGGTCGATGAGCGTCCGGCGCGATCAGCGTTGGCCCGCGACACCAGGACGTTGACATCCGGAACAACGATCAGCATCCGGCCTAGCCGACGACCGGATGAGGCGCCGGCTCCAAAGTGAGCTCATCCGCTGTCAGCAAGGCGTCGTCGATCTTCGCCGATGAGCGTGCCAGTTGCGCCGCGGCGGCTTCGAAACGGTCGCGCGCCAGGGCGAACATGAGGTGGCGGCTGAGATCTTGCAGCCGTCGCGCGCCATTCGCCTCGTCGGCCGAGGTTTCAATCAACAGCGCGCGAAGCTCCGGCGGCATCAAGGTGAACACCCGAACGGCGTTTTCGAGCACATTGGCCGGCGTGCGGTTTTCGCGCAGCGCGATGTCGCGGACCTGGAGATCGAGCGATTCCGGCAGCGAGGTCGAGCGGGATTTTGCCTTGGCCATCGCAGCCTCCTGAGAATACCGAGACTACATAAATTGCTTGTTTTAGGGAAATCAAGACGGCGCGACCCGCAGGAACGGATTGCGGACAGTTCCCGTAAGATGGCCCAGTGTGCTCGCTGCCTCGGCAGCGGACCTGCTGGTCCGTGCTCGGTTCGTGTTCGGCCACGCGCGCGAGATTTCCCGTCCCCCGCCGAAAATAATCCGCCCCGGCTGTAACCATTCGGGCCGCCGCGCCGAACTGGGTTACGACAGGTGCCTGATGACAACCGACGATGCCGAACTGAGGTCGCTGATGACCGCGGGCCTCACGGGCGACGCCGCGGCGTATCGCATCTTGCTCGACCGCCTCAGCGGCCATCTGCGCGCCTATTACAAGGCTAAGCTTTCGCGGATCGGCCGCAGCGCCGCGGAGGCCGAGGACCTGATGCAGGAAGCGCTGCTGGCGATCCACACCCGCCGCGCCACCTATGACCCGGCGGAGCCGCTGACGCCGTGGGTCTACGCCATCGCCCGCTACAAGCTGATCGACCATCTGCGCCGCACCCGCGCTTCGCGCGCCGACGTGCCGATCGACGACGCCGAGGACATCATGGCGCGCGACGACTATGTCGGCGCCGACAGCGCCCGCGACCTCGGCAAGCTGCTCGGGCAATTGCCGGACAAGATGCGTCGCGCGATCCAGTCGGTGAAGCTCGAAGGCCTCAGCGTCGCCGAGGCGGCGCGCCGCCGCGGCATGTCGGAGCCGGCGGTCAAGGTCAATGTGCACCGCGGATTGAAGGCGCTGGCCGCCTTGCTCGGCCGGGAGAAACAGCCATGAAGACCGACGACCTGATCGCGCTGCTGAGCACCAATGTCGAGCCGGTCGGCTATCGCAGCGGCGCGCGCGGCATCTGGCTCGCGGTGGCGGCCGGCGCCGCCGCAGCGGTCGCCGCGGTGGTGGTGGTGCTGGGGCCGCGCGCGCAGCTCGGCACGCTGGCGACGCTGGCGCCGGCGCTGTTGAAGATCGGCCTCGCGCTGCTGATCCTGGTTCCGGCGGCGCTCACGCTGATCCGGATCGCGCGGCCGGGCGGCGAGCGGCGCGGCGCGCTGCTGCTGTTGGCGGCGCCGTTCGTCGCGGTGATGACGTTGCTCGGGCTCGGCCTGGCGATGGCGCCGGGGGCACATTGGACCGCGGCGCTGCACAGCGCGCAAGGCCTGGAATGCCTGATCTCGATTCCGCTGATCGCGCTGGTGCCGTTCGCGGTGCTGGTGTGGACGGTGCGGCGGCTGGCGCCGACCGATCTGTCGCGCGCCGGCGCGCTGGTCGGGCTGATCGCCGGCTGCCTCAGCGCCACCGGCTACGCGCTGCATTGCATCGACGACACCGTGCCGTTCGTGGCGCTGTGGTACGGCGGCACGATCGCGCTGTGCACGCTCGGCGGCTGGCTGCTCGGGCCGCGACTGCTGCGCTGGTAGCGTTTTGCGATTTATCCAAACGAGCCTGTAACCGATCGGCGCAGCGCTGCGAACTGATCAATGAGAGCGACCACACGGCTCTTGCCAACCTTCGGAGACCTATCATGCTGATCAAATCGCTGCTCGCGGCCGCCGTCGTGGCGCCGCTGTTGACCGTGTCCGCGCTGGCGCAGAATGCGCCCGGCGAACATCGCCATCACTATCAGGGCGGCCCCGCCAGCACCTCGCACGCCACCATCCTGCCGAACGCCACCGCGGCGCCGGACGTCGCCGTCCTGCACAAGGCCTCGCATGTCTACAGCGGCGGGCCGAAGACCGTAGTGCCGCACGGCAACTAAGCGAGGCACCGCAATTCACTCACGTTGCCGACTGCAATAGCACTGAATTCGCAACCCACACGAGGCGGTCATTCCGGGGCGCCAGGGCGTGAGCCCGGGCGAACCCGGAATCTGCCGCGGGTGTGAGAGTGTGCTCCTCGTTGCGAGATTCCGGGTTCGCTCACAGCTTGCGCTGTTCGCGCCCCGGAATGACCGCCAAGTTGGTCGTGCAGCGCATCGACCCCATCGAAGTCGGTTCAAGCGACCATAGAGCGATTCCGGTTCTGATAGATCAGAACCGGAGCTCTAGATTGTTATTTTGACGCGTTGTCTTCACGCGAACCGGGATCCGCTTCACTCGAAAACGCTATAAGCGAACTATCTCAAGACACTGCCGCAATCACTTCAGCAGACGCAAAACGAGCACGGCCTCCGCCAGGGGAGCTGACGGAGGCCGCGTAGGACACCCGTTCGCGCCTAGGTTCGCGATCGGGTGTGGGAGCTCGGGAGACGCCGGCGGGGGGGGCCGGCAAGGCACGGCGCGCGGTGGGAGCCGCCTCGCCGCGGTATTACGTCGGGAGAACGCGTTGCCCTCCTGTGCGGGAGTATCGTGCGGGCATGATCTTCTCCGAAAAAAGAAATCGCTTCAGACTGCAAACCACGTCGAGATGAGGCTTAGAACGGCAGCAGCACGTCCATCACCTGCTGGCCGTAGCGCGGCTGCTGCACGTCGGTGAGCTGGCCGCGGCCGCCATAGGCGATGCGGGCCTGCGCGATCTTGGCCGAGTCGATGGTGTTGTCGCTCTGGATGTCCTCCGGCCGCACGATGCCGGCGACGATCAGTTCGCGGATTTCGAAATTGACCCGGATTTCCTGCTTGCCTTCGACCACCAGATTGCCGTTCGGCAGCAATTGCGTCACCACCGCGGCGACGCTGGTCTGCAACGCTTCCTGGCGCTGCACCGAGCCCTTGCCGTCGCTCGACGCGGTCGCATCCGCGGTCAGGATGCGGCCCGGCATCACCTGCGAGGCGGCGCCGCCGATCAGTTTGGCGCCGGCGAAATCGGTGATCCCGGAGTCTTCCTTGTTGGTGCGGCTGCGCTGGGTCTCGTTGGCGATGTTGGCCTTGTCGGTGAAATTCACCGTGACGGTGAGGATGTCGCCGACCTGATGCGCGCGCTGGTCGCGGAAGAACGCCCGCGAGCCGTTGCGCCACAGCGAATTGGCGTTGTAGGAGGCCGCTTCCGGCTTCGGCATCGGCATCTGCACCGGCTTGTAGCCGGGCTGCGCGGTGGGATTTTCGATCGCCGCGAGCTTCGGCTGCTCGCCGATCTGCGACAGCCGGTCGATCGATGAACAGCCGCCCGCGAGGCCGCCGGTGGCCACGAGAAGTCCGGCGAGGACGATGCGGTTGAACGTCGGTAACTGGGACATGACGATTACTCGGGTTATCGGGAAGCGGAAGCAGGGGCGGCGACCGAGCCGGTGACGGCGGCCGCGCCGTCGCCGCCCGGCGCCGCGGAGGCGACGACGCGCGGCGTTGCCACCGACACCGCGACCTGGCCGCGGCCGATCACGGTGCCGGCGACGGTGCGCTTGGATTGCAGGTTGACGACGTTGACGACGTCGCCCTCGGTGCCGCTGTCGACCGCCTTGCCGCGCACGGTGAGATACAGCCCGGTCGACTCGTAGATCAGCGTGACGCTCTGGTCGCGCGACACCAGATCGGGTTTGGCGAGGTCGGCGACCCGCAACGCCTGGCCGGCGCGCAATTGCCGGCGCGCCTGCATCCCGACCGCGACGTCGCGGCCGGCGACGTCGTTGCCGACCTCGGTCTTCGGCCGCCGCTCCACCACCACGTCGGAGGATTTCAGGATCTCGTTGCGTTCGACGCCGCGCGCCAGCACCGCGGCGTCCACGGTCTCGATGGCGGTGCCGGTGAAGCGCAGCTTGGTCGGCGCCGCGCTGCTCTCGCCGGCGATCTCGAAGGTGACGTCGAAGCGGCCGCTGCGCAGGTCGTGGCGCACCGCGACCGGCTCCATCGCGCCGCTGTTGGAAGGGTCGAGTTGCAGGGTCTGCGGATCGCGGTCGAACTTGACCTGGAAACTGTTGGCCTCGGCGTGGCCGTTGTTCTGCGCCAGCGCCCGCGCCACCTGGTTTTCGATCTCGTCGCTCGCCACCGTGCGGGCCAGCCGCGTCACCGAGACCTCGCGGATATCGCGGGTCTCGACGCCGATCACCTGATGCGCGCGTAGCGCCGCCAAGAGCTTGGCGGTGGGCAGCGACCCGGTGGTGCCGAGATCCGGGGCGCGATAGATCGCGATCTTGGCGGCGCTGCCGGCATTGTCGATGACGTCGCCGATCAGCACGAGGTCGCTGGTCACGGTGATGCTGGCGCGCAGCACCGGGGTGGCGATGACGTCGTCGCGGCTCTGCGCCGGGCTCTGACCCGGGCCTTCGGCGAGACCTTGCGCCGGACCTTGGGAGAGACCTTGGGCGAGACCTTGCGACAGGCTTGGGCCGGCGCCGGCGAGGGCGATGGCGAGGCCAATGAGTAGCGGGGCGCGCATCATTGAAGTCCTCACCGGAACATGTTGGAGGTGGATTGCAGCATCTGGTCGGCGGCGCTGACCACCTTGGCGTTCATCTCGTAGGCGCGTTGCGCCGCGATCAGGTCGGAGATTTCGGTGACCACTTCGACGTTGGCCTGCTCCAGGGTCTGCTGCTGGATGTCGCCATAGCCGTCGGCATTGGCGATACCGTCCTGCGGCGGCCCCGACGCCCCGGTTTCGATGAACAGGTTGTCGCCCTGCGGCTGCAGCCCGGTCTTGTTGATGAAACGGGTCAGGCTGATCTGGCCGATCACGGTCGGCGTGGTGGATCCCGCGACGGTGACCGAGACCTGGCCGTTGCTGGCGATGGTGATGCCGCTGGCGCCGGTCGGAATGGTGATGGTGGGCTGCAGCGGATTGCCGTTCGCGGTCACCACCCGGCCGGTGTTGTCGGTAGTGAACGAGCCGTCGCGCGTATAGGAGTAGGTGCCGTCCGGCATCTGGATCTTGAAGAAGCCTTCGCCGCGCACCGCCAGATCGAGGTCGTTGCCGGTCGGCGACAGCGTGCCCTGGGTCATCATGCGCGGCGTGCCGACGGTCTTGACGCCGCCGCCGATGTCGACGCCGACCGGCAGGATGGTGCCCTGATCGGAGGCCTGCGCGCCGACCCGGCGGACGTGGTCGTAGATCAGATCCTGAAACGCCGCGCGCTGCTTCTTGAAGCCGGTGGTGCGCATGTTGGCGATGTTGTTGGAAATCACCTGGACGTTGAGTTCCTGGGCCGCCATCCCGGTCGCTGCGGTGTAGAGAGCGCGCATGGGTCAGTCTCCAAAAAAGGCGGTTACGCCGGAACGTCGGCGAGCTTCTCAAGCGCGGTTTTGCGTAAGTCACCCTGCTGCTGCAGCATCGACGACAGCTGGGTGTAGGCGCGGGTGACATCGATCATCCGGCTCATCTCGGCCACCGCGTTGACGTTGGATTTCTCGATGTAGCCCTGGTGCACCCGGGCGGTCAGCGCCGGCTGCGCCGCGGCGCCGTCGCCGGCATAGAGGTTGGAGCCTTCTTTCAGCAGCCGCTGGGCTTCGGCGAAATTCACCAGCCGCAGCTTGCCGCGCAGCGAATCCACCGCCGAGGAGCCCTCCAGCACGGTGACGTTGCCGTCGTCGGCGATGGTGATGTCCTTGTCGGTGGGCTGAAACACGATCGGGCCGTTGGTGCCGAGCACCTGATAGCCCGACGCGGTGACCAATTGGCCCTGGGTGTTGATCTGCAGCCCGCCGTCGCGGGTGTAGCGCTCGCCGGCCGGCGTCTGCACCGCCAGGAAGGCGTCGCCGTCGATCGCGACGTCGAGCGGGTTCTTGGTCTGCTCCAGCGGGCCGGAGGAGAAATCGTGGAAGGTGGCGCGGTCCTGCACATAGCTGACGCGGCGGTCGCGGCCGATGAAGTTGTCTTCATGGGCGCCCGGCGACAGGTATTCCTGAAACAGCGATTTGTCGGACTTGAAGCCGGTGGTGTTGACGTTCGCGACGTTGTTGGCGACGACATCCATCTGTCGCTCCAAGGTCATCTGCCGCGAAAGTCCGATGAGAAGGGCATTCTCCATCGGTCGATCTCCCCTTTGCCTGAGCCGCGGACGCCCCTCTCCCAAAGGCCGCCCGTGGTTGCTGCGAAGCGCTAGAGCTCTCCCAAGCCGCGCTTCAGCCAACAGCAAAGCGAATCTCGTGCCACAGATAATTTGCGTGTAATTACAGTCAATTACGTAGTTTTACCGGGGCCGGAAAAGGCGGCAAAAAGGTATTATTGACCATAATTGCCGGCAAATTCTTCCTAGCTGGCAGGCGAAAGAAAGGTTCCATTAACCATTGCGACATAAGTTTTTAAGCGGGCGCTTGGGCGTCCGGGACATCGGTTTCGCGTCGCAACTGGCCTTCGCGGCGAATTCGGACGGCAGGCAATGGCAGACACCGAGGTCGAAGACGGCAAGGACGGCGAGGCCGCTCCGAAGAGCAAGCGCAAGCTGTTCATCATCGTCGGCGCCGTGGTCGGGCTGCTGCTGATCGGCGGCGGCACCTGGTTCATGTTCTTCCGCGGCCACGGCGAGGAGACCCACAAGGTCGAGGCCGAGAAGCCGGTGTTCATCGACGTGCCGGAAATGACCATCAACCTCGCCGGCATGCCGGGCGAGCGGATCCAGTATCTGCGGGTCAAGGTGGTGCTCGAGGTCAAGGACGAGAAGGTGGTCGAGCAGATCAAGCCGACCATGCCGCGGGTCACCGACATCTTCCAGACCTATCTGCGCGAACTGCGCTCCAGCGATATTTCCGGCTCCGCCGGGCTGTTTCGGCTCAAGGAAGAGATGCTGCGCCGGGTCAACCTCGCGGTGGCGCCCGGCGTCGTCAACGTGGTCCTGTTCAAGGAAATCGTGATCCAATGAGCGGGCGGACCTCCCATGGCGGGTAACGACCAGGTCGATCAGGACGCCATCGCTGCGCAATGGGAAGCGCAGATGGCCTCCGAGGATCCCGAAGAGGCCGCCAAGAACGCCGCCGCCAACGAACTCACCGGCGCGATGGCCGACCAGTGGGCGGCGATGGTCGAGGACGGCAGCCGCGACCTCGGCAGCAGCACCGGCACCGGTACCGGCACCGGCACCGGCAAGAGCGGCGGCGAACGGGTTCTAACGCAGGAGGAAATCGACAACCTGCTCGGCTTCTCGATCGGCGAGATCAATCTCGACGATCATTCCGGCATTCGCGCGATCATCGATTCGGCGATGGTCTCCTACGAACGCCTGCCGATGCTGGAAATCGTGTTCGACCGCCTGGTGCGGCTGATGACCACGAGCCTGCGCAATTTCACCTCGGATAACGTCGAGGTCTCGCTCGACCGCATCACCTCGGTGCGGTTTTCCGACTACATGAGTTCGATCCCGCTGCCCGCGGTGCTCTCGGTGTTCAAGGCCGAGGAGTGGGAGAATTTCGGTCTCGCCACGGTGGATTCGGCGCTGATCTATTCGATGATCGACGTGCTGCTCGGCGGCCGCCGCGGCCAGGCCTCGATGCGGGTCGAAGGCCGGCCCTACACCACGATCGAGACCAATCTGGTCAAACGCCTGGTCGAAGTGGTGCTGGCCGACGCCGAACAGGCGTTCCGGCCGCTGTCGCCGGTGACCTTCAAGATCGACCGGCTGGAAACCAATCCGCGCTTTGCCGCGATCACCAGGCCGGCCAACGCCGCGATCCTGGTGCGGCTGCATATCGACATGGAAGACCGTGGCGGCAACATCGAATTGCTGCTGCCCTACGCCACCATCGAACCGATCCGCGCCGTGCTCATGCAGATGTTCATGGGCGAGAAATTCGGCCGCGACCCGATCTGGGAAGGTCATCTGTCGACCGAAATTTCCCAGGCGGAGATTTCCGTCGACGCCGTGCTGTACGAGGCCGAGATCCCGCTGAAGCAATTGATGCGGCTCAAGGTCGGCGACACCCTGCCGCTCGAACTGCGCGCCGACGCCTTGGTCGCGGTGCGCTGCGGCAACGTCACCTTGACCGAAGGCCGGATGGGCCGGGTGGCGGATCGCGTCGCGATCCGCGTCACCAAGCAGTTGCGCAAGCCGAACACCACCTACGCGATGTTTGAGAAGGCCGACGAGCAGACCAAATTAATGGAGACACAATGAGTCATTCATTAGGAATTGCGATCGAAAGCCTGGTCGCCACGCTGCTGATGCTGACCATCGCCTACTGCATGCTGCTGAACAAGCGGCTGAAGTGCCTGAAGGCGGACGAGCACTCGCTGAAGGCGACGATCGGCGAACTGATCACCGCCACCGAAATCGCCGAGCGCGCGATCGGCGGGCTAAAGCTCACGGTGCGCGAGGTCAACGAGAATCTGCGCCACCAGATCGCCGCCGCCGGCGGCCTGTCGGAACAGCTCGACAAGCAGCTCAGCGAGGGCGACAACGTGTTGCGCCGGCTGTCGCGAATCGCCAGCGCGGCGCGCCAGCCCGCCGCCGAGCCGCAGCCGGAGCCGCCGCTTGCGCAATTGTCGCCGGCCAAGGCGGTCGCCGCCGCGGCGCAGGCGTTCGCCGATCGCAGAAGGGCCGATGGCATCGCCGCATGAAGCTGTTCCGGGACATCCGCGTCATCCCCGTGGTGCTGGTCGCGATCTTCGGCCTCGCGGTGTTGAAGATCGCGGGCCTGTTGCTCGACGGCGGCTATGTGTTCGACTACCAGCCCCACGCCAGCAAGCCGTCATGGGCGGAGGAAAACCTCAACTTCCCGACCGGGCGCAATTTCGATTCCGACATCACCGGGTCGACCGAGAAGAAGGACGAGAAGCCGGCGGTGGCCGCGCCGGAAATCTCCACCTCGACCGAGCCGCCGGTGATCAACGAGCCGCCGCCGCAGGTTTCGCCGTCGGAGCGCGCGCTGCTGGAGCGGCTGCAGGCGCGCCGCCAGGAGCTCGACGCCCGCGCCCGCGAGGTGGAAATCCGCGAGAGCCTGCTGAAGGCCGCGGAGAAGCGCATCGAATCCAAGGTCGAGGAATTGAAGGGCGTGGAGTCGCGGATCGCCGCCACCAGCGGACAGAAGACCGAAACCGAGGCCACCCGCTTCAAGAGCATCATCACGATGTATGAGGGCATGAAGCCGAAGGACGCCGCCAAGGTGTTCGACCGGCTGGAAATGCCGGTACTGTTCGACATCGCCTCGCAGATCGCGCCGCGCAAGATGGCCGACATTCTGGGGCTGATGGCGCCGGAGGCGGCCGAGCGGCTCACCGTCGAACTGGCGCGCCGCGCCGGCGGCGGCGACAAGGCCGCGATGGCGGTGGAATTGCCCAAGATCGAAGGCAAGCCGGCGCCGCAAAATCGCAATTAACGGGGATGTTTAACAAATCCTTCAACCGGCAAATCTAGATTCCGGGGCGCGCCGCCGCTGCATCAGCGGCGCGCGCGCCCGAGAAACGACGTCATGGCACGAACGGCTGCGAAGCTTGGTTGGTCGCGCGCCTGCGAAATCTCGCGGGCGGCAGGGCGTTGGCTTGGGCGCCTCGGGCTGGCTGGCTGCGCGCTGCTGATCGCGGCCGGCGCCCCGGCGCGCGCCCAGGCGCCGCTGGTCAAGGGCGAGGCGACGCTGTCGTCGGGCGGCGGCTATGCCCGGCTGGTGCTGAAGCTCAGCGAGGACGTCGAATCCGACGTGGTGATCGCCGGCAGCGTGCTGGTGATCCGCTTCAAGCGGCCGGTCTATGTGCCGATCGACAAGCTGGCCGACGCGGTGCCCGACTATATCGGCTCGGCGCGCCGCGATCCCGACGGCGGCGCGATCCGGCTGGCGCTGCAGCGCAAGGTCACGGTCAATTCGATGGCCGCCGGCGAACGGCTCTATGTTGACCTGCTGCCGGAGGACTGGAAGGGCGCGCCGCCCGGCCTGCCGCAGGACGTGCTGAAGGAATTGTCGGACCGCGCCCGCGCCGCGGAAAAGGCGCTGCGCCAGCAACGCGCGGCCTCCGCCAAGGTGCGGCCGCCGGTGCGGGTGCGCGCCGCGGTGCAGCCGACCTTCGTGCGCTACGTGTTCGAAATGCCGGACGGCGTCACCGTCAATTCGACGCTGAGCGACCAGAAACTGTCCTTGCTGTTCACCGCGCCGCTGACCTTCGATCTTGCCGACGCCAAGCTGGCGGCGCCGCCGAACATTTCCTCGATCAGCCAGACCACCGACGCCGACCGCTCGGCGGTCGAGATCACCATGATCGGCGATGTCGACGTGCATTCGTTCCGCGAGGAGAAGAACTACATCGTCGATATCGGCTTCCAGCAGCCGGAGCCGGCGCAATCGCTGCCGGCGGCGATCAGCCGGCTGCAGGGCGGCGCGCGGCCGTCGCCGGCCGGCGAGATCGCCTCGCCGACCTCGGAGTCGATCGCAAAGCAGATGAAGTCCGATCCGAAGCCGGCCGCCAAGGTCGAGCCCAAGGTTGAGGCGAAGGCCGAACCCAAGATCGAAGCCAAGGCCGAGGCGAAGGCCGAACCCAAGGCCGAGGCGAAGCCCGAAGCCAAGGTCGAACCGAAGATCGAGCTCAAGGCCGAAGCGAAGGCTGAGCCCAAGATCGAGGCGAAGCCCGAAGCCAAGGTCGAGGCGAAACCCGAAGCCAAGGCCGAGGCGAAAACCGAGCCGAAGCCAGAAGCCGCGAAGCCGCCGGAGCCCGCCGACAAGCCGGCCGCCGCGCCGCCGCCGGCCGCGGCGGTGGCGCTGTCGGAGCCCGGCATGGCGGTCGATATCCGGCGCAGCAATGCCGGGCTGCGGCTGCAGTTTCCGTTCGCCACACCGGTGGCCGCGGCGCTGTTTCGCCGCGCCGACACGCTGTGGCTGGTGTTCGATTCTCCCAAGCTGCTCGATCTGGAGCCGGTGCGCCGCCAGGGCGGCTCCAACATCGCCGAGATCAGCGGGCTGGCGTTGCCGAGCGGGCAGGCGGTGCGCATCAGGCTCAGCCGGCCGCAACTGGCGTCCTTGACCGGCGACGCGCAGGGCTGGGCGCTGACCTTCGCCGACGCCATGCAGTCGCCGACCCAGCCGTTGCAGGCGGTGCGCAACATTTCCGATCCGGCCGGCGCCAATGTCACCGTGCAGCTTGCCGCCCCCGGCCTCTTGCATCGGATCGTCGACCCCGACGCCGGCGATACGCTGATGGTGGTGACTGCGGCGGCGCCGGCGCGCGGCTTCATCAAGCGCCAGGACTTCGTCGAATTCGCGCTGCTGGAATCGCTGCACGGCGTGGTGCTGCAGCCGTTTTCCGACGACGTCACCGCGACGGTCGGCGCCGACAAGGTGGTGCTGAGCCGGCCCGGCGGGCTGACGCTGTCGTCGGCCTCGTTCGGCGGCGGCGATCGCGGCAGCGCGCGCAGCCGGCCGATCTTCGACGTCAACGAATGGCAGAAGAACCAGCAGGGCAGTTTCGCCGAGAAACAGGACGAGCTGATCAACGCCTCGGCCAAGGCCAGCGGCGAGGCGCGCATCATGGCGCGCTACGAGCTGGCGCGGTTCTACATGGCGCGCGGCATGTATGCCGAGGCCAAGGGCGTCATCGACCTGGTGCTCGGCGAATTGAAATCCGGCCAGGACGATCCGGTCGCGCTGATCATCCGCGCCGCCTGCAGCGTCATGATCGGCCATCCCGAGGACGCGCTGAAGGACCTCGCCAACCCGGCGATCGGCGCCAATTTCGATTCCCAATTGTGGCGGGCGCTGGCGGTGGCCAAGCAGGGCAAATGGCCGGAGGCCCGCGAAAAGCTGAAGAACGTCGAGTTCATCACCAACGGGCTGCCGCTCGACATGCAGCGCGTGGTGATCAGCGAGGCGATGCGGGCCTCGCTCGAGGTCAAGGACTATGCCGGCGCCACCAATCTCTCCAGCGAGCTCGACCATGTCGGGGTGCCGGCGCAGATCCAGCCGGCGGTGGCGGTGCTGCGCGGCCGGCTCGACCAGGCGCTGGGCCGCGACGGCGACGCGCTGTTGAAATATCGCGACGCGATGCTGTCGCCGGACCGCGCCGCGGCCACCGAAGCCACGCTGCTCGACCTGATGCTGCGGCAGAAGCGCGGCGAAATCTCGCCGGCCGATATGCTGCCCGAGCTGGAACGGCTGGCGCTGACCTGGCGCGGCGACGAGCTCGAGGTGCGCGCCCAGCAGATGATGGCGAAGATGTATGCCGATCTCGGCCGCTACCGGGAATCGCTGGCGGCGGCGCGGCTCGCCACCGAATTGCTGCCGAATTCGGAGGGCGCGCGGCAGGCCCAGGACGACGCTTCGGCGCTGTTCGCCCAGGTGTTTCTCTCCCCCAAGGGCGACGACATGCCGCCGATCGACGCCTTGGCGATGTTCTACGACTACCGCGGGCTGACCCCGATCGGCCGCCGCGGCGACGAGATGATCCGCCGGCTGGCGGACCGGCTGGTCGCGGTCGATCTGCTCGATCAGGCCAGCGAGCTGTTGCAGTACCAGGTCGATCGCCGCATGGAGGGTGCCGCGCGCGCCCAGGTCGCGGCGCGGCTCGCCATGGTCTATCTGATGAACCGCAAGCCGGATCGCGCCATCACCGCGCTGCGCTCGACCAGGATCGCCGATCTGTCCGGCGAATTGCGTTCGCAGCGGCTGCTGCTGGAAGCCCGCGCGCAGAGCGACATCGGCCGCCACGATCTGGCGCTAGATATCATCGCCAATATTTCCGGGCGCGAGGCGATCCGGCTGCGCGCCGACATCTACTGGGCGTCGAGGCGCTGGCGCGAGGCCTCCGAACAGATCGAGCTCTATCTCGGCGACCGCTGGCGCGACTTCAAGCCGCTCGACAGCGCCGAGAAGAGCGACGTGATCCGCGCCGTGGTCGGCTACGCGCTGGCCGAGGACGCGCTCGGGCTCGGCCGGTTTCGCGAGAAATTCGCGCCGCTGATGACCGGCGGCGCCGACAAGGTGGCGTTCGACGTTGCCTCGACGCCGTCCAACGGCAGCAACGCCGAATTCAGCGCGATCGCCAAGATGGCGGCCAGCGTCGACACGCTGGACGGCTTCCTGCGCGAGATGAAGGCGCGCTTCCCGGACGCCAGCGCCAAAGCGATCCTGCCGCAACAACCGCCGTCCGATGCCGACACCACCGGCTCGTTGCCGGAGATCGCGGTGCGGCAGATCCCGCTGACCAGGTAGCGCCGAGCGCGGCTCGGGCGAGGCCAAGCTTTCGCATATCAGCAGCGTCTCATGCATGTGAGAATTTGAGATCGCCTATTCTCGACACGATGATTTTCAGAAGCGGCGAAGTGTTGACCTCGCTGTAGCCGAGCGAGAGGTCGATGGTCGGAGCTACTCCGGCAAGCGGCCGGTAGATCACCGTGGACGGGAGCAGGTTGCGCGCGTAGAGCGGCATCAGCGCAATGCCGCCGGTCGAGGCCACCAGCGATATCGCCATCGAGAGATTATCCACCTCGTGATCGGGTGCCAGATCGATGCCGAGCCGTTTGCCGAAGGCATCGGTGATCGACCGCAGCGCTGGGGATTTGTCGTGGGGCACTCCGACCAGTTGCTCCACGGTGATGTCATCGGCGGTGATTGCGCGTCGCTTCGCCAGGCGATGCTCAGCGGGCATCAGCACGATCAACGGCTCGTCGATCAGCCGCGTGAACACCAGGCCGGACGCTTTCCTTTCGTGGCGCATGAACGCCAGATCGATCTTTCCCCGCATCAATCCGTCGGCCAGGTCGGGTGACGACAGGCTGAGGATGACGACCTCGGTAGCGGGAAGTTCATCGCGCATGATGCGCATCACCGCAGGCAGCCAGTCGAACTCGTAGCCGGTTAGAAAACCGATCACGAACGACGCCTTGGCGGGCGTCGCCGCACGCCGCGTCGCTTCGATCGCCGCTTCCACCTGCAACAGCACGCCGCGCGCATGGTCGAGAAACACCCGGCCCGCGGCCGTCAGCGCGATGCCCTTCGCGCCGCGGATCATCAATTCGCAACCCAGTTCGGCCTCGAGGTCGCGCATCTGGCGGCTGAGCGAGGGCTGCGCCGTGTGCAGTCGCTTTTCGGCAGCGACCGTCAGGCTGCCTGCTTCGGCGACCGCCACGAAATAGCGCAAGTGCCGAAGATCCATGAGTCATGCCTTTGAGGTATGGAATCCCAGAAACAAAGTCTTTTTCCGGGCCCACGGCAAGCGCTATTCGTGCTGCAACGCGCTCTGATTGGCACATCCGAATGAAAGCGCAGTCCACACCGCCGCCGCGGATAGACCGCATAGGCATGACAACCCGCATCCCGAAAGGAAAATCCTATGGATCGTCCCGTCGTTCTGATCACCGGCGCATTGACCGGAATCGCGCGCGCCACCGCCCTTGCTTTCGCGGAGAAGCGCGCAAGACTCGTCGTGTCCGGCCGCCATGACGAGGCGGGCAGCGCGCTGGTGGCCGAATTACGTGCAGCCGGCGCCGAGGCCGAGTTCGTCCGCGCCGATGTCCGCCATGAGCAGGATGTTCGCGCCCTGGTCGACAAGGCCGTGGAGCGCTTCGGTCGCCTCGACATCGCGGTCAACGCCGCCGGCACCGAAGGCAAGCCCGGTCCGGCCACCGAGCAGACGCCCGAAAGCTATGCAGCGACCTTTGATACCAACGTCCTCGGCACCGTGCTCAGCATGAAACACGAGTTGCGGGTGATGAAGGCGCAAGGCAGCGGCAGCATCGTCAACATCTCGTCGACCTTCGGACACGGCGGCGGCGCCAACGCATCGATCTACGCCGCGAGCAAGCACGCCGTCGAAGGGCTGACCAAATCGGTCGCGCTCGAGGTCGGAAGCTCCGGAATCCGCGTCAACGCCGTGGCGCCGGGACCTATCCAGACCGCCATGCTCGACCGCTTTACCGGGAGCGACGCGGCGAAGGCCTCCTTGGCCACGATGAATGCCCAGAAGCGCATCGGCCAGCCCGACGAGGTTGCGCGCGCGATCCTTTACGTGAGTTCGCCGGACGCCAGCTTCGTCACCGGCCACATCCTGACGGTGGACGGCGGCAAGTCGGCAGCTTGACACGGTGGGCCGGTGAGCAACCGGCCGCCTTTTTGCCCGCTCTCGAATTGCAGCAAGGAATCCTCCAATGTCGACCGATCGTCTCAAGCTCTACGAATCCGGCAACTCGCCGAACTCGCGGCGGGTTCGCATCTTTCTCGCCGAGAAGGGTATATGTGTCTCGCGGATTCCGGTCGATCTCGGCGCCAAGGAACAGTTCAGCGACGCCTATGTGGCGATCAATCCGCGCCGCGTGGTCCCGACGCTGGTGCTGAAAGACGGAACCGCGATCGCCGAGGTGCCCGCGATCCTGCGCTATCTGGAAGAGGCTTATCCCGACACGCCGCTGCTCGGCACCTCGCCGACCGACAAGGCACTGGTGACGATGTGGGAGCGACGGATCGAGCTTGAGGGATTCGCGGCGGTGATGGAAACCGTGCGCAACGCGGCTGTGGGATTAAAGGGACGCGCGATCGCCGGGGCACATGATTACGAGCAAATTCCGGCGCTCGTCGTGCGCGGCCGGCAACGCATTGCTGACTTTTATTCCGACCTCGAAGCTCGCCTGACCGATCTGCCGTTCGTTGCGGGCGATCGTTTCACCGTTGCCGACATCACGGCGGTCGTCACCATCGACTTCGCGGCCAAGGCCCTGAGCCTGCCGATCCCTGACGGCAATCGCGCCTCCCTGCGCTGGTACGCGTTCGTTTCGGCCCGGCCGAGCATGGCGGCCTAACCCGACCGGGTGGCGAAGTGTGGCCGCGATGTCTGTCGTGGTGACAAATGCCGGCAACCGCGCTCCGCGGCCCGGCTACCCGCCGTAGCTCTGCACCAAACTGCCCGCGACCAGCGACCAGCCGTCGACCAGCACGAAGAAGATCAGCTTGAACGGCAGCGACACCACCACCGGCGGCAGCATCATCATGCCCATCGACATCAAGACCGAGGCCACCACCAGGTCGATGATCAGAAACGGCAGGAACAACAGAAAGCCGATCTCGAAGGCGCGCTTCAATTCCGAGATCATGAAGGCCGGCACCAGGATGCGCAGCGACAGATCGTCCGGGGTCGCCGGGATCGGTTCATTGGACAGGTCCATGAACAGCTTCAGATCCTTCTCGCGGACGTTCTTCTGCATGAAGCCGCGCAGCGGCACCACCGCGCGCTGCAGCGCGTCCTCGACGGTGATCTGGTTGGCGATCAAGGGCTTGATGCCGTCGTCATAGGACTTTTGCAGCACCGGCCCCATCACGAAGGCGGTGAGAAACAATGCCAAGGCCAGGATCACCGAATTCGGCGGCGCGGTCGCGGTGCCGAGCGCGGTGCGCAGCAGCGACAGCACCACCACGATCCGCGTGAACGACGTCATCATGATCAGGATCGACGGCGCGATCGACAGCACCGTCAACAGCGCGATCAGCTGGATCGCGCGTTCGGTGACGCCGCCGCCGCCCGGGCCGCCGCCGAGATTGATGCTGATATCCTGCGCCAGCGCCGGATCGGCGAGCGATCCGGCGGCGGTCAGGACGAGGAGGAATGCAACAACTCTACGCGGGGTGTTCGGCGATCTCACGAAGGGTTCTTCGGACGACCGAGCAGCGAGGCCATCTCGTCTTCCAGATTCTCGAAGCCGGTCTTCATCGACGGCGGTCCCGCCGGGGTGATCGGCGGCTGCTCAGGATGGCCGCCGGTGCTGCCGCCGGGGTTGGCATTGTCGCTGGCGCTGCGCGGCTGCGGCCGGCTCGGCGGCGGCTCCGGCGCCACCGGCGGCGAGGCCTCGCGGTGCTCGCCGATCGGCCGGCGCAGCGCGGCTTCCAGCCGCTGCGCCATGTCGGCGAGGTTCTGGTCAGCCGCCGACAGCGTCGGCGCCGGCGGCAGGCTGGGAGCGGGAGCGGGCGGCGCCGGCTGAGCGGCGCGCTCCGGCGCCCGCGGCAGCTTCATCGCGGGTTCGCGCATCGGCCGCGGCATCGCCGGCTCGGCGCGCGGCGGACGCGGCGGCGCCGGCTCCAGCCGCGGTTCGGGGCGGATCTGCGGCTCCGGGCGGATCTGCGGCTCCGGCCGCAGCACCGGCTCCGGACGGAGCTGCGGTTCGGGGCGCGGCTCCGGACGCAGCGGCGGTTCGGGGCGGTTCGGCGGCTCCGGCAGTAGTCCGGCCAGCGCATCGCCGCCGCTGCGCCGCTCCGGCAGCGGCGGCCGCCGCGGCTCTTCGGCGTAGGACGGGCGCTGCGGGCGCTGCGGCAGCTCCGGCGCCTGCGGCTCGGCATTGTCCGCGGCTTCGGGCTCCCAATTGCCGGATTCCAGCGGCGAAATCCGCGGCGGCGGCTCGCTGCCGACCACCGGACGCTGCGGCAACTGCTCGCGGGTCAGATTGCCGCGCACGATATTGGGCTCGACGACGAGGTCGGTGGGGCCGCCGATCATCAACAGATGCTCGACATTGTCACGGCGCACCAGCACCAGCCGGCGCCGCCCGTCGACCGCCGCCGCATCGATCACCGCCAGCCGCGGCATCCGGCCCCGGTTGGTGCTGGCGCCGAGCCGGCTGCCGGCGAATCGGCGCACCAACCAGGCGGCGATGCCGATCAGGGCCAGGACGGCCACGAATGCGAAAAAGAAAACAACTGGCGACTGCATGCTTTATCCCCGGCAACTCAAGTTCTTGTCCGCGGCGCAGCGGCGGACGCGCTGATCCCACCGCTGTGACGAACTACGAACCAATCCTGGTCTTGCCCATATTCTTAAACCTGGCCGGCAAGAGTTGCCGCGCAAGCCCCTTACATAGCCCAGGAATCGATCGGGCGAAAACGACTTCTGACGTCAAATCGCCATCAGATCGATCGGTTAGCGCACCATCTGGGGCGAAAATGCGCCGCTGCGATGACACCGCCGCATTCTACACAGCTAACGCGCCGGACGCCGCAGATATCGGCGTAATCCAAAAATTAACTGCCCGTTAACCATAGGGGCGGCAAAATCTGCCCACCTGAACGGACTGCCGAGGCGGAACCGAGAGGCGGAGCCGAGCGATGCCCATCAACGACCTTCCCGTGCTGTCGGCGCTGCGCACCAAGATGCAATGGCATCAGGAGCGGCAGAAGGTGCTGGCCGACAACATCGCCAATTCCGATACGCCGGGCTTCAAGCCGCGGGAACTGATCGAGCCGAAATTCGCGGCCACCGGGCTGCCGGTCGCCGGCGGGCCGATGGGCTCATTGCCGATGCTGCGCACCAGCGCCAGCCATATCAGCGCTGCCGGTGGGGTGGAAAGCTTCGCGCAGGACCGCAACGGCGGCTTCCAGACCCGGCCGGCCGGCAACGCCGTCAACCTGGAGGATGAAATGCTGAAAACCTCGTCCAACCAGATGGATTACGCCGCCGCCACCTCGCTCTACAGCCGCAGCCTGAGCATGCTGAAAACCGCGATCGGCAAGCGCTGACCGCGCGGCGCATTAGGAACACCCCGCCATGGCCGACGATTCGATGGATTTCTCCCGCTCGATGGGCATCGCGACCTCGGGGTTGCGGGCCCAGGCCGGGCGGATGCGGGTGATCTCGGAAAACATCGCCAACGCCGAATCCACCGCGCAGACCCCGGGCGGCGACCCCTACCGCCGCAAGGTCCCGACCTTCACCTCGGCGCTGGATCGCGCGCTCGACGCCAAGGTGGTGTCGCTCGGCCGGGTCAAGCCGGACAATTCCAGCTTCCGGATCAAATACGAGCCCGGCAATCCGGCCGCCGACGCCGCCGGCAACGTCAAATATCCCAACGTCAATCCGCTGGTCGAAATGACCGACATGCGCGACGCGCAGCGGTCCTACGAGGCCAACCTCAACATCATCAGCGCCACGCGGCGGATGATTCAACGCACCCTCGACATCCTCAAGGCGTGATCAGGAGCTGACCCATGGCAACCCCCACCGTCGCCGCCAATGCCTATGCGAGCCTCGCCCGGATCATGGATTCGGTCGGCGGCGCCGGCGCCAAGCCGACCGATCTCGGCGGCGGCCAGTCGTTCGGCGACGTGCTGAAGAGCGCGGTCGGCAGCGTGCTGGATTCCGGCCGCAAGTCCGACGCTCAGACCGTGGCGATGGCGTCCGGCAAGTCCAACGTGATGGACGTGGTGACCGCGGTCGCTGAGACCGACGTCGCGGTGTCGACGCTGGTGTCGGTGCGCGACAAGGTGATCCAGTCCTACGAAGACATCATGAAGATGGCGATCTGATTTTTTGCGACCCTCCTTCTGACACGGATCGAAGATGCCGCTGCAGCGCCGAGCACGGACGTCACCTCTCCCCGCAAGCGGGGAGAGAGGTCGACCCGGCGGAGCACCCGGATCGGCGCTTCGCTTGTCACGCCACCCTCTCCCCGCAAGCGGGGCGAGGGAAAGATGCCGCAACGCTTCCAGCAAACTTCGACGCCACCAAAGGATCTGACATGACCGGCATGGAAACCCTCGACGTCGCCCGCGATGCGATCTGGACCATCGTCATCGTGTCGTCGCCGCTGATGGTGGTCGGCCTGGTGGTCGGCGTGGTGGTGTCGTTGGTGCAGGCGCTGACCCAGATCCAGGAACAGACCCTGGTGTTCGTGCCGAAGATCATCGCCATCTTCGTCACATTGATTCTCGCGCTGCCGTTCATGGCCGACGCGCTGCACAGCCACATGATGCGGATTTCGTCGCGAATCATGGGAGGCTAGGGCATGATCGTGTCGGGCAGCGCCGGATCCGCGGGGCCGGCCCGACACCGTCCCACCTGCTTGCGACGCGACAGCCTCGCGCAAGGCGGCCATGCGCATCGACATCTCATTCCTGCCGGCGCTCGCCGCCGCCTTCATGCTGGTGTTCGCCCGCATCGCCGCGATGGTGATGCTGATGCCGGGGTTCGGCGAAACCAACATCCCGGTGCGCATCAAGCTCGCCATCGCGCTGTTGCTGACGCTGGTGATCCTGCCGCTGCACCGCACCGACTATCACGTCGACATGAGCTCGCTGACGCCGCTGATCGTGCTGATGATGCACGAGATCATCATCGGCCTGGTGCTGGGGACCACGGCGCGGGTGACGCTGTCGGCGCTGCAGGTCGCGGGCTCGGTGATCGCGCAACAACTTGGCCTCGGCTTCGTCACCTCGGTCGATCCGACCCAGGGCCAGCAGGGCGCGGTGATCGGCAATTTCCTCACGCTGCTCGGGCTGACGCTG
>NZ_DASWPE010000084.1:0-5199 GCF_036404135.1 Rhodopseudomonas sp. | reverse complement strand
CAATAATCCAGCCGCTTGCGGATTTCGCGCTCAAAACCCCGGTCGGGCGGATCGTAGAAGGTCTGCCGGCCGAGGGCTTCGGGAAAGTAATCCTGCCCCGAAAACGCATCCGGGACGTCGTGGTCGTATTGATAGCCGCTGCCATAGCCTTCGGACTTCATCAGCTTGGTCGGCGCATTCAGGATATGCTTGGGAGGCAGCAGGGAGCCGCCCTCCTTCGCCATCCGCATCGCCGCCCCGAATGCCTTGTAGGCGGCATTCGATTTCGGCGCGGTGGCGATGTAGATCACCGCCTGGGCGATGGCGAGTTCGCCTTCGGGATGGCCGAGAAAATCATAGGCATCCTTGGCCGCGTTGCAGATCACCAGCGCCTGCGGATCGGCCAGGCCGATGTCCTCGATCGCCATGCGGACCACGCGCCGCGCCAGAAACAGCGGATCCTCGCCGGCATCCAGCATGCGCGCCAGATAATACAGCGCCGCATCCGGATCGGAGCCGCGCACCGACTTATGCAGCGCCGAAATCAGGTTGTAGTGGCCGTCCGCCGACTTGTCGTAGATCGGCGCGCGGCGCTGCAGGATGTCCTGCAGCTGCACGGCATCGAAGATCTCGTTGGAACGGGCCGCGCGCCAGACTTCCTCCGCCAGCGTCAGAGCCGCGCGGCCGTCGCCGTCGGCCATTCGCACCAGCACGGCGCGCGCCTCGGCATCGAGCGGCAGTTTCCGGCCCTCGATCTGTTCGGCGTGAAGATACAGTTTCTCGATCGCGACCGCGTCGAGCGACTGGAACACCAGCACCCGCGCCCGCGACAGCAAAGCGGCGTTGAGTTCGAACGACGGATTCTCGGTGGTGGCGCCCACCAGCACCACGGTGCCGTCTTCCATGACAGGCAAGAACGAATCCTGCTGCGCGCGATTGAAGCGATGCACCTCGTCGACGAACAACAGCGTGCCTGTGCCGGTCTGCCGGCGGGCGCGGGCGGCGTCGAACACTTTCTTCAGATCGGCGACGCCGGAAAACACCGCGGAGATCTGCTCGAAATGCAGCTCGGTGGCGTCCGCCAACAGCCGCGCGACGGTGGTCTTGCCGGTGCCGGGCGGCCCCCAGAACACCAGCGAGCCGAGCGTCCGGGTCTCCAGCATCCGGGTCAGCGCGCCGTCGGGCCCAAGAATATGATCCTGGCCGACCACGTCCTTGAGCGAACGCGGCCGCAGCCGGTCCGGCAACGGATGCGGCGCATCCCGCTCCAGGCCCGCCGCGGCGAACAGGTTTTCCGATTGCTGCGGGCGTTTCGGGCTCATGGGCAGACCTTCTCCCTCTCCCCGCTTGCGGGGAGAGGGTCGGGGTGAGGGGGCGCCAGACATGGGGGAGAAGCCTGCGATACGACGAGACGCCCCCTCACCCGACCGGCTTCGCTGACGCTTCGCCGGTCGACCTCTCCCCGCCAGCGGGGAGAGGTGAAAAGAAGCTGCGTCGCGCGCCTCATCCGCCGAGCGTGACGTTGATCTGCTGGCCGGCGCGCACCACGGTGATGCGCCACAGCCGCGACGGCTCGTTGGCGATCCGCTCAAGTTCGCTGGTGCGCGCGATCTTCTTGTTGTTGACCGCGATGATGATGTCGCCCTTCTGGAAGCCGACGCTGGCGGCCGGCGCGTCGTCGGCCAGATCGATCACCACCACGCCCTCGATGCTGGGGTCGAGCCGCAACTCGTCGGCCAGCGCCGGCGAGATGTTGGCGATCTTGGCGCCCTGGAACGGCGAGCGCGACTTGACCACGATCTCGTCGCGGCCGGTGTCCGGCGCGGTCTCCAGCGGGATCGCGAGCTTCACCAGCTTGCCGCCGCGCTGCACGTCGATCTGCGCGGTGCTGCCGAGCGGCCTTGTGGCGAAGCGATAATCGAACGCGTTGGGATCATCCACGGTGAAACCGTCGATGGCGACGATCAGATCGGAGAGTTTCAAGCCGGCGCGCGCCGAGGGGCTGCCCGCGGTGACGCTCGCCACCAGCGCGCCGCTCGGCAGCTTCAGGCCGAGCGTGTCGGCGATCTCCGGCGTCACCGCCTGCAGCCGCGCGCCGAGCCAGGGCCGCTTGACCTCCTTGCCGCCGCTCTTCGCCGAGGCCACCACCACCCGCACCATGTTGGCGGGAATCGCAAAGCCGATGCCCTGCGAGCCGCCGGAGCGCGAGAAGATCGCGGTGTTGATGCCGACCAGCCGGCCGTTGACGTCGACCAAGGCGCCGCCGGAATTGCCGGGGTTGATCGCCGCATCGGTCTGGATGAAGAACTGATAGTCGGTGATGCCGACCTGGGTGCGCGCCAAGGCCGAGATGATGCCGTGGGTGACTGTCTGGCCGACGCCGAACGGATTGCCGATCGCCAGCACCACGTCGCCGACCAGAAGCTCGTCGGAGTTGGAGAAGTCCAGCGTCGGGAATTTCTCGGCGCCGACCTCCTTCAGCCGCAGCACCGCCAGATCGGTGCGGCTGTCCTTCAAGACGATCTCGGCCTCGAATTCGCGCTTGTCGGCGAGCGACACCTTGACCTGATCGGCGCCTTCGATGACGTGGTTGTTGGTGACCACCAACCCCGAGGGATCGACCATCACGCCCGAGCCGAGCGAGCGCTGCATCTGCTCCGGCTGCTGGCCGGGCACGCCGAAGAAGCGACGGAAGATCGGATCTTCCAGCAGCGGGTTGCGGTTCTGGATGATTTTCGCGGCATAGACGTTGACGACGGCCGGCTGCACCCGCTGCACGATCGGGGCGTAGCTGAGCTTCAGTTCGGCCGGCGAGGATGGCACCCGGCGGTCCTCGGCCTGCGCCGGCGCGGAGATGACGAGGGCCAATGCAAGGGCGGCGAATGCACGTGTCGAAATCATGAAAGAATCCCGCTGTTGAGCGATGAGATATAGGCGCCCGGCGGGCTCAAGAGAAGCGAGCCGGCGCATCGATCACAGGTTGCCGTCCGCCGCCGCGGCGGCGGCCGGCTCGGCGTCGTCCGCGACGGCGCGGGGTGCGGCGGCCGCCGATTGGCGGGCCTGATGGTCCTCGCCCCAGCGCTTCAGCGCGTCGATCACCGGGCGCAGCCGCAGCCCGGTCTCCGACAACGCATATTCCACCCGCGGCGGCACCTCGGCGAACACCTTGCGGCTGATCAGGCCATCCTGCTCCAGCGCCCGCAGCTGCTTGGTCAGCATCCGCTGGGTGATGCCCGGCATCTTCTTGCGCAATTCGCCGAACCGCAGCCGGCCCTCCTGCAGATGGTACAGGATCACGCCCTTCCATTTGCCGTCGATCAGATCGAGCGTGACCTCGACCGGACAGCCAGGGCCGCAATAGAAATCCCGCCGCTTCATGCTGCTTGGTCCAATAGTATCCGATCGGTGACTATATCCCCCAAATGACAGTACTTGCAATGCGAGCCGCCCGAGGACAGGTTGTCGGCGCAGCATATGGAGCGTCGCATGAAAGCCGTCGGCTACAAGAATTCCCTTCCGATCGACCACACCGAATCCCTGCTCGATGTCGAGATTCCGACCCCCACCCCGAGCGGGCGCGATTTGCGCGTCGCGGTGCGCGCGGTGTCGGTCAATCCGGTCGATACCAAGGTGCGCAAGCGCGCCGCGCCGCCGGCCGGCGAGCCCAAGATCCTGGGCTATGACGCCGCCGGCATCGTCGATGCGGTCGGCCCCGAGGTGACGCTGTTCAAGCCCGGCGACGAGGTGTGGTACGCCGGCTCGGTGGTGCGGCCCGGCACCAACAGCGAATTCCACCTGGTCGACGAGCGCATCGTGGGCCACAAGCCGAAGTCGCTGTCGTTCGCGCAGGCCGCAGCCTTGCCGCTGACCTCGATCACCGCCTGGGAATTGCTGTTCGACCGGCTCGGCGTCGCGCCCGGCAAGAGTTTTGATCCGCGCACGCTGCTGATCGTCGGCGGCGCCGGCGGCGTCGGCTCGATCCTGATCCAGCTCGCGCGCCGCTTGACCGGCCTCACCGTGGTCGCCACCGCGTCGCGGCCGCAGACCCAAAAATGGTGCCTGGAGCTCGGCGCGCATGATGTGGTCGACCATTCCAAGCCGCTGAAGCCGCAGATCGATGCGCTGAAGGCGCCGCCGGTTTCGCTGATCGCCAGCCTCACCGGCACCGAGCAGCACTTCCCGGCGCTGATCGAGATCCTGGCCCCTCAAGGCAAGATCGCGCTGATCGACGATCCGGCGACGCTCGACGCGCTGCCGCTGAAGGCCAAGTCGGCGTCATTGCATTGGGAAGCGATGTTCGCGCGCTCGACCTATCAGACCACCGACATGATCGCGCAGCATCACCTGCTCAACGACGTCGCCAATCTGATCGACAACGGCGTCTTGCGCACCACGCTGCAGCGCAGCCTCGGCACCATCAACGCCGCCAATTTGAAAAAGGCCCACGCCCTGATCGAATCCGGCAAATCGGTCGGCAAGGTGGTGCTGGAGGGATGGTAGTTCGGGGCCGAAAGACGGTCATCGCCCGGCTTGGCCGAGCGACCCCGTCTTGCAGAGCGTGGTGAGCGATCACCGGCTCTCCGGCATGATCCCCGCTTTGGTTGGCGAGGACTCCGTCCCTCGGTCGCCCCCACCCCCACCCTCCCCCGCAAGCGGGAGAGGGAGCGCGCTGCAGATCTTTCAAGGTCGATTATAAACTCGCCGACATTCCAGTTCGTGCGCAACGCCAGCTCCGCACGCGGCAGAACTCCCTCTCCCGCTTGCGGGGGAGGGTTGGGGTGGGGGCTTGCTGCGCGTCGCGGCGCTGCGTTCGATCGCGGCGCCCCCACGTCGCCTCGCACGATTAGTTTCAGACTGCGGCGAAAAATATCTCCTGAAACCGACTCAAACTGCTCACGTAACTCGGACAGCGACGACGTAAAGCCAACGCGATCGAGCAGCGGCGTCGTTGTTGCCCTTTCACATTCAGCACGCGGATGTCCGCAGGCCTAATCCCAACGGGAGACGATCCATGTCCAAGCGAATTGCATTTCTGTCGGCTGTCGCCTTCGGCGCTCTCACCCTCGCCTCCAGCATCGTCGCGCCGGCCAGCGCCGAAGAGAAGAAGATGATGAAGAGCGAAATGAGCGGCGAGAAGACCGTGATGGTCGGCGGCGCCGCCATGTTCCCGTCGAAGAACATCGTGGAGAACGCCGTCAATTCCAAGGATCACACCACGCT
>NZ_DASWPE010000083.1:0-22509 GCF_036404135.1 Rhodopseudomonas sp. | reverse complement strand
CATCACGGCCTGTTCGGCATGCCCACCGCGATCAACAACATGATCACGCTGGCCACCATCCCCGTCATTCTCCGCGACGGCGCCGAAGCCTACCAGATGCTTGGGATGGGCCGTTCCCGCGGCACCATGCCGATCCAGCTTGCCGGCAATATCCGCTACGGTGGCATCTTCGAGGCCGGCTTCGGCGTCACCCTGGGCGAACTTGTGTACGACATCGGCGGCGGCACCCTGTCCGGCCGGCCGGTCCGCGCCGTCCAGGTCGGCGGCCCGCTGGGCGCCTATTTCCCGCCCGCTCTGTTCGACACCCCATTCGACTATGATGCATTCGCCGCCAAGGACGGCCTGATCGGCCACGGCGGCGTCGTGGTGTTCGACGACACCGTCGACATGGCCAAGCAGGCACGTTTTGCGATGGCGTTCTGCGCCATCGAATCCTGCGGCAAATGCACGCCGTGCCGGATCGGCTCGCAGCGCGGCGTCGAGACCATCGACAAGATCATCAAGGGCGAGCGCGGGCCGGCCAACATCGCGCTGCTGGAAGACCTTTGCCAAACCATGAAACTCGGCTCGCTGTGCGCGCTCGGCGGCTTCGTGCCGTTCCCGGTGCTGAGCGCACTGAAGCATTTCCCGGAAGATTTCGGCCTCGCACGGCCGCCCCGCCTGCAGGCCGCGGAATAGGACGTTTCGCCATGTCGCTGATTCACGAAATCGATTTCGGCACCCCGCGCTCCACCTCGCAGACCATGGTGACGCTGTCGATCGATGGCCAGCGCGTCACCGTGCCGGAGGGCACCTCGATCATGCGCGCGGCGATGCAGATCGGCACGCAAATTCCCAAGCTCTGCGCCACCGACATGATGGACGCGTTCGGCTCTTGCCGGCTGTGCCTGGTGGAGATCGACGGCCGCAACGGCACCCCGGCGTCCTGCACCACGCCGGTCGCCGAAGGCATTTCCGTCCGCACCCAGACCGAGCGGCTGAAGACGCTGCGCAAGGGGGTGATGGAGCTCTACATCTCCGACCACCCGCTGGACTGCCTGACCTGTTCGGCCAACGGCGACTGCGAATTGCAGGACATGGCCGGCGCGGTGGGCCTGCGCGACGTGCGCTACGGCTATGACGGCGGCAAGCATCCCAATCCGGGCATCGACGCCTCGAATCCGTATTTCACCTACGACCCGTCGAAATGCATCGTCTGCTCGCGCTGCGTGCGCGCCTGCGAGGACGTGCAGGGCACCTTCGCCCTGACCATCGCCGGCCGCGGCTTCGGCTCGGTGGTGTCGGCCGGCATGCAGGAAAGCTTCCTCGGCTCGGAATGCGTGTCCTGCGGCGCCTGCGTGCAGGCCTGTCCGACCGCGACGCTGAACGAGAAGTCGATCATCGAGATCGGCACGCCGGAGCATTCGGTGGTCACCACCTGCGCCTATTGCGGCGTCGGCTGCTCGTTCAAGGCGGAGATGCGCGGCGAGGAAGTGGTGCGGATGCTGCCCTACAAGGACGGCAAGGCCAATCGTGGCCATTCCTGCGTCAAGGGCCGCTTCGCCTGGGGCTATGCCACCCACAAGGAGCGCATCCTCAATCCGATGATCCGCGAACGCATCACCGATCCGTGGCGCGAAGTGTCGTGGGACGAGGCGTTTTCCTACGCGGCGGCGGAGTTCAAGCGCATTCAGGCGAAATACGGCCGCGACTCGGTCGGCGGCATCACCTCGTCGCGCTGCACCAACGAAGAGACCTTCCTGGTGCAGAAGCTGATCCGCGCCGGCTTCGGCAACAACAATGTCGATACCTGCGCGCGGGTGTGCCATTCGCCGACCGGCTACGGGCTCTCCACCACCTTCGGCACCTCGGCCGGCACCCAGGATTTCGATTCCGTCGAGCATACCGACGTGGTGCTGATCATCGGCGCCAATCCGACCGACGGCCATCCGGTGTTCGCCTCGCGCCTGAAGAAGCGGCTGCGCCAAGGCGCCAAGCTGATCGTGGTCGATCCGCGCCGCACCGACATCGTGCGCTCGGCGCGGGTCGAGGCGGCGCATCACCTGCCGCTCAAGCCCGGCACCAATGTTGCGGTGCTGACCGCGATCGCCCATGTCATCGTCACCGAAGGGCTGGTCAACGAGGCCTTCGTGCGCGAGCGCTGCGACTGGGACGAGTTCGAGGGCTGGGCGAGTTTCGTGGCGCTGCCGCAGAACAGCCCGGAACAGACGCAAGCCGCGACCGGCGTCGATCCGACCGAATTGCGGCAGGCGGCGCGGCTGTTCGCGACCGGCGGCAACGCCGTGATCTATTACGGGCTCGGCGTCACCGAACACAGCCAGGGCTCGACTACGGTGATGGCGATCGCCAACCTCGCAATGGCCACCGGCAATATCGGCCGGCCCGGCGTCGGGGTGAACCCGCTGCGCGGCCAGAATAACGTCCAAGGCGCCTGCGACATGGGTTCGTTCCCGCACGAATTGCCGGGCTATCGGCATATCGGCACGGACTCGGTGCGCGAGAGTTTCGAATCGCTGTGGGGCGTGCACCTCAACAAGGAGCCTGGCCTGCGGATTCCCAACATGTTGGACGCCGCGGTTGACGGCTCGTTCAAGGCACTCTACGTGCAGGGCGAGGACATCCTGCAATCGGACCCCAACACCAAGCACGTCGCTGCCGGGTTGGAAGCGATGGAATGCGTCATCGTCCACGACCTGTTCCTCAACGAGACCGCGAACTACGCGCACATCTTCCTGCCGGGCTCGACCTTCCTGGAGAAGAACGGCACTTTCACCAATGCCGAGCGTCGCATTCAAAGGGTGCGCAAGGTGATGACGCCGCGCAACGGGCTCGAGGACTGGCAGGTCACGCTGGGGCTCGCCAAGGCGATGGGTTATGCGATGAGCTACGAGCATCCCTCGCAGATCATGGACGAGATCGCGGCGCTGACCCCGACCTTCGCCGGCGTCTCCTACGCCAAGCTCGACGAACTCGGCTCGATCCAATGGCCGTGCAACGACAACGCGCCGGAGGGAACCCCGGTGATGCACATTGATCACTTCGTCCGCGGCAAGGGCAAATTCGTCATCACCGAATATGTCGCCACCGACGAGAAGACCGGACCGCGCTATCCGCTATTGCTGACCACCGGCCGAATCCTCAGCCAGTACAATGTCGGAGCGCAGACCCGGCGCACCGCCAATGTGGTGTGGCACGACGAGGATCGGCTGGAGATCCATCCGCATGACGCCGAGCAGCGCGGCGTCAGGGATGGCGATTGGGTGCGGCTGGCCAGCCGCGCCGGCGAGACCACGCTGCGCGCGCTGATCACCGAGCGGGTAGCGCCGGGCGTGGTCTATACCACCTTCCACCACCCCGACACCCAGGCCAATGTGATCACCACCGAATATTCCGACTGGGCGACCAACTGCCCGGAATATAAGGTCACCGCGGTGCAGGTGTCGCCGTCGAACGGGCCGTCGGAATGGCAGAAGGCCTATGACGAGCAGGCCCGCCAGGCGCGCCGCATCGCCTCCAGCATCGAAGCCGCGGAGTAATTGGTGCACGATCCGGTTCAACACGTGTCGCGAAGCATCTGGCGCCTGTCCGGCGTCACCGAAGGGCCGCGCGCGGTGCCCGAGGAAACCCCGGTGGCGTTGACCTATAACGCCGGCAGCTATGCGGTGATGATGGCTTCGCCGCGCGACCTCGAAGACTTCGCGGTCGGCTTCAGCCTGAGCGAGGGAATCGTCAGTTCGGCCACCGAGATCCAGTCGCTGGAGGTCGTCGAGTTCGACAACGGCATCGAACTGCGGATGTGGCTGTCCGGCGAGATCGCGCAGCGGCTCAGCGCGCGGCGGCGCAATATCGCCGGCCCCACCGGCTGCGGGCTGTGCGGCATCGATTCGATTGCGCAGGCGCTGCGCCCGGCGGCGATCGTAAAGTCCGAGGCGCAGTTTTCGCCGCAGCAGATCATGGCGGCGATGCAGGCGATGCCGGCGCTGCAGGCGCTCAACATCGAGACCCGCGCGGTGCACGCCGCGGCGTTGTGGTCGCCGGCGCGCGGCATCGCCGCCATCCGCGAGGACGTCGGCCGCCACAACGCGCTCGACAAGCTCGCCGGCGCGATGGCGCGGCAGAATATCGCAGCCGCCGACGGCATGGTCGTCTTGACCAGCCGGGTGTCGGTCGAGATGGTACAAAAGACCGCGGCGATCGGCGCGCCATTGATCGTCTCGGTTTCGGCGCCGACCGCGCTGGCGATCCGGATGGCGGAGGCCGCCGGCATCACGCTCGCCGCCATCGCCCGCGCCGACGGGTTCGAAGTGTTCACCCGTCGGCACCGCATTGCGACAGGAGAAGCCGCCGATGTCGCCTGATCGACTGGTCTACATGGCCAACCAGATTGGCACCTTCTTCCGCAGCCAGGGCCACGATATGGCGGTGGCCGGCACCGCCGAGCACATCCGCAAATTCTGGGATCCGCGAATGCGGCAGGCGATCCTGAAGCATCTGGAGGCCGGCGGCGCCGGCCTCGATCCGCAGGTACGCGACGCGGTGGAGGCGTTGAAGCCGCCGCCGAACTAGTTGAGCATAATACCGAAAACCGGGATCCGCTTTTCGGCATGATGCTCTGACGACGAACGACAGACCGGCCCAACAAGGGCGGCTGCAGGGGAGGGATTTCAATGACGACGATCGAAGGCGCGCGCAAGATTTCCGGCCTCAGGCCGGGACTGCTGGACCGCGAGCGGATCATCGCCCAGGCCGGCTTCAATCGCTGGCTGGTGCCGCCGGCGGCGCTCTGCATCCATCTGTGCATCGGCATGGCCTATGGGTTCAGCGTGTTCTGGCTGCCGCTGTCGCGTGCCGTCGGCATCAACGCGCCGAAGGTCTGCGCCGACATGAGCATCTTCCAGGAACTGGTCACCACCAGTTGCGACTGGCGGGTGGCGAGTCTGGGCTGGATGTACACGCTGTTCTTCGTGCTGCTCGGGGTGTCCGCGGCGATCTGGGGCGGCTGGCTGGAGCGCTCCGGCCCGCGCAAGGCCGGCTTCGTTTCAGCGCTGTGCTGGTGCGGCGGCCTGGTGCTCGGCGCGATCGGCATCTTCACCCATCAATTGTGGCTGCTGTGGCTCGGCTCCGGGGTGCTCGGCGGCATCGGGCTGGGGCTCGGCTACATCTCGCCGGTGTCGACGTTGGTGCGTTGGTTTCCGGATCGCCGCGGCATGGCCACCGGCATGGCGATCATGGGCTTCGGCGGCGGCGCGATGATCGGCGCCCCGCTCGCCAACATGCTCTTGAACTATTTCAAGTCGCCGACCGATGTCGGGGTCTGGCAGACCTTCCTGGCGATGGCGGCGATCTATTTCGTGTTCATGATGATCGGCGCGTTCAGCTACCGGATTACGCCTGCGAACTGGCGTCCCGACGGCTGGACCCCGCCGGACAAGGCCAACGCCTATATCACCGCGCATCAGGTGCATCTGCGCGACGCGCATAAGACCCGGCAGTTCTGGATGATCTGGGCGGTGTTGTGCCTCAACGTTTCGGCCGGCATCGGCGTGATCGGCATGGCCTCGCCGATGCTGCAGGAGATTTTTGCCGGCAAGCTGATCGGATTGCCGGATTTGAGCTTCAACCAGCTGTCGGTCGAGCAGAAAACCGCGATCGCGGCGATCGCCGCGGGCTTCACCGGGCTGTTGTCGCTGTTCAACATCGCAGGGCGATTCTTCTGGGCCTCGCTGTCCGATCATATCGGCCGCAAGAACACCTACTACGTGTTCTTCCTGCTTGGCATCGCGCTCTACGCCGCGGTGCCGACGTTCGCGGCGATCGGCAGCAAGGCGTTGTTCGTGCTGGCCTTTGGCATCATCCTGTCGATGTATGGCGGCGGCTTTGCCACCGTGCCGGCCTATCTCGCCGACATCTTCGGCACCCAGTTCGTCGGCGCGATCCACGGCCGGCTGCTGACCGCCTGGGCCACCGCCGGCATCATCGGCCCGGTGGTGGTGAACTACATCCGCGAAGCGCAGATCGCGGCCGGCGTCGAGCGCGCGCAGGTCTATGACTTCACCATGTACATCCTGGCCGGGATGCTGGTGCTCGGACTGATCTGCAACGCCTTGGTGCGGCCGCTCGCCGACAAGTGGTTCATGAAGCCGGAAGAGGTGCTGGCGCTGCAAGCCAAGGGCGCCACGGTGGCTAGCGGCGGCTCGCACGGCATCGGCAAGGGCGGCTTTGATGCCCGCGCCGCGGCGTTCTGGGCGTTCGTCGGCATTCCGCTGGCCTGGGGCGTGTGGATCACGCTGCAGAACGCGATCAAGATCTTCTGATCGTCTTGCAACTGATCGTCTTGCAACGGCCGGGACAGCGGCGGCGCTGGCCCGGCAACAGCATGAGTGCGAAGCCCGACCGGGTCGCGCGCTAATTCTTCTTCGTCGCCACGAACGTTATTCGCGCCGGATTGTGCCCGATATTCTTCGGCGCGCGGGAGGCGGCGAAGCCGGCGGCAGTGAGCTTGCCGATCATCTCGGCCTCGCCATAGCGCTGCAGCCCGATCTTGCTGCGCAATTCGCGATAGTCAGACAGCGCAGTGCGCGCCAGCCCCCATAGCGCGTCGCCGAGAAAGCCGTGCGCCAGCGCGAAGCGCAGCAGCGCGGTGACGTCCTGCGCCATTCCGATATCGGGCCGCAAAATATCGCCGACCACCAGCCGCCCGCCGGGTTTCAGCAACCGGCCGACCACCATGAGCGCGGTGTCGAACTCCTGCGCCGTCATATATTGCGCCACCGAATTCATCACCGCGAGGTCGACGGAATGCTCGTCCATGTGCCGCAGGTCGTCGAGCGAGCGCACCCGGATCTTGATGTTGGGCGCGAAACGGGCGATCAGCCGGCCGCGCACCCCCGGCGCCGGCTCGGCCAGGATCAGCCGGGCGCAGGCGTCGGCGACCCGGCCCGCCGACAGCGCCTCGCCGCAGGCATAATCCAGCACGGTGGCCTCGGAGGAGGGGATGTATCCCGCGATGTCCTCGGCGATCTGCCGGAAATGCACGTCGCGGTGCAATTTGCTGACGTAGATCGTATGCGTGGAATCGTAATAGTCGATCCAATCGTCCATCGTGCTTGCCCGTTCAAAAAACCACGCCATATTTGTTCCATCCGCGGAACTCGCGGGGTTATGGCGCGTTGAGGTCTAGAGCGTTTCGAAGGCTTGTGAAAGCGTCGGCTTGCTCTGCGAAATTTGACGCAATAGCTCGGTGGGGTGCGCGGCGCGATTCGCCGTGCCCGCCGAATGTTCCGTTCTGTATCATGTCAATAGGAAGGTAAATCGTGACAAAATCCAAAGCATCCGAGGTCGCCGCCGAGCTCGACACCCCCTCCGACCTGCCGCAACAGGCGGTCGACAAGATTTCCGCGACGCTGAACGTACTGCTCGCCGACGCCTTCGCGCTGTACCTGAAGACCAAGAATTTCCACTGGCACGTCAGCGGCCGGCATTTCCGCGACTATCATCTGCTGCTCGACGAACAGTCCGACCAGGTGTTGGCGACCACCGATCTGCTGGCGGAACGGGTGCGCAAGATCGGTGGCACCACGCTGCGCTCGATCGGCCACATTTCCAAGTTGCAGACCCTGCAGGACAACAACGACAGCTACGTGCCGCCGCAGCAGATGCTGATTGAGCTGATGAACGACAACAAGAAGGTCGCCGCAGCGATGCGCGGCGCGCACAAGATCATCGACGAGCTTGAGGATGTCGCCACCGCGAGCCTGTTGGAAAACTTCATCGATGAGACTGAGCGCCGCACCTGGTTCCTGTTCGAGGCCAGCCGTCAGGAGGGCGGCAACGAGGGGTAGGGATCCGTCCTTCAGCCTGAGCTAACGACAACAACAATCATCAGGCGTGACCCCTTTGCGATGCTCGGGCGCGGCCCGGGCATCGCAGCATTCAGGCGTGGCCGTTGTTTCAAAGCGTGGTCGCAGCGGGCGCGGCCGCGCAACGCGTTTTGGTCGAGGATGATCGTGGTCGAGCGTGATTGGTGAGATTGTCGGGAGTGCGCCGGTTTAGCGCCACAGCCGCAGCAGCGGGCCGTTCTCGCCGAACACCGGATCGCAGGGCGGCAGCCGCACCTGCGGAATGGTCTGCAGCGCCCGGCGGCGGTTGTCCGGCGTCGGTCGCGTCACCTGCATCGCGTCGCCCGGCGGATACGCCCCCACCACCAGAAAATCATGGCTGGCGAACAGGCATTTGTGGCCAGTGCCGGCCGGCAGCACCGCAACGTCGCCGACGCTGAGTTGCACCGCTTCGCCGCGCTCGCCACCGAACAGCACCAGCGCATGGCCGCGCGCCACGCCCAGCGCCTCGTGCACCGTGGCGTGATAGTGCTGAAAATCGTAGATGCCGTCACGCCAGCGTTGGCCCCAGCCGTTGCGTTCCAGCACCGCCTCGACGGACTGCGCCGGATCGGCGCGGGTCACGTCGATCACCCGCTTGTAAACCACCAGCGGCAACGCGCTGTTTGGAACCAGCCTATCGTCCTCGAAGTAGAAAGTCTGCGGCTTGATGTGGTCGCGCGTGTCGTTCATCTGGGCTCCGGTCAGTTCTGCTCAGATTAACTTCAGGCGCTGCCCGGCGTTCCCATCGGAACCGGAAACACCAGGCATGTCGTGGTGGCATGCGCCAAGATCCGACCCTCGGCGTCGGTGATGCGGGCCTCCGCGGTGGCGGTGCGGCGGCCGACGCTCAGGGTGCGGCCCTCGGTGCGGACCGCGCCGCTGTGTCTGGTCATGCCCTTGATGAAGCTGACCTTGAATTCCAGCGTGGTATAGCCCTGGCCGGGCGGCAGCATGCTGTGCACCGCGAGCCCCATCGCCGAATCCAGCAAGGTCGCGGCGTAGCCGCCATGCACCGAGCCGATCGGGTTGTAGTGCCGGAAGCCCGGGACGCTGTGCAGCACCACGACACCCGGCTCGGCGCTGCAGTCGAACGGCTCGATGGTCTGCATGATCGGCGGCGACGGCAGCCGGCCCTCGAACATCGCCCGGACGAACTCGACACCCGGCATCGCAGCCATGATGTGGCTCGGCGTGACGTCGTAGGCGACGGCTTTGGTGCGCTCATCCATGGCGTGCTCCCGGGGCTTTTTTGATGACGGTCATCATACAAAGCGTCTGGCCGCGGCGCCAGCAAATTTGGCGAGGAGCGGCTCCTGGGATCAGCTCTGCGCGTTAACATCCGCGGCGTCATCCTGAGGCGCCGCGTGGACGACGCGAAGCGCCGTCCACGCGGCCTCGAAGGATGCGCTGCAGGCACTCGGTCGGTCATCCTTCGAGACGCCCGGCTTCGCTGCGCTTCGCCGGGCTCCTCAGGATGACGAGTCAGCAATGCGCAGAACGATCAGCCGAACCGCCTGCGCCTCAGCCGAAACCCCTGCGCTTATGCCCTAGCCGCCTTACACGCTTTTCTTCGCCCGCATCAGCTCGGCGAAGCGCTTGAACAGATAATGCGAGTCGCGTGGGCCGGGCGAGGCCTCTGGGTGGTACTGCACCGAGAACACCGGTTTGTCGGCGAGCGCGATGCCGCAATTGCTGTCGTCGAACAGCGAGACGTGGGTCTGCTGCACATTGCCCGGCAGAGTGGTCTTGTCGACCGCAAAGCCGTGATTCATCGAGGTGATTTCCACCTTGCCGGTGGTGATGTCCTTGACCGGATGGTTGGCGCCGTGATGGCCTTGGTGCATCTTCACGGTCTTGCCGCCGAGCGCCAGCCCGAGCATCTGGTGGCCGAGGCAGATCCCGAAGGTCGGCACGCCTGAGGCGATCACGTCCTTGATCACCGGCACCGCATAGGCGCCGGTCGCCGCCGGATCGCCGGGGCCGTTCGACAGGAATACGCCGTCTGGGTTCAGCGCCAGAATCTCCTCCGACGAGGTGGTCGCCGGCACCACGGTGACCTTGCAGCCTTCGCCGGCGAGCAGCCGCAGGATGTTGCGCTTGATGCCGTAGTCGATCGCCACGACGTTGAATTCAGGCGCGGTCTGCCGGCCGAAGCCTTCGTTCCACAGCCACGGCGTCTCGTCCCAGGTGAAGCGCTGGCCGGAGGTGACCATCGGCACCAGGTCCATGCCCTCGAGGCCGGGCCATTCGCGGGCTTCTTCCTTCAGCGCGTGCAGTTCGAACTCGCCGCTGCGGGCATGGGCGATCACCGCATTGGGCATGCCCTTGCCACGGATCAGTGCGGTCAGCGCCCTTGTATCGATGCCGGACAGCCCGATGATCCCGCGGGCCTTCAGCCAGGCGTCGAGATGTCGGGAGGAGCGGTAATTCGACGGATCGGTGATCGCGGCGCGCAGGATCACCCCGCGGGCGCCCGGCGTCGCCGCCATGTTGACGGTCTCGATGTCGTCGTCGTTGGTGCCGACATTGCCGATATGCGGGAAGGTGAAGGTGATCAACTGCCCGGCATAGGACGGATCGGTAAGGATCTCCTCATAGCCGGTCATCGCGGTGTTGAAGCAGACTTCGCCGACCGCGTGGCCTTCCGCGCCGAGGCCGAAGCCCTCGAACACGGTGCCGTCGGCAAGCACGAGGAGCGCGGTCGGTTTATGGTCCGGCCAGGCTGGGTTGGTTTCTGAGGCTGTCATGAGCCCATTACATAGTGGCAGGCCTAGCGCCCGTCAAAGCCGGAAAAGCTGGATTCACACGCCGGCGGCGATATTTGCCCTGGACGGCGGCAATCCCGGCGATTTCCTGCCCCGCAGCGGCGGCGCAACCGGATTGTCACCCCTCCTCGGAGGGCCTAAATCAGCCCGCAACACCGCGCCGGACGCGCGGGCAGAGGAGTTTTTCATGTTGCGCGAGAATATCAACAACGCGGTCAAGGACGCGATGCGGGCCAAGGACGAGCGCAAGCTGTCGACGCTGCGGATGGTCAATTCGACCATCAAGAACGCCGACATCGAGGCGCGCGGCCATGGCAAGCCGCCGCTCACCGACGGCGAATTGCTCAGCGTGCTGCAGAAGATGATCAAGCAGCGCCAGGAATCCGTCGAGCTCTACGACAAGGGTGGCCGCGCCGAGCTCGCCGAGCAGGAGCGCAACGAGATCGCGATCATCTCCGCCTATCTGCCGCAGCAGATGTCGGAGGACGAGGTCAAGGCGGCGATCGCCGCCACCATCGCCGACTCTGGCGCCGCCGGCATCAAGGACATGGGCAAGGTGATCGGCGCCTTGAAGGCGAAATACGCCGGGCAGATGGATTTCGGCAAGGCCAGCGGCCTGGTCAAGGCGGCGCTGACCGCGGGCTAGGTGGAGCGCGACGCGGCGCGCGGCGCTTTTCCTTCACCTCTCCCCGCGAACCGCGGGGGAGAGGGGAGGGGTGCCCTGATCAGCGCGCAGACCTGCAGCCGTTCGCCACCGCAGCGCAACAACACGGACTTGCGATCAGACGCCGATTGACGCGGCGCGACGCCCGGCGAACAATCGCGGCCCACAAATAAGAACTAATCAAATGGGAGGAGTCGATGCCCTCGATCTCCGGCAAGATTGATCCCGTGGTGCGGCGAATCAAGATCGCCGATGTCGCAGAAGCGTTGAACCGGGGCTTGCGCGACTTTCAGGCCGCGCCGCTCTACGGCCTCGGCTTCGGCGCGATCTACGCGCTCGGCGGCATCATCATCACCCTCAGCCTCACCGCCTTTGGCCTGGTCTATCTGGCCTATCCGCTGGCCGCGGGCTTCGCGCTGATCGGTCCGTTCGTCGCGGTTGGGCTCTACGAGGTCAGCCGCCGCCGCGAGGCCGGCGAGCCGCTGTCGATGCGGGCGATCTGGTCGACGGTGCGCAGTCGCGGCGAGGTCGGCTGGATGGCCTTCGTCACGCTGTTCATGTTCATCGTCTGGATGTACCAGGTGCGGCTGTTGATCGCGCTGATCCTCGGGCTGCACGCCTCGTTCGGCAGCTTCGGCGAATTCCTCACCGTGCTGCTGACCACCAATGAGGGGCTGCTGTTCCTGGCGATCGGCAATTGCGTCGGCGCCGCTTTGGCGCTGGTGCTGTTCTCGCTCACCGTGGTGTCGTTCCCGCTGTTGCTCGAGCGCGACGTCGATTTCGTCACCGCGATGGTCACCAGCGTACGCGCGGTGGTGACCAGCCCCGGCCCGATGATCGGCTGGGCCGCGACTATCGTGCTGCTGCTGGCGATCTCGGCGCTGCCGTATTTCCTCGGGCTATTGGTGACGCTGCCGGTGCTCGGCCATGCCACCTGGCACCTGTATCGCCGCATCGTCGAGCCCGAGGCCGCCGCGATCGCGCCGGAACAGGCGCCGGATCTCGTCGCGCGCGAGGTCGCAGCTGGCCAGAGCGGACGGGTGATCGCGATGACCCGGCCGGCAGAGACCGCGCCGCGCGCGGCGGCGGAGCCCGGTCGCTCCAGCGGCTCGGCGTGACGTAAATCACCGGCGGCGCCCTGCGCAATCCGCGGTTTGCTTCCGAGCCGCGGCATTGCATAATCGCGGCAGCAATCCCGCACCCGAGTCCTCCGATGTCGCTGCACGTCTATCTCGCCTTTGTCGCCGCCTGCGTCGCGCTGGCGCTGTTGCCCGGACCGATGGTGACGCTGGTGATCGCCAACGGGCTGCGCCACGGCACAAGGCCGGCGCTGACCAATATCGCCGGCGCGCAGCTCGGCTTCGCCATCGTGATCGGCATTCTCGCGGTCGGGCTGACCTCGCTGATGGCGACCATGGGCTATTGGTTCGATTGGGTGCGGCTGGCCGGCGCCGGCTATCTGATCTGGCTCGGCATCGCGCTGCTCCGCGCGCCCGGGCATGCGCTCGATGCCGACACCCCGCCGCCGCCGCCACGCGGCGGCTTCTTCCTGCAGGGCCTGGTGGTGCTGCTCAGCAATCCGAAGGTGCTGGTGTTCTTCGGCGCCTTCATTCCGCAATTCGTCGACATGAACAAGGATCACGTGCCGCAGGTGGCGCTGCTGGGGGCCACCTTCATGGTGATCGCCGGGGTCACCGACGGGCTCTACGCCGTGCTGGCCGGGCGGGCGCGGCGCTTCTTCTCGGCGCGGCGCACCAGGTTGATGTCGCGGATCTCCGGCGGCTTCATGATCGGCGGCGGGCTGTGGCTGGCGCTGTCGCGGGCGCGGTGAATCGGTTCTAATCCAACATCAAGGGTGAATCGGCGGCGCTGATCACTGACGACGCCGTCATTCCGGGGCGCGAGTTCGTAAGAACGAGCGAACCCGGAATCTGCCGCTGGCGCGATTCCGCCACGAGTTGCGAGATTCCGGGTTCAGCTATCGCTGCGCGCGCCCCGGAATGACAGCGTTGGGGGATGACCGCGTCGATCAACTGAAAAATGCGCGGCGCGTCCCCGCCGCGAGATTTCGGGTTCGCTCGCAGTTGTCGCTGCGCGCGCCCCGGAATGACGGCCTCTTACTATCCGACCAGCCCCCGCGCGTGCAGCGCGGCTTCGATCGCGGTGAAGGCGCGCGCCAGCCGCTCCGCCCATTGCTGCTGTCCGGGCGCGGCCTCGATCAGATCCTGACGGATCTCGATGCCGCTGTTGATCAGGCCGCGCTGCTCGCCATGCACCGGAATGGTGTAGTCGGTGTCGTCGTCGACGCCGTAAGGCTCGTTGTCCCCGACCACAAGCTCGGCGTCTTCGCGCAGCGCCCTCAACAGCAACGGCGGCAGCACGGTGTCGCGATGGTACAGCGTGCCGATATGCCAGGGCCGGGCGATGCCGGCATAGCTCGGCGTGAAGGAGTGCAGCGACACCAGCACGGTGGCGACGCCTGCGGCGATCCTTGCGTCGATCACCTCACCGATCCGCTGGTGATAGGGATCGAAGATCAACCGCCGTCGCTCCGCGGCCTGGTCCTGCGTCAATCCCTGATTGCCGGGGATGAAGGTGGCTTCGCTGACCAGCGGGATTGAACTCGCCGCGCGTGGCGGCCGGTTGCAGTCGATCACCAGACGCGAGTAGCGCTGCGCCACCAGATGCGCGTCGAGCGCCGCCGACAGCTGCTCGGCGACGCCGGCGATGCCGATGTCCCAGGCGATGTGGCGCTCGAGTTCGCTGGCCTCGACGCCGAGATTGTCGAGCTGCGGCGGGATCGCGCGACCGTAGTGATCGCAGGTCAGGAGAAACGGCGAGCGGCCGTGCGGATTTTTCTCGATCACCGGAACATCCGCGGTTCCGAAACGTAGAACTGACATACCCGCATTGTCCTGCATCATGGGTCATTCATGCTTATCGAAGCAGCAGATCGACTTGCGATTGAGCAGGCATCGGTACAGATTTGAGAGCATAAAGTCACGAGATGATTGCTTCAAAGATGCCGCTGCTGACCATTCATCACAAGACGGAATATCGCTATTCGCAGCCGGTGGCGTTCGGCGAGCATCGCATCATGCTACGGCCGCGCGACGGCCATGATCTGCGGGTGCTGACCGGACAATTGGACATTTCGCCGCCGCCGATGGCGCTGCGCTGGATCCACGACGTGTTCGGCAACAGCGTGGCGATTGCCACCTTCGACGAGCGCGCCACCACGCTGACCGTCAACTCGGTCGCCACCGTCGAACACGCGCCGACCGAGGAGTTCGCGCTGACCCCGGACGACGCCGCCTATTTCTATCCGTTCCGCTACGACGACGACGAGTTTCCCGACCTGGTGCAATTCGTCCGGCCGCAATACGGCGATCCCGACGGCGAACTGTCGGCCTGGGCGCGGAATTATCTCGACGTAGAGGGGCCGACGCCGACCTTCAAGATCCTCAGCGAGATGACTCACGGCATCCGCGCCAGCTTCAGCTATCGCAAGCGCCACGAGCGCGGCACCCAGCATCCGCTCGATACCTTGCAGACCGGCTCCGGCACCTGCCGCGACTTCGCGCTTTTGATGATCGAGGCGCTGCGACGGCTCGGCATCGCCGCGCGCTTCGTCTCCGGCTATCTGTTCGTGCATGGCGATCGCGAGCACGGCTATGTCGGCGGCGGCGCCACCCACGCCTGGGTGCAGGTCTATCTGCCGAGCGCCGGCTGGATCGAATTCGATCCTACCAACGGCATCGTCGGCAGCCGCGATCTGGTACGCGTCGCGGTGGCGCGCGATCCCAGCCAGGCGATCCCGCTGCACGGCAGCTATCTCGGCGCCGCCGACGAGTTCATCGGCATGGACGTCACCATCCGCGTGGTCTCGGCCGGCGAGGCGGACAGGGAGTAGCCATGGAAATCAAGGTCGGCTACGAAATCAGCTATGCGGCGATCAATCCGACGCCGATGGTGATCATGCTCAGCATTCACCCGTCGCGATTTTCCGACATCGTCGGCACCGAAACCATCGTCACCGAACCGAACGTGCCGATCGGTTTCTATCGCGACAGCTTCGGCAATGTCTGCGGCCGGCTGGTGGCGCCGGCGGGCGGCGTGACGTTCTACGGCTCGGCGCTGGTGCGGGATTCCGGTCTGCCCGACGTGATGGTGCCGACCGCGCAGCAGGTGCCGATCGAACAATTGCCCGACGAGTTGCTGCTCTACCTGATGCCGAGCCGCTATTGCGAGACCGACAAGCTCACCGACATCGCCTGGTCGCTGTTCGGCAATACTGAGCCCGGCTTCGCGCGGGTCGCGGCGATCACCGAATTCGTGCACAACCACGTCACCTTCGGCTATCAGCACGCCCATCACATGAAATCGGCGCACGACGTCTATCAGGAGCGCGCCGGGGTGTGTCGCGACTTCGCGCATCTGGCGCTGACGTTCTGCCGCTGCATGAACATCCCGGCGCGCTATTGCACCGGCTATCTCGGCGACATCGGCGTGCCGCGCGATCCCGCGCCGATGGATTTCTCCGGCTGGTTCCAGGCCTATCTGTCGGGGCAGTGGCACACTTTCGACGCCCGCCACAACCATCCGCGGATCGGCCGCATTCTGATGGCGACCGGCCGCGACGCCGCCGACGTCGCGCTGACCACCAGTTTCGGCCGCATGGACCTGGTCAAATTCGTCGTCGTCACCGACGAAGTGGTGCCGGCCTGATTGCGGGTCAGGCGGCGACCGAGAGCACCGCTGGCGCGTCGAATTCGGCCGGGTTGATCAGCCCGCAATTGCGCGCCCCGGCGTGCCGCTCGACGCCAGGCAGCGCCAGATCGCGCTTGCGGTCGCAGGCGGGACAGGCCCATGAGCGGATTTCGTAAACCGCGTCGAAGCTTTCGACGCCGGTGAGCGTCATGGCCCCATTGCACCGATCACAGATCATTGCCATCGCTCCTCTGGTTGACGTCATCTGCCGGGCATACGGCGGTTGCGTTGACGTTTAGTTGCGATGCGGGCTCTCGGGGCTCCGTATCATTGCGGGGCCCGTAATGGCCCGCAGGCAGCCGTCGCCTCACTTGGCAGAGCGGCGCCGAAATTCGGTGGCAAACAGCAACAGTGCAATCAGCGCGATACTAAACCCGATCGCGCTGACCAGCGTCGCGCCGCCCAGGCTCACCGCAAAGCCGCTCAGCGCCGAGCCGAGCGCGCCGCCGAAGAACAACAGCGCCAGAAACAGCGCATTGAGCCGGCTGCGGAACTCGGCCGGCAGCGCGTAGATTGCGCGTTGCCCGGCGACCAGATTGGCCTGGGTGCCGGCGTCGAGCACGATGCCGGCGACCACCATCGCGGCGAGCGAGCCGGCGCCGCCGAGCCCCATCAGTACGAAGCTCAGCGCCACGGCGGCCATCGCGGCGCCGGTCAGCGCGCGGCTATGGCCGTGGTCGGCGAGCCGCCCGGCCAAGGGTGCGATGAAGGCACCGGCGACGCCGCTCAATAGAAATGCCGACAGCGCGATGTGGCCGAGCGACAGCGGCGGCGCCTGCAGCAATAGCGGCGACGAGGTCCAGAACAGGCTGAAATCGGCGAACAGCAGCGCCTGATAGGCGGCGCGGCGTTGCAGTACCGGGGTGCTCAGCAACAGCCGCCCCAGCGAGCCGATCAGCTGCCAGTAGCCCAGGCTTTGCCGTGGCCGGCGGCGCGGCAGCGCCACCGCCATCAGCACGATCACCACGGCCATCGCCGCCGCCGAGATCAGGTACATGCCGCGCCAGCCGAGTTCGCCGGCGATCAGCGTCGACAACGGCCGCGCCAGCAGGATGCCGAACAACAGCCCGCTCATCACCGTGCCGACGATTTGGCCCCGCTTGTGGTCGGGCGACAGGTTGGCGGCGACCGGCACGATCATCTGGGTGCCGACCGCGGTGAAGCCGAGCAGCAGCGACGCCGCGATGAACAGCGCCGCATTGGGGGCGGCGACCGACATCAGCAGGCTAACGGCGACGCCGCCGAGCGTGATCAGGATCAGCCGCTTGTTCTCGATCAGGTCGCCGAGCGGGGCCAGAAAGATCAGCCCCAGCATGTAGCCGAGCTGCAGCATGGTGACGATCAGCCCGGCGGCCGACAGCGACAGCCCGAAGGATTGGCTGATCGGCCCGATCAAAGGCTGGGCGTAATAGATATTGGCGACGGTGACGCCGGAGGCGATCGCCAGCGCCAGCACCAGCCATGGGCCGGGACCGTCGTTCGGGGAGGGGGCGGGATGCGGCATGTGAGGAACTGCGAGGGCGGGGAGTCCCGATATGGGGCCGCAACGCCGCGCGGCAAGGCGCAACGCTGCCATGCAGCGCGATGGCGGGGTAACAGCGGCAAAATCCTTAACCAACACCGTAGCTGACGATCCGTCACGCCCGAGATAATGTTGCTCAAAGGCAAACCGAACCTGCCGCCGAGGTTTGCTGTCCCGGATCAGGTCGGGCGGAGCTCGGTGCAGTAATTGCAACGTCGGCACACGCCATGGATGATGAGATGGAGCATTCGGACTTTACGATCGGTCTTGAATTTCTCACCGAGACGGGGCGTTGGCGCTGCACCGACGTCGGCACCCGCACCATTGCCGCCATCCGGCTCGATCTCGATCACGATCCGCGCTGGTACGAGGGGCCACCTTACGCAATCGTCGAACGCGTATTCGATGAGGAGGACATCGCTGGGTGTCGTCCTGCGCCGAGCGAGCGCGGCTACGACGACAGCGGAAAGTCGCGGTTGATGACGGTGGAGCGTGACGATGTGGCGGCGGTCAGCCCTGTGAATAAGTCGCAAAACGGCCTCGCGGGCTCGTTATTCTCGCTTTCTCAGCGCCAAACCCTATATCCATGATCGGTTGGCATGAGCCCGCCACATCCTGCGAGCCGATAAAAATCTGATGCGCTTCACCCCGCAATTTCTCGACGAACTGCGCGCCCGGCTTCCGGTTTCGGAAGTGGTGGGCCGCCGCGTGAAATTGAAGAAAGCGGGGCGGGAATGGAAGGGGCTGTCGCCCTTTCAACAGGAGAAGTCGCCGTCGTTCACCGTCAACGACCAGAAGGGCTTCTATCACGACTTCTCGTCCGGCAAGCACGGCGACATCATCAGCTTCGTGATGGAGACCGACGGCTGCGGCTTCGCCGAGGCGGTGGAACGGCTGGCGCAGATGGCAGGCGTGCCGCTGCCGGCGGTGACGCCCGACGCCGCACGGCAGGAGAGCCGCCGCAAATCGCTGTACGACGTGATGGACCTTGCGGCGAAATTCTTCGCCGATACCTTGGCGTCGCGATTGGGTGCTCGCGCCCGCGGTTATCTCGCCGATCGCGCGATGTCGCCGGCGACGCAATTGAAATTCCGCCTCGGTTACGCGCCCGGCGAGCGCTTCACGCTGAAGGAGCATCTGGGCAAGCTCGGCGTGCCGGTCGAGGACATGGTCGAGGCCGGGCTTTTGATCGCCGGCGAGGACATTCCGGTGCCGTTCGATCGGTTTCGCGACCGGGTGATGTTTCCGATCACCGACGTCCGCGGCCGGGTGATCGCGTTCGGCGGCCGCGCGCTGGAAAAGGACGTCCCGGCGAAGTACCTGAATTCGCCGGAAACCCCGCTGTTTCACAAGGGCGACAATCTCTACAATCTCGCGGTGGCGCGTGCCGCCGCGCATGACGGCGCGCCGCTGATCGTGGTCGAAGGCTATGTCGACGTCATCGCCATGGTCGGCGCCGGCTATGCCGCCACCGTGGCGCCGCTCGGCACTGCGCTGACCGAGAACCAGCTGCAGCTCCTCTGGAAGATGGCCGACGAGCCGGTCCTGTGTTTCGACGGCGACAAGGCCGGGCAGAAGGCGGCGTGGCGCGCCGCCGATCTGGCGCTGCCGCAGCTCGCCCCCGGCAAGAGCCTGCGCTTTGCGCTGTTGCCGGAAGGCCAGGACCCCGACGATCTGGCGCGCTCCGGCGGCCGCGCCGCGATCGAGGAGGTGATCGGTTCGGCGCGCGGCCTCGCCGATGTGTTGTGGACCCGCGAGATCCAGAGCGGCAGCTTCGCCACCCCGGAGCGCCGCGCAGCACTGGAAGCGCGGATCAACGAGCTCACCAACGGCATCCGCGACGAGGTGCTGCGGCGCTATTATCGCCAGGACATGGCGGAGCGGCTGCGCTCAGCCTTTGCGCCGCAGGGCGGCTTCGGCGGCCGCGCCGGTTACGGCCGCAATGGCCCGCGCAGCGGCTCCGGCTTCGGCGGCGAATCAGGTCGCGGCTTTGCCCAGCGTTCTGCTTTTACCCCCGGCGCCGCCGGGCGGATGCCGCCGCGCGGCGGCCGTGGCGCGGTCTCGGCCGGCAGTCAGACCATCAACCGGATGCCCTATCAGGTGGCCAGTCCGGAGCTCGCCTCCAGCCCGATCATGCGCGGCCAGCGCAGCGCGATCTCGCGGCGCGAGGCGCTGATTCTGTTAACCCTACTCAATCATCCCTGGCTGCTGCACGACCGGCTGGAACAGGTGGCGGCGCTGGAATTGGCGCATCCGGAGGCGCACCGGCTGCGCGCCGGTATCATAGCAGCCTTCGCCAATGATCATCACCATACCGCCGCGCCCGGCGAACCCAGCGCCAAACTCCGCGAAGATCTCGCAGCGGCTGGATTATCAGAGCAACTTCAACGCGTTGAGCGAGCGATCACGACCAACGATGTGTGGGCGGCCGGTCCCGGCGCGGCGCCGGAAGACGTTCTTTCGACGTGGCATCAATTGGTTGCCTTGCATCGGCAGTGGCACTCATTACTTAGGGAATTGAAAGATGCCGAGCTGGCCTTGGGCGACCAGCAGAGCGAGGCGAATTTCGGTTGGCTGCGCGACGTCAAGGCTCGGCTCGCGGAGGTCGACGGCACCGAGGCGCTGATCGAAGGTTTCGGCGAGTCCTCCGGCCGGTTCCAGCGCAGCGTATGATTCGAACGGAATCCGGCGGCGGCCGCCGGAACCGGAAAATGACTCGCCAAATCCGGGATTTGGCTGCAGAAACAGGGTTAATCGAGAGTTAAACATCTTCCGGCTAGATGAGGACCGGCGAACGGCGGGAAATTTCTCAACGTGCGAAACCGGCGAGATTGATTTCGGGTGGCGCGGTCGGGCGCCGCCCTTTCCGCGTCGAGACGGATAGTAATTCATAGCGGGGTGGGCGACGCCCCCGGCGTGAGCGCGTTTCAGGAGCATTGAATGGCCACCAAGGCAAAGACGCTGCAGACCAAGGACACCAAGGACGACAAGGTCGTCGACGCGCCGGAGAAGGATGCTCCTGACGCGCCGTCGCCGTTGCTCGACCTCTCCGATGCAGCCGTCAAGAAGATGATCAAGCAGGCCAAGAAGCGCGGCTTCGTCACCTTCGATCAGCTCAATGAAGTGCTGCCCTCCGACACCACCTCGCCCGAGCAGATCGAGGACATCATGTCGATGCTCTCCGACATGGGCATCAACGTCTCGGAAGCCGACGACGCCGACAACGACGAGGACGAGGCCAAGGAAGAGGCCGAGGAAGAGCCCGACAACGAACTGGTCGAGGTCACCGCGAAAGCCGTCACCGAGACCAAGAAGTCCGAGCCCGGAGAGCGCACCGACGACCCCGTGCGCATGTACTTGCGCGAAATGGGCACCGTCGAGCTGTTGTCGCGCGAGGGCGAAATCGCCATCGCCAAGCGGATCGAGGCCGGCCGCGAGGCGATGATCGCCGGACTCTGCGAAAGCCCGCTGACGTTCCAGGCCATCATCATCTGGCGCGATGAATTGAACGAAGGAAAGATCTTCCTGCGCGACATCATCGATCTGGAAGCGACCTATGCCGGTCCGGACGCCAAGAACAACATGAACCCGGCGCTGATCGCGCCCCCCGTCGCCGCCGACGGCGAGGCCGCCGACGGCGCCGAAGCCGTCGCTGCGCCGCCCGCCGCGCCGCCCTCGGCGACCCCGTTCCGCGCCGCACCGTCGCGCGCCGCGGCCGCGGCGCCGGCCGACGAGGCCAAGGACGGTGCGGAGGCCGCCGCCGAAGGCGACATGGACGACGACGAGTTCGAAAACCAGATGTCGCTCGCCGCCATCGAGGCCGAGCTGAAGCCGAAGGTGGTCGAGACCTTCGACAAGATCGCCGAGAACTACAAGAAGCTGCGGCGTCTCCAAGAACAGGACATCTCCAACCAGCTGCAGAACGAGACGCTGTCGCCGGCGCAGGAGCGCAAATACAAGAAGCTGAAGGACGAGATCATCGTCGAGGTGAAGTCGCTGCGGCTGAATCAGGCGCGCATCGATTCCTTGGTCGAGCAGCTCTACGACATCAACAAGAAGCTGGTGTCGTTCGAGGGCCGCCTGCTGCGGCTCGGCGACAGCCACGGCGTCGCCCGCGAGGATTTCCTGCGCAATTATCAGGGCTCCGAACTCGATCCGCGCTGGCTCAACCGGGTGTCGAAACTCTCGGCCAAGGGCTGGAAGAACTTCGTCGCCCACGAAAAGGACCGCATCAAGGAACTGCGCGGCGAAATCCAGTCGCTGGCGGCTTTGACGGGGCTCGAGATCGGCGAATTCCGCAAGATCGTGCACGGCGTGCAGAAGGGCGAGCGCGAGGCGCGCCAGGCCAAGAAGGAAATGGTCGAGGCCAACCTTCGCCTGGTGATTTCGATCGCCAAAAAATACACCAACCGCGGCCTGCAATTCCTCGATCTCATTCAAGAGGGCAACATTGGTCTCATGAAGGCGGTCGATAAGTTCGAATATCGCCGCGGCTACAAGTTCTCGACCTATGCCACCTGGTGGATCCGGCAGGCGATCACCCGCTCGATCGCCGACCAGGCCCGCACGATTCGTATTCCCGTGCACATGATCGAGACCATCAACAAGATCGTGCGCACCTCGCGGCAGATGCTGAACGAAATCGGCCGCGAACCGACGCCGGAGGAATTGGCCGAAAAGCTCGGCATGCCGCTGGAGAAGGTCCGCAAGGTTCTGAAGATTGCGAAAGAGCCGCTGTCGCTGGAAACCCCGGTCGGTGACTAGGAAGATTCGCATCTCGGCGATTTCATCGAGGACAAGAACGCGATCCTGCCGATCGACGCCGCGATTCAAAGCAACTTGCGCGAGACCACCACGCGCGTCTTGGCGTCGCTGACGCCGCGCGAAGAACGCGTGCTGCGCATGCGG